>CAJMNO010000010.1 GCA_905214865.1 uncultured bacterium | reverse complement strand
GCGGGTGGTTCTCTGTGTCGCGCGTGGCGCGACACAGGCTAAAGCCATGAAAAGAAGCCCCGCCGGCGAGTGCCGACGGGGCTCTTGGGGGATGAACTTACCTGCGAATCGGTCCTTAGAAGTTGACCGGCTCGTCGTAGTAGCAGCACTTCAGGATCTTCTCGAAGTCCTCTGCCTTGGTCTCGCGCGGGTTCTCGGGCGTGCAGGCATCCTTGACCGCGTTGGCCGCGATGGTCGGGAGCTTCTCCAGGAACTCCTTCTCGGAGACCATGACGGGCTCGCCGGTCTCGTCGGCCTTGACGCCGCCGTTGGCGTAGTTGTTGATGCTCTGCGGAATGTGCAGCTCGTCGTTCATGCTGCGGATCTTCTGCACCAGCGACTCGATGAGCTGGTCGTCGGTGGTGCCGGGAAGGTGCAGGATCTCCTTGGCGACGTAGGCATAGCGCTCGTGGGCGCGAGGATCCTTCGAGTTCCACTGGATGGCCTTGCCCAGGTACATGGCGTTGGCGGCACCGTGGATGATGTGGCCGTTCTCAAACGCCGCGCCGGTCTTGTGCGCCATGGAGTGCACGATGCCGAGCAGGCCCGAGGAGAAGGCCAGGCCGGCGAGGCACTGGGCCTCGTGCATGTGCTTGCGACCCTCGTGGTCGCCGGTGTAGGAGACGGGCAGCCACTGGGTGATCTCGCGGATGCCGTGCAGGGCGTCGGCGTCGGTGAACATGGAGGCAGCGGTCGAGACGTACGCCTCGAGGCAGTGCGTGAGGGCGTCCATGCCGGTGTGGGCGCAGAGCTTCTGGGGCATGGAGTAGGTGAGCTCGGGGTCGACGATGGCGACGTCGGGCGTGATGTTGAAGTCGGCCAGGGGATACTTGATGCCGTGCTGGTAGTCGGTGATGACCGAGAAGGCGGTCACCTCGGTAGCGGTGCCGGAGGTGGAGCTAATGGCGCAGAAGTGCGCCTTGTGACGCAGCTCGGGGAACGAGAACGGCTGGATGATGTTGTCGAACTTCTCGTCGGGGTACTCGTAGAACACCCACATGGCCTTTGCCGCGTCGATGGGGGAGCCACCGCCGATGGCGACGATCCAGTCAGGACCAAACTCCTCCATGAACTTGGCGCCCTTCTGCACCGTCTCGATCGACGGATCGGACTCGACGCCCTCGAACAGCTTGACCTCGAAGCCGGCGTCCTCCAGGTCCTTCTGGACATCCTGCAGGAAGCCGCCGCGGCGCATGCTGTGGCCACCAGAGACGATGACGGCCTTCTTGCCCTTGAGGTTCTTCACCTCGTGGCGAGCGCCCTCACCAAAGTACAGGTCACGCGGGTTGGTAAAACGTCCCATTACACTCTCCTCCTTCTGCCGGCAACCGCCCCCAGCGGAGCCGACAACGAGTCGCCCAATGCGACGATTGCGGGCGAACCCCTCGCCCGCTGTTCAACCATGGGGGATGGGATACGGACCCCATCCGCTAGAGAGAATACCCATAGGGTTCTGATGCACGCTCAGGAATCATCTCGCCGAATTTCTCGACCGTATACTGAATACTGATTGCGCTACTATTGACTTTTTTGAATGTACACTATATAGAATACATTCACCATCTGATATGAGATGCCTTCGCATCCGCACCCCCAACAATCCCGAGTCACGACGTCGTCCGCGGTGTCACCCGCGTCATTACCCAGCGGCTTCGATGGGAGCGTGCTTACCCCTCCCCGGCCCCGCACGGATTCTTCGGAGGCGGGCATCCTCCCGAGCAGGTCGAGCCAGCGGCTGGCGTCACCGCCACGCACCACGACACGCCCTGCGCGCGGTCGACAGCTGAGATACGATGGAATGTCGTAGACACGCTTTGGGAGGAGGCACATGTCGTTCGACCCCAGCAGGGAGGACTACCAGCGCCTGGCGCTTCGCTTTGTGAGCCAGCTCGACGGGACGGACCCGCTGAGGGCCGCCAGGGAGTTTGCGACCTTTGGCCGCCGGTTTGCCCAGGACCGGGACTCGCTTCCCCAAACCGACGAGGACAGGGCGTTTCACCTGGTCTCCCTCGCGGCGACGATCATCGACTACGACCTGCCCTTCTCCCGCGGCGGAACGTCCCAGGACCTCCTCAAGCGCGCGCGCAGCCTGCTCAACGAGGCGATTTCGCTGGACCCTCGCTGCTACGACGCCATCCGCATGCTTCGCGCCGCTGACATCCCCTCGTTCGACCTCTACTACAAGTTCCTGGAAGAGACCGCGGACGAGGTGGGCGCCCACTGTCGGGAGCAGCGCGACCTGATGCTTGCGACCCACGAGGGGGACCGGGCGGTCCTTGCGAGCAAGATCGCCATGCACCCCTACCTCCGCTGGCTGGGCATGCAGGCGTCAAAGGCGGTCATCTGCGGGCGCAACCGGCAGGCAATAGGGGTCTGCGACAGGCTGCTGGAGCTTGACCCCGACGACACCGCAGACGCCAGGTTCACGGCGGCAATCGCCTATGCCAAGCTGGAGGACGAGGACGGCCTGGACGCGCTCGCGCGTCGGACACGTCGCCTCTCGATCGAGCGGGCGAGAGGCCCCGAGGACGCGTGGATGCAGATCGCCCGCATGTCACTCCTGTTCAAGCAGTACCGAATGGCCGAAGCCCGACGCCAGCTCGAGACGCTCTGCAACACCTACCCCTACGCCGCCGCCACGATCTTTCTGCAGCACGAGCTGCCCGACGGCGTCTTCTACCGGCTTGCCGTGCCCCCGTACAGCGAGGACGAGCTCATCGTGGCCTGCTCCGAGGCGACGGTCCTGTTCCAGGAGGGCCGGGCGAGGTTTGGTCACGGCTCGCTGGGCACCTGGCTCGCCGAGCGGGCGAAGGAGCTCGCCCCCAAGGAGGACATCGACGCGCTCGTGGCGCGCGAGGACAGCGAGCTCAACGGCGACTCCGGGGAGGGGAGGTAGCTTGGACGCGAGGGAAGAGCTGATACAGCGCGTCGCCCGCAGGAGGGGCGAGCGCATGGGCCTCTCCCAGAGCGCCTACGCCGAGCTGCTCCTGGCGGTTCGCAAGAACCCGGAGGAGTTCATCGACAACCGTGAGGACGCCACGTTCCTCGCGCTGGGGAGGCTGCTGGACAAGTTCGCGGAAGACCGCGAGGGCGACGACCTCTTGGAGGACGACGAGTTCGCTACGGCGCGCGCAAAGCGCATGGGGAAGCTCTCCATCGCCTGCGAGAAGATCACCAAGGCATGCCCCACCTGCGTGGACGCACGCGTGGTGCAGATCATCGCCAGCGACAAGGACCCGGACGTGGAGCTAGGGTTGCTCCTGGACCTTCGCGACGAGCTCGCAGGCGGCCCGTGGACGTCCGACACCACCGGCACGGGCGACGCCTGGAACGACGTGTTTGCCCGTCCGTGGCTCAGGCTGCTCTCGCGCATACAGTTTGCCGCCCTTGACTCGGGTCGCTACCGGATGTGCGACGAGGCGGGCGAGAATGCCCTGTCCCTCTCCCCTGCCGACGGCGTGGGGGCAAGGCGGGCCTGCGCGCTCTCGCGCGCGAGGCTCGAGGACGAGGAGGGGCTCAACCGGCTCGAGGCGCGCTTCTCGCACCGGGGGGACTCGTGGTTTGCGCTCTCGAGGGTCATCCTGCTGTACAAGCTGGGCCGCATGACCGCCGCCCGTCGGGCACTGCGCGGCATGTGCAGCCTGTGCGACGGCGGCGCCTACGCACTGCTACGTCCCATCCTCATCGACACGTACATGCCGGACCGCCCCCAGTATGCCCCCTACAGCTTTGAGGAGGCCACGCTCGCCGTGCACGAGGCGGACCCGATCATCCTGGACGTGCCGGACTTTGCCCTGTGGGCCGAGCGCCAGGAGGACATAGCCTCTGCGGGCAAGTCGTTTGCGGAGGAGCACGGGCTCGACTGGTAGTTGGGAGCGCTCGCAATCGATACGAGAAAGGGCGTGGCAGCCAGTGGATCCGCTGGCTGCCACGCCCAAGTCAACTAGCACTTTATCAAATCCCCGTATGGCTCAAAATGTTGCTTCATATTCACCTTAGCCAAACGGTAGATGACTTATCACTCACCAAACAGCCGCTTGAAACAGTCGACCATTCCCTCTCCACTATCCTGAGAAAGAATCTCTTTCACCGAATCAGGATTTGTAAATATCCCCATCATTGCCTGGAGAACTGCCACCTGATTCTCATCGTGTGAAACCAGGCCAAGGTTAATAATTAGCTGTGTTTCAACGAGATGATCAACCATATCAGCCATAGGCTTAAAGGGAATAGAGCTCTTCGGCTTAACTATGGCGATGTAGGGCTTTGCTATATTTTCAGGCTCAACGTGCGGGATTGCAACGGCAATATCATCAAACTGAAGTCCCGTAGGATAGTTCGCTTCTCTCGTTTGAATTGCCTTAAGCCAAGTCGGCTTTATGTAACCCTTTGGGGCAAGAAGTTTCTCCATCTTGGCGAAGAAATCGTTCGCGTTCTCTGCCTCGAAGTCAAAATAAACAAGTTCAGGCTTAAGCAACGATGTATCCACAGCGCCCATATCTATCTCCTTTCCTTTATGCCAGGGGCTCGGCGCCATTCGCGAAGACCTTCACGACCTTCTCGAAGTCGTCGCGGAGCGTCTCGTAGGCGGCAGTGGTCATGTCGTGCCAGTAGACGACCTTGCCACCCTTCTCGCTCACGAGCTTCTCGACCGCCTCGCCGGCGTACTTGACGCCGTAGGTGTAGTAGTTGATCTTCCTGATGCCGGCGTTGATGGACTTGACGTAGTCCTCGTCCGAGACGCCCGAGCCGCCGTGCATGACCAGGGGCACGTTGTTGCGCTTGCGAATCTGGGTCAGGACGTCGAAGTTGAGGTGCGGCTCGCCCTTGTACAGGCCGTGCACGGTGCCAAACGAGCAGGCGAGGATGTCGAGGCCGGTGCGGTCGATGAAGTCCTGCGCCTGGTCGGGGTCGGTGTAGATGGCGCCAGACTCCTGCGCGGTGCCACCCTCGTCGCGCGAACCTGCCTCGCGGCTGCCCATCGAGCCGAGCTCGCACTCAAGGCCGGCATCGAAGCTCGCACACATGTCGGCGGCACGGCTTGAGTTGGCCACGTTCTCCTCGTAGGGGAGGAAGGACCCGTCAAACATAGCGCCGGTGAAGCCCATGTCGAGCGCCTTGTACATGTACGAGAGGTGCTCGCAGTGGTCCAGGTGCACGCAGAGAGTTGCGCTGGAGCGCTCGGCGAGGGCGACCATGGCGGGGCCAATCTTGTCGAGCGGCGCAAACGGGTCGTGTCCCTCGGCGTGGGAAAGGATGACCGGGTAGCCGGTCTGCTCCGCCACGTCTACAGCCGCGCGGAGCGCCTCAAAGCTGGGTACGTTGAAAGATGCGATTGCCATGTTGTTCTGCTCGGCGATGGAGCAGATGTCTCGAAGGTTGATGAGCATTTTTCCCTCTCAGTCCTACTTGCAAATTTGCGTTTGATCGTTCTTATTTCTCTGCTGCTTCAGCATCCTGTTCGTTCAGAGTGTGCTGTCCGTACCTGTGGAAAACAGCTACAGCTTCATCGATTTGAGCCTGGGTCATTTTCGCCATCGGCAGTCCGGTAGAAAGAGCGACAGACACCGTTTTTGCTGCCTCTTCAAGATAAACGCAAGAGAACATCGCTTGACGAAGATCTCGCCCAACAGCAATAACCCCATGATGCTTGAGAACGACCGCTAGCTGATCCCCAATAGCGGAAACCGCTTGGACTCCCATAGAGACAGAACCGGGATCACCGTAAGGCGCAACATGGCATGGTCCCTCAACGGCGTTTGCCATTGTAGAAAGGTTGCAGGGTATTTCATCCATTACCAAACCTAAACCAGTTGCATATGGTTGATGGGTATGGATTACAGCATTTACACGTGGCATGTGCTGGAAAATATAAAGAAGCGCACCAGTGTCAACCGAAGCTTTCCGAGTGCCCTCTATTATTTTCCCTTCTCCATTGACTACGAGCATATCATCCGGAGTCATATCGTCATATATCATTCCCGAGGGCGTGACAATGAATTGATCATCACCCACTCTTTCACTAACGTTTCCGCCCGAAAGGGCAATTAAGCCATAGCGGTCAAGCTTCAAGGCACATTCAAGCATTTGCTTCTTTTCTTCTTCAAACATATATATTATCTCCTATCTCTGAAATATGTATTATTTATTCGTCTTGCGTCGTTTTGACTTCCTAATTTGCTTAATCTGTTCTGCGTGGTCTATGTACTCTTGGTTAACATCACGAGCTCTAGCTTTCAAGGAATCCGGATGGATCTTGTATTCGAGGTTGCAAAGCGTGTCAAATAACTCCCTGCTATCATTAAACATTTTTGTTGGAACCCAATAGCGACCTTTAAAAGCGTTGTAATCGTTCACTCGAATAAAAGTTTTTCCAGAACTGGGAAACGGACGTACCAAGAATTTTGATAGTTTAGAAATTTCGTATATGTCACTTCTTCCAAATCCACTGAAGGAGATTATTCCTTCGTCCTCGTCAATCGTCACCTGCTCGGGATTTGAAAGCGAAACAAATGTATTCCACGCTTGGTAAGCGGCTGCAATGCCGAACACAATGCAAAGCCCTCGAGGAATGAGAGTATCTGTAACGAAGCATCCCACACATGCGACTAGGATAAAGATGCAGAAAGCACCAGTGGCAACTACCTCAATACCATAGAACGGTTGCTCAAAAATATATGTCTTCTTCATCTCTCTCTCCAAAAAACGGGGCTTGCACGCATACTCGTACAAGCCCCGAATATTCAGGCAGTGACACCTCGAGGTTCAGCAGGTCCCTCATGCCGACAACCGACAGAGCTACTTCTTTTCAACGGTAGTGCTTGCCACCTCAGACTGCTCGCCAGCCTGAACCTGCTCCGCAGCCTCAGCCTCATGAAGCTCAGCCGCTTCCTTCACAATCCGCTTCCTATTCCAGACTGCAAGTCCAATAGCCAGGATTGCAATGATTGCCATTCCAGCACCGTTAAGGAATGTTCCAACGCGAACAATAACCCAAGTAAGAGGGTTGGCACCGTCACAGATTGAGGAAATGGCGGTTGCTCCACTCATGTCAAAGTTCACGTTCTTCGCTGCAGTGGTGATGAGAGGCGAAAGATCTGTCGCGATATAGAGACCAACCGTAAGAACGATGACACCGATGATCAATCCACGGAATCCATTGTTGTGGACAACAGGCGTAATCAGAACGAACATCCAAGGGATGACCGCAAGGTCAGCAAAGGGCAGCACCCTGTTCCCAGGAAGAATTACCGCAAGGAAGATGCAGAGGGGAACCAGGACGAACGATATTGCAAGCGTCACAGGATGGCCAACACCCACGGCGGAGTCAAGACCGATGTAAATCTTGCCACGGTTAGCAAAACGACCCTCAACAAACTTAGAAGCTGAATCAGAAATAGGGAGCAGTCCCTCCATCAGCAAAGCAGCCATCTTAGGAATCAGGACAAGTACTGCGCCAAGAGAAACGGCGAGCGAGAGAACCTTTGTAATCGAGCCGGGAATATCATTTCCGTCCCAATACGCGAGGCATCCGATAACAAGTCCGATTATCGTGCCAACCATGATTGGTTCGCCAAATACGCCGAACTTCTTCTGCATCGTATCAGTATTAATGTCGATATCGCGAATCCCAGGAATCTTATCGAACACCCAATTGAAGAACATTGCTATTGGCGCATATGCAGTAGTAAACCCGTGCGGAAGAGAAACGCCTGGCATGCTCAGGGATTCCTCCACGAGCGGTGCAGTGTAGTCGCCAAGCACCATAACAATAATCATGTTAAGAATTGCCGCGACGATACCCCACATGATGTTGTTGGTAACGATTGCAACAAGGGCACCGGTAAACGCAAAGTGCCAATAATCCCAGATGTCAACATCAACCGTCTGGGTTGTGTTCGTCAACAGCATGACGATATTTACCGCAAGGCCAAGCGGAATAATAATTACTCCGACAGTAGACCCCATTGCAATTGCTGCGGCAGCAGGCCATCCCACATCAACAACATTCAGAGCAAGACCGAAGCGCTTTACCATCTCCTGAACTGCAGGAGAGAGCGTAGTGCCCAAAAGTGAATTGATGACAAGGTTAAGTCCAATAAAACCTACGCCGACTGTAAGGCCAGCACGGAGACTCTTGCCAAAGCCCGCCCCCAAACAGCACCCCAAAATTGTCAAGACAATCGGCATCATTACCGAAACGCCAAGACCAGAAATGAAACTAAAGAAGCCCAGAAACGCGTCCATTATCCCTCCGTTTCATTTACAAATATCCCTAAAGCCCGTATCTTTATACGATATGGACCTTTCTACCTACCCATGTAGCAAGAATAATTTTCTTAGCTAACCACTACTCTTCCATCAGCTTCAGTATTTGCTGATCTGGCACATCAGTACCTCTGCCCGTCAGATAAGGCACCCCATTAACGTAGGGGCAGTGAAGTTCCGTGGGCGCCATCGAAGTCGCGACGATGAAATCAAAGTTACGCGACTTCTCTGGGGCCGACGCAAGGGGGACCTGAGAAATCTCATACATTCCCTTATATCCGTGGCTATCAAGAAGAGCCTCGACCTTTTTACGCGCAATAGTCGAAGTGCAAATCCCTGACCCACACGAAAGCAGGATATGCTTCATCTTTGCCATTGTTTCCTCCTTAAATCGGCGGGTAAACCCCGCGTTTTCCGTAAACTTACTCTCCCATGACAATCACGCGCAGGCGACGAGTGCGCTCGCGCGTACGGTCATAGTCGACGAAGAAGATGCTGGCTAGGCCGTTCATCTGGAGCTTGCCCTCGGCAACCTCAAAGGTCTGGCTGCCACCGATGAGGGTCGAGCGCAGGTGGGCATCCCCGTTCCAGAGCATGGTCCTGTCGCCGCCGGGAAGGTACTTCTCGGGGTTTGGCCACGACTCGACCTCCTCCAGGTGCTTCTCGCCCGGGTAATTGTAGGTGTTCCAGTCGTGCTGCTCGGGGAAGATCTTCTGGAGGCCGTTGTTGAGGTCCGCATGCAGGAAGAGGTCTCCCGCGCCGTTGCGGTCGTGATCGTACTCATCGGAGAACACCGCGCAGGTGGTGTGGCACGAGATAACCGAGACGGTGCCCTCCTTGACGCCGCTCTGCTCGACGATCTTGTTGACCTCGTCGGTCACGTCGATGTAGGTGGGCTTTCCGGCCTCCGTGTCGACGGTGACTTGTCCCTTGTAGACGGTCATGCCTATGCCTCCTTGTAGAAGTCGGTGCGGGCGCGGTCGAGCGCCTCGAACATCTCGTCGAGCTTGGCGAGCGGGTCGTCGGCGCACACGATGCCGGAGGTGCCGCCCGTGGCGTCGGCGCCCAGCCTGATGGCGTCGTACACGTTCTGGCCGGAGTGGATGCCAGCGGCCTGGAGCACCTTGGTACTGGGCGAGACGGCGCGCACGGCCTCGGTCGAGGACCTCATGTAGTCTTCACCCGCAACCTGGCCGGTACCGATGAGGCTGGTGAGCTCGCAGGTGATGATGTCGGGGTGAAGTTCGGCGATGATCTGGGCCTCCTCGACGGAGTCGGCGCAGACGCAGGTGAGGATGCCCACCTCGTTTGCGCGAGCGATGGTCGCCGCAAGCTCGTGGACGGTCTTGGGGTTCTCGGCGTGATTGAGGAACGTCGCCTTGACGCCTGCCGCCGCGAGGGCCTCGGGAAGGATGTGCCCCATGCCACGACCGGGCTTCAGGCTCTCCATGTTCTGGGCGCACGGCGTGAGGTGGGGGCAGTTCTCGATGACCCAGGGAAGATCGATGAACTGAGCGGTAAACAAGCAATCGAGGTCATACTTTGCCGCAAGCTCCTCGGCCCGCTGGGCCAGCTTGTGAAGATCCTCACCATAAGTGTAGGACTTTGGGTTCACTACGAGGAACGGACTCCTGAGCGTTGCCTTTTCCATTAGTAACTCCTTTTCTTGACGATATATGAAGAACTCGTCAAGAAGAAGTATAGGATTAGAGAATAACTTGTACACACAAAAATGAACAAGAGTGGCGAACGGTTCCTTACTCTCTGTGAACGGACAATTTACTCTCCCTGTGGTTGAATTGCATCTCCCACAACTGCCTGCCCATGAGCGAGCCAAGTCAGGCTCCACTCAAAAGGCGCGCCGTCTGAAAAACGTATATTCTGTTCAAGTACGAGAAGAGGAGCATTCTCGTCGCACTTTAGATAACGGCCATGCTCTGCACCCGCAACTCGAGCGGTATAGCGTATTCGTGAGTATGCAATTCGTCGTGCCCCGCAGCGTTGCGCGGCATCAAATGCGGACTCCTTCTCGAAATTTGCATTTTCGTAACCGGGACACTCCTCTAGATTCGTCCAGCTCTCCTGACAAATTAGCGGTGTTCCATCAACGAGTCTTACTCTTCTTAGAAAGAGGAACGGCGCGCCCTTCCGTGCCCTCAGTTCATGCGCAACATCGGACGGGGCAGGCAGAACCTTTTTATCAAGAACTAATGTCATGAAGTTTTTGCCCTGCTCGCGCAATGACTCTGCAAACGAAAGCGGACGAACTCCAGCAGGATGAGACAAGGCAGACTCGGTAACAAAGGTTCCTTTCCCATGAACCTGTACCAGAAGCCCCTCCTCTACCAATGTCTTGATTGCATGCCTAACCGTCCCACGGCTAAGCCCAAACTCTTCCATCAGCTGATGCTCCGAGGGAATCTTCTTCCGTGCTTCCCACTCCCGCGAATATATTTTTTCCCTAAGAAGGCTAGATAACTGGGAATGATACGTTCCTGAAGATTTTTCTAGTTGAGTAGAGGCACTCGATCTTGAAATACCAATTCGTCCCTCATTTATCGGTGTAGGAATAGGATTTTCGACATGTTCAGGGATATTCAACACGAAAGAAGCCTTCCGTTCGATAACCAATACTATTAAGCACAACGGTGACCACTCCGTCGAATCAATACTATGCTCATTTCAAATCTGAATACGGTCAAGTATTGGACAAGTGGTCACTTTGATTTGTGGAGGGGCATGGCATGGGGTGCCCCATCGGCTCTGTTATACTGGCCGATGCGTCCCCATCGTCTAGCGGTCAGGACATCGCCCTTTCAAGGCGACGACACGAGTTCGAGTCTCGTTGGGGGCACCATGGAGCACTGAAGGCGGCGTGCCGGCTTGGCGCGTCGCCCTCTTTATATCGCAGGGAAATGTGTGGTAGGGGCGGCGGGGCTCGAACCCGCAATCCTCTCGGAGGCAGATTTTAAGTCTGCTGCGTATGCCAATTTCGCCACGCCCCCAGGCCCATGCAATGATATCGCGACGAGAGGCCCGCGGGCCCCTCTCCCCCGCGCAAGCCCGCAGGCGGGCTACCGGACGGGCGCGAGGAGCGGCTTCCAGCCCACGGGGGTCTGGTCGTCGCGCATGGCGGCAGCCGCGCAGAGCGAGAGGCCGAAGAGGAGGTCGCTCTCGCTCACGGTGAGCTCGTCAAAGCCGGTCTGCGCCATGAGCTCGGCGATTGCCACGGCGCCGCCGAGGATCACGCTGGCTCGCTTGGGCTGCAGGCCCGGCAGCTCGCGCCGCTGGGCAACGGTCATCGAGGCGAGCTTGGTGACCAGGCCCTCCACCTGCGTGCGGCTCAGGTTCGCGAGGTGGACCTGGCGGGGGTCATAGGGCTGTAGGCGTTTCTCGATGGCGACGAGGCTGGTCACCGTGCCACCCGTGACGACGAGCCTGGCGGGGCGTCTCTGTGCGATTCTCTCCTCGGCGGCCGCCGTGGCAAACGGTCCATCCGCGAACGCCCGGGCGGCTGCGATGTCGTCCGGCGACGGCGGGTCGCCCGCCGAGAGGAAGCGCTCCGTGATCCTGCGGCACCCCACGTTCTCGGAGCGCACCGCCTCGAGGTCGAGCCCGTCCTTTGAGAGGGTCCCCAACGCCAGCTCGGTGGAGCCGCCGCCGTTGTCCGCCACGAGGATGCGCTGCCCGGGGAAGTCCTGTGCAACCCCCAGGAACGTGAGGGATCCCTCGACCTCGCCCGGGATGACCATGGGCCTAAGACCGCGGCCCTCGAGCGCCGAGAGGAGCTCGCCCGAGTTGCTCGCGTCTCGCGCCGCCGAGGTGAGCGTGCAGCACGCCGCCCGCGCACCCGAGGTGGCGATGGTCGCGAGGTACTGGCCGACGCATGCGAGCACGCGGTCGCGCGCCTCGTCGCAGATCCTCCCCGTCGCGGTGAGGTCCTGCCCGAGGTTGCAGATGGTCGAGCTCTTGGCGAGCCTCTGGACCCTGTCCCCCTCGACCTCGGCGACGGCAAGGCGGCATGTCACGGTGCCGATGTCAATGCACGCTACGCGTTCCATGTTGCCTCCGGGTCGTAGCCAAACACCGTGTCCAGCAGCTTGGTGGTCGTGCTGCGGTCGTCTTGGTAGGCGTCCACCGCCGAGGGATCGCTCTGGGAGTCGTCGCTCAGGCCCTCGACGGTCACGGCCGTCTCGCCCTGCGACACATACCCGCGCTTGCGGGCCTCGTCCTCGATGCCCTCCTTGGTCTGCAGGCGCTGGACGTCTGCGGTGAGGGCGGAGTTCTGGCTGGAAATGTCGTCGTACTTCTGCTGCAGGACCTCTCCCGTCCTGTGCGCCACGTAGTAGTCGCGCACGGGACCGTACAGCCCCACGAATGCGACCAGGACGACCGCGACGAAGGTGACGAGGATGCGATGGCGGGCCGCCCAGTCTCCGGCGGAGAGGATCCTCTCCCCTGCGCTTGCGCGACTTTCGCCACGGGTGGCCTCGCGGGCCGCCTGGGCCGGGACGCGTCGACCGCCACGGCGGGACTCCTGGGCCCTGCCGCGCGATGGCCGCACTGACTCACGCACGGGAGTGACGCGCTCGCGCGCACCTCGCTCCTCACGCCGCCTGCTCGGTGCGACCGGCTGGCGCGGGGTGCCATATCTGGGGAGGGCGATGGACTCGCCCGCTTGGGAACGACTGGGTCTGCTCATGCCATGCTTCGTTTCTGGTTCGTTTGGCGGGGGGCGCCAATCCGCCCCGTGGACCTCATACTATAGCAGCCGACGACGCGACGGACCTACTTCCCCGAGGCCTCCGCAGCGTCACCAGAGGCCTCCCCGCCGGAGCGCTCGCGCGCCTTCGCGGCATCCCACATGCAGTTGAGGCGCTCCACACCCACGTCCTCGAGCCTGACGCCCTCCTCGCGCGCCATGTTTTCCATGAGGGCCCAGCGGCGCCTGAACTTGCGGTTGGCTGCGGCCAGTGCCTCCTCGGCGTCGATGTGCTCCCAGCGAGCGACGTTCACGAGGGAGAAGAGCAGGTCGCCAAACTCCTCCGCCCGCTCGGGGCTGCCTGGCTCCTCGGCCTCGAACTCGTCCCGCTCGCTCTGGACCTGCCCCCACACGTCGTCCTCGCTCGCCCACTCGAAGCCGGCCTTCGCCGCGCGCTTCGAGATCTTCTGGCACTGCATGAGCGCGGGCAGCGCCTCGGGCACCGAGTCCAGGAGGCCAGGCTCCTCTCCCCCCGCGCCCCTTGCCTCGCGCTCCTGTCGCTTGACGTCGTCCCAGATGTCCAGGACCCCGCCCACGGAGCCCGCGCCGCTGGAGGCAAGGTCGCCAAAGACATGCGGGTGCCTGCGCACGAGCTTCTGGTTGAGCTCGCGGCACACGTCGTCTATGTCGAAGTCGCCCTCGTCCGAGGCAATCTGCGAGTGGAGAAGCACCTGCTCAAGGACGTCACCCAGCTCCTCGCGGAGGTGCGGCATGTCGTCGGACTCGATGGTGTCGACCGCCTCGTAGGCCTCCTCGATCATGTTGCGCGTGATGGAGTGATGGGTCTGGGCCTTGTCCCACGGGCAGCCGTCGGGCTGGCGCAGCCGCCAGATGGTGCGCACCAGGCGGTCGAACTCGGGGTGCCCGCCCGGCGCCCCCTCGCGCCCGGAGTTCTGCGCGTCCGCGCGGTCCGCGGCATCCTGCCAGCGGTCGCCCTCGCGATCCCTCTCGACGTCAGCCATTGGCACTCCCCTCCGCGGGCGTTGCCCGCTCCTACTCCTCGTCGTCCCCGCCTATCTCCTCCAGCACCCCCAGGGCCGCCGGTAGCAGCTCCTCCTTGCCGGTGTGGAACGGATAGGCGAGCTTCCTGGTCTTGGGGTACACGATCGCCCGGTGCTGGTGCAGCCTCGCCGCGACGTCTCGGGGCACGTCCACGCCCTGGTAGATCAGGCGCCCGTTGGTGAGCGCGACGCTCGTGGCACCCAGGCGCTCGCAGCGGATGCGGATGCGCGCGCGGTCGAACAGGTTCTTGCCCGCGAGCGGGAGCGCCCCGTAGCTGTCCTCCAGGTCGCGCTGCAGGGCGTCCACGTCCGCCAGCTCCGTCGCCGCGGCAAGGCGTCGGTAGGCCAGCACCCTGCGGTCGACGTCGGGCAGGTACTCCTCCGCAAGGTAGAAGTCTGCCGGGAGGTTGATGGTGACCTCCGCCTGCTCCACGTCTGGCGCCTCGCCCCTCGCCTCGCTCACGGCCTGTCCCAGCATCTGGGTGAACAGGTCAAAGCCCACGCTCGAGAGGTTACCGTGCTGTTCCGCGCCCATGAGGGAGCCGGCGCCGCGAATCTCGAGGTCGCGCATGGCAATGCGCATGCCGCTTCCCAGGTCCTGGTACTCGTTGATGGCGGTGAGACGGTCCGTGGCCTCGGGGGTGAGGGGCGTCTCCCCTGGGAACATGAAGTACGCGTAGGCCTGCACCCTGCCGCGACCCACGCGACCCTTGAGCTGGTAGAGCTGCGCCAGCCCCAGGCGCTGCGAGTCCTCGATGATGAGGGTGTTGGTGTGCGAGTTGTCGATGCCGCTCTCGATGATGGTCGTCGCCACGAGCACGTCTATCTCGTGCTCGTCAAACTCCATCATCACGTCCTCCACCTGAGAGGCGCTCATCTGGCCGTGCGCCACGCCCACGCGGGCCTCGGGGGCCGCCTCGTGCACGCGGTCGACGGCGTCCTCGATGGTGGTGACGCGGTTGCTCACGTAGTAGACCTGACCCTTGCGCTCCAGCTCGCGCCGTATGGCATCGCTCACCACGTCGGGGTCCCACTCGCCCACGGTGACCTTCACCGGCAGGCGGCCGGGCGGAGGCGTGAGGATGAGGCTCATGTCGCGCACGCCGCTCATGGCCATCTGCATGGTGCGCGGGATGGGCGTTGCCGAGAGCGTGAGCACGTCCACCTGCTCGCGCAGGTTCTTGAGCTGCTCCTTGTGCTGAACGCCAAAGCGCTGCTCCTCGTCGATAATCACGAGCCCCAGGTCGTGCGGGTTCACGTCTGCCGAGAACAGGCGGTGGGTGCCGATGAGCACGTCCACGTCGCCCGAGGCGAAGCCCTCGAGGGCCTTGCGCTGCTGGGCGGGGGTCACAAAGCGCGAGAGCACGCGCACGTCCAGGTCAAAGGGCGAGAAGCGCTCGAAGAACGTCTCGAAGTGCTGCTGCGCCAGGATGGTGGTGGGGCACAGCACCATGACCTGCTTGGAGTCCTGGCAGCACTTGAACGCCGCGCGCAGGGCCACCTCGGTCTTGCCAAAGCCCACGTCGCCGCAGAGGAGGCGGTCCATGGGCTTGGGGGACTCCATGTCGGCCTTGATGTCTGCCACCGCCGACGCCTGGTCGGGGGTGAGCTCATAGCGGAAGCTCGCCTCCATGTCGGCCTGGGCCGGCGTGTCGGGCGAGAAGGCGTGCCCCGACACCGACGAGCGCCGGGTGTACAGGTCCACCAGGTCGAAGGCGAGCTTCTTGGCGCTCTTGCGCGCCTTGCCCGTGGCACGCGACCAGTCGGCGGTGTTGAGCCGCGTGAGGCGGGGGCTCGAGCCGTCCGGCCCCACGTAGCGGGTGATGCGGTCAACCTGCTCGAGCGGGACGAACAGCTTGTCTCCCCCGGCGTACTCCAGGAGGAAGTAGTCGCGCTGGCGCCCACCGACCTCCTGGCGCACGATCTGGGAGAAGAGGGCTATACCGTGCGTGGCATGGACGACGTAGTCCCCCGGCTTGAAGGGGAACGTGACCGTGGTGGGGTCCACGCGGCGGGCGTGGTCGCGGTGGCGCGCCATGCGGGAGGTGAGGTCGCTCACGCTGAGCACGCCCAGGTGCGCGGAGGGGACCACGATGCCGGCCGGCACGGG
Source organism: uncultured bacterium (assembly GCA_905214865.1). GTDB lineage: Bacteria > Actinomycetota > Coriobacteriia > Coriobacteriales > Atopobiaceae > Olsenella_H. The sequence goes on along the minus strand of CAJMNO010000010.1, from coordinate 50,108 downwards.
CGCGTCGAAGAAGGTGACGAGGCCGCGGGGGAGCGGGACCACGTGGTCGTTGGCGGCGTCCGAGGTCACGGGCACGTTGTTGGGTGCCGCGGCCCCCAGCGACTCCTCAAAGGGAATCCCCTCGTCGCTCAGGGTGAGCTCCAGCGCCTCGCGGGCACCGCGATCGGGCACGGCAAAGACCACCGCGCTCCTCTCCCCCACCAACTGGCGAAGGCGACCGAGCAGCTTTGCGTCGCTCCCCGCAATGCCCGGCTGGCGCACGGCGAGCTGCGAAGTGGCGGAGGTGCCGGCGCGCTGGATCGACGAGAGCGAGAGGCGCTGCTGCCTGCCAAAGTCGAGCTCCCGGGGAGAGGAGAACAGACCATCCGGCTTCACGCGCGCCGCGTTGGCCGAGGCCGTGACGTCGTCGTAGGCGTGCATGCAGTCGTCGAAGAGCGCGCGAGGCTCCGCGAGCACCACGAGCGTGTCCTTGCTTGCGTGGTCGATGACCGAGGCGCTCCCGCCGTAGAGGGCGGGGAGGTACTTCTCGAGCGACGGCTCGGCGGAACCCGCCTGGATGAGCTCGAGGTCCGCCGCGACCTTTGAGTTGTCCTGCGCCCGCTTGTAGAGGGCGTGGCGGGCGGCGTCGATGGTCGTGGGCGTGAGCGCAATCTCGCGGCAGGGAGAGACCGTTACCGAATCCAGCTCGCCAATGGTCTGCCCCGTGGAGGGGACCATGCGCCGCACGCGGTCGACCTCGTCGCCAAAGAACTCGATGCGAACGGGCGAGGTCGCCTGCGCCGGGAACACGTCCACGCTGTCGCCGTGCACGTGGAACATGCCGGGTTCGCTGACCTCGGCGGAGTCTCCCGCGTCGGTGTAGCCCATGCCCACCAGAAGGTGTCCCACGTCCTCAAAGTCAACCTGGTCGCCCACCGAGAAGGTGCTCGACGCAAAGTAGCCCGAGCCCACGGGCGGAACCCGGCGGAGGAGCGCCGCCGCACTTGCGACGACCACGCACCTCTCCCCTGCCGAGAGACGCGCGACGGCGGAGCAGCGGGCGCCCACGGCCGCGTCGTCCGGGTCCTTTGGGGACCAGGGCAGGTCCTTGCGGTCGGGATAGCGGCTGACCACGTCCATGCCAAGCCAGGCGGCAAGGGAGCGCGCCGTTCGGTCGGCCGCCTCCTCACCGGCGACGACCATGAGGCAGGGGCGGGGGTCCCGCGCCCAGAGGGAGGCGAGGACCAGGGGGCGTGCGCTCTGCGACACGCCGAGCGTGACGTCGTCACCCGCGTCGAGCCCGTGCAGCAGGGGCACGAACTCGGGGGCGGCGAGCAGCTGTCTTGAGACTCTGTTGATAAACATGGGACACATTGTAGGCGGCGTTGGTCGCGGAGCCGACGCGGGGGAGACAAATCTTCGCAAGCTTCTTGGCGGGGGCTTGGCATCGCTCGTTCAGACTTCGCAGCCGAGTGCTTAATCCCCTCGGCACTAGCCCAAGCGACGAGGACGGCGTGCTTAACTTCTCTGGGGATAGGTCGGATTTCATGACCGAATGCTTAATTTCATCGAGGCGAGAATGGGCTATTCGATCAAAAACTCGTTCACCCACCGGATTCTTTAAGCACCATCGCCCTTCTGATTGTTCGCGCACCAGAATCTTTAAGCACCGCAACCCTTTCCCACGCGGGTACCAAAACTCACAATGGCTGCACGGCGGAACGCCCATCGTCACGGCTAACCCCACCCGCGCGGAGCACCGACGACCCGTACACCGCCCAAGAGACCGAAACCGACACGCACGCTCCCGGCTTGTGCGCTTGCGCGTGCGAGCGACGCCCGCTCGTCAGCATCACACGTCAGTCCAGGCCATAGGCCGAGACCGGCACCGCGTCTTCGTCTCGGGGGCCGCCCCCATCTTCGTCCGAACCAAGCTCCGCCTGCGGCATCAGCGACCCCAGACCCCTCTCGTCAATTGCCTCGAGGCGCAGGTATAGTTGGCGGCGCAACTCTCGCCTTCTCCTTTCGGCGTCTCGCGTTAGCCCTATGCGGGACATGCCGAGGTCTTTTCGTATGAGAGAGGCGAGGCCGTCCATATACTCCAAGTCCGCGTACTGCTGGCGGCCAACGACGTATTCCTTGAGTCCCGCTGCCATGAGCTCGGTCTGACGTTCGACGTCTCGCGCGTGTCTCTCCTCGCCATAATGCGTCGCGCCGTCGTATTCGATAGCGACGTACCGATGCCTGCCCTCCCGACCAGGGCCCACGCCCAATACCGCGAGAAGGATGTCCGGCCTGCGAGTATGAAGCGGCAAATCCGCCCGCAGGCCCTGCACGTTCACGACCATGTTGAGTGCAGCAACGGGAAGATGGTATCCGCCAAGGGCAGGTGGCAGGGAGAGCCGAAGAGCCAACCTGGTCTCCCGGGGAGAGCCCGAGCCCGGAGGCATCATCCTCAAGCATCGGCGAACCCGCGATGTTCCGGGGAAGCTGCCAAGACTCTCCAGGTACGCCTGCAACGCGTCAGGTGTCGTCATCGGCTCCTTGACCTGGCACATCTCTCCAAGGATTGGGTCGATGGCATAGGTTCCCATGAGCTCGCCGAGAAGCACCGCGAGCTGCAGATCTTCCAACCTGGAAGCCATCTGGACAACCACGTGCTCGGGGGAGACGCATTTGAAGCCTCCTAGGTTGAGTATCGCTCGCCTCGGAAGATGATATTGCAACCTATGGGCGTATATTGTCTTGCTCCTCTGCTTATGGCTCCCCGCCAACAACTCTATGGGAAGCTCGAGGCCTCTCAACAGCCCGCTCGAACGGACCTCCCGCAACAGCTCGTCTTTCCCCGGCGTGACGGCAGGCACGGCGCCGTTGTCAGGTGGCACGCCGTCGACGGCACGACAGCGATAGCTGCGCAAAACCGTGAGAGCGCTGAAGTGTGAGAAGAGAATGTCCATGCCACGAATGGTAGGTTCGCTGCTTCTAAGGCGAAGGGACTATTTCAGATTTCTCCGCACTTAAATTGCGCGCATGTAGCCTGCACCTGCGTGTCACCTACAAAACTGATTCGTAGGCTTATGTTTTGAGCAGAAATATGTAACCTACCGTAAAGCAAGGCTCAGCATGGGTGCAGGGCGGCTTCTCTGCAGATCAAGCGTAGTCGTCGCAGGTAGCGAAATCGACGCGTGAAGCACGATTGGCGCGCAGGTGGTAGTCCAAGAGACGACGAGAGATCGAGCGCCCCGCGCGAGTAGCATGCGGAATACCCCCATGCCCGAAGGTCGACAGAGCACGGGGCTTTACGAGGAAGCACCAATCTCATCCGCTCCCGCCACACGACTAGGCGCAGAAGCTTAGTGAGGGCTGTGTCCGCAGGGGCAATATGGCCCCTGCTTAGAGATGTCGGTGCTCGGACGGATTCCATTGGAAAATGCTTAATCCTGCCGGTGCCCGTATGGGTCATATTGGCAAGAATCCATCCGCGCCTCGGACTTTCTAAGCACCTGCGCACGCACTCGCATACGCGCCTCGGACTTTCTAAGCACCTGCGCACGCACTCGCATACCAGCCCCAGATTTGTTAAGCAGCCCCAGAGTTTCGCGCCTGCAGGGGGCCAGGTTTGTAAAGCGCCCGGGTCGTCAGTCCGTACGGGGGCCAGCGACGCTAAGCACCTCTCCCCCAAATCCGCATGGGGACCAGGCTCGCCAAGCACTCCGCGGCTGACACGCGGCCGCACGGGCACAAACGGAGCCACGGCGACACGAGGGGCCCCGGAGTGCGCCCTCGCTGCGCAAACGGAGCCGCAAAACAATGGAGGGCTCCGGGACGCCGCCCCGAGGCCCTCCGCCAGCCCGCGCCATGCGGGCGTCTAACACGCCCTATGCCCTGCCGCTCTCCTCCGCAAGCTGTCGCAGCAGGCCCTGAGACTGCTCAACGTCGGCGAGACCCGCCTGCCACGACCAGTTGCCGGTCGCCACGCCGGGCACGTTCATCCTTGCCGAGTCGTCCAGCATCAGGACGTCCTGGAGAGACACGATCGCGACGTTCGCGTCGGTGGCGAGCGTGGCGGCGCGCAGCCGCTCGGCCAGCTCGCGCATCTCCTCCACGCGGGAGTACGACAGACCCTCTCGCCCAAGGCCGTCCTCGACGGCCCCGCCGCCAAAGCGGGACTCGCACCACCCAAGGAGCGTCTGGGTGTCGTGCGTGGAGGTGTAGGCCATCTTGCCCGGCTTGGGATGGAAGCCCTTCCGCACGTCCTCGTCCGCAAACTGGATCACGTCCATGCCCGGGAAGCCGGTCGCCGCCAGCAGCGCGCGAACCGCCGGCGTGACCGTGCCAAGGTCCTCGGCAATGAACGGGAGGTCACCAAAGCGACGCCGCGCCTCGCGGAAGAGGTCCAGGCCGGGCCCAAAGTTCCACGAGCCCTCCAGGGCGGTCTTGCCTTTGGGGATGGTGTAGTACGACGAGAAGCCCAGGAAGTGGTCCAGGCGCACGTAGTCGTACAGCTCGAACGCGCGCTCAAAGCGGCGCATCCACCAGTCGTAGCCCGTCTGGCGCAGCACGTCCCACCTGTAGGTTGGGTTGCCCCACAGCTGGCCGTCGGCCGAGAAGCTGTCGGGTGGGCAGCCGGCTCGGAGGGCGGGCGTGCCGTCCGGGCCAAGCTCGAAGATCTCGCGCTCGGCCCACACGTCGGCGGAGTCAGCCGAGACGTACATGGGCATGTCGCCTATGAGCTGGATGCCACGCTCGTTGGCATAGTGTCGCATCTCGTCCCACTGGCGCTGGAACTCGTATTGCGTGGCGCAGACACGACGGACCTCGCTCCTCAGCTCCTCCCTCGTGGCAAGCTTGGGCGACCACTCGCGATAACGCTTTGGCCACTCCTGCCAGGGGATGCCACCCTCCTGCTTGCGTATGGCGAGGAACGTGGCGTACGGCATCAGCCAGCGCTCGTTCTTCTCCATGAAGCGACGGAAGCTGGGCGTCTCCTCAAAGTCGGCCCTGAACGAGGTGCGACCGTCCTCGATGCCCCACATGAGCTCTCGGTTGCCGGCAAAGGCGGAGAGACCCGCGTACGGCGAGCCAAACGAGTCGGTCGGGTTGGCGGGAAGCACCTGCCAGTAGCACTGCTTGCCCGCCGCAAGGTAGTCGATGAACCTGCGGGTGGGCTCGCCCAGGGTGCCGTGCCTGCCCGGCTTGTCCGGGTTGGGGACGGAGGTGATGTGGGCGAGGACGCCCATGCCGTGGGGCATGGACTGCTGAAGGCGCTGCTCCTCGTGAAAGTACAGCACGGAGGTCCCGAGCGGCCAGAGGAACACCTGGGCGCCGCCGTCCCCCACCTCCGGAACGTTGCCGGTCACGATGTCATCCACGCAGGGGCCCGCTGCGGGGACGGTCACGGTGTGGGACTTCTTGAGGCTCGCGTTGACGAGGACGCACACCGAGCTCTCGTCGTCGCGGCGCCAGAACCCAAACACGTCATCGCCGATGGCGAAGGGCTCGAAGTCTCCATCCACGAACACCGGGAGCGACTTGCGGATGGCAATGGCGTTGCGATAGATGGTCTTGCAGTCCGCGTCCTCGTGCCCCCAGGGGAAGGTGGCGCGGCAGTACGGGTCGGAGTACCCCTCCAGGCCGGCCTCGTCCCCGTAGTAGACGCAGGGGACGCCAGGCAGCGTCATCTGCAGGAGCGCCGCGCACCACAGGCGGCTTATCGCGAGCGAGCGATGCCCCTCGTCCAGGCGGAAGCGGTACTTCTCGTCGTCGCTCATCTGCGCCTGCGCCGGCGCGTCTCCCAGGATCGTGAGCAGGCGGATGCGATCGTGACTGCCCAGCATGTTGAGCGTGGAGTAGAAGTTCTCGCGCGGGTAGTTCTCCTGGAGCGAGCGGAGCGTGGACACAAACTCCGGCGCACCCGCCTTGTTGGTGAGAAAGTCCTCCAGGGCGTGACGCAGGGGGTAGTTCATGGTCGAGTCGAGCTCCGCCCCCTGGAAGTACTTGCGCAGCTTGCCGTAGGCGAGCTTGTTGGAGGCGTCCTCCCACACCTCGCCGATGAGAAGGGCATCGGGCCTCTCCGCCAGGGCGGCACTCTTGATGTCGGCGATGAAGTCGTCGGACAGCTCGTCCGCCACGTCGAGCCGCCACCCACGGGCGCCAAGGCGCAGCCACTTGCGGATGACGCCGTCGTGACCGCAGATGAGCTCGCGGTACTCGGGGTTGTCCTGGTTGAAGTCGGGCAGGTCGCCCACGCCCCACCAGCTCTGGTAGGTGCCGTCGTCGTTGAACTTGAACCAGCTACGATAGCGGGAGTGGGGGCTCTGGTAGGCTCCCTCGCCACCGTAGTTGCCAAAGAAGTCAAAGTAGCGGGAGTCTCGCCCGCAATGGTTGAACACGCCGTCGAGGATGATGGAGATGCCCCTCTCCCCCGCGTCGTGGCACAGGCGGGAGAACGACTCCTCGTCGCCCAGCATGGGATCGACCCTCAGGAAGTCGGCGGTGTCATAGCGGTGGTTGGAGGCTGCCTCGAAGATGGGATTGAGGTAGATCACCGTGACGCCCATGCCCTGGAGGTAGGGGAGCTTCTCCCGCACGCCCTCCAGCGTGCCGCCATAGAAGTCCCAGCTGCACACCGAGCCGTCGGGGTTACGGTCGTAGCGGGGGTAGCGGCCCCAGTCATCGACCAGGACGCGGTCGGGCCCCTTGCGAGGGGCATCGAGCGCATCGTGAACACGGCCCTCCCAGTCGTCCCCGCGTGCAAAGCGGTCCGGGAAGATCTGGTAGGCGACGCCACCCTTGAACCAGTCGGGCATCACCGTGCGCTGGCGCTGGTACACCGTGATTTGGAACGAGGGGGGCTCGCCGTAGGCAAACGCACCCTCGCCGCGGCCGTGCTCGCAGGCGGCGCCGTAGCGCCACACCGCGCCGTCGGCGGCGGTGATGAGGAACGAGTACCAGATCACCTCCGGCTCGCTTGGCTCAAAGCGTGCGGAGAAGTGCAGGTGGTCGTCCTCCCGCTCCCCCGTCATGGGAAGAAGGATCTCCCCGCGCTCGTCGATCCATATGCGCAGTTGCGCTGTTGCCTCCGGCTCGTCCCACACGTCGATGGACAGCACGACGGCGCCGCCCGCGGGGGCGGCGCCGAAGGGGGTCCGGTAACGCGCGTCGGAGGTGATGTGCCTAGCTTTCAAGCGGGCCGCCTGCCTCTTCTGCTCTTATCGGTCAATCTCTGGGTGAAGGTCGTGATAGATGCCAAGGTACTCGTCGGCGGCCCTGTCCCAGCTGAAGTCCGTCTCCATTGCCTGACGCTGTAGCTTAGCCCATGCGTCGTGGTCGGTCCAGAAGACCTCGCATGCGCCAAGCAGGCAGTCCGCCATCTCGTCCGCGTTCATGTTGGCGAAGCGGAAGCCCGTGCCCTCGCCCGTGAACTTGTTGTACGGGACCACGCTGTCCTGCAGGCCGCCGGTCTCGCGCACCACGGGAAGCGTGCCATAGCGCATGGCGATCATCTGCGAGAGGCCGCAAGGCTCGAACTCGGACGGCATCAGGAGGATGTCGCCGCCGGCGTACATGCGATGGCTCAGGGCGTTGTCGAACGCGATCCTCGCCGCCATCCTGTCGCCGTACGTCCAGTCAAAGTACTTGAAGGCGTCCTCCTGGTCCTTGTCGCCCGTTCCCAGGATGGCAACCTGGACGCCGCGGTCCATGAGTCGGTTCATGGCATAGCGGACCAGGCCGAGGCCCTTCTGGTTGGTGAGGCGGCCGATCATGACCACCAGCGGGCGCGTGGGATCCTCCGCAAGGCCGAGCTCGCGCTGGAGCTCCGCCTTGTCCTGTGCCTTGGGACCCATGTCGACCACCGCGTAGCGATGCGAGATGAGCGGGTCCGTCGCAGGGTTCCAGGTGTCCACGTCGATGCCGTTGAGGATACCGCGCAGAGCGTTGGAGCGGCGGCGGAAGATGGCATCCATCCCCTCGCCATAGAACGGCATCTGCAGCTCGCTGGCATAGCTGGGGCTCACCGTGGTGATGAGGTCGGAGTACAGGAGCGCGCCCTTCATGTAGTTGATGGAGTCGCGGTCCACGTAGAGCTGGCTGGCTGCCGTGGGGTTGTCGGCAAGGCCGAGGATGTCCTGCAGCACCTTGTCGGAGAACTGCCCCTGGAACTTGACGTTGTGCACGGTGAAGATGGTCTTCACGTTGCGGCACGCCCACGAGCCCTGATAGAACTCCCGGAGGAACACGGGGGCCATCGCGGTCTGCCAGTCGTTGCACTGGAGCACGTCCACCTGGAGCTCGGGGACGTTCTGAATCGCCTCGCAGATTGCCTTGGAGAAGAACGCGTAGCGCTCCCCGTCGTCGAAGTAGCCATAGATGCCGTCACGCTTGAAGTACGCCTCGTTGTCCACGAAGTAGAACGTGACGCCCTTGTAGGTGAGCTTCTCGATCCCGCAGTACACGTTGCGCCAGGCGAGGGGCACGTAGAACTCCGCCACGTGCCTCATCTGGTCCTGGTACTCCTGCGGGATGCTGCCGTACTTGGGCAGGATCACCGATACGTCCGCGCCTGCCGCGTTGAGGGCGCGCGGGAGGGACCCCGCGACGTCGCCCAGGCCGCCCGTCTTGACAAACGGGACCGCCTCCGACGCCGCGAAGAGCACCCTCATCTTCCTGCTTTCCCTATAAGACATATCGCTTCCCTAGTCCGCGGCCTTCTCCTTGATGAACAGGTCATCGGGCGTCCCGCGGAGCTCGGTGCCGGCGGGGACCACGTTGTTGCGATCGACGATGGCGTTCTCCACGCGGGCGCCGCTCTTGATGACGCAGGACTGCATCACGATGGAGTTGTTGACCGTGGCGCCGCTCTCCACCACGACGCTGCGGCCGAGGATGGAGTTGGTGACCGTGCCATAGATGCGGCAGCTGCCGCTCACGGCGGAGTTGCTCACGTGCGAACCGGACTCGAACTTGGCGGGCGCGTTGTCGTGCGCCTTGGTCATGATCGGCCTCCCCGCGGGGAAGAGCTCCGCCAAGATCTTGGGGTCGAGCATCTGCATGTTGGAGCGGAAGTACGCGTCCTTGTTGAAGATGGGCTCGGCATAGCCGTCAAAGCGATAGGTGCGCACGTCCACGCGGCCGTAGTCGCCCGACAGGGCCTCGAAGAGGTCGAGGTAGTCGTTCTGCTCGTACCAGTCGAGGAGGTTGAGCAGGAACTCGCGCCTGACCACGAAGCAGTCGAGAAACGCCTCGTCGCCAAAGGCCACGCCATGGCGGATGCCGTGCACCCTGCCGTCTTCGACCACGAACCCGGTGACGTCCACGTCCTTCTCGGTGGCACTCTTGGTCACGACGGTGATGTCGGCGCCACTCTGGCTGTGGGCGGCGGCGAGCTGGTTGTAGTCCATGTTGTACACGAAGCTCGCGGAGCTGAGGATGACCAGGTCGGCCGTGCTGCGCTTGAGGTAGACCTTGTTGTGCTCGAGGTCGCGGAGCAGGAAGCGCGAACCCGTGCGGGACGTGCCGAAGGCGGAGCCGGGGAGGATGAAGAGGCCGCCCTTCTTTCGGGCGAGGTTCCAGTCGCGCCCGGACCCCACGTGGTCGATGAGCGACCGGTAGTTGTAGGGCATGATCAGGCCGACGGTGCGGATGCCCGCGTTGGCCATGTTGGAGAGCGCGAAGTCAACCACGCGGTAGCGGCCCAGGTATGGGACGGAGGCCACGGGGCGCGTCTCGGAGAGGGCGCTCGGATACTTAGTGGAGTAGTTGGCAGTGACGAGGCCGATGAGCTTCTCCATCGTTACTCCTCCCCCTTTCCGACCACCACGTCGTTGCCAATGACCGCGGTGTCCTTCGTCTGGTCAACGCTGCCAAGGACCACGTTGTCCTCGACCACGCTGTTCTCACCGAGAATCGCGCGCACCACGTGCGCACCATCCTTCACCGTTGCGCCGGGCAGGAGGACGGAATCCTCGACCACGGCCCTCTCGCCCACGTAGGCGGAGGTGGAGACGATGGAGTGCCTGACGCTGCCAAAGATCTGCGCGCCGTTGCCCACCAGGCAGTCGTCAATCGCCCCGTTGGGGCCCACGTACGCGGGCGGCTTGGCTCCGGCGTTGCTCATGATGGGGTTCTCGGCGTCGTACAGGTCGAAGTCGGGCTGCATGCCAAGCAGGTCCATGCTCGTCTCGTGGTAGCTGGCGATGGTGCCGACGTCGCGCCAGAAGCCCTGGAACTCGTAGGTGTACAGGCGCTTGCCGTCGGCAAGGAGCTTGGGGATGATGTTCTTGCCGAAGTCGTGCTCGGACGTCTGATCGATGGCGTCCTCCCTGAGGGTGTCGACCAGCAGCTTGGCGTTGAAGATGTAGATGCCCATGGAGGCGAGGTTGCTGTCGGGCTTGTTGGGCTTCTCCGTGAACTTGAGGATGCGCTCGTCGTCGTCCTGCGTGATGATGCCGAAGCGCGACGCCTCCTCCCAGGGCACCGGCATGACGGCAACGGTGAGGTCGGCGTTGTGGCGCTTGTGGTTCTCGAGCATCTTCTGGTAGTCCATGCGATACAGCTGGTCGCCAGAGAGGATCAGGACGTAGTCGGGGTCGTTCTGCTCGATGAAGCCGATGTTCTGCGTGACCGCGTCCGCCGTTCCCGCATACCATGCGCCGCCAGTCTGCGTGGCGTACGGAGGCAGGATCGAGACCCCGCCGTCACCCTCGTCCAGGTTCCACGCCGCGCCGCTGCCGATGTAGGAGTGAAGCAGGTACGGCCTGTACTGGGTGAGGACGCCCACCGTGTCAACACCGGAGTTGGCACAGTTGGAGAGGGCAAAGTCGATGATGCGGTACTTTGCGCCGAAGGACACTGCGGGCTTGGCGATGTCGCGCGTGAGAACGCCGAGCCTGCTTCCCTGGCCACCGGCAAGAAGCATCGCAATGCATTCCTTCTTGCTCATGAGGAACCCCTTTCGTCCAAAAAACTCTTCTAATCTCCAATATGCCAAATGTCGTTGGCGTACTCGCGAATGGTTCGGTCACTGGAGAAATATCCCGACCGAGCAGTGTTGAGGACCGCCGAACGGTTCCAGGCCTTGCGGTCGGCGTAGGAGGCGGTGAGCTCCTCCCATGCGCTCACGTACGAGTAGAAGTCCTTGAGCACCAGGTCGTGGTCGTTGTTGACCATGAGCTCGTCGCGGATGCTCTCGAAGTTGCCCGAGAGGTGCGCGAGGGTGCCGTCGGTGAGCTCGTCCACGATGCGGCCGAGGCGCGGGCGGTCGGCGTTGTAGGCGTCCCATGCCCAGTACTTGCCACTCGCACGCAGGTTCTCGACCTCCTCGGTGCGCAGGCCGAAGATCTTGATGTTGTCGTCACCCACGAGCTTGCAGATCTCGACGTTGGCTCCGTCGTAGGTCCCCAGCGTGATCGCGCCGTTCATCATGAGCTTCATGTTGGAGGTGCCGGACGCCTCGGAGCCCGCCCAGCTGATCTGCTCGGAGATCTCGGCTGCGGGGTAGATGAGCTGCGCGCTCGAGACGGCGAAGTTGGGGACGAAGGCGACCCTGATCTTGTCGTTGACGCGGGCGTCGCTGTTCACGACCTCGGCCACCGAGTTGATGAGGCGGATGACCTCCTTGGCGAAGGTGTAGCTCTGCGCCGCCTTGCCCGAGAACACGAACGCGGTGGGCCTGGGCTGGAACGAGGAGTCAGAGATGATGCGGTTGTACAGGTCGAGGATCTTGAACACGTTGAGGAGCTGCCTCTTGTAGGCGTGGAAGCGCTTCACCTGCACATCGAAGACCATCGAGGTGTCCAGCTCGACCCCCGTGGTGTCCGCGATGTACTTGGCGAGGCGACGCTTGTTCTCGAGCTTGGCCTTCTCGAACTCCTCCAGGAACGACGCGTCGTCGGCGTAGGGCTCGAGCTTCTTGAGCTCGTTGGCGTCGGACAGCCACCCCTCGCCGATGGTGTTGCTGATGAGCCGCGCGTACGACGGGTTTGCGTTGCCCAGGAAGCGACGGTGGCTGATGCCGTTGGTCTTGTTGTTGAACTTCTCGGGCGTGAGCTCGTAGAAGCCGTGCAGGGTCTCTGCCTCGAGGATGCCCGTGTGCAGCGCCGAGACGCCGTTGACGGAGTGGGAGAAGATGACCGAGAGGTTGGCCATCCTGACCTGGCCGTCCCACAGGATCGCGGTCTGGGCGAGAAGGTCCTGCCAGTTGTCGCGGTCGTGGGGGAAGCTCTCGCGGTAGCGGCGGTCGATCTCCTCAATGAACATGTAGGTGCGCGGGAGAAGGGCGCGGAAGGTGTTGATGGGCCACTTCTCCAGGGCCTCGGGCATCACGGTGTGGTTGGTGTAGCTGATGGTCTCCCGGGCGATCTTGAAGGCGAGGCCAAAGTCGACGCCCTTGTCGTCGACCAGGATGCGCATGAGCTCGGGTCCGCACATGGCGGGATGGGTGTCGTTGGTGTGGATGGCGACGTGCTTGCCAAGGTCCTCCCACTTGGGGCCAAACTTCTTCTCGTACGCGCGCAGGATGGTCTGCAGGCCGGCGGAGACGAACAGGTACTCCTGCTTCAGGCGTAGGATGCGACCGTGCTCGCCCGAGTCGTTGGGATACAAGATCTGCGAGATCGCCTCTACGTCGGAGCGGAACTTCATGGCCTTGGCGTAGTCGCCCGCGTTGAACGCGTCGAGGTCAAAGTTCTCCTCGGCGGGCTCGGCGCTCCACAGGCGCAGGTTGTTGACGGTCTTTCCGCCGTACCCAACGATGGGCACGTCGTACGGGACGGCCTTCACCAGGTCGCCGCCCTCCTGGGTGAACCAGTAGCGGCCGTTCTCCTCGTGGCGCACGACGTTGCCGCCAAACTGGACGATGACGGCCGACTCGTTCTTGCGCGTCTCCCAGGGGAAGCCGTGCTCGAGCCAGTTGTCCATCTTCTCGACCTGGCGACCGTCCTCGATGACCTGCTTGAACAGGCCGTAGCGGTAGCGCATGCCGTTGCCGTTGCCGTTGATTCCCAGCGCGGCCATGGAGTCCATGAAGCAGGCGGCGAGACGACCGAGGCCACCGTTGCCCAGGCCAGGGTCCACCTCTTGCGAGAGCAGCAGGTCGAGGGAGGTCCCCAGGTCGCTGCAGCCCTCCTCGACGATGTCGCGGACGCCAAAGTTGAGGAGGTAGTTGTCCAGGAGCGGGCCGATCAGGAACTCGAGGGAGAAGTAGTAGACCTCCTTGCCCTCGGGACGGGCCACCGCACGCACGTTCTTTGCCTTGCTCGCCACGAGCGACGCGAGGACGTAGTAGCGCTCCTGGTCGTTGAGCTCCTCGAAGCCCTTGCCCGCAAACGTCTCGCATGCGTCGCAGTACTGGGAGAGGAAGTCCTCCTTGCTCTGGAAGATTCTATTGTTCTTGGCTGTCATATGCATGCCTCATTTCGCTAGTCCGACGTGGCGAAAGGCCGTGCGACCCCACGCACCAAAAGAGGTTACGTCAAAATCCATGGGGTCGGTGTTAGCTCTTTCCCCTCCCCGTCGCACCAGGCTTTGCGCCCCTTCGAGAGGACTTGGCGGCGCTTGCGGGAGTCTTCCCCTTGGCCGGTGCCGTGCCCGTCGCCGCCGGCTTGGCGGACGAGGCGCGCTTGGCGCCACGGGAGGAGGAGCCCCTTGCCGCCGCCGGCTTGGCAGCCCTCTCGGTGGCTGGCTTGCCCGTCGCGCCCTTCGAGGCCTTCGACGTCTTGGCAACCTTGGGCTTGGCCGTGGTGGCAGGCTTCTTCTTGGCGGGGAGAGGCCCGTCGTAGCGCAGCATCAGCCCGGCAAGCGGCGGGAGCCTGAGCTCAACCGAGTTGTCGCGCATGTTCCAGGGGGTCTCCTGCGAGGCGAAGCGATGGTCGCCGTTGGTGACGCCCGAGCCGCCAAACTCCTGGCTGTCGGAGTTGAACGCCTCGACCCAATAGCCGCTCATGGGGACCCCCACGCGGAAGTCCTCGTGCGGGTTGACGTCAAAGTTGATGAGGACCACGAGGGTGTCCTTGGGGTCGTCCCCCTTGCGCACGAACGAGATGACCGACTGCTCGCTGTTGTCGGCGTCTATCCACTCAAAGCCCTCGTTGGTGTAGGAGTTCTGCCACAGGGCGGGATGCTCGTTGTAGAAGTGGTTGAGTGCCGCCACGTAGTGCTGGAAGTGGGCATGGCTCTCGTACTGCTCGGTGAGGAAGTACTGGATGCCCTCGTAGTAGCGCCACTCGATGAACTGGGCTATCTCGTTGCCCATGAAGTTGAGCTTGCCGCCGGAGTGCGTCATCTGGTAGAGCGCGAGCGAGCGCATGCCCGCAAACTGGCGCCAGTAGTCACCCGGCTGGCGGGTGATGAGCGAGCACTTGCCGTGAACGACCTCGTCGTGCGAGAGGGGAAGGACAAAGTTCTCGTTGAACTGGTACATGGTCGAGAACGTGAGGAGCCGGTGGTTGCCCGGGCGGAACGGGAAGTCGGTCTGCATGTAGTGCAGCGTGTCGTTCATCCAGCCCATGTCCCACTTGAAGTGGAAGCCCAGGCCGCCATCCTTGGGCGGGTACGTCACGAGCGGCCAGGCGGTGGACTCCTCGGCGATCATCATAACGTCGGGGTAGTACTTCTCAACTGCCTCGTTGCACGCCTGCACAAACTTGATGGCGACCAGGTCCTCCTCGGTCCCCTTCTCGTTGAACTTCTTCTGGCTGGGGTCGTCCACGCCAAAGTTGAGGTAGAGCATGCTCGTGACGCCGTCCATGCGGACGCCGTCGGCGTGATACACGCCCACCCAGTAGAGCAGGTTGCTCACCAGGAAGGTCTGGACCTCTCGCCTGCCCAGGTCAAACTTGAAGGTTCCCCAGTTGGGATGCTCCTCCTTCTCGTAGAGCTTTCCTCCGTTGAAGTGAACCAGGCCGTGCTCGTCGCGGCAGAATCCCCCCGGGACCCAGTCCAGGATCACGCCAATGCCGGCCTGGTGGCAGGCGTCGACAAAGTGCATGAACTGCTTGGGGTTGCCGTAGCGCGAGGTGGGGGCGTAGTACCCGGTAACCTGGTAGCCCCACGAGCCGTCAAACGGGTGCTCCATCACGGGGAGCACCTCGATGTGCGAGTAACCCATCTCCTTGACGTAGTCCACGAGCTGCTCCGAGAGCTCGTCGTAGGTGAGGTAGCTGCCGCTGTGCTCGTCGGAGTCGGGGTCGCCGTTGCCCGCAAGGTCGTCATCGTGACGCTTCCAGCTGCCCAGGTGGACCTCGAAGATGTTGAGCGGGCTCTTCATCATGTCACGGGAGGCGCGGGCCTTGAGGTACTTGGAGTCGCCCCACTTGTAGCCGTCAAGGCTCGTGGTCCTGGAGGCGGTTCCCGGAGGGCACTCGGCGTAGAACGCATAAGGATCCGCCTTGTAGAGCAGATCCCCGCGGCCGGTCTCTATCACATACTTGTAGAGCTGCCCCTCGGTGACCCCGGGGATGAAGCCCTCCCACACCCCGCCCGTGGGGGTGTGGTCCAGGAAGTTCGCCTCGATGTCCCAGTCGTTGAAGTCGCCGATGACCCTGACGCTCCTGACGTCCGGGGCCCAGACGGAGAAGTGGTAGCCGTCCACCCCATCGCGGGTGGCAGGATGTGCGCCCATCTTCTCGTAGCTGCGGTACCAGGACCCCTGTCCCATGAGATACAGGTCATCCTTTGTGAGTGACAGCTCGGAGTCGCTTACAGCCATGCTCTTCCTCCCACCTCTGGCACCAGGCGCCGGGGCATCTGGTTTTGAACGCGAGTGAAAACTTCACAAAGCAACCATATACTATTGCAGGCACATGGCAGGGCCGCCTGCGTTCGACAGACGGTTCGCCGTTCTCGATGAGATGCATCCCACGGGCAGCCCCCGCGCGGCACCTGCCTTTCGGGATGTCCGAAACTTCGCTCGACCCGGGAGGGCCCATGCCAAGGGAGTCACTCAAGTCAAAGCGCGAGCGTGGCATAGAGGTCTGCCGCCGGATGCAGGAGATGTATCCCGACGTTAAGAGCGCCCTGCACTTTGACAGCCCGTTCACCCTCGTGATCTGCGTCCTCCTGTCCGCCCAGACCACGGACGCCGCCGTGAACAAGGTCACCCCCGAGCTGTTTCGCCGCTGGCCAGACCCCGAGTCCATGGCCGCCGCAAACGTGAGCGAGGTCGAGGAGGTCATCCACCCGCTCGGCTTCTTCCACACCAAGGCGCGCCACTGCGTCGAGTGCGCGCAGGTCATCGTCTCGAACTTTGGGGGCGAGGTGCCGGGAACCATGGAGGAGCTCGTCACCCTCCCGGGTGTGGGGAGAAAGACCGCCAACATCGTCCTCAACAAGGCCTTTGGGGTCGTCGACGGCATCGCCGTGGACACCCACGTGTACCGCATCGCGAGCAGGCTCAAGCTTGTGAGCGCCCCAACGCCCGCGCAGGCCGAGCCGCAGCTGCTCAAGGTTCTGCCGCGCGAGCTATGGGGACCGGTCAACGAGCAGTGGATCCACTTTGGGCGGGAGGTGTGCACCTCCCAACGCCCCAAGTGCGACACCTGCCGGCTCGTCGACATCTGCCCCAGCGCATTCAAGGCAAACGGCAAGCCAAACGCGCGTAAGCCAAGGCGGACGGACGCGAACAAGCGAAAGGACAGGTAGGATGTCCCACTTCTGCACATGCACCGACCACGACTGCCCCCTCAATCCCAACAACCCCAAGAACCTCGCCGCTGGCCGTGGCTGCGATCGCTGCATCCAAAAGAACATCGCGCTGGGCGAGATACCCTCGTGCATCTTCAACGCGCTCGGCCCGACCGAGGGCTGGGACGACTGGTCCGTGGAGGGGTTCGCGCGCTTCGTGGCACTGCACCCGCGCGACGAGGAGACACGTCGGCGCTGCCGGCAGAAGGCGGCCACCTTCGACCAGGCGCATTCGGATCACCCCGAGGGCCAGGCGGACTGACCGCACCAGCGGCAAGGGCGGGGCGAGAGGAACCTGGCCCTCTCGCCCCGCCTCGCTCATGCCGCATGGCGGCGGCATGGATGCCCGTCTCTCCCGGGCTCGCTACTCCTGGCCGCGACGACGGACCAGGTAGCCCGCCGAGAGGAGCGCGGCGGCAAGGGCCCCAAGCGCAATGGGGGCGTTTGAGGTGGCGTCCCCCGTCTGCGGCAGCGCGGCTTCACTACCGCTCGCCGAGCGGACGGAGGCCGTCTTCGCAACCTCCACGGGCTCGGCACCCTCTACGGACGTCTTGCCCGACGCCCCTTCGACATGGGCAACGATGGCAGGCTCCTCCTCGGCGCCGTCAGCGGGAACGGGAAGGAGGCCGTTGCAGGTGAACGCCTTCACCAGGGCATTGCCAAACTCAAAGACGTTGCCGCCAAAGAATGCCTCCGACAGCTGCTGAGGGGTAATCCAGCGGTACCCGGCCTTCGTGAGGATCTTGATGAACGTCTCTCCCGGGTTGGCCTTGACGGTGGTCCACAGGTACCCCATGGCACGACCCTTGCTCTCGAGGTCGTCGGGATACGGGAACTGCGCCTTCTGAGCCATCCCAGTCTCGAGGTTGATGAGGGAGCTCACGCCATCTGGGGCGCCGGGGGTGCCGTCCAGACAGGTGATGTTCTCCACGATGGCGAAGAGCTGCCCGGCCTTGAGTTGGATGGGCTTGATGAGGTCCACTGTGTGCATCCCGGCAATCAGGGCATCGTAGTCCATGGAGAGGACGGGGCCGCCGTCATTCGTAGGGTCGTTGTCCCTAAGACCATCCTCGTTCACCAGGTAGACGAGTATCTTTGCATGCGACTGCGGCTGGCTCGTGTGCACCGAGACCGCCTTCAGGATCTCGTCACCCTTTGCCTTGAACACGTTCGAGACCCAGGTGCCGCCATCCGCCGTCTTGAACACGAACGGCGACTGCGACTCGTTGATGAGGTGGTCGTAGGAGTAGTTGTTGTCGTACTTGAACTTGCCGTCCTTGGGGAGGTTCACGCTGAAGAACGACGGCGAATTGATGGAGTGGTCGTAGTATGAGAGCCAGAAGTAGCCCGTCGGCAGTCCCGTCTCCGGATCGGGGAGCCCCCAGCCAAGGTGCTTTGCCCGAACCTCGTCCTCGCTCAGCCCGAAGTTCTTCATGTACCACTCCGCAGAGCCCCAGCTGTTCTTGATCAGCCACGCCCCGGGCTTGAGCTTGCTGATGTCATTCTTGCCAGCGCGGAAGTTGCTTGGGTCAAAGTTGTCGTCCCAGCCAACGATGGTGACCGCGTGGGTGATCTCGATGTTGGTGGCGTCGCAGTACTGCGCCCAGGAGTCGTAGTTGAAGTAGTCTCCGTTGCTCTTTCCGGGATCGCGCGACGTGTCTGCGCCGTAGCCGATCTGGACCGCCCCGTACTTGAGGATCGCCTGCTTGATGAGGTCGTTGGCCGTGGCGTCAAAGCCCTGCCAGACGATGTGGTCCCTCTTGTCCATCGCGAGCGCGTTGGGATCGGGGAGGTAGTAGATTCCGTCGACGTGCGCCGAGGGGGCGCCGTTGTCCTTCGAGACGTTCCACTCGCCCATGTGGTCGTACTTCTTCTTGAACTCCTCGTAGGTCTTGGGAACCCCCTGCGGCCAGTACGCCTGCTCCGCCTCGGTCGCCATGCCCTGCCAGGAGCCAAAGAGCGTCTCCGCCATCGTTGCCCAGCCACCACAGTTGAGCCGGTCGGAGAGGTTAGTGTCGCAGGGCAGGACGTCGATGATGCCCTCGCCCTTCTGGGACCCCATGGACTGCAGGTCGTAGGCCATCCATGCCAGGTAGAGCTCGGACAGGTCCACCCCCTTGTCATCAAGCCCTGAGAGGATCGGCTTCATGTGATCGTCGGGGTTCACGACAGGGGTGGCGCCGGTCTGCGCCTTCAGGATGGCGCTCTCCAACGCTGAGATGGACGCGAAGGACCAGCAGGTTCCCCAAGGGCTCTGGTTCTTCACGGACGTGGCAAGGCCGACGTTGTTGAGGTAGTACTGCGTGATCTTCGCGACGTCGAGGTTGGTGTCGATCGAGTCAAGGCGCTTCCCGTGGCCGTTGGCGATTATCTGGGTTGCCCCGGTAATCTGAATCCCACCGTTGTGGGAGTCTCCCAAGTCGCCCGTCTCCAGGTCAAAGTCAAAGGCCTTGTAGTCGGCCATCCACTTGAGGTAGTCCTTCCAATCCTGCGCGTCGGTCTTCCCGTCCCCGTTGAAGTCAAACACGATCTTTGTGCCAAGGGAGTCCGCCTCCTTCCCCGCGGTGGCCTCCTCCAGGGACTGACCCTCGGGGTCTTCGGCAGCAGAGGGGTCCAAGGGCGAGAGGGGCGTCTCGCCCTGGGTGGCGTCGGCCTGGGCGTCCGTGGCCCCCGAGCCCTGCGCGGGCTGGGAGGGAGCCGCCTCCTGGGGCTCCTCCTCCGCGGCCGCACCCGCGCCGGGCAGTCCCGCCTCCCCCTCCGCGGGGGTCTCCTCGGCCTGCCCCTCGTCTGTGGGCGTCTCTGCGCTGGCCTCGCCCTGCGCTACCTCGACGGGACCCTGGGCTCCCTCGGCGGGCGTCACGTCAGCAGGTGCCGCGAGCTCCCCCGTGGGCGCCTCCGGCACAACCGCCTCCGCGGGCTGCCCGGGAACCGTCTCCGATGCCGGTGCGGCCTGCTCCGCCACCACCTCGATCGCAGGCTGCTCGGCCGGCAGCGCCTGCGCCTCCTCCGCGCGGGCGACCGCCGGAGCGGCGACGCTCGCGGCGATTGCCGCGGCGACGATTGCGACGAGCGTCCTCCTCTTCGACCAGGCTCGATGTGCCGACTTGGCATCGAGCACCTTGAGGGTCCACTTCTGTCCCATGCTTCCTCCCATACCGTCAAACGAATGCGCCAACCACATGGGGCGGGGACCAGGGAACCTCCGGGTCCCCGCCCAACTCAAAGCAAGGATCTTTTTTCGGGCTACTCCTCGTGCTCCTGACGACGCGAAAAGGCAATCGCGCCACCGGAGGCGAGAAGGACGATGCCCATCGCCGCAAGTCCGGAGCCTGACAGGCTGGAGTCGCCGGTCTGCGGGAGGACGGCGTCGCGCTGATGCTGGGCCGCGGTGCGGAGGCCCACGCCGCCCTCGCGATTGAGCTCCACGCGGTCCTCGGGAGCGGGCGCGCTGGGAACCCAGTTGTCGTTCGGCTTGACCGCACTTCCTGCGTTGCCGGGCTCCGCAGGCTTCTCGGGCTCGTCCGGCACGGGAATGGTGCCGTAGTCACCCGCGAGGGAGCGGCTGTAGACAGATGCCGTGAGGTAGCGGTAGTCGTCCTGCTGGTGTGCCTTGTTGGTGAGGGTGTTTGCGAAGAGGACCATGTCGGCCTTGCCATCGAGGATGCTGATCGCCTGGATCTGGCCCTTGTACTTCTCGAGGAACTCCGCGGTCATGAAGCCCTCGATGGGCTGGTCGTCGGTGGTCCTTATGAGCACCTTTGCACCCTTCGGGATGCTGACGAAGTAGCTTCCGCCGTAGCCATACATGATGCGGTCGCCCTCGATGCGATAGGTAGCCGTGATGATGTCATCCTCGGGGAACACGACGGTGTCGAGCGCGTCGTACCCCATCCAGTCCCAGTCCTCGCCCGTGAAGCTGATGTCGGCAAGCCCGGCGTCCTTCACAAACTGCAGGGCGTCGGAGGTGTAACCGATGTAGGGGACGCCTTCTGCGATCTTCTTGGCAATCTCCTCGGCTACATCCGACGACGGGTACTGGCTGCCCACGATAATCGTGGCCTCGTCCAGGTTGTCGGTCAGCGTGAAGCCCATCTGCTTCGCCAGTGCGAAGAAGTCCCAGTTGCCGTTGGTGTTGAGGCGGTTGTTGTACCCGCTCATGCCCACCTGGTTGCCATCGGCGTCCGTGACAAACTCCGCGTACGCCTTGGGGACGTACACCTTGAGGTCGTTGCGGATGGTGCTTGCCTTGGGCGTCGCCTTCCCCTGGATGGCATAGAGGACGTACTTGTCCTTCACCAGGTTGAAGTCCTCCGTGGAGACCACGTAGCTTCCCTCGTGGCTGCCCTCCCTGATGAGGCCGACCTTCTTTCCCTGCTTGAGAAGGTCGTTGACCGCCCTGATGGACTGGAGGCTGTCGTTGCGGATGATCGTGACCGGGCCAGACCCCTGGACGTAGGTCTTGGGATCGGGGGCTGTGGCGACGTCCTCCAGGAACTCCTTGGCGAAGGCACCCTTCTTGCGGATGGTGTCCATGTCATAGCCTCGCAACGCGGAGAAGTTGGTGAGCGGCTCACTATAGAGGGAGTACTGGGTCCAGTCGCTAATCAAAAGGTTGGGATACAGGGCGCAGTTGGCCATGTTCCTCTTTGCCTGGTGCATGTCGACCACGATGGCCCCGGCCTTGTAGGTCTTGCCGCCAACCGTGACGTCATGCGTAAGGCGAGAGACCCTCACACCGTTGTGGAGGAGGAAGTCGACGGTCTCGGCGGCAGCGGCGCGATCCTGCTGCGAGAGGGCATCCATGGGGATGACGTAGTACTCGGGGAAGAAGTTGTGGTTCTCGTTGTTCTGCGGCCTGAAGATGTCGGCCTCGGCGCCAGCCTCGTCCTTCTGGTTGACGTAGTACTTGCGGATGTCAGGCGAGTCGATGTTCTCCACTCCCCTGCGGAACCGCTCGAGCATGTTCCAGAACATGCGGTCCTTGTTGTTGATCACGAACTGCGCGTTGCCGATGAAGCCGTACTCCAGGGCATGCAGGGCATCGCTGTTGCCCACCGGCACCTCGACCGTGTACGCGTTGGTGCCGTGCATCATCGCATACTGGGGCGTGTAGCTCGTGGACATGTCGTCGAAGGGCGCATCCCAGGCGACCGACCCGTCATCCTGCTTCTTGAGGTAGTCGCGGATGGGAATCTGCGCAGAGTTGATCGTCTTGGTGTTGGCGAGTGCGGTGCTCGCAAAGTACTCGCCCTGCTTCAAGGCAGTGTCAATGAACAGGTCGTACTCGTTGTTGGGGTCGTGGGCAGGGGAGCAGGGCTCAATCTGGAACTGCTGGTAGTACCCATGGACCTCGTGGAGCGAGATGGGATCCCACTTGGAGATGAGACCTGACATCGCCTGGGTCTCAGGCTGGGTCTGATAGGTGTTGTCCCTGTTGAGGTCGAAGCCGTTCCCGTTGGTGCGCACGTTGTCCGTGCGGGCGTCCACGTTCTCGCTCGGCACGAGGATGAAGAAGACGTGCTTCAGGATCTCCTTGGGGTCAAAGGTCTCGCGCACGCTGGTGTAGTACTTGTCGAAGTCGGCATCTGAGAGGTCCGCCGAGGCGTCGTTGAGCCCGCCCTTGCTCCTGTTGTCACCAAACTCGACCCCGTTGCCGTTCCCGCCGTTGCCGCGGATGTAGCCAATGCCCGTAACCTCATCCTTGAAGAGGCCGGACCAGACGGTGCCATCCGCCTCCATCTCCTTCTTGAGCTCCTCCTTGCCCGCCTCGGTGTACCCGGTGATGCGGGTGTAGTCAATGGGCACGCACTCCACGAGGTCGCGGATGAACTGCATGACGGCGTCGACGGCAACGACCTCGTCCGCGTGGACGTTGCTGTAGAAGATGGGCACCTTGTACTGCAGCTTGCCGCTCTTGAGCTGCTCCTGGACTGCGGCGGGGTTGCTCTCCATGAGCTTCTTGAGGTTCTGGTAGTCGGCGAGGTCGCTCTCGCTCCCAGCGACGAAAATCGCCTTCATGTCGCGGCCCTCGGCGGACTTGCCAAAGGTCTCGACCTTGGCATAGATGCCGTTCTTCAGGGCCTCCTCCACAAACTTGGGCAGGGCGGCGTCTATCTCCTCCTGGGTGTGGAACTCGTCGTAGGGCCTGAGCTCCACGTCCGTCGAGACGGTCTGGCCGTTCGCGAGCGCACAGGCGAGCTTGTAGGTGCCCACGTAGTCGTACATCGCCGAGCGGACCAGGGAACGCGCGCGGACGTCGATGCCATTGACGCCAAACAGCAGCTCGTTGCTAAACCTGAGGACGATGCTCGACTTTCCGTCAACCAGCTCCGCCTTCATGAGCACGTTGCTGAAGAACGGGATGGACGGTGCGTCGACCCCCTTCCTCTTGTCGACAGCCGCGACGGTCATCCAGTCCTCGAGGTTGCCCCCCAGGCACTGCTTGGGATAGACCTTGGGGTCGAAGGCGCCCTTGTCGCGCGAGAGGGAGAACTTCACCGAGCCCTCGTCGATCATCCTCTGCAGCGTATCCACGTCCACGCCGTCAACACCAACGGTAACCTGGAAGTCCCTCTTCTCGGTCATCGAGATCTTGGGCGCCGTGGTCTGGTCATAGCCCTCGTCCGTACGCGTGAACTCGATGCCGTCGAGCTGGGCGTCAGCCGCCTGCTGGGGCGTCTCGCCCTGGGTGACGTCGACCTGGGCTTCCGTGGCCCCCGAGCCCTGCGCGGGTTGGGAGGGAGCCTCCTCCTGGGGCTCCTCGGAGGCAGCCGCACCCTCGGCGGGCTGCCCCGCCTCCCCCGCCGCGGGGGTCTCCTCGGCCTGCCCCTCGTCTGTGGGCTTCTCTGCGCTGGCCTCACCCTGTGCCGGTTCGGCGGGATCCTGGGCCCCCTCAGTGGGCGTCACGTCAGCAGGCGCCGAGGGCTCCTCTGCGGGCGCCTGCTGGGCAACCGCCTCCACCGGCTGCCCGGGAACCGCCTCCGGTGCTGGCGCGACCTGCTCCGCCACCTCAATCGCGGGCTGCTCCGCCGGCAGTGCCTGCGCCTCCTCCGCGCGGGCGACCGCAGGGGCGGCGACGCTCGCCGCAATCGCGGCTGCCGCAATCGCGACCAACATCCGCCGCTTGGACCATGCCCGGTGCGCCGACTTGGCGTCCAGTACCCTCAGCGTCCACCTCTTTGCCATGTACTCATCGTCCTTTCACCAATCAGAGATAGAACTTTCCACATCTGAATAGTGACTTAAACGAAAGTTTGGCTTTTTTCGTTTCGGGGGACGGAGCTTTTCCCATTTGCATAAGCAATCAAATGACACTGGGATTGTTCATTTGACGTTTTAATAAATGGGCCGATTTAACTGAAGCCTACTTTGAAACACGCGTGAAATATTTAGCTCCTGAGCGGCGCCTGAAATTGGACCTTTGCCGCCGCTACGGCTGCCCTGACACGAGAAAGGGGCGCCCGAATCCCTTCGGACGCCCCCATGGGCGAGTCGCTCTTGTGACGTGTTGCCTACGCCTTGGCCAGGGCCTGGTCGAGGTCGGCGATGATGTCGTCCACGTCCTCGATGCCGATGGAGAGGCGGATGAGGTCCTCGGAGAGGTGCGCGGCCTTCAGCTGCTCGGGGGTCAGCTGTGAGTGGGTGGTGGAGGCGGGGTGGATGATGAGGGACTTGGCGTCACCCACGTTAGCGAGGTGGGTGAACAGCTTGACGTTGTTGACGACGTTGAGACCGGCCTCGCGACCACCCTTCACGCCGAAGACGACCACGCCGCCAAACCCGTGCCTGAGGATGCGCGACGCGACCTCGTGCGAGGGGTCTCCCTCAAGGCCGGAGTAACGGACCCAGCTGACCTTGGGGTTGTCCTGGAGGTACTTGGCGACGGCAAGCGCGTTGTCGGAGTGGCGCTGGACGCGGAGCGAGAGGTCCTCGATGCCAAGGCCGATGAGCTGCGCCGCATAGGGCGAGAGGGTCGGGCCAAAGTCACGCAGCTTGTTTGCCAGGACGCGGGTGGCGAAGGGCGCCGCGGGGGCGGCATCAGCGAAGACCAGGCCATGGTAGGAGGGGTCGGGCTTGGCGAGCGTGGACCACTTCTCGGGATCTTGCTTCCAGTCAAACTTTCCCGTGTCGATGACGGCGCCGCCCAGGGTCGCGCCGTGGCCGCCGATCCACTTGGTGAGAGACTCGATCACGACTGCCGCGCCATCCTCTGCCGGGCGATACAGGTACGGGGTCGCAAAGGTGTTGTCCACGAACACGGGGACGGGGGACGGCAGGGATTTGGCCGCCTCAACGATCGCCGGGACGTCAGCAACGTCGACGAGGGGGTTGCCGATGGTCTCGACGTACCAGAGCTTGGTCTTGGGCGTGGTGGCAGCAACAAAGGCGTCGATGTCGTTGTTCTCGACGAAGGTGGTCTTGACGCCCAGGTCGCCGAGGGTGTGCAGGAAGATGTTCCAGGTGCCACCGTACAGGGAGTCGGATGCGACGATCTCGTCGCCCGCGCCGACCAGGTTGGTGAGGGCGAGGATCTCTGCCGCGTGGCCGGAGGCGACGGCGACGGCACCCGTGCCTCCCTCGACGGCGGCGATGCGGGCCGCGACGGCATCGGTGGTGGTGTTGGTCAGTCGGCCGTACACGTTGCCGGGGCGGCTGAGCGCAAACTTGGCGGCACCGTCCTCGGCGTCCTTGAACTCGAAGGCGGCGGAGGCGTAGACGGGCAGCGCCGCGGAGCCGGTGGTGGGATCGGGTGCCCAGCCGGCGTGAACCTGCAGGGTGTTGAAGTGCTTCTCGGGGTCCTTAGCGAAGTCGGGATTGAGCTCGAATGCCATGGTGTTCTCCTTTGTGCCTGTTCGGTGATCTTGGTCTTGGTAGGGTGAGCGTTCTCTGGGGCGCCCGAGTCGGAGGCGTTTTCTTCCTCCGTGCTCGAGCTACGGCATCTTCCGTCCCGATAGCTCGTTGTATGTCTCCGTCGTTTCCATGACCTGCATAGTACCGCTTTACGGAGGCGATAACAGTCTCATCGATATGCGGACTTGCCCTATCCAGTTATCGGTTTCACATATATATGTTTGGGAGTTGAGGCACAAAAAAGGGCCCCGACTTACGTCGGGGCCCAAGATTCCCATGGCAGCGGGCTAGTAGTTAATCGCCTGCTCCTCGAAGTAGCTCTGCGGGTGGTTGCAGACGGGGCAGACCTTGGGAGCCTCGGGACCAACGTGCAGGTGGCCGCAGTTGGTGCACTTCCAGACCTTGACGCCCGGACGGTTGAAGACCTCGCCCTTCTCAACGCGCTCGACGAGCTTGTTGTAACGCTCCTCGTGGTGCTTCTCGACCTCGCCGACCAGGCGGAACTTTGCGGCGATCTCCTTGAAGCCCTCGGCATCGGCGGTCTCGGCGAAGCCCTTGTACATATCGGTCCACTCGTAGTTCTCGCCGGCCGCGGCGTCCTTGAGGTTGGTCAGGGTATCGGGGACGTCGCCGTCGTGCAGGTACTTAAACCAGAGCTTGGCGTGCTCGCGCTCGTTGCCGGAGGTCTCGGTGAAGATGTTCGAGATCTGGACGTAGCCCTCCTTCTTGGCCTTGCTCGCATAGTAGGAGTACTTGTTGGTTGCCTGAGACTCACCGGCAAATGCCGCCTCAAGGTTCTTCTTGGTCTGCGAGTTCTCGAAGTCGACTGCCATGAAAAGCTCCTCTCTCGTTTGCCCGCAGGCCCCTTTTCCTGCGGGCGCCACTTGCAGCAAGCGTGCCGTTGGCGGCAGGCCCATAGTAGCACCTAGGGAAGCCAAATGCCACCTTGTTGATGGCAAAAACCCTCCCCCGCAAGCTCGCGAAGGATTGCCTCGACCTCCCCGCCGCCTAGCTCATTCCTACCCGCTTTGACCTCCTCTGCCGAGAGCTCGCACGCAAGCGTCCCGGAATCCACACCCTCGCTATGGGAGAGGAGCAGGCGGACGAGCGCCGCGCGCTTCTGGCGGTGGGAGCCCTCGAACCTCGACTGCCTGACGTGCCCCTTGGAGCGACGCGAGGGATTGGGCAACGTCCGCTTGAGGTACGCACCGTAGTCGAGAAGGGCGTAGTACCAGGTCCTGGGGTCATCCGACGGGTCGCCGTCCCCTGGGGGGCAGCACTGCCGCACCAGGGGCTCGAGCTCGCGGTCCCCCACGCCCTCCCGGTCGGGAAAGAGCTCGTGCAGAAAGACGGCGCGCACGTTGGTCTCGAGGTACACGCCTGGGAGGTCGTACGCGAAGGCCCGTATGCCCGCCGCCGTCGCCGGGCCGATGCCAGGCAGCGCGACGAGGTCCCCGTACTCGCGGGGCATCTCTCCCCCACCGTCGCACACGGCCTGGGCGGCGTTGAGCAGCGAGAGCGCGCGACGGTTGTATCCCATGCCCTGCCACTCCTCCAGCACGTCGGCGGTCTGTGCATCCGCGAGCGAGCGGACGTCGGGAAACCTCGCCAGCCACCGCTGCCACCTGCCGTCGACGCGGGCGACCTGGGTCTGCTGGAGCATCACCTCGGAGACCCAAATGGAATAGGGGTCGCGCGTGCGGCGCCAGGGGAGGTCGCGGTAGAGCTCGCGGCCACGGGAGAGGACCTTCTCCCTGAACGGCGCAAGCTCGTCGGAGGGGGTTGCGGGCAGGTCGGACACCCTACTCCCCCTGCCCGTCGGCCTTGCCGCCTCGGCTCACGACGTCAAAGCGGTGCCCACCGCTCATAACGGGATGCTTGTCCTCGATCACGACCTGGTACAGCGTGACCGAGCCAAAGTAGTCCCTGAGCATGCGCTCCGCCTCGCACCAGATGGGGTTGTAGTGGCACTGGGGCATGTAGGGACACGGGCCGCCGTCGTCGCCCGCGGTCGCACAGCCAGACACGTAGATGGGTCCCTGGATGGCCTCGACGACCTCCCGGAGCGTCACCTGCCTGGGGTCCGCCGCAAGCCTCATGCCACCCCTGGACCCGCGGGTGCTCTCCACCAGCCCCGCACGGACGAGGTCGTGCTGGATCGACCTGGCGAACGAGTAGGGGATCCTGTTCCTGTCCGCCGCGACGCGCACCGAGACGATGTTCCCGTCCGCACGGATGAGCTCGGCGAGCATGCGCAGCGCGTAGTCTGTCTTGCGAGAGATGTCCATGCCATTCCCATGCCTTCGGGGAGACGGCCTCCGCGCCTCCCACTCGAAACCCAACGGCCCGAGGGCCTACCTCCAGTCGAGCACCGTCCAGCCGCGCCTGTGGGCCTCGAGCCTCAGGGTTGGGTCTGGGCACACGGCAAACGCCTCGACGGCTGACCCCAGGAGGAAGCGGTCCGACAGGTGGTCGCCGTACGCCGCCTGGACGTACCAGCGGCCCTGCCCCAGGTGCTCGTCCGCCCAGGCGGCGACGCCCTCGGTCTTTCCGCGGCCTGCCACCACCTGGCCATCGACCTCGCCGGTGAAGTTGCCTTCGCCGTCGCGCCTCATCCTTGTCGCCACCAGGCCGTCCACTCCTAGGTGGGCGGCGGCAAGCGTCGCTATGCCCTCGAAGGTCGCCGAGACCAGGAGCGTGACGCAACCCTGCCCCCTGCGCCTGGCAACCTCCGCGATGGCATCGGCGCGGTAGCGCGGCAGGATGTACCGGTCGTGGAACTCGCCCATCCTGCGGGCGACCTCGTCCTGCCCCTCACCGGCGAGCGCGTCAAAGATGAGCTCCCTCGACTCCGCCTGCCGCTGGGGCAGGTGAAGGGCGTACCGGGCGCCCCACCAGCCAAGGCGCAGCGCCCGCGAGGGCGAGATGAGCCCGCTCTCAAAGAGGTAGCGACAGAAGAGGATGCCGCTCTGCCCGTTGATGGATGTGCCGTCTAGGTCGAACACGGCAAGTCTCGCCCTGCCGAGGTCGCTCCCGTCTTGTTGGCCCACCACACCTCGCCTCCGCAATGCGCGTTGCCACGGATGCCATTACTCCTAATATTATGCCATTTGTCGCAATTTCGATTCAGCACACGGGCATGGTGCCCAGATATAAGAAAAGAGCCCCGGCGAACCGAGGCTCCGTGCATTCTATGGCGGGATATGCGGGACTTGAACCCGCGACCTCCGACGTGACAGGCCGGCGCTCTAACCAGCTGAGCTAATACCCCGTGCATCAGTGCGGGAGTAATAATACACGGAAGGCGGAAGCCTTGTCTAGGGGGAATTTTGATTTCTTTCCCTTCACGAGTCCTCCATACGATGGCGGCCCCTCCGATGCCGGAGGGGCCGCCGAAGACGTACCGGTTTTATGGCCCGTCAGCCCAGGGCGATGGTCGTCGTCTGTCCCGTGCTGTCCGTGATCAGGAGGTTGGAGCCGTCGAGCTTGACGTCGGTGATCTGCCCGCTCCCCGTGACGGCGTTGCCGTTCGAGTCGGTCACCTGCGTGCTCATCGAGCCCGCACCCATGGTGTAGGCAAGGACGTCCCAGCCGTCCGCCAGGTTCTCGGGAATGATGATCGCGCCGTTGTACAGGACGAGCTGGACCGGTGTGCCCTCGAACTCAAAGTACGTGTTCACGCTCGAGGTGGAGCTGTCCTGGGGCGAGCCCACGAGCGCATACTTGCCGTCGTCACCCTGCTTGATGCTGAAGACCGTGCCGTTGTAGGTGATGGAGCCGTCGGAGCCGGTCTGCGTCTGTTCCACCTGCCCGCTGTCCGCCTGCTCGGCGCTGGGACTGTGCGAGATGATCGCGTTGAAGGCGAGAATGGCGAGCACGATGACCACGGCGGCGGCTATGGCGATGCCGATGTTCAGCCGCTTGTTGGTCTTGATCTTGGTCTCGCGGTTGCGGACGCGGGGCTTGTTGCGGCCCTGCAGCTGCATCTCCTCGCCAAAGCCCGTCCTGGTCCACGACGAGGTCGAGTCGGGCGAGATGGTCCTCACGTTGTCGCGCGTCTCGACCCTGGCGCCCTCCCCCACGTCGATGCGGCGGAACGACCCGGTGACCGCCGGGTCCACGCCGATGGGGCGGGGCGCGTCCTGCTCGGACCCACCGACGTCGATCTGCGGAAGGTTGCGAAGACGGTCCCTCGGGGGCCGTGCCCCCTGCGACTGGGGAGCCGATATGGGCGAGAGGTGCGAGGCGTGCCGTGCGGCGCCCGACCCGCTGCCCGCGGATGCCGTCCGACGCGGAGACGCGCCCGCGTGGCTGCCGCGCCGGGGGGTCCCGCCCCTCCGGTCCCTTCTCTCGTTATCTGCCATGACAGACCTCCTGTCTGTGTGCATGGTAGCGCGAGGCGCCACCTGCGTGGTGCCTAGAGCGACCGCCGCTCCTCGATGGCGCGTCCGAGCGTCACCTCGTCCGCGTACTCGAGGTCGCCTCCCACGGGAAGCCCGCTCGCCAGGCGCGTGACCGTGACCCCCAACGGGCGTATCACGCGAGAGAGGTACGTGGCCGTCGTCTCCCCCTCGACGTCCGGGTTGGTGGCGAGGATGACCTCCTTGACCTCGCCGTCGGCCAGGCGCCCCATGAGCTCGCGCACATGGAGCTGCTCGGGCCCCACCTTGTCCATGGGCGAGATGACGCCGCCCAGGACGTGGTACAGGCCGTGGTAGGAGCCCGTGCGCTCGATGGCGCTCACGTCGCGCGGCTCGCTCACCACGCAGATGCGGCTGCGGTCGCGGGAGGCATCCGAGCACACGTCGCAGGTGTCACGCGTGGCATAGCTGAAGCAGATGGGGCAGAAGTGGACCTGCCGCTTCACGTCCAGGATCGCGCTCGAGAGCCGACGCGCCGTCTCGGCGTCGGACTCCAGGATGTAGTAGGCGATGCGCTGGGCGGACTTGGGGCCGATGCCCGGAAGCCTCCCCAGCTCGTCAAGCAGCCGCTGGAGCGCCCTGCCGTCGTTGGGTTCCGGCATTAGAAGAGACCGGGGATGTTGGGGAGGTTCATCCCGCCCGCAACGCCCCTCATCTGCTGGTTGGCAACGTCCTGCGCGCTGTCGAGGCACTCGTTGACGGCCGCGAGGATGGTGTCCTGCAGAAGGTCGACGTCCTCGGGGTCGAGCGCCTCGGGGTCGATCGTGATGGAGGTGATCTTGCCGTCGGCGGTCCCTGCCACCTTGACCATGCCGCCGCCGGCGGACGCGGACACCTCCGTCTGCGAGAGCTTCTCCTGCGTCTTGGCAAGCTCCTGCTGCATCTTCTGTGCCTGGCGCATCATCTGCTGCATATCCATGTCAATCACTTCCCCGCGGGTCACGCCCGCCTAGTCTTCGTCTCCATACGAGTCGGGCGAGAGGCCCTCCCCGCCTGTGTCGCCCCCCGATTCTGAGCCGGTGTCGCCACCGGCGCCGTCCGGATGCTCCACGCTCACGGTAACCCCATCGCCAAAGACGTTGGTGAGCATCTGCATCAGCCGGTCGACGTCCTGGGGAAGGGGTTCCCCGCCCGCCGAGGCCGCGGGGGATGCCGAGGGCACCGGGTCCGCCGCCGACGCGGGGACGGGCGTGGGAGAGGGGGCTGCCGCCTGAACGGGAGCAGGTGCCGGGGCTGGCGCCGCCTCCTGGCGAGGCGGGACGGGTGCCGGGGCCGGGGCAGTCACTCCCCCGGCCGGACTCGCCATGGGCGCGGGGGCCACGGGCGCGGCGAAGGTCGCCTCCTGCGCCTCCTCGTCATACGAGACGGCCGAGGCGTCGTCGTAGGGAACCGCCTCGTCGTCCCACGGCATGGCGTAGCCCGGCTGGGCCGGCGCACTCGCCTGCGCGGTCGGTTCCGCGACGGGCACCGGTGCGGGCGATGGGGCGGGCGCCGGGACGGGAGGCACCGGACGCGGCGCCTGCTGGGGCTGCGGCGCGACGGGAGCCTGCCTGGGTGATGCCGGAGCCTGCCTGCGCGCCCGGGCGATGTCCGCACCCGCGAGGCTCGCCTCCACGTAGTTGATGGAGCGGTAGCCAAAGACCTCGGCGACGGCGCGGTCCACCACCGTGCGGACGTCCTTGCGATCGAGCATCTTCACCGCAAAGCCGCTACCCTTGGGAAGGTTGACCAGCAGGTGCTCGCCGTCGTCCTGCATGGCGCTCGACTGCATGAGCAGCGAGCCGCGCGGAGGGTCCTTTGCCAGCAGCCCCTCGACCACCTGCTTCCACCTGCGCTGCAGCTCGCCGGGATCGGTGACCGCGGGATAGGCGGACGAGGAGGGAGTCGCCTGGGGCTTCGGGGCTTGCGGCTTGGGGGACGGGGCGGGCGTCGGGGGGACCTGCCTGGGGGCCTCGCGCTGGGCCTGTGGCCGCGGCGCCTGGGCCGGGACAGGTTGCAAGGGCGCGGGTGCCACGGGGGCGGGGGCTGGCTCGGCGGGTCGCTGCTGCGTCGCGGGTGACCCGCTTGCAGGCCGCTGCTCCTGGCCGCGCTCCCACGGATGCGCGATTGGCGCCGAGAGGGGCGCGACCCTGTGCTCCACGCGGTGCGCCTCGGTCGCCGCGGGGACGGGCTGGGCGGCTGCCGGCACGGGGCTTGCCGGGGCTGCGCCCTGGGGCTTCCTCTCCCCTGCCGGCGCCTGCTGGCCAGATGCCTGGCGGGGCTGGGCAACCGCCGCGACGGGGACGCCCTCGCCAAGGGAGGCGATGCGCTCCTCGAGCGACGAGACGCGGTCGGCAAGGGACTCGAGTGTGAGGTCGCTCTTGGGACGAGCGATCCTGGCGAGGGCTATCTCGAGGACGAGCCGCTGGTTGGTCGCCGTGCGCATCTCGCTCGAGGCGTCGCCCATCACCATGAGGGCGCGCGCCAGCCTGTCGACGGAGCCAAACTCGGACGCCTCCGAGCCAAGCGCCTCGAGCTCCTCGTTCGTCGCGGTCACCACGCCGGGCTTGGGGCCGACGGCGGCGACCACATACACGTCCCTCAGGTGCGCGGCGAGCTCGCGCGTGAACTGCAGCAGGTCCCGGCCGGCGTCGACGAGCGACGCGACGGTGGAGAAGAGCGTGGGCACGTCCCTCTCCGCAAGTGCCTTGGCCGTGACGTGGAGCGTGGACGACGACACCTCGCCCAGCGTGTCGCGCGTGAGGGCGAGCGTGATGGACCCGCTCCCAAAGACGCTCAGCTGCTCGAGCGAGCTGAGCGCGTCTCGCATGCCTCCACGGGCGTGGCGGACCACAAGCTCGAGTGCGGCGGGCTCGTAGGTGAAGCCCTCGCTCTCGCACACCGACTCAAGGTGGGCGAGCATCTCGTCCGCGGCTATGGGGTGGAAGTCAAACCGCTGGACGCGGCTGAGGATTGTTGCGGGAACCTTCTGCGGGTCGGTTGTGCAGAGCACGAACACCACGTGTGACGGCGGCTCCTCGAGGGTCTTGAGGAGGGCGTTGAACGCCGCCGTGGTGAGCATGTGGACCTCGTCGATGATGTAGACCTTGTAGCTCCCCCGCACGGGTGCGTAGCCCACCCTGCTGATGATCTCCTCGCGCACGTTGTCGACGCCCGTGCGGCTGGCCGCGTCGAGCTCGTACACGTCGGGGTGCTCGCCCTCGGCGATGAGGGTGCATTGCTCGCAGGTGCCGTCGGGGAGGTGGCCCGGGGCCTTCTCGCACATAAGGGCCTTGGCGAGAATCCTGGCCATGGTGGTCTTGCCCGTGCCGCGGGGACCGCAGAACAGGTAGGCATGGCTCGTCTTGCCCTCGAGGACCGCGTGCTCGAGGGTGCTGACCACGTGCTGCTGGCCCACGACGTCCTCGAAGGTCTTGGGGCGGTACTTTCTGTAAAGGGATTCCATCGCGCCTCCGACGCCTCGCATGACTCGGCCTACCAGTATAGCGGCGGGCCCTCGCCCGCCCCCTAGCGCTCGCCCGACTGCCGTTCCAGGAGCGCCTCGAGGGCCCCGTTGGCGACCAGGCCGCCCACCTCGGCGGCGGCGGCAAGGTAGAGGCAGGCGCCAAGGGGCCAGCGCTTCCTCCTGGCGAGGGCGATGGCGGCACCCACCACCCAGCCGCCGCGCGCCTCGAGCACCAGGGCATCGATCGCCGCCTTGGTGACGGGGAGCCCCATCTTGGGGAGGGCGCGCAGGGGCATGTTGTAGGCAAAGGCCACGTTGGGGTCGAAGGAGTCCCTCGCGAGCTGCCTGCCGCAGTACGCGTCGGCCACCTTTCCCGCCGCCCACATGACCGGGCTGCGCGCCTTGGTGAGGTCGCGGAGCGTCAGGTTGGCGTCGATGGGGATGCGCGGGGACGGGATGGCGCGACCCAGGAGCGCGGAGAACTGCGCGTCGTCGACGTCTGCCACCCTCACGGACTGGTAGGCGGGGAGTCGGAGCCCCGCGTAGGGGTTGGGGGCACCGCTGCCCGCGACCTCGACCTCCGCCTGAAGCCGGAGGTCGGCCGCGCTTGCCCCCACCGAGACGAGATAGGACCCTCCCTCGGTCTCCCATGCGTTGGTCTCGACGTTGAAGTACTGGAACGCGCGCGGGCCTAGCGGGACGGTCACGCGTCGCGACTCGCCCGGGGCCAGGCTCACACGGGCCCAT
This sequence comes from uncultured bacterium, assembly GCA_905214865.1. GTDB lineage: Bacteria > Actinomycetota > Coriobacteriia > Coriobacteriales > Atopobiaceae > Olsenella_H. The sequence continues at coordinate 15,986 of CAJMNO010000010.1, read as the reverse complement.
CCCCTCAGCTGGACCGTGGGGGCAAACACCGCGGCACCGGGCAGCCCCACGTACAACTGCGCGACGTCGGTGCCCTCGCGCCGGCCCACGTTGGTCACGACGAAGCTTGCCTCGTCCTTGGAGGCGACGAGGTCGGAGTACTCAAACAGCGTGTACCCCAGGCCGTACCCAAAGGGGTAGGCAACGGGCACGTGGGCGGTCTGGTAGTAGCGATAGCCCACGTACGGCCCCTCGCGGTACTCCGCCGTGCGCTGCAGGCTGGGGAAGTTGCCAAAGCTGGGGACGTCCTCCAGCCTGACGGGCCAGGTCTCCGCGAGCCTGCCGCACGGGCTGACGGCGCCGGTGACGACCTCGAGCGCCGCCGAGGCGCCCGCCTGCCCGCCCAGCGCCAGGTACAGGATCGCAGGCGCATGGGTCTGCCAGGGGACCTCCACGCAGCTTCCCGCGGAGAGGAGCACGACCACGTTGGGGTTGGCGGAAAAGACGGCGCGCAGGAGGCTGATCTGGTTGGAGCTCACCCGGATGTTGGTGCGGTCGAGCCCCTCCACCTCCCTGGACTCGTCCAGGCCAAGGCACAGGAGCACGACCTCCGCGCGCCGGGCGAGCTCGACCGCCGCGGCGGCCCTCTGGGGGTTTGCCCTCCCCGAGCGCTCGAAGCCGGGCTCGTAGCCCACGAGGTCGAGCCTGTCGTCTGCACGCATGACGTCGAGGAGGCTCTCTACCCGCGTCGCGCTGACCAGAGACGACCCCGCCCCCTGGTAGCGCGGGGCCTGGGCAAAGTCACCCACGAGCGCGACCTTGGTGTGCGGGGCGAGGGGCAGCAGCGGAGAGGTGCGGGGCGCGACGCGCCCGAAAGCCGCCCCGTCGGCCCCCTCCGCCGCGGGGGCGCCCTTCTCCCATGCGTCGGCGGGGGCGTCGTTCTTGAGGAGGACGATGCCCTCCTCCGCCGCGCGGCGGGCGAGGCGATGGTGGGCATCCGCGTCGTAGCCGCCGTGATAGCCGGCCTTGGCCCGGTCGGTCCGGAGGATGAGCGCAAGCGCCTCTCGCACGCGGTCGTCGAGGTCCGCCTCGCTCACGCGACCGGTCCTCACCGCAAGCACCAGCTCGCGGATGGAGCAGTCGTTGGGGGCGGGCATCTCGATGGTGCAGCCAGCCGAGACCCCCGCGGGGTGGTCGTTCGAGGCGCCCCAGTCGGTGACCACGGCCCCGTCAAAGCCCCACTCGTCCCTCAGGACGTCCCTGAGGAGGTGGCGGTTCTCGCTCGCATAGGTGCCGTTGACCATGTTGTAGCTGCTCATGATTGCCATGGGATGCGAGTTGCGCACGCACTCCTCGAAGCCGGCGAGGTACACCTCGCGCAGGGTCCTCTCGTCCACCACCGAGTCGGACGACTGCCTGCGGGTCTCCTGGCTGTTGGCGGCAAGGTGCTTGGGGCACGCGCCGAGGCCCCGCGACTGGATGCCCCTCACGTATGCCGCCGCCATGCGGCCCGAGACGAGGGGGTCCTCCGAGAAGTACTCAAAGTTGCGCCCGCAGAGTGGGTTGCGCTTGATGTTGAGACCCGGCCCCAGCACCACGTTGACGCCCATGGAGGCGGCCTCCTCCGCAAGCGCCTCGCCAATCTTCTCCGCTAGGTCCGTGTCCCACGTCTGGGCCACGGTCACGGCGGTGGGGAAGCAGGTGGCGGGGTCCGAGGTGCCAATCCCCAGGTTGTCCGCGCCGGAGCTTTGGTGGCGAAGCCCGTGTGGGCCGTCCGAGAACTCCAGGCTGGGAACGCCCAGGGAGGGGAACGCCCTGGTGGAGAAGGGCCTTCCTCCCGAGAGGAGCGCACACTTCTGCTCCAGCGTCATTGCCCCCAGGATGCCCTCGACGTCCATTTGCATCGCCCCTCTCGCTTACCAGACATGGCCGTGCCCCGGCCCACGCGGGCCATCGTACGTTGTTTTCCACGTTTGGGGCGACCCAAACGCAGGGATGCGGCAAGGAGACAAGAATGCCACGTCCCCCCGGGGCGTGGCATTGGATGGCAGGTTGAGCGACGGTGCCGGCTATGCCGCGTGCTTGGGGGCCGCGCCCTTCTTGGAGGAGAGCTTGGCCTTGATCGCGCCGACCACGGCCGGGATGACCGAAACCAGGATGATGCCCACGACCACGAGTTCGAAGTGCTCCTGGACGGCAGGGATCCCGCCGAAGAAGTACCCCAACAGCGTGAACAGCGTGGACCAGGTGACGCCGCCCAGGATGTTGAACACCACGAAGTGGTGCCAGGCCATGCCGCCCATGCCCGCGAGGAACGGAACGAAGGTGCGGATGAACGGGAAGAAGCGGCCCAGGAAGATTGCCAGGCGTCCCCACTTGTCCAGGAAGGCCTCGGTCTTCTCCACGCGCTCGGGGGTCATGGCCTTGACCTTGCCGCTCCTCACGATGCGCTGGCCAAAGAAGTGCCCGATCATGAAGTTGCACTGGTCGCCGATGATGGCCGCGGCCCATGCAACTCCGAGGAGCGCAAAGATGTTGAACCCGCCGTTGTGCGCGAAGAAGCCCGATGCAAAGAGCAGCGAGTCGCCCGGCAGGAACGGGAAGAACACCACGCCCGTCTCGATGAACACGATGAGGAAGACCAGGCCGTAGGCGACCATGGGGCCGGCGGCGATCCAGCTTGCGATGGCGGTCCTCGGGTCCCTGAGAAGCTCGGCGATCATGTTGACGAAGCCCATTGGCGACTCTCCAAAAGGTCGGCTGGGGCGGCAGGCGCGGCCGTCATAGAAAACGCCCCCGCGGCCAACCTCTCGCTGGTCGCAGGGGGCGTACAAGTGCGCCCTGCGGGAACGGGTGCCCGCCAGAGGCCCCTTATGGCTGCTGCCTTCCGGCCCTGACCAGGTTCGAGGTGTGGCGTCACCCGAACCCACAGGGCGCACTTACGGAGAGTACTCTAGCAAAGAAGCGCGGCGACCACCAAAACGCCATGGGAGGGCGCCGCGCCGGCGTCTCCGGCAACGGCACCCCGGGGACTATCCCCTCTTCTCGGCCTTGAGCGCCTTGCTGAAGCTCGTGTCGCTGTGGCGCGCCCAGAGCACGTAGACCAGCACGGACACCACGCAGGCGAGCGAGACGATCGCCCACATGGCCGAGTAGCCCATCGCGGTGATGAGCGATCCGGCAACGCCGCCGCCCAGGCCGTAGCCGATGTCGTACCCGCAGAGGAACGTGGAGTTTGCCGAGCCCCTGGTCTCGTCGCTGGACGTGTGGACCGCCATGGACTGGAGCGAGGGCTCCAGGCCGCCAAACGCGAAGCCGGCGAGTGCCGCGGACAGGATGAACGTCCCCACGTTGGGCACGAAGGCGAGGAGCAGGAAGGCCACGAGCATCGAGGCGTTGCACGCATAGACGAAGAGCGCCTCGCCCTTCTCGTCCACCAGGCGGCCCAGGAACACGCGGACCAGCAGGAGCATGACGCTCATGATCAGGAAGTAGATGGAGCCGGAGGGCAGGCCCTTGTCGGACGCGTAGATGGCGACGAAGTTCTCGAGCGCGCCAAAGGTGAACATGAACACGAGCATGGTCACCGTCGCGGGCAGGGAGTCGCGGTTGATGATCGTCCTGAGGTCAAGGGGCTTGTGGGGCACCTCGACGCGCGGGGCATGGACGAACGAGAACAGCAGGAGGTCCACGAGCGCGATGCAGGTGGCCACGATGTAGAGCACCTTGAAGCCAAAGCCCTCCATCAGCGAAAGGCCCAGGGCGGGCGCGATCGCGGAGGCGAGCGCGGTGGCCATGCCGAAGTAGCCCATGCCCTCGACAAAGCGCGGCTTGCAGATCACGTCGGACGCCACGGTCGCGGTCGTGGAGTTGGAGAACGAGAGGCCCACGCCGTGGACCATGCGGAAGAAGATTGCGATGGAGAGGATGGGGACGGTCACGTACCCCACGGGCGAGAGCGCCATGAGGAGAAGGCCGATCACCAGTGCCGTGCGGCGGACGCCGTTGTCCAGCCACCAGCCCACGAACGGGCGGATGATGACGGCCACGAACGAGAAGGCCGCGGCGCACACGCCCGCGATTGCCTCGGTGCCACCCAGGCTCTTGATGAAGAACGGGAACGTGGACAGCGACATGATGTGGTTGGTGAAGACGCAGAGGTTCACCAGGATGATGAGGACGAGATTCTTGGTCCAGAGCTTTGGCTGGGCGGATCTGGAGCGCCCTTCCGGTGCGGTTTGAGCCATGCGATTTCCCTTCGACGAGACGGCGTTTGGCCGCACGCGAGGGACGCAGGGGCTTGGGTGCCCACGGCGAGCGGCCTGGTGGATCAATTGGACTTACGCCCGTGGGGCCGCTCATTGACGCAGGAGATTATAGCCCAGGCCCCCGCCGACTCAGGGCGTTTGACCCTCTCCCGCAACGTGATGATTTTGTCGCGCCGCATGCGCCACATGCTATCGTGAGTACCTGCGTGTAGCGCAAAGCTGCTGCAACCGGGTGCCCCACAACGCCACCAGGAGCAGCGATACAGCGTAGTTGGCAAAGCGTGCGACGGTCCCACGACCGCTCGCACGCTTTTTTGTTGCGGCACCGCCACGAAGGGAGAGAGCATGCCCAAGAACAAGGCCCAGGGAATCATCTTCGGTATCCTCATGTCGGTGACCATGGCCTATGGGATGGAGGTCTACAACGTCGCCTGGAAGATGGGGATTCCCACCACCGCGGGCGGGTTCTCCAACATGACGAACGTCGTCTTCTGGGACGCGCTGCTCGAGGCCGCGTACATGTGGCTCTTCGTGTTCCTGTTCTCCAACCTCTGGGGCAATCGCCTGGGGATGGCGCTTGCGTCCCGCTGCGTCGACGAAGAGCGTGACAGCGCCTTCGTGCGTGGCACCATCAGGTCCTGCTGCACGGTGCTCGTGATGTGCCCCACCATGAGCCTCGTCGCCGCCATCCTCTTCAACGTGATCCTCGGCGGCATGCCCGTGGCCCAGCTTCCCGCGATCTGGGTGGGAACGCTCATCAAGAACTTCCCCATGGCGCTCCTCTGGAACCTGTTCGCAGCCGGTCCGGTGTCCCGCCTCGTCTTCAGGACCCTCTTTGCCCACGTGGGCGAGAGGGACGAGGGGTCGGTGCCCCAGGGTTCCGCCGAGGCGGTCGACTAGGGCGACGCGAGGCACTCATCGCGAGTCGTGGGCCGGGGCTTCTCGCCTCGGCCTTTTTGCTTGCCCACGTGCCTTTCGCCGGGGACGAGCGACTCCGCGAGACTGCTCGTGGGAGAACGACCACCCCTACCCCCCTGCAACAAGCGCTACGCGCAAGGGTTTTGCCGCCGTGACTCGGTAGTCGATTCGTCGGTAGCCGCGCATCGGCCGGCACGACGCCCTCCGATGGCAGCCAAAGTCCGATGTGAGTACTTCCGTGAGATGATTGCCCGAAGACGCCAGCCTCACGCGACGCTTTCCCAGGTGAGGGGTCGGGGAAGATTCCTGCCACCCTGACAGTGTCAGCAAACTCCCGATGTGAGTACTCATTTCGGGCATTTGCCGCCAAACGGCTCCCGTTCCGGGCACGGATGGCAGCAGACTCCCGCGGTGAGCGCTCATATCGGGACTCAGTTGCCATGATGATGAATCTCCGACTGGGGAAGCTCGTCCCCCGAAGACCCCTCCAGGCAGGCGAAACCCGCAGCAAGCACTCACCTCGGGAGTTTCTCGCCAGAGATCCACGCGAAGGGCTCCCCTCGCCATTCTTGTCCCACCGATTCCCCGCCATGACCCCCATAGCCCGGGACACGAATCTGGATGCGGGAGTGCCAACGAAGTGGGCAGGACGTCCCGCAAGGCGTAGCGGCACTTCTTGCGTTACCCTAGCCCCAGAATGCAGAGTGCCACCGCGGGAGGGCAGGTCAGGCCCTGGAAAGGCAGGTCGCGCGAAATGATCAACCACTTTTGCAAGGAGCCGCTCTGGGAGTGCCACAATGCGCTGGCTGAGGTAGCCCTGGGAAAGCGGCCAGCAGACACCGTCATCCGCCACGCGCGGCTCGTGAGCGTGACGACACATGAGGTCCTGGACGACGCGGACATCGCCATCAGCCACGGGCGAATCGCCTACCTGGGGATTGGCGGGCACACGGCGGAGCACTGCGTCGGACCCGACACCAAGGTCGTCGATGCGGCGGGCCTCTACGCGGTCCCCGGCCTCATGGACAGCCACATCCACATCGAGTCGTCGATGGTAGGGCCGAGCGAGTATGCCCGGGCGGTCGTCCCGCACGGGACCACCGGGATATACGCCGACCCGCACGAGGTCGCCAACGTGCGCGGCCTCGAGGGCGTCAGGGTGATGTGGGAGGACGCGGCCCGCACCCCGCTCAAGACCATGCTCACAACCCCCTCCTGCGTGCCCGCCGTCCTGGGGGTGGAGGACACCGGCTCGTCGATCGACGCGTCCCAGGTTGCGCAGACCATGACGTGGGACCAGACCGTCGCGCTCGGGGAGATGATGAACTTCCCGGGCATCCTCTCGGGAGAGGAGAACGCCACGGGCGAGGTCGCGGAGACCCTCAAGGCCGACAGGGTCGTGACCGGCCACTACGTGAGCCCCGACGACGACAGGGGCCTCAACGCCTACATCGCCGCGGGCGTCTCCTCCTGCCACGAGTCGGGAACCTTCGACGACGTGATCGCGAAGCTCCGCATGGGGATGTATGCGCAGCTCAGGCAGGGGTCAGCCTGGCTCAACCTGCCCGGTTACCTCCCGCAGCTCGTGGAGAGCGGCGTCGACACCCGCCTGTGCCTCCTGTGCACCGACGACTCCCACCCGCACACCATCGTGGACGACGGCCACATGGATCGCGTGCTCCGCACCGCGGTCTCGCTCGGACTCGATCCCGTGACGGCGATTCAGATGTGCACCATCAACTGCGCCACCTACTTTGGCGTTGGCCAGGACATGGGCTCGATCACGCCCGGCAAGTGCGCCGACGTCGTCCTTATGGATGACCTCAAGGACTTCCGCGCGCGGTACGTATGGATCGACGGCGACCTGGTCGCCCGGGACGGCAAGGCGCGCTTCGAGGTCGAGCCCTTCCCCTGGCCCGACTTCATGACCCACACCATGGAGCTGGGCGACACCCTCACCCCCCAAGCCTTCGAGTTCCCCGTCGACCGGCGGGACGGGCGTTGCAAGGTGCGCGCCATGGGCATCACCCCCGGCGACACGATCACGCACGACATCATCGTGGACGTCCCCGTCCGTGACGGCAAGCTGCAGGCTGACGGCGAGAACGACGTGCTCAAGGTCTGCGTCTTCGACCGCCACCACGGCAGCGCGGGAACCCACTCGCGCGGCTTCGCAAAGGGCTTCGGCATCCACGGCGCGCTGGCGCAGACCGTCTCGCACGACGCGCACAACCTCCTGGTCATGGGCGACAACGACGCCGACATGCTCCTTGCCGCAAAGACGCTCGAGGCGTGCGGCGGCGGAGAGGTCGCCGTCCAGGACGGCAAGGTGCTCGCACTGGTCGAGCTCCCCGTGTGCGGCCTCATGAGCACGGAGCGCGTGGAGGTCGTCTCCCGCAAGGTGAGCGCCATCGAGGCCGCGTGGCGGCAGATGGGGTGCACGCTCCCCTCTCCGTTCATGACCATGGGCGTCATGTCACTTGCATGCGTCCCGGAGCTCAGGCTGACCAACCGCGGCTACGTCAACTGCGTCAGCTTCAAGATGGAGCCCCTGCTGGCGGAGTAGGCGCGGGCGAGAGGAACGTTGCCACCGACGAGAGGGGGCGAACCCAGATGGGCTCGCCCCCTCTTCCTGCATCAGTTGCCTGACTGGGCTACTTCACGCCGTACCAGGCGATGCCCTCGGCATTCCAGCCGACCTTCACCAGATGGTCGTTCTCGGCCTTGCTCGTGGTGAAGTTGTGCGCGCCGGCCTTGGCGTTGGGGTTGTACTGGCGGTAGACGGCAACGCCCTGCTCGTCATCGGAGTACCAGCCAATGCCCTCGTCGTTCCAGCCCGCGTTGACGAGCATGTCTCGCTCGTCCGCGCTGGTGGTGTAGTGGTGGTCGCCGGCGTTGGGGTTGTACAGGCGGTACACCGGGGTGTCAGACGTCTTGGGCGCCTTCCACGCAACGCCCTCGTACGTCCAGCCCGCCTTCACCAGCGACCCCGCCTCGAGCTTGCTCTGGGTATAGAAGTGCTCGCCGGAGTTGGGATTGTACATGCGGAACATCGTCCCGACCTCGACCTTGGGAACCCCCTTCACCGTCACCGTGGCGCTTGCGTCCGGGTTGACCTCCTGGCCGTCCACAAGGACCGCCACCCGATACTCGGCGTCGGCGTTCTCGAGGTTTCCGGGGAAGCTGATGGCCGCGGAGTAGACCCCGTCATCGCCCCTGTGGAGGTCGACCGTCGCCCAGGCGCGGTTGACGGCTTCGCCGTTGGCGTCGTACACGCGAAGCTGCGTGCTCTTGCCCTCGGGCACGTACTTGAGGTCGGCGGAGAAGCTCACGTCAGCGCCGTTGGAGTCGAGCGTGCTCTGGGCGGGCTTGAGCGAGGTGAGCGTTACGGGATGCGCCGCTACGGTGAGCTTGACCGCCTCGCCCAGCTGCTTGCCATCCAGGAATACCGCGACCTGGTAGCCCTGCGCCTCGGTCGTCTCGTTGGCCGGCACGTCGATGCTTGCGGAGAGCGTGCTCACGGCATTCTCGTCTGCCGCCCCGCCAGCGAGCCACGCATGCGCCCAGTCCGCATCGACCCTGTTGCCGTCGGCATCGAGGACCACGAGCTCCGCCTTCTGGTCCACGTTGAGGTTGTTGAGCTTGGCGGTGTACTTGACGCTGCCACCATCGGCGGAGAGCTCCGCCTTTCCGTCGAGAGACGCGAGGGATGCCGGGAAGTCGACGACGAACGCCTGGGATGCGGCCCCCTTGGCGGTCGAGGAGATCTTGATTCCGGTGTCAGTGCGCTCCGCGGGGGTGTCCTTGCCGTTGTACAGGAGGACGGGCGTGGTGCTGGTGCCCAGCTGGTCCTGCGTGTGGCTGTTGAGGAACGGCATGCGAATGAGCGGCTTGCCGCCGTTGAAGTCGGCCAGCTCAAAGTACGCGGGCATGGCGCCGGGGCGGTGGGTGCTCACGTTGACCGTGTTGTCACCGGTGAGGATGCCATCCTCGTCCACGACGCCCTGGTCAATGTGGTACACCACGATGCCGCCGGTGGGGTTGTCGTAGGAGTACCCGCTCCTCTTCCCCTTGAGATAGAACTTCTCCATGCCCTGGTCAAAGGACTCGTACTGGCGGTTCTCCACCAGGTAGTACTCGCCGTCGCTCGCCTTGATGATGAAGCTCTTGAAGCCAGCCTCGCTCATCTGGGAGCTTGCGGTGTACACGCCGTCGTGGGTGATCTCCTCGGGCTCGATGTACCCAAGGAAGTAGCGGGACCACGCGTCGAAGAACCCGGGACGGTAGACCCCCGCGTCCTTGCCCGTCTGGACCACGCCCCAGGAGCCGCCATCCATCATCGAGAGGCCGGAGAAGGAATAGTCAGCCCACGGACCGGGATTGGACCCATCGGAGGTGTCATACAGGTCGGGCAGGCCGATGTAGTGGCCGAGCTCGTGCCCAAGGGCCCCGATGCCGCTCTGGTGCTCCTCGGTCGCCCCCGTGGACTCAGTCTCCGCCTGGGTGACGTAGGAGTCGATCCCGACCTTGCCGCTCGCCGTGGTCACCTCGTAGGGCTTGGCATCCATGCCGTTCTGACCCGCCGCGTCGGAGAAGGTCCACTGGTGCGGCCAGATGCAGCCGTGACCCGAGGGAACATAGCCCGCCGACTCGTCATACCCGGCAAACACGAGGCCGATGCCAATCTCGGTCTTGTCCAGCTTTCCGTCGTGGTTGGTGTCGTACTTGGCTAGGTCAACGTACTTGCTCACGGCGTCAAAGGTTGCCTCGAGCGTCTCGATGTAGTTCTTGCCATAGTCAAGCGCACCATGGTCTCGGTCGAGAGTCACGTGGACGACGCCGTCGTTGGCCGTGTCGTAGGGGTTGTGGTTGCCGTCGACGCCCGTGGCGCTCGTCTCCTCGATGGGACGCCAGGTGAACTTGCCGTTTGACGCAATGTTGTAGTACTTCTCGATGCTCCACTCGCCCGTGAAGAACTGGTCCCCCCAGTTGTAGTCGTCACGGTACTTCTCGTCGTTGAACTCGACGACGACCGTGAGGAGCGGAAGGGTCTTTTCGACCCCCTCCCTCTCGTTCACGTCCTTGCGCTGCTTTGCCGTGATCTTGTCGGCGGTCACGGGTGCCGACGGCGTACTCGTGGTGGACTCGCGATACTCGCTGCCCATGAGTGCATAGATCGCCTTGCGCGTTGCCTCGTCGGAGAGGTCGGACTTCCCGATTGCGCCGGGGTCCTTCTCAGCCTGGGCCGGGCTTCCAAAGGCGACGCTGCCGTCGGAGCCCCTCACGACCTGCTTGTACACGCCGTCAGAGGGGTCAAGTTCGACGATCGCGCCGTTGTCCATGAGGCGGTAGTTAAAGTACTCGTCTCCGTTGATCGTGGACTCGAAGGTGGCACCGTCTGGCTGCGTGAGCGTGATGGTCGCCCCACTCGCCGGGTTGGCCATGGCCACCCCGGGAAGCGTGAGCGCTATGGTCATCACGACCGCCGCGGCCCCCTTCGCGATCCTCCGCCTGAGCTGCTCCCGCGGGCGCAGCGCCCCAAACGGATTCTCCACTTCCTGATGCATCCCCACTCCCTTCTCTCCTCGCACGCCAGCGATGTCCGGCGCGCGAACCTACTTGCAACGATGATTTGGTTTTATTTCAGGCAATAGGTGCAGACTCGTCCCCAGGGGACGCGAAACGTGTAGAGGGGTAAGAGAAAGGGAGGGCCTCCGACAACGGCGGCAAAAAACCCTCCCATGCTGTAAAAGGCCTTCCGGCGGACGGACAAACCACATCCGCCGGAAGGGATGAATCAGGCCCCTTGGGCCGCTAGTTCTGGGCCTTCACTCCGTACCAGGCAATGCCCTCCTGGTTCCAACCGGCGTTGGCGAGCATCTCGTCCTCGGCCTTGTTGGTCGTGAAGTTGTGGGCGCCGGCCTTGGCGTTGGGGTTGTACTCGCGGTACACGGGCACGGTCTGGGCGTCGTCCGAGTACCAGCCGATGCCCTCGTCCCTCCAGCCGGCCTTCACCAGCATGTCGCGCTCGGCGGCGCTGGTGGTGTAGTGGTGGTCGCCCGCGTTGGGGTTGTACAGGCGGTACACGGGAGTGTTGGACGTCTTGGGAGCCGTCCAGCCGATGCCCTCGTACCTCCAGCCAACCTTGACCAGCGAGCCCGCCTCGTAGGAGCTGGCGGTGTAGAAGTGCTCGCCGCTGTTGGGGTTGTACACGCGGTACATGGAGCCGGTGGGGGCGGGGACGACGGGCTTGGAGACCGAGATCGTGGCGACCTGGGACTCGGCGGTGAGGCCGCCCTCGTTGGTCACGACGACCTTGTACTGGGCCTCGCCCTCGTCCGTGGTGGCGGGGGTGTAGGTGTCGGAGGTGGCAACCTTCTTCCAGGTCTTGCCGCCGTCGGTGGACTTCATCCACTGGTACGAGAGGCTCGTGCCGGCGGGGTCGCTTGCGTCGACGGACAGGGCGGTCGCCGCGTCCTTCTGCACGTAGTTTGCGCTCGAGGGCTGGCCGGTGATGGTCGGCGGGACGACCTTGGCGGCGTACTGCAGCGGGTCCTTGAGCGTGCCGTCGGAGTTGAGGTCGCTGGCGGCGAACTCCTTGGACTGGTCGCCCTTCAGGTACTCGCGGACCTCGGTGCGCAGGGCCTTTGCCTTCTCGTACACACCATGCGAGACGGCGTCAAACGCCTTGTTCGCCGCATCGGTGCGCTGGTCGGAGGGCAGGGACTGCATGTAGGCGTCCACGACCTCCTGCTGGCTGTTGACCTCGGTCTGCAGGGCCTTGAGGTACGCGGCGACGCCGGAGCCCACCTTGTCGCGGTTGTTGTACGCCAGGGTGTTGAGGTCCATCATCACGTAGTCCATGTTGTCACCGTTGGTGGTGGTGTCCATGGCCGCGTTGACGTCGTCGTTGCGCTCGCTCTTGCCGGTGTGGCTCTGGTCGATGCCGTCATACGTGCTGTACACGTCGGTGGGAACCTCGGTCAGCAGCGCAGAGTAGGACGGCACGTAGATGCTGAACTCGGTCCTCGAGAGGGCCTCCCACTGAATGGTGGCGATGTCCGCGCTCATGCCCTTGCGGGTCTGGAACAGGTGGGACTCGACGCCGCGGTTGTTGCCGATGGCGTAGAGCTTGGTGTTCTTGTTGGCGTCAAACCGCGTGCCCTCGCCGCGGGCGGCAAGCAGGCGCTGGACGTCGTACAGCGAGTAGTCGCTGCGGCCGGGCGTGAAGAACAGCTGGCGGGCGTCCATGGAGAGCGAGTCCACGCGGCCGGAGCCGTCGACGGTGAAGTCGCTGTCGCCAAGGGCGGCGCCGAGATAGGCACGGCCCTGGGCGTAGCGGGTCATCTGGTGGACGCCGGGATCGGTGTCGCCGTAGGAGGTGGCGACGTCGAAGCTGCCGTCGTCGAAGGTCGCGTAGCTGTCGGCCTTCTTGGCAACGTCCTCGATGCCCTCGGAGTGCAGGCAGGTGCTCTGGTCGTCCAGGTTGACCTTATAACGCAGGTAGCCGATGTTGGGGTTGACGGAGGCGACGTTGTCCGCGACCTTGATGGCAATCCACTGGTGGCCGGAGAGCTGCTGGAAGTTCCAGACCTCGTTGTTGTCGCCAATCCAGATCTGGTTGTGCTCGGCGGTGCCGTACTCGTCCATCACCTTGCCGAGCTTCTCCACGCCGTCGCGCGCGGAGGTTGCCTCGCCCAGCACCACGTCGGCGAGGTTGTACTCGCCGATGCCGTTGTCGGTCGCGGGGTCAACCGCCATGACCTTGTCGTTGGCATCGGTCGTGAGCGTTGCGGAGCAGGTCACTCCGTTCTCGTTGATGCCGGCCTCGGAGTAGGGCGGGAAATCCATGCCCCAGTCGGCCTCGGTGTCGCGCACGTAGGTGTAGCGATACGTGTGGCCGACGGTACGGTTGAAGTTGCTCTCTCCCGAGATGTAGGTGCGGCCATCGGTCTCGTCCTGGACGCCAAACACCTTGACGTGGCGGGAGGCGTAGTCCTCCTCGCGACCATAGATGGTGTCGCCACTGGCAGTGAGCTGCGAGCCCACATAGACCTGGGTGCATGCCAGAGCCTCAATGGGAGCCGCGAACGCAAGGGCGGCGGTAACTGCAGAGGCAGCGACCGTCTTTGCGACGAGTCCATGTCTACGCATGGGCGTACCCCTTTCCACTCGGCCACGTGCAATCTACGAGCCATGGCCAACCTATAAGAAACGCACATAATCGAATGTACGGCTTTTGTGTTGCTGTGGGGTTGATGAAACGTGTCTGAATGGTTGAGCGTCGTTAATTTTCCGATAACTGGTCTGTAACATGCCGTTCACGCATGACAGGCATCTGAAAACGTCGGCACAGACGTGGCAAAGTCCCTCTCCCCCAAGGCGCATAAGTGCGGCCATGGCAGGGGATACCATCCCTTAACAGCGTCTAAGGGGGACTGCCATGGCTATTCTCGCTGCGTTTGCCGTACCTCACCCACCACTCATCATTCCCGCGGTGGGACGCGGGAGGGAGAGGGGCATTCAGTCGACCATCGACGCGTACGACGAGGTCGGCAGGAGGGTCGCCGCCCTCGCGCCGGACACCATCGTGGTATCGACCCCCCACTCGGTCATGTACCGCGACTACAACCACATCTCGCCAGGCGCAGGGGCATCGGGGAGCTTCGCGGAGTTTGGCGCACCGCAGGCACGCTACGAGGCAGCCTACGACACCCAGTTTGCAAGCGCGCTCGCAGCCGCCTGCGATGCGGAGGGCCTCTCTGCCGGGACACGGGGCGAGAGGGACCCCTCCCTCGACCACGCGACCATGATTCCCATGCACTTTATTCAAAAATACTACCCTGATTATAAGCTTGTACGCATAGGGCTCTCGGGCCTCTCCCCTGCCGCGCACTACCGTTTGGGTGCCTTGGTCCAGCGAGTTGCGAGCGTCCTTGGGCGCCGCGTGGTCTATGTCGCCTCGGGGGACCTCTCTCACAAGCTCTCGAAGGACGGCCCGTACGGCTTTGCCCCGGAGGGCCCACAGTTTGACGAGCGCATTGAGAAGGCGTTTGAGACGGGCGACTTCCTCCCGCTCCTCACCATGGACCGCGGCTTTGCGGACCGGGCTGCCGAGTGCGGGCTCCGCAGCTTCCAGATCATGGCGGGCGCCCTCGACGGCACGGACGTTCGACCCGAGCTCCTGTCGCACGAGGGCCCGTTTGGCGTGGGCTATGCCGTTGCGGCCTTCACCCCCATCGGCAACGAGGGGACGGACCCCAGGCGCAGGTTCCTGGAGGCGTACGAGTCCTGCCATCGCAGGGAGATGGAGGCGCGCCGCGAGGGGGAGGACCCGTACGTGCGCCTCGCCCGCGCCACGGTCGAGGCCTTTGTGGAGAGCGGCGCGAGGACAGCGCGGCCGACGGACTTGCCGAAGGAGATGACCTCCAGGAGGGCGGGATGCTTCGTCTCGCTGAAGGAGAACGGCGAGCTGCGCGGTTGCATCGGGACCATTCGCCCGGTGCGCGACTGCCTGGCGGACGAGATCGCGTCCAACGCCGTCAGCGCCTGCTCGAGCGACCCGCGCTTTCCGCCCGTGCGGCCTGAGGAGCTGCCCGAGCTGGTGTACGACGTGGACGTGCTGGGCGACCCCGAGGCGATCGAGTCGACCGACCAGCTCGACGTCAGGCGCTACGGCGTGGTGGTGAGCACCCCCGACGGAAGGCGCGGCGTCCTTCTCCCCGACCTCGACGGCGTGGACACGGTCCAGGAGCAGGTCTCCATCGCCGCGCGGAAGGGCGGGATAGATCTGGACCACGACGAGTGGTCGCTCGAGCGCTTTGAGGTGGCGAGGCACGCATGAAGGGCGAGGGGACCCCGGGCGTCATCGCGACGTGCGACGTGTGCCCGCACCGCTGTCGCCTGGAACCCGGTGCCCTCGGCGCCTGCCGGGCGCGGCGCAACGTCGACGGTTCGGTCGCGTGCGAGGCGTACGGGCGCCTGACCTCCATCGCCATCGACCCGGTGGAGAAGAAGCCCCTCGCCCGGTGGATGCCCGGCAGCCGCGTCCTGTCGGTGGGAGGGTATGGCTGCAACCTGCACTGCCCGTTCTGCCAGAACTGGCGGATCTCGCAGGCGGGGAGCGACGACGTCCCCTGGCGGGAGGTCGGGCCGGACGACCTCGTTGCCCTGGCCATGCGCGAGAGGGACCTCGACCCCCACATGGTGGGCATCGCCTTCACCTACAACGAGCCGCTGGTGTGCTGGGAGTACGTGCGGGACTGCTCCCGCCTGGCGCACCGCTCGGGGCTCAAGACCGTCCTGGTCTCCAACGGTTACGCCGAGCCGGGTGTGGTCGACGAGCTTGCGCCCCTCCTGGACGCCGCCAACATAGACCTCAAGTCCTTCTCGCCCGACTTCTACAGAAGGTGCGGGGGCGACCTGGACACCGTGAGGGGGACGATCCGACGCCTGAGCGAGGAGCGCACGTGCCACCTGGAGGTCACGACGCTCATCGTCCCCGACATGAACGACGGCGTGGGCGAGATGGACGACCTTGCGGGGTGGCTCGCGTCACTGCCGGGAGACATCACCCTGCACGTGACCCGCTTCTTCCCCAACTGGCGCATGTCCGACGCAAGCCCCACGCCCGTGCCGACGGTCCGCCACCTGGCCGAAGTCGCGCGCAGGAGGCTCCCGCACGTCTTTGTGGGCAACTGTTAGCCGAGACGTGCGCCCCTCACCTGGTAAGCACGCTCCGTCGCTTTGGAGTCACCTCGGGCAGGCAATCATTACCACCCGCATAGCGGGTGGTTTGCTCTTAGGGTATAACCCAGAAAA
>CAJMNO010000009.1 GCA_905214865.1 uncultured bacterium | reverse complement strand
GATCCCCTCGGGAAACCCGCTCCGAAGGGTTGACGAAACTATAGGAACACCCCCCACTCGTCCCCGCGGCCTCCTCCCCTGGCAGAGACTCGCTCGCGCGAGCGTCTCCGCACGGCCGGCGTCGTCTGTCGCGTGACGCCTCCCAGTTGGCAGGGCATCAGCTCTAGAACCATGGCAAACAAAGCACGATGTGAGCGTTTTCACCCCGAGCTCCAGTAGGCGGAATCAGACAGCACTTGCATTTCCGCGGGCACGGGAGGTACGTCCGGAGCCTAGGCGAAGCAGGTGGCAACAGGAGCCCGATGTGTGCACTCACATCGGGAGTTTTCTGCCAATGAAGCCGTTCCCACACCCAGAATGGCAGCAGATTCCCTATGTGAGCACTCATATCGGGAGCCATCTGCCATAGTCGTAGGTTTAATCTCTGACAACTGGGCATACGTTAGGTTCAGCACCCCCCAACGAGCCGCAGGCGCCTGATGGGCGTACTCACATCGGGAGTTTCCTGCCAATGTTTTAGGATTGATGGTGACCGCACGTACGGAAGCCGCACCCGAAAAGGTGAGACATTTTCCTGGGCAAACGAAATTATCGGGACGCCGTCAGTATGACCGCCCCATGCGCACACACGCTGGGGGTGCGGAGGTTCCGTCAGCCTGCTTCCCCCGTTGAAAGCGCATTGGCAGCCCGGCGTCACCAGAAAGTGCGCCCCACGCGTACGCGCGGCATGCACCCTCTAACGACCGCGCAGCCATCCAAGAAAACGTGGGCTTCTCTGAGTCCGGCCAACCCGTGTTTGTGCCCCTCCCCCTGAAAATGGGGAGGGCCCCTTGGGACATCGTTGCGAGGTAAGGGATTGGCCGCCCCCTCCCCTTCTTTGACCCCTGTCAACCCATCGCCTCTGGCGGTGCACGAGCCCTCGCCTCCCTTACGGAAGCTATTCTTTGGGGGGCAGGACACACCGCAGCATTTTACCCGCAGGACGTGAGGGGGGCAGCCCGATCCCCTCTTGACCCTTGCGGCTTGTCGCCCATGGCCGGGATTCCCGACAAGACGAAATCCCCGGATCACAGGCGAGGTCCCTCTCCCCAGTCCATACGCATGCGAAAGGGGCCCTCTCCCATGGGAGAGGGCCCCTCCAATTGGCTTGAAGCCTTGTGCTACTCGGCCTCGGCGAGAGCCTTC
Source organism: uncultured bacterium (assembly GCA_905214865.1). GTDB lineage: Bacteria > Actinomycetota > Coriobacteriia > Coriobacteriales > Atopobiaceae > Olsenella_H. The sequence continues at coordinate 67,104 of CAJMNO010000009.1, read as the reverse complement.
TTGGCCACGTTGGCCAGGTCGGCAAAGGTCGCCTCGTCCTCGTAGGCGATCTGGGAGAGGACCTTGCGGTCCAGCTCGACGCCGGCGAGCTTGAGGCCGTGCATGAACTTGCTGTAAGAGAGGTCGTTCATGCGGGCCGCGGCGTTGATGCGCTGAATCCAGAGGGCGCGGATGTCGCGCTTCTTGTTGCGGCGGTCACGGTACTGGTACTGGCCGGAGTGCTGGGCCTGCTCCTTCATGCCTCGGAAGGTACGCGAGCTGGTGCCGTAGTAGCCCTTGGTGAGCTTCTTGAGGGTCTGGCGCTTCTTGCGACCGGCGACTGCGCGCTTGACACGTGCCATATCTAATCAACTCCTAGAAAACGAAATTATGCTGACGCGTGTGCGCCTGTTACTTGCCCATGCGCTGCGACACGGTCTTGGCGTCGCTGGGGCAGAGCGCGGTCTCCTTGCGGAAGCCACGGATGCGCTTCTGGGACTTCTTGGTGAGGATGTGGCTCTTGAAGGCCTTGGCGCGCATGATCTTGCCAGTGCCGGTGCGGCGGAAGCGCTTTGCCGAACCCTTGTGCGTCTTCATCTTGGGCATGCTAGTTCTCCTTCTCGGTCTCCACGTCGTCCTTGTCGGCCTTCTTCTCGTCGAAGGCACCCTTGATCGGGGCGACGACCATGTGCATGTTGCGGCCCTCCATCTTGGGGGCGGACTCCACGGTGGCGTAGGGCTTGAGGTCCTCCGCCAGGCGGTCGAGCACCATCCTCCCCTGCTCCGGGTGGGCCATCTCACGACCACGGAACATGATCGTGATCTTGACGCGCGCGCCCTTCTTCAGGAAGCGCATGACGTGGTTCTTCTTGGTGGTGTAGTCGCCCACGTCGATCTTGGGGCGAAACTTCATCTCCTTGACCTCGACCTTGACCTGCTTCTTGCGGGCGGCCTTGGCCTTGCGGTCCTGCTCATACTTGAACTTGCGATAGTCCATGACCTTGCAGACCGGAGGCTCCGCGTTGGGAGCTATCTCCACGAGGTCGAGGTTCTGCTCGTCTGCGATGCGCTGGGCGTCGCGAATGCCGAACAGACCAAGCTGGGAACCATCGACGCCGATCAGGCGGCAGGTACGCGCGTTGATCTCGTCGTTGATGCGAGGACCCTCGTTCTTGGCTATCTTTTACACCTTCCTTCGCTTGTGCCCCACGGCAATAAAAATCTCCCGCAGCCATGTCAGCCCAGGAGACGGACCCCACCCATGGTGGGAAACTCTTCTCTTGACCAGACAGCTGCCTTGGGCGCCGTGTAGGTGGGGGCCTCTCGACCCCGCTTCTCATAACACACTCGAACAATATTAGGGACAGACCGTTGCCCTTGCAAGTGAAAATCCAGCCCCACCATATCTGCACGGGCGGGAGAGACGTACCGCCACTAGGCAGCCACGTGTGACCAGGGGACCCACGGCAACGGACTTCAGACGAGTGGAGTACCGCGCATCTCGCGCGAAGAGACCTCATGCCTCGCAACAAATGGTGCCCCGGGTGGGACTCGAACCCACACTCCGTTGCCGGAAGCGGATTTTGAGTCCGCCGCGTCTGCCAATTCCGCCACCAGGGCCTGTCGATTCCGTCGACGCCTTCGCATGATACCAGAACGCGCCGCGCCCATGGCCAGCGTCCGCGACCTACGCCAGGAAGGGATTCTCCCTCAGCTCACGCGCCATGGTCGTGGACTCCCCGTGCCCCACCAAGAGCGTGGTGTCCGGGTCGATTTCGCGCGCCATGCGGTGCAGCGACGAGAGGATAGTGGCCTCGTCGCCACCCTCGAGGTCTGTTCTGCCGTGGGACCCCGGAAAGAGGGTGTCCCCCACAAAGCAGACGCCCCGGGCGGACCCGCCACCCACCAGGCATACCCCGCCAGGCGTGTGGCCGGGCGTCTCCATCACCCTGAACGTGGCGGTCCCCACCCTGAGGACATCGCCCTCGCCTAGGTAGCGGTCGGCGAGGGGGGCATCCTCGTCGTAACGCAGGCCCATCTCGTTGACCTCGCCGGCATGGGTCGCCAGCTCCTCGTCCGCTCGGCTGATGGCATAGGGGGCGCCCGTCGCACGCCCGAGCGCGGCGACGCCGCCCACGTGGTCCCCGTGGCCGTGCGTTGCGGCGATGAGAACCACCTTGACGTCACCCAGGCGCGAGGCGATCTGGTCGCCCCAGTCACCCGGGTCGACGACCATGGCCTCGCCGCCGCTCACGTACGCGTAGCAGTTGGTCTGGATGGGGCCAACCACAAACTGGCGTATCTGGTCCGCCGAACCGTCCCTCTCGCTCACTTGACGCGCCTCTTCATCTGGTTGGAGCCCTCGCCCGGCATGATGCGGCGGGCATCGTACACGCTGGGGACGCGACCCACGGTCGCGAGCATGGGCGCGAGGCGGCTGGCGTCGCTGATGGCGACGAGGAACCTCAGGCGCGCCACGCCGGAGCTCGAGGTCTGCGTCGCCGCCGAGAGGATGTTGCCGCCCGAGTCGCCGATGGCGATGGTCACATCCTTGAGGAGCCCCATGCGGTCGGTGGCCTCCACCACGATCTCGACCTGAAACTCCGTGGCCCCCGTGGTGTCCCACTCGACCTCGATCATGCGCTCGGGGTGCGCCATCAGGCCCTTGACGTTGGGGCAGCTGGCACGATGGACCGACACGCCGCGGCCGCGGGTGATGAAGCCCACGATGCTGTCACCGGCAACGGGGTTGCAGCAGTGCGCCAGGTGTACCAGCAGGTCGGGATCGCCCTTGACCACCACGCCGCAGTTGCGCTGGCGTCTCTTGTCCGAGGCGGCCCGGACCTCCGGGCTCGCGAGCGGCATGTCCTCGGCGAGCGCCTGCTCCTTGGCGGTGCGCTTGGCGGCGACGCGCTCCGCCTCGGCGACCTTCTCCGGCGAGTTCTCCTCCAGCACGCCGATGACCTTGTTGGCCACCTGCTTCACGCTGAGCTTGCCCGCGCCCACCGCGGCGAACAGGTCGTCGGCCTTCACGAAGTCGAGCTGCTCCACGACCTTGTCGATCGCCTTGGTCGTGCGTTGGGCCGAGATGCCATAGCCATGCTTGCGCAGCTCGTGGCCCAAATCGCTTCTCCCCTGCTCCGCATCGTCCACCTTGCTGAGCGAGGTGAAGTACTTGCGGATCTTGGCCTTGGCGGAGGGGGTCGCCACGATGTTGAGCCAGTCGTGCCCGGGCTTGGAGTTCTTGTTGGTCAGGATCTCGACCCTGTCGCCGTTCTGCAGGCGGTAGGTCAGGGGTACCACCGAGCCGTTGACCTTGGCACCCACGCAGTGGTTGCCCACCTCGGTGTGGACCGCGTACGCGAAGTCGAGGGGGGTGGAGTCCCTCCTCAGGCTCATGACCTCGCCCTTGGGCGTGAACACGAAGATCTCGTCCTCAAAGAGGTCCACGCGCAGGTTGTTGAGGAACTCGTGGGGATCGCCCATCTCGTCGTCCACGGTCCAGTCGAGGCTGCGACGGATCCAGTTGATCTGGCTGTCGATGTCGCGGTCATCCTGGCTCATCTTGCCCCGCGAGTTTCCCGAGCGCTTGTACAGCCAGTGGGCGGCGATGCCGTACTCGGCCTGCTCGTGCATCTCGTAGGTCCTGATCTGGATCTCGATGGGCCGGGCGTCCGAGGCGATCACCGTGGTGTGCAGCGAGCGGTACCCGTTGGGCTTGGGCATGGCGATGTAGTCCTTGAAGCGCCCGGGGAGCGGGTGCCAGAGCGTGTGGACTGCGCCGAGCGTGCTGTAGCAGTCGCCCACCGTCTTGGTGAGGACGCGCAGGGCGATGAGGTCGTAGATGTCGTCGAACTCCTTGCGCTTGCGCGTCATCTTCTGGTAGATGGACCACAGGTGCTTGGGACGCCCCTTGATCTGGTAGCCCTTGAGGCCAACGCGCGACAGCTCGTCGTCGAGCGTCTTGATCGCCTCGGCGGTCTTCTGCTCGCGCTGGGCGCGGGACTCCTGCACCATGCGGGCGATTCTCTCGTACTCCTCGGGCTGCAGGTAGAAGAAGGCCAGGTCCTCGAGCTCCCACTTGATGGACGAGATGCCCAGGCGGTCGGCAAGCGGCGCGTACACGTCCATGGTCTCGCGCGCCTTGAACGTCCTGCGGTCGGGCGGGAGCGCCGCCAGCGTGCGCATGTTGTGCAGGCGGTCGGCGAGCTTGATGATCACCACGCGGATGTCCTTGCTCATGGCCAGGAACATCTTGCGCAGGTTGAGCGCCTGCTTCTCGTCCATGGAGGCGACCTCGATGGAGGTGAGCTTGGTCACGCCGTCCACCAGCTCCGCTACCGTGTCGCCAAAGCGCTCGCGCAGGTCGTCGAGGGTGGCGGGAGTGTCCTCCACGGTGTCGTGCAGCAGCGCGGCGCAGATGGTGTCCTCGTCCATGTGGAGATCCTTGGCCAGGATCAGCGCCACCTCCACGGGGTGGTTGATGTAGGGCTCGCCCGAGCGACGCTTCTGGCTGCGATGGAAGTCGGCCGCAAACTCGTACGCCGACGTGACCTTGGCCAGCTCCTCGGGCGAGAGGTACGCGGCGCACGTGTCCGAGAGGACGCGCCAGTTGTCCGCCTGGGGTGCGTTGCTTCGTCGTGCGACGCTCGGCGCGCCGCCAGTGGTCTCCACGCTCATGATTCCTCCAAAGGGCCCACCCTGGTGCCAAATCCCGGCGTGATGGGACTGTTGATGCGGGCGAGCAACTCGTCGGGACTGCTAGAGAGTACCCAATCCCTGAAACTGAGAAACGCGTCGCGGGACCTCAATCCCTCGAGGTAGCGAATGGAGCGGTCAAGCTCGACGCGCTCCGGCGACTCGCTCATGGCGATGCTCCTGCCCGAGCCGTAGCCGCTCGTCTCGAGGAACCCGAGTTCCCGGAAGATCCCGATGCCGCACGAGACGGACCGCTCGTCCAGCCGCGTGGCGGGGTTTGACTCCACCGCCGCCTGCGCGATGTCGGCGTTGGTCATGCGGATGGGCTCGGGGCCTGCCGACCCGTCGCCCCTCGAAAGGCCCCGCAACACGCGGTAGAGCGTGACAAGGTCGGCCCGCTCGGGGGCGGCGGAGGCCAGGATGCGCTCGTTGATGCGGGCGTCGCGGGCACCGAACATCAGGTGCACGCGCGCGTCGGCGCCGTCTCGTCCGGCGCGCCCGCTCATCTGGTTGAACTCGATGGCGCCAAAGGGCATGTGGTAGAGCATCACGTTGCGGATGTCCGGGAGGTTGACCCCCTCGCCGAACGCGCTGGTCGAGACGATGCAGGACAGCGTGCCGCTGCGGAAGGCGTCCTCCACGCGCGTGCGGTCCGACCTCGTGAGCCCCGCGTTGTAGAACGCGATCCGCTGTCCCAGGTCGGGGATGCACTTGCGCAGCATGCGCGCGAGCGCCACCGACTGCTCCCGGGAGTTCACGTACACCACGGTCTTCTCGCCCGTGGCAACGACCGAGACCAGGGCTGCCTCGCGGTCGCGCAGCTCCCGGTTGTCGACCAGGTGGAGGTTCTCCCTCACGCTGGGGTCCACCACCACGTCCGCCTGGTCGATCGAGAGAAGTCGGCAGATCTCGTGCGCCACCTCGTCCTGGGCGGTGGCGGTCACGGCAAGGGCCGTGGGGTCGCCAAGCTGGCACAAGACCTGAGGGAGCGATGAGTACGCGCTGCGGTTGCCACCGCGCGAGGTCCCCGCATGGTGCGCCTCGTCCACGACCACGAAGCCGATGCGCCCCGAAGCCGCAAAGCGCGCGGCATGGATCGCCAGGAACTCCGGTGTGGTGAGCAGGACGTCTGCCTTGCCCTCCGCCAGCGCGGCGAAGGTGTCGTCCCTCTCGTCCATGCCCGTCTCGCCCGTGAGGACGCGCACGCGCAGCCCGAGCGGCGCCAGCGCCGACTCAAGGTGGAAGGCCTGGTCGGACACAAGCGCCCTCAGCGGGTACACGAACACGCTGGCGCGCCCCCGGGCGATGGCCTCCCTGGCGGCGTGGATGTGGAAGATGAGCGACTTGCCCCGCCCCGTTGCCATGACGCAGAGGGTGGAGCGACCCGAGGCGAGCCGGTCCAGGGCCGCCGCCTGTGCGGGCAGCAGGTCGTGGGAGCCAATCATGCGGCGCCTGAGCTGGTCGGTGAGCTCGTCGTAGCCGAGGGACGCGAGCCTCTGCCGCTCCCCCGCCGGCGCCGTGGGGTCGCTTTCGCGCGAGGGCTGCGCGTCGTGGCGCACGACCTGGATGCTCACGCCCAGCGTGGGCTTCTCCGCCGTCCCGCCGGAGACGCCCAGCACCTCGGCGGAGTAGGCAGCGCCGGCGTCCATGGCGGGGGCGAGGGCGGCGGCGATCTGCCGGCGGAGGAAGCCGAGCGAGGCCCCCTCGGTCGTCTCGACCGCGATGGCGTTTGGGTCCTCGGGGTTGTCGGGCTGCCGCAAGACCAGGAGCGCCTGCCCTGCCTGGAGCGTCCTGGCGCAGTCCTGCCTGCCGCCAAAGCTCACGCCCACGACCTTGGTCACGAACGACGACGCCTCCACGATGCCCGAGTACTCGTCGCGCGAGAGGATCTGCGAGGCGCGGGAGAACAGCTCGTCCGAGATGGACTCCGACTCCTCAGAGGGGACGCTGCGGCGGTCGAGGTCGCGATAGAGGATGTCGCGCACCATGAGCTTGGGCTTGGTGCGTCCCTGCCAGGTCTCGGCAACGGGCTCGAACACCAGGTCGACGGCCTGCTCGCAGTCAACCGCGCGGTCGATCTGGGGGGCGCGGAACATGATGGCGGCGACGCTGCTGGTCCCGTCCGTCGCGGAGAAGCGCAGGTGGTTTCCGCCGGCGCCGACCTTGGCGCGGTTGCGCATGGTGACGCCCCGCACGCCAAAGAGCGGCTTCTTGTTGCCTTGGCCAAACGGCTGGAGCATCTCGAGCGCCCGGATGTTGGGGACGCTCATCTCCTCCAGCCCCACCAGGGCGGTGACCTCGCCCCTGTCCTCGAACTGCTCGGTGGGGAGCGCCGCCATGACCTCGCCCAGGCGGTCGCGGAAGGCGTCCAGGTTGGCGGCATCGCAGGTGACGCCCACGGCCCCCGCGTGCCCGCCAAAGCGCACCAGCACGTCCGAGCACTGCTCCACGGCGTGGAACAGGTCCACGCTGCCCACGGAGCGCCCCGAGCCCCGCGCGATGCCGTCCGAGATCGAGAAGAGGATCGTGGGCACGTGGTAGCGGTTTGCGATCCTGCTCGCCACGATGCCCTTCACGCCCTCGTGCCAGCCCTCGCCGCCCACGACGATCACGCGGCCGCCGTCGTAGGTGGCCTCGACCATGGCCTGGGCCTCCTCGGTCAGCTGCGCCTCGATCTCGCGGCGCTCGCTGTTGACCTGCTCCAGGCGCGCCGCGAGCGTGGCGGCCTCGGTGGGGTCGTCGGTCACGAGCAGCTGGAAGGCGACGTCCGTGGTCCCCATGCGCCCGGCTGCGTTGAGCCGGGGTATGAGCGAGAACGGCAGCTGGTCCGCCGTGACCGTGGTGATGTCCAGGTGGGCGGTCGCGGCGAGGGCGACGATGCCGGGACGCCGGGTGTCCCTCATGTGCTCGATGCCGTCGGCGACGAGGGCCCTGTTCTCCTCGTCGAGCAGCATCATGTCCGAGATGGTGCCCAGGGTCGCGACCTCCGTGTAGTCGCGCCACAGGCCAGGCTGTCCCATGCGCCTGCCCAGCTCGCACACCAGCTTGAGGGCGACCCCGGCTCCGGCGAGCTCCCGGCTGGGGCCGTCCGCCCTGAGCTTGGGGTCGGTCACGGGAACCCCCTCCGGCACGCTCTCGGAGGGCTCGTGGTGGTCGGTCACCACCACGTCGATGCCCTGCGAGACCAGCCAGCCCACCTCGTCCCTGGACGAGATGCCGTTGTCCACCGTCACCACGAGGTCGGGGTGGCAGCCGTCGATGACCCTCTCCAGCGCCTCGCGCGACAGGCCGTACCCCTCGCCAAAGCGGTGGGGGATGAACGGGCTCACGGTGCCCCCCAGCCTCCGCAGGGCCAGGGTCAGGAGGCAGGTGGCGCTCATGCCATCCACGTCGAAGTCGCCAAAGACGGCGATCGACTCTCCCCCGCGCAGCGCCCGCTCGACCCTGTCCGCCGCCTGGGCCATCCCCGGAATGCCCAGGGGGTCGGCCCAGGAGGCCTCGAGGGAGGGCGAGAGGAACGCCCGCGCCCGGTCGGGCGAGGTCACCCCACGGGCGGCGAGCGTCCTGGCCACGATGCCGGGAAGCCCCAGCGACTCGCGGAGGAGCCGCTCGGCGTCCGGGCGTGCGGGCAGGACGTCCCAGCGCCTGCTGTCGGGGAGGCCCGACACGCTACTCCGCTTCCCCTGCGGCGGGCTTGACCTTGGTGGAGCCGTCGCCGTACTTGGCCTGGAGCTTGGCCCACTTGGGCTCGCGCGTCTTCCAGATGGCGAGGAGCGGCGACGCCACGGCGAAGCTGGAGTAGGTGCCCAGCACCTCGCCCACGAGCATGGCGAAGGCGAAGTCCTTGAGGGTAGCCCCGCCCAGCGCGAGCATGCACGCGACGGGGACCAGCGAGGTGATAGAGGTGTTGATGGTGCGCACGATGACCTCGTTGATCGAGAAGTTGGCGATCTGGTAGTAGGTGCGGTGCACGCCGTCGTGGAGCCCCTTGGCGTTCTCGTTCACGCGGTTGAACTCGACCACGGTGTCATAGAGCGAGTAGCCCATGATCGTGAGGAGCGCGGCCACCACGTTGGGGGTGATGGCCGTCTGGGTCCACGCGTACACGCCCAGGGTGATGACCAGGTCGTGCAGGAGCGCGACGACGGCCGTGATGGACATCTTGAACTCGTAGCGAATGCTCACGAACGCGATGATGAGCAGGATCGCCACGCCAAACGCGAGCGCGGACGAGCGGGTGACGTTGGCACCCCAGTCAGGCCCGATCGTGGTGACGGTGTAGCTGTCCGAGGCGAGCGAGAGGGCCTTGGCCGCCGCGGAGGCGTGCTGGTTGGCGGTGTTGGGGTCGGTGGTGTCGGAGCGGACGAGGAAGCCCGCCTTGCCGTCGGTGACGCTCGTCTGGACGGTGGGGTCCTTCTCACCCGCGTCCACCAGGGCACCCCTCATCTGCTCGATGGTGACCGAGCCGGTGTCGCGGAAGTCGATCTCGGTGCCGCCCTGGAACTCGATGCCAAAGACCAGGCCGCGCGCGACGAGGCCGATCACGGCGAGCACCACCAGGACCGCGGAGACGCTCAGGAGCTGCCGGCGGTGCGGCATGAACGGGATCTCCCTTGAGAAGTGGCTACGCATTGGCCACACCCCCCTTCCCGAGCTTCTCTTCCTTCCGGCGCGCGGCCTCGGCCAGGTCCTGGTCCACGCCCCAGAACTTGGGGTGCCTCTCGATGGTGCCCAGCGCGAGGAGCCTCAGGGAAGGCGCCTTGAAGCAGAACATGGTCACGACGTCGCAGGCGATGCCCAGGGCGAGCGTGAGGCCGAAGCCCTTGACCGGGCCCACGGCGAAGGCGAAGAGCGCGATGGCGGTCACGAGCGTGACGGCGTCGGCGTCAAGGGAGGTCATGATGCCGTGCTTGGCGCCACTCACGGAGGAGTTCTTGACGCTGCGGCCCATGCGGATCTCCTCCCTGAACCTCTCGAGGACGAGGATCGAGGAGTCGGCTGCCGAGCCGGTCGTCAGCACCATGCCGGCAAGGCCGGGGAGCGTGAGCGCGAACGCGCCGAAGTGAGAGAGCAGCGCGAGCAGGCCCAGGTACAGCACCGCGAACACGCCCAGGGAGCCCAGCGTGAGCAGACCCAGGCCGCGGTAGAACACGAAGAGGTAGACCACGACGATCGCGACGCCCACGATGATGGCGGTGATGCCCTGGGTGAGGGAGTCCTGGCCAAGGGTGGGGCCGACCACGCGGCTCTCGGAGTAGGTGAGCGTGACGGGGAGCGACCCGGAGTCGAGGACCGTCTTGAGCGAGTTGGCGTCGTCGAGCGAGAAATTGCCCGTGATGGACACCTCGCCGGTCGAGATCTCGGACTGCACCGCGGGGGCAGACTTGACCACGCCGTCCAGCACGATGGCGATCCTGCCGTTGGTGGGTGCGAGCTCCTTGGTGACCTCGGCGAAGTCCTTGGTGCCCTCGTCGTCGAGCTTGATGTTGACGGCGTACGTGCCCGTGGCGGAGTTGGACGCCTGCGCCACGGTCACCTGCGTGATGTGGGAGCCGTCCATGAACGCCTCGTAGGTGCCGTCCTTCAGCTCCACGTCCTCGGTGCCGGCGTCGAGCTTGGCGAGTGCGTCGGCGTCGCCGATGTCGTCAAGCCGCACGAACTCCAGGTGGCCCGTCTGCCCGATGGTCTTGATGGCCTCGTCCGCGTTGGTGGCGCCGGGGATCTGGATCAGGATGGAGTCGGACCCCTGCTGCTGCACGGTCGTCTCGGACGAGCCGAGCGAGTTCACGCGCTGCTGCACGATGGAGGTCGCCTCCTGCATCTGCTCGGCGCTGGGCGTGCCGCCGTCGGAGGTCTTGGCGGTCATGATGACCGAGACGCCACCCCTGATGTCGAGGCCCTGCGTGATGCGCTCCGAGAGCGGCGTGAACCCAAACACGCACACCCCAAGCACCACGACGAGCACCACCAGGGTCGATACGTAGCGGCGAACGTGGGCGCCCATCCTATGCCCGCGCTTGCTGCGGGGGCGAGACTTGCTGCGCCCCTCCCCCTTTCCCTCGGACTTGCGCCAGCGGTCGATCCCCGTGGCGCCGTCCTGGGGCTCCTTGCCATCCTTCATGAGAAGCTCCCGTCCTCGGGCGAGACGTGCCCACCCAACCTATTGCAACCGTCCCATTCTAGCCCGTGGGCACCCCTCGCGCCCGCGAGGGGCCCGCCGCCTCCCCGCCCGGACGCGGCTACCAGTCGCGGGCGGCGGGCAGCGAGTCCCACTCGCTCACGAAGGAGGCGTACTCCCCCCTGACGATCGCCTCGCGCGCGCGGCGCATGAGGTCGAGCAGGTAGTACACGTTGTGCATGGAGAGGAGGATGGAGCCCGCCATCTCGCGCTGGCGCACCAGGTGGTGGATGTAGGCGCGCGTGTAGCCCCCCGTGCACACCGGGCAGGTGCAGCCGGGGTCGAGCGGGTCGTGGTCGTGCGTGAAGCGGGCGTTCTTGAGGTTGAGCCTCCCCTCGCTCGAGAAGGCGGAGCCCATGCGCGCCGTCCTGGTGGGCAGCACGCAGTCGAACATGTCGATGCCGCACTCCACGCCGTGGACGAGCGTCGTGGGGTTGCCCACGCCCATGAGGTAGCGGGGCTTCTCGCGCGGCATGTACTCGCTCGCCAGCGGCGCGAGCGTCTCGAACATGGTCTGGTGGTCCTCCCCCACCGAGTACCCGCCGATGCCATAGCCGGGGAAGTCGCCGCACTCCTCCAGGTGGCGCAGGCTGCGCAGGCGCAGGTCCATGTGCATGCCACCCTGGACGATGCCAAAGAGCGCCTGGTCACGCCGGTCGTGCGCGCGATAGCACCTCTCCGCCCACATGCTGCTGAGCTCAACGGCGCGCTCCACGAAGCCGCGGCTGGCGGGGTAGCCCGGGCACTGGTCGAGCTGCATGCAGATGTCCGCCCCCAGGCTCTGGGCGATGCGCATGTTGTCCTCGGGCGTCCAGCTCACGTACGTGCCGTCGTAGTCCACGGCACGGAACGTGACCCCGTCGTCGGTCAGCTTGGTGAACTCCCCGTGGCTGAACACCTGGAAGCCGCCGGAGTCGGTGAGGATGGGGCCATGCCACTGCATAAACTCGTGCAGTCCACCCATCTCCTCCACGAGCGCCTCCCCCGGCCGCATGGACAGGTGGTAGGTGTTGGCGAGGAGGATCTTGGTGCCCAGCTCGCGGAGCGTGGGCGGCAGGAGCCCCTTCACGGTCCCCTTGGTCCCCACCGGCATGAAGATGGGGGTGGGGACGTCGCCGTGCGGGGTGTGCAGGACCCCCGCCCGGGCGTGTGTGCCGGGGTCCTCGGCGACGATGTCGTAGGTGAACCAACGCGCCTCGTCGCTGCCCTGCGTTGTCGTCTCCTCGTCGCTCATGGGACTCTCCTCTCCCGGGCGCGCGCTCCCGCGCCTGCCCATAGCAAAGGGCCCGATGCCACGAGGCACCAGGCCCTTCCACGTCTGAATGTTGGGGCTACTCGCCGAAGAGGGCCTCTTCGCCGTCCTTGATGCCAAGGAGCGCGTTGAGGGCGTCCTGCTCGTCGGGGCCGTCGGCCGCAATCTCGACCTTGGTGCCGGTGCCCAGGCCAGCCGCCAGGATCATCATGATGGACTTGGCGTTGACGGGAGCGGTGCCCTTGTCGACGTCCTTGATGGTGACCGCGCTCTGGTACTGCTTCGCAACCTGGACGAACTGGGAAGCGGGGCGTGCGTGGAGGCCGGTTGCGCTGACGATAGTCACTTGCTTGGAAACCATTGCCAATCTCCTTTGCTTGAAGGGTCGCGAGCCCTCGTATGGCTTGCCTTCCGACATAGTAACAAACAAATGACAAAACCATGCATAACTGGGGGCTGTTTTTCAGGAGACGGCGGCAAACCATGTCGGAGAGGGACATGTCCGCCGCGGATTGGTGCAAAATGGTCTGTGGGCGGGTGGCAGGTCGCCGCGCGCCCGCGTCATGACGTGAGGAGCATCGCATGGACAACGACCAACAGACCGCCGAGGGCAACCAGGGCCAGGCCGCGAGCGGCACGCCCGACAAGCCCGCCGGCGCCGCACGGTCGAGGCGGCCTCGGTCCGGGGGCAGGCCCAAGGGCTCCAAGGGGCCGGGCGCCATCCGGGGAGGCCTTGACGCCATACGGAGCGTGAGGAGCGCCTCAAAGGAGCACGCCGACGCGCGCGAGCGTGCCGAGGCCCTCAAGAAGCAGGTGGAGGCGGACAGCGCGGAGCTCGCGCACCGCGACAAGATAGAGGGCGACTACCCGCAGATCGTGGAGCGCCAGCGCGCGGAGGTCGCGGAGGCCAGCGCCCTGCTGGAGAAGGCCAGGGGCGAGTCGCAGCGTCTCTCCGCAGAGGTCGAGGGGCTGACCCAGCGCCTCGACGCCATGAAGGCGGCAAACGAGGAGCAGCTGCGCCCCTATCGCGAGCTCATGAACTCGACCAAGGGTCGCTCGGACGACGCCGCGAAGTCCCTCTCGGACGTTCGCCGTGCCGTCAAGGCGGCCGACCAGCAGGTGAGCGACACGGCCAAGAGGCGCGAGCAGCGCATAGACGCCAGCAACCGCTCGGTGGACAACGCCCAGGACCGGCTCCGCAAGGTCCAGGCGGAGCTCACCTCCCTGCAGGCGGACCCCAGCGCATCGCCCGCCGCGGTGAGCAAGATGCAGAGCGAGGTCGTGGCGGAGCAGGCCCACCTCGACGCCGCCCGCGAGGAGGTCAAGCGCGTGACCGCTGAGTGCCAGCAGCTCATGGACAACGCGCAGACGCACCTGTGGACCCAGAAGCAGTCGCTCGAGACGCTGGAGCGCCAGGCGGGCGAGGCCCGCAAGGAGGCCGACGCCCGGCGCGAGGAGTACGAGCGCCTGCACAACGAGGCCACGCGCAAGGAGAAGGAGCTCTCCGACCAGATCGCGGCGCGCAAGGGAGACCTCGAGGCGGCCAACAAGGACGCCGCCACGGCCCAGGGCAGGATCGACGCCGCGCAGGAGGCGCTCGACGAGGCGAACTCGATCCACGCCACCCCCGAGGCGACCGCTCAGCTCAGGGGCAAGATCGCCCAGGACAAGGCAAGCCTCCACCTGCAGCAGGCCGAGGTCGACCGCCTTGCCGCGGCCGAGAGGGGCCTGCGCTCCAAGACCCGGGGCCAGCGCTATGGCTTCGTGGCGATCGTCGTGGTCGCCTGCGTGGTCGTGCTCGCGCTGGTCGTGGTCATGCTCGTGCTGCCCAACCTGCGCTAGCCGCGGCGCCCCGCGCGCCGTTCTCGCCGAGGGCCATCGGCATCTGGAGGGGTCCCGCAGCCGTTGTGGGGCCCCTCCCGCCTCAAGTGCCCAGGGAAGGGGGCGCGAGGTCTCCCCCGCCGCGGCCTTCACGGCGCCACGCGATCGCTCCCGCCCCAGCGTCTTGCCTGCGCGACGCCTCTCTCGGAAGCCCCTCTCATATGCGAACGTTGAGCGAGCAGGCCCGCCCATCTGAAACGCACACGAGCTACAGGGAACGACGCCTGATCCTGCTGGCGCTCGCAGCGCCGTTGGCCCCGGTGCTTAGCCCCGCCGGGGCTTGTACGGATTCCGGCGCAGAATGCTTAGTCTCCTCGGGGCTCGGACCGGGCAGACCCTCCGAAAACCGTGCGGGCGCCGGGATCTCTAAGCACGCCGCGCCCGCAACCCGTGCAAGCACCGTGTTTTCTAAGCACCCGTCCCACCAGGTCGATACCGCCGCCAAAACCGTGCGAGCCCAGGCACGGATACCAGTCTCTGGCACCCATTCTCTGACCCATCCCATCAGCCTCGCCCAACCGGCAACGCCTCGACCCTGGAATGCCTGGCGTCACGACCCCTTCCTCGCCCTCGCCCCTCTCCGATCAGCTCACTCGCCCGCACGTCGGCCAGCGCGACCGGCCGCAACGACGTCGCGACATGCGGCGGGGCCTCCGGGAGTCAACCCCGAAGGCCCCGCCGCGTCCCTCTCCCCCAGGCACGCTACCTGATGAGCATGGCGTCGCCAAAGCTCAGGAAGCGGTACCTCTGGTCTATTGCCTGCTGGTAGGCGGACATGATCTGGTCGCGGGTCGCGAGCGCCGAGACCAGCATCATGAGCGTGGAGCGGGGTACGTGGAAGTTGGTGATCAGCGCGTCGACCACGTGGTAGGTGGACCCGGGCATGAGATAGAGGTTGGTGGTGGCGTTGCGCCTCTCCACTATGTCGCCCCTGCCAAGGACCTTGGCGGAGTCGGGGGCGTCCTCGAAGCGTCGCGCGACGACGGGGACCCTCCATGCGGGCGCGTCGGGGTCGTAGGCGCTCTCGAGCGAGCGCACGGAGGTGGTGCCCACGGCCACGACGCGGTGGCCTGCCTCCTTGGTCTGGTGCACGAGGTCCACGACCTCCTGGCTCACGTGGTAGCGCTCCGTGTGCATGACGTGCTGGGTGGGGTCGTCCTCGGTCACCAGGCGGAAGGTGTCGATGCCAACCTCAAGCTCCACGGTCGCCCAGCCCACGCCCTTCTCCTCGATGCGCTGGATCAGCTCGGGCGTGAAGTGCAGGCCCGCGGTGGGCGCGGCGGCGGAGTGCTCCTCGCGCATGGCGTAGACGGTCTGGTACTTCTCGGGGTCGCCCTCGTACTTGGTGATGTAGGGAGGCAGGGGCACGTGGCCTGCCCTGTGCATGGCCTCGTCGAGCGAGAGGCCCTCCGCCGGCGTGAAGCGCACCAGCCGGCCGCCGCGGTTGTCGTCCACGAAGTCCAGGATCTCTCCCGTGAGCACCACGGGGGCGGACATGGGCGCGTGCAGCCCGCCGGGGCGGTACTCAACCACGGCGCCGGGCTTGAGTCGCTTGCCGGGGTTCACGAGGCACTCCCACACGTGCCCCAAGGCGTCCACGTCCTCCCTGCGGCGCAGCAGGAGCGTCTCGGCGACGCCTCCCGTGGCGCGCTTGTGGCCCACGAGCCTGGCGGGCATCACGCGCGTCTTGTTGGCGACGAGGAGGTCGCCGGGCTCCAGGTAGTCGATCACGTCGCGGAACCTGCGGTGCTCGACCCCGCCGTCCTCGCGGTTGAGCACGAGCAGCCTGCACGAGTCGCGCGGCTCCGCGGGCTCCTGGGCAATGAGCTCGTCGGGCAGCGGGTAGTCAAAGTCATCGGTTCGCATGGTGTGCGGAATCTCCTTGGTGGGCGAGAGGATCGCCCCGTCTTGCCTGCGGCGCCGCCGCGGCGGCACCCCTCCAAGCCCTCTACTCTATCCCCTGGCGACGATCCGCGCTCTGATCGATGCCGCCAACACCGTATCCCCAGCCCGCTCTGCGGCGTGGGCCGCCTTCCTCAGGTCGCGCGCCTCCTGCCGCTCGACCGCGGCCTCCGCGGCGGAGAACCGGCAGCCGCAGTAGTTCTGGCGATACATGTGGAGCGCCCGCGAGTCCTCCACGGACTCCGGGTAGTGCGGCCTGAAGTCGCGCCACACGGGCGTGAGGCCCCTGGCCCGCGCGGTCGCCCGGAGGACCTCGTGGCACGCGTCGAACAGCTGGTACGGGGAGACGGCCAGGGTCGTGCTCACGAACTCGAAGCCGCGTTCGCGGGCGACCTCGCACGCCTCCGAGAGCCGCAGCGCGTAGCACGCCCGGCAGCGCCTCTCGCGGTCGAACGCTGCGGGGGCGACCGAGCGCTCCCAGCCGTCGCGGTCGTCTCCCGCGACGATGACGTCCACGCCCGCGACGTCGCGCGCCCACGAGAGCAGCACGCCCAGGCGCCTGTCGTGCTCCTCCAGCGGCTGGATGTTGGGGTTGGTCCAGCAGATCGTGGGCTCGAAGCCCTCGAGCCGCAGGTACTTCACGGGCTCCAGGGAGCAGGGCCCGCAGCAGGCGTGGAGCAGGATGGGCGTGCGGCCGTCGCGCGGGGCGGGGGCCAGGGGGCCGCTCACCTCTCCCCCGCCTCGTCCGACTGGTCAAAGCCCGTGGCCAGCGGGGAGAGCATCTGCGCCACGGACCGGGTCATCTCGCGCGAGAAGCCCGAGTTCCACTTGCGCTCGCAGAACGCCTTGAGCCGCCGGTCCGCCTCGGGGCCGTCGGGCTCCACGCCCTCCTTGGTCGCGATGGCACGGCGCAGCTCCTCCGCGCTCGGGTCGCGGTAGGAGTCCTCGCTCACCACCAGCGAGAGGTCGAACCGCGCCGGCTTCCTCGGGGGCCTCCTGCCCCCGACGGGGTGGCCGAGCACCAGCAGCGCGGCCGGGAGCACCAGGTCGGGAAGGCCCAGGATCCTGCGCTGCTCGTCGTAGTTCTCGAGGAAGTCGCCCACGTAGCACGAGCCGATTCCCAGGCTCTGCGCGGCGACCACCGCGTTCTGGGCGGCGATCATCGTGTCCTCCAGCGCGAGCGCGGCGTCGCCCACGCCGACGGGCCTGGGGTCGCAGCCGCCCTCCTCGAAGGCGCGGGTCCACCTGCGCATGTCCGCGCAGAAGGCGAGCACGAGCGGGGCGCGCGAGATCATTGGCTGGTTGTCGCATGAGCGGGCCAGGGCGTCCTTCACGGCCTGGTCGCGCGCCACGATGATCGTGTAGAGCTGCTGGTTGCCCGCGGTCGGCGCCTGGCAGGCTGCCTCGAGGATGAGCCTCTCGTCCTCGGAGGAGACGGGCTCGTTCGAGAAGGCGCGCGTGGACGTGCGCTCAAACAACTGTCGGATGGTCTCGTTCATCGGTTTCCCCCGTATACCCCAGGTTGTCTGGGTACAGAATTCTAGCAGCCATCCACACGCGGAAGGGAGCGCCATGAGGATACGGGTCGAGCTGGACGAGAGGGGCATGGTCCCCGACAGGTACGCAAAGCACGCGGACGCGGCGCACCTCTACCAGGGCACGCCGACCACGTCCTTCCCCTTTGCCGTGGAGGGGATCCCGGACGGGGCGAGGACGGTCGCCCTCGCGTTCGTGGACTTTGACTCCATCCCGGTGTGCGGCTTCCCGTGGATCCACTGGTGCGCCGCCAACATCCCCGCAAGGGAGGCAGAGGGAGGAACCATCCGATTTGGCGAGAATGCCTCCAACCTCGGCGAGCACGGCATGGTGCAGGGCAGAAACTCGAGCGCCGCAAGGTGGGCGGGCGGCAGCACCGACCCGCTCCTGGCGTGCCGCTACAACGGGCCCCAGCCTCCCGACCGCACCCACGTGTACACTCTCGCGGCCTTCGCGCTGGACACGGAGCTGCCCCTGCGCGAGGGCTTCTGGATGAGCGAGATGGTCGACGGCATGCGCGGCCACGTGATCGACCACGCGGTGGCGGACCTCCCCGCGAGGGCATAGCGGACCCGCCACCCCCTACCCCAGGAGCTGGATGCCCGAGCTGGTGTCCCGCACGTGGGTGCACCCCCGCGTGCGGGCGACCTCCCACGCCATCGCCAGGTCGCCCACGCAGCCAGCCAGGTGGGTGGAGAGGCACGTCCATGCCAGCAGCGGCAGCCCCAGCGTGGCGCCCAGCGCCACGAAGGCGCAGGAGAGGACCACAGTGGGAGCGAGAAGGACGCAGGCGAACCGCCCGCGCGAAAGCACGGCCCCGTCCGTGCCCGTGTACAGCATCCCCTCGCGGTACCCAAAGCGAATCCGCACGTCCCGCCCGCCCAGGAGTCGGAAGGCACCCGCATGCACGAGCTCGTGGACGGGAAGCGCGACGGCCGAGAGGGCGAGATAGGCCACGATGCCGGCGAGCGACGGTGCCTCCGTGGCGCCGGCGCCCCACGCGACGAGCCCCACGGCGAGCCCGCCCGCGAGGATGCCCAGGCCCAGCCACGACAGCAGCCGCTGGAGCCGCACGTCTCCCATGACGTCGATGTCCTCGATGACCCTCATGGCGGCCATGCTCCCACCGCACCTCCCGCCCGTCAAGGCGCCCGGGGACCGCTGCCCCCACCGCCCGCACGGGGACGCAGCGGCCCCCGTGTTGTGGGATAATCTCCCCCGTTACTGCACTTGCCGCTCCCTGCGGCGCCGGAACTAAGGACGCACATGCCTTCGAACGTCTCCTCGGCCGAGAGGCCAACCTTCCCCAAGCGGGCGGTCATCACGGGCGGCATGCCCTATGGCAACAAGAACCTCCACTTTGGTCACATCGGCGGCGTCTTCGTGCCCGCCGACTTCTTTGCACGCTTCCTGCGTGACAGGATCGGCAGCCACAACGTGGTCTTTGTCTCGGGCACCGACTGCTACGGCTCCCCCATCATGGAGGGCTATCGCAAGAAGGTCGAGGGCGAGGGGTACGACGGGAGCATCGTGGACTACGTCTCGGCCAACCACGAGGCGCAGCGCCAGGCGCTCGAGGCGTACGGGATCTCGCTCGACCTCTTCGCCGGCTCGGGCCTGGAGCCCGCCAAGGGCTTTCACGAGCAGCTCACCGCACAGGTGCTGAGGCGCCTGTGGGAGCGCGGGTACCTGCACAAGATGTCGACCAAGCAGTTCTTTGACGTCGAGGCGGGCCAGTTCCTCAACGGCAGGCAGGTCATAGGCCGCTGCCCCGTGAAGGGGTGCAAGAGCGAGAAGGCCTACGCCGACGAGTGCGACCTGGGCCACCAGTTTGACCCCGAGGAGCTCATCGACCCCGTCTCGCAGCTCACGGGCACGCGCCCCGAGCTCAGGCCGGTCGACAACTGGTACTTTGACCTCCCGGGCTTCAAGGACACCCTGGAGTCGCTGATGGACGAGTGGGACGTTGACCCGCAGGTCCGCCCCATCGTCACCAAGACGGTGCGGGAGTCCCTGGCGGCGCCCATCATCTACGTGCAGAACAAGTTCCGCGAGGCGTTTGACGCCGTGGAGCCCAGCCTCCCCGCCCACACGCTGCGCGAGGCCACGGGCAACCAGCAGTCCTTCTCCGTCGAGTTCGAGGACTGGGAGGCACGCGACCGCGCACGCGACCAGCTCGAGGCGGCCGGCGTGCGCTTCCGTACGGGCAAGACGCTGCTCCCCTTCCGCATCACGGGCAACATCTCGTGGGGGGTCCCCGCGCCCGAGCTCGACGGAACGAGCGGGCTCACGGTGTGGTGCTGGCCCGAGAGCCTGTGGGCGCCCATCAGCTTTGTCCAGACCGCGCTCGCGTTGGACGAGCAGGGCAGCGGCACGCGCTTCTCGTCCCACGACTGGCGCGACTGGTGGTGCTCGGGCGACGCCAAGGTGTACCAGTTCATAGGCCAGGACAACATCTACTTCTACTGCGTGGCGCAGCCCGCCCTGTGGGAGGCGCTCGACTGGGGCCTGTTCCAGGACACCCCCATCGCCAACTACCACATCCTCTTCATGAACAAGAAGGCCTCGAGCTCGGGCAAGATCAAGCCGCCCATGGCCGCCGAGCTGCTGGAGCACTACACGCCCGAGCAGCTGCGCTGCCACTGGCTGAGCCTTGGCCTTGACCAGAAGGCCGTGTCCTTCTCGCCCAAGCCCTACGACACCAGCGTGAGCCATCGCGACAAGAAGACCGGCGAGGAGGTGCTGGTGAGGGACGACCCGCGCGTGGTGGACCCCGCGCTCAAGGAGTCCGCGTTCCTCTCCAACATCTTCAACCGCCTGGCGCGCAGCTGCTTCTATGGCGCCCAGAACGCCTGCGGAGGTCACCTTCCCACCTGCGACGCCGCCGACGACGTGATGGAGGCGTGCGAGAGGGCGACCCTTGAGTACGAGCGCTTTGCCCACGACTTCGACGCCCACGGCGCCCTCGCCGTTGCGGAGGCGTTCGCGCGCGACGCCAACAAGCGCTGGGGAGACGAGTCCAAGGCGGCCAAGGGCGACGACACCGCCTACCAGGCGGCGCTGGCCAACGCGTTCGCGGCGCTGAGGACCACCACGCTCCTCATGCACCCCGCCGCCCCCTTTGGCTGCGAGGCCATCTGCGAGCACCTGGCCTTCTCCAAGGACGACTTCTTCAGCTGGGACCACGCGTTCCAGAACCCCACGCAGCTGGCCCGCGCCCTCGGCGAGGACCCCGCGGAGCACGCGCTGGTGGAGCTGCCGCCGCGCTTTGACTTCTTCCCCAAGCATCCCGAGAGAAGGTAGCGCCAAGGAGCATCTGACGGAGGGGGACGGGCGAGTGGGCCCCGTCCCCCTCCTGCGATTTGCGGGCGAGACGTGCCGTGCCTCTCGCCCGCCATCCCGAAAGGAGCGGCCATGGCACCCGTGCCCCCAAGCCTCCACTTTCCCAGCCCCTACGAGCGGCCCCACGCCGCGCCCGCCGCGGCACTGCACGTGCCCGCGCCCGATGGGGCGCAGATCGCCGCCTTCGTCTACGCCCCCGACGGGGTGCGGGACGAGCCCGGCACGCCCTTTGCGATCGACCGCAGCGTGCCACCCGTGGTCCTGCTCCACGGCAACGGAGAGGAGCATGGCATCTTTGGCCCCACGATTGACGCCGTGGTTGCGACGGGCCGCTCCGTCGTCGCCATCGACTCGCGCGCCCAGGGCAGGTCGACCCGCGGGACGGCACCCCTGACCTACGAGCTCATGGCGTCGGATGCCCTCGCGGTTCTCGCCCGCCTGGGGGTCACGCTCTTCCACGTGCTGGGCTTCTCGGACGGCGGCATCGAGGCGCTCATCCTGGCTCGAGACTGCCCGGAGCGCGTGCTGAGCCTCGTGGCCATGGGGGCCAACCTGTGCCCCGAGGGCGTGGACGACGGCGACTGGGACGTTGAGGGGACGGCACGGTCGCTCCACGCGTGGGCGGACTGGCTCGACTCGCTTGGGGATGCCGGGCCCGTGGACCCGACGCTCCTCATGCCGGATGCCACCGCCGCGCGCACGAACGCCGAGCTGCTGCAACTGATGGTGGACGAGCCGCACATAGACCCCGCGTCCCTCTCGTCGGTGCGCTGCCCCGCGACCGTCGTGGTGGGCGAGTTCGACTGCATCAGGCCCTGGCAGACACGCCAAATCGTCGAGGGGCTGCGCTCGGGCGGAAACGACCGCGTGCGCCAGGTGACCGTCCCCGGCTGCGACCACACCATCCCCAAGCACGAGCCGCTCTGGTGCACCGACGTCCTGCTGCAGACCGTGGCGCAGAACGACCTGCGCCTCCCCGTCGCGGGTCCCGCGCGACCGGCGGCGGGCGTTTTCGTGGCACGCGTCGACGGGGGCTGGGTCCCGGAACTCGAGGCACTGTACGACCGGGTGGACGACGCGGAGGAGCGCTCGGGGACGTCGGGCTGGGTTCGCGGCGTCTGGCCTCCCGAGGGGCTTGCCGCGCGCTATGCCCGGGAGGGCCTGACCTGGTGCGCCTTTGACGAGGGGGACGTGGAGAGGGACGGGACGCCACGCCCGGGGGCGCATCCGCTGGGCGCGGTGTCGCTCGACCTCGACGACGCCCTGGACGGGACGGGGGCCGACTGGCCAACGCTTCCCGCCGGGGCCTCCCTCACCATGCACCTCCTGGCTGTGGACCCTGCCGCCAGGGGCAGCCACGTGGGCGAGACGCTCATTTCCGCCGCGGTCGCCGAGGCGCGCCGCCGCGGCTGCACGGTGATTCGCATCAACACCGCGCCGGAGAACGTTCCCGCCAACGTCCTCTACCACCGCTGCGGCTTTAGCCTGCACCGTCCCATCTGGAACCCCTACCCCGGACTCCCGCTGTGCGGGTGGACCAACCTCTGGGAGCTCGGGCTGTAGGGGCACCACCGGGGCGAGAGGGGCCGTATCGTGTCTGCCGCTTCGCCCCGAGCGCACCGAATGCCGGCGGGATTGCTGGCGGCAACGACGCCAGGGGGCGGGCCACCGCTGGCCCGCCCCCTGGCGATTGTCCTTCTCCCCTGCTCTGCCCTACTGCGTCTGGGGGATGTTGACCATCCCCGAGAGCGGACGGTTCTTGGAGCCCGTGGTGGGCTCAACGAGCTGGAAGCAGGTGTCCCAGTCGTAGCGCGGGTCGAGACGCGCGGTCCCGGTCACGGTCATCGACGCGTCGAACGCGTTGGAGCGCGTGGGACCATCCACGTCCACGGCATAGCCCGGGTTTGTCAGCTTTGCCTGGAGGCCAAAGAAATCGTTGCTGTCGTTCCAAGTCCCGATGGTCCCAAAGTCATCCGTCTGGTAACCGTAGGCCTGTTTACCGTCTCCCGCCTTCACCTTCACGTGGTCAAAGCTGGCGGAGATGGAGTCCCCGTTCCTCTCGACGCTCCCCTCGACGGCAAACGTGAACGGGGGCTGGAAGGTCGTCTTTTGCGCAAATACCTCCTCGTTGTTCACGTAGCAGTGGAGCGTGTTGGTGTCCTTGTGCCACGAGAGCCTGATGAGGTAGGACTGCCCAAGCTGGGCGTTCTGGATGAAGGTGTAGCTCTTGCCCTCCAGCCCCGCCTCCGCGGCGTGGTCCATCACGTTCTCGAGCAGGAAGGCCGTGCTGTTGGTGCCGCCGGGGCCCTTGTGGGCGTAGCGCATGTTGTGCTCGTACTGGATGCCAAAGGAGGCGACGCCGGGGTGCCCGTTGCACGCGATGTCGACCTTGGCATGGTAGCCGGTGCCGCTGCCCCTGAGCGTCATGCGGGCCTCGATGACCGCGTAGCCGGTGTCGTGGTCAAAGTCGTCGACGGGTGCCAGCGACGGGTCGACGCCGTACCAGCCGATGCCCTCCGCACGCCAGCCCGCGCGGACGAGGCTGTCGTTCTCCGCCTTGTTCCGGGTGTAGTTGTGCGTCCCCGTCCTCGCATTGGGGTTGTACTGGCGGTACAGGGGCACGGTCTGCGCCTCGCTGGAGTACCAGCCAATGCCCTCGTAGTTCCAGCCGACCCTGACCAGCATGTCCCTCTCGGCCGCGTTCATCGTGTAGTGGTGGTCGCCGGCGTTAGGGTTGTACAGCCGGTAGACGGGGATGTTCGACTTGCTGGGGGCAACCCAGCCCACGCCCTCATAGCTCCAGCCAAGGTTCACGAGGTGGTCGCGCTCGTTAGTGTTGGCGGTGTAGAAGTGCTCCCCGCTGTTGGGGTTGTACAGCCTCTGCATGCGGACGGCGCCGGAGTCCTTCGCCACCGCGGGGGTCGCAAGCATGAGCAGGCCTGCCGCCGACGCGAGGAGCACCTTTGCGAGCGGCCTTCGCACGGGTCTCTCTCCATGCATGGTGGGTCTCTTCCCTTGGTCTTGGGATATCTTCAGCAAAATGGTAGTTCCCACCTGGTTGGTTGGGCTCCAACTTTCGGCAATTGGAGCTCTTGCCGTCGGCTTGAAACGCGGCCCCCTGCGTTCTGGAAGAAAACCTGCTAGTACCCGCAAGCAGCAAGGGTGATCATTGGTCAAAGAGAAAGTCGAGAACGCCTCCGCAGTCGAATCGACCCCGCAAAGGAAGCCCGCCCGCCGTTGCATGGCCCTTCTCTCTGCAACCAATGTTGGCCCTTACTCCGTGCTGGCACGGAAGCCATCGGCACATCCGGCTGGAAAGCATCCGCAGAAGACCTCACGGAAGAGGGAGACCGTATCGAGAGAATCGGAAGGGCCCGCCATCACACCCCACCACAGGCGGTGGGGAGGTCAGCCCCTCTCTGACGCCGAGGGCTGACCACTCGCGAAGGTTACCCTGGAGACCATCACTCCCAGCGCCCGTACTTCCGCGTTTGGCAACCCGCCGAGAAATGGGCACGCCAGAAACCCCGCCCCGTGTGTACACATGGGACGAGGTTATTGACATCAATGGCGTAACGAGGTCCCACCATCAGGAGAAACGCTCCGACGGGGTGCCCACGCGTCAGAAACCTCATGGCACGTGTACACGCGGGATGGACTCTTCGACAATCGAACCCGCATCCAGAGCCCAACTGCCAGAAACTCCATCGTGTGTGTACACACGGTAGCGAGTTTGGGACAACATCAGATACTTTACCAGCCTCCAACTGGGAAAACGACCTGCCGAATGACTCGCCTGTCGGAAAGCTCATCGTATGTGTACACACGGAACGAGATTTTTCCCGCCAAGTCCCCATCAGCGTCCGAGCGCCTCATACCACCAAGCCACTCCGCTCAGGATGGGAGATCAAAAGTCTGAGAATGGAGTGCGGCACCCCACCTCCGTCGGCCCCCCGAGCACGTAAGGCTGCCATCTCCCACTTTCGAACGGCTGGCCATTTCCCCCGGACGCTCCTTCGCTCGTGCACTGTTGGGGCATCGACGTCCCTCAACAGGGGAACGCCACCGCGGGACGGTCCCGCGTCAGAAGCCTCATCCCGCGCGTACACGCGCGGTGGACTTTCTGGCAATCGATCCCCGCCCCCAGCTCCCGGGTGCCGGAAAACTCGCCCCACGCGTACGCGCGGGATGCGCTTTCCGTCGGCGCGGGAGCTCCCACGCCCTGCCAACGGGGCGGACGCGCCGGCGCGCGAGGCCCATGCCGGAAGCCACGCGGCGGGCGCGCGCAGGGGGCGGGGCTCCCGGCGGGCGCCCCGGGGTCCCGCCCGCATCCCGCCCCCGCGCCGCGAGCCGCGCCACTCGCGCGGGGGAATCGGCGGCCTGGGGACGGAGGGGGTTCCCTCCCGCCCGGGCGGCCCCTCCCCGCGCGGTCGGTGACCCTCGCCCCCTTCCCCGAGCACCTTTCAGCCCGGGGGTGGCGCGAGGCGCGGCCGGACTCTTCTTTGGCAGCCCGGCTGGCAGGGGACTCCCGATGTGAGTGCGCATATCGGGAGTCTCCTGCCATTAGACCCCCATTCCCCTCCCAGATGGCAGCAGACTCCCGATGTGTGTGCACACACCGGGAGCCTCCTGCCATGGGTCGGGAGCCGGCTTCCTCGCACGATCCCCTACCTGGGGAAATGCCAGGTGGGATTGGTCCGCACTCCCTTCCCTCCCGCAGGGAGGCACTCACATCGGGCGTTCGCTGCCATCGGTGGCCCTTCCCCCTCGGACGCCCGACATCTGAAGCATCAAACATCGTCCTTTGACGGAAAACCGATCGCGTGAGTGCACGCACGGGTCGTTTGCGTCAGGGACGAAGCCGACCGTTTACCTATGAGCCTTTTACCTGCGCAGATACCGCGGGTCTCAAGACTCCGCCGACAGCCCTCCCGAAACGTGCTCACGCGACCCGCTTGCCGCCAACGGGCCTACGTGGGGTAGCGCACCAGCGGGCACGCACGCGGGGTCGACGAGACGTCCCTCTCCCCTTCTTTGCCATCGACACCCCATCGGGACCGACACCCCATGGGCCTGGCCCCCCGAGGAGACGGAAGATCGACTTTCGACGCTGGGGTACTCCACGCCAGAGGGAGGGGGCAGGCTGCCCACTCCCTGCCCGTTTGGCCAGAGCGCAAGGGGGGCCGAGCCAGGGGTCACGTCTCAGCGGCAAGCACGTTGGTGGCAACGTTCCTCTCCCCTGCCATGGGGGACCCTGCGCACGAAATGGTCGGCTTCCAAACGCCGCCGAACGCCCGCGGCCCCCGCCTATCTGCCGTCGGCGAAGACCCACACGCGCTGCAGTGCGTAGTTGAGGAAGAACAGCGCGAGGTCGCAGCAGATCTTGGCGATGCCCTCGTGCACGCCGAACTCGGTATGGAGGAAGAACACCCCCAGGCTGGAGAGGAACAGGACCAGTGCCGCGGTCGCGATGAACCTGGGCAGGCTCCTCTTGGTGGGGATGCCGCCCTCGCTCTCCTCCTGCTCGATCTCGCCCTCGGAGGCGCCCGACTGCCGGTCCTGGAAGACCAGGCGCGAGTTGATGGCATAGTTCAGCGCGACGGAGCATACGCGGGCGATGACCGAAGAGACGAGGATGCGCGCGTAGTCACTGTTCGCGAACGGCTTGCGCAGCACGTCGAACAGCGTCCAAGCGATAACCTGGTCGAGCAGGGTGCTCACCAGCGAGGAGCAGGTGAACAGTATGAACCGCCTGCTAATCTTCCCTTTGATGCCCCTCGCCAACGCAACCTCTTCCCCAGTTTCTACCTTCCGTCAAAAATATAGCCTACAGAGGGCGATGCCATGGGAGAGGCACGAAAAACGACGCAGCATGGGGCATGCCGTCGGGGTCACGGCTTGCGTCACGGCAGCAGCCCCTACTGCGCGGGGAACGTCACCTCGAAGGTGGTCCCCTCCCCCACCTGACTGTTGAGGGAGATCGTCGCATGGTGGAGAAGCGCCGCGTGCTTCACGATAGCGAGGCCGAGGCCCGTGCCGCCACCGGCACGGGACCGCGACTTGTCCACGCGATAGAAGCGCTCGAACACCTTGGACTGGGCCTCCTCGGGAATCCCCACGCCGGTGTCGGAGACCCGCACGGAGGGTTTTCCATCGCGCGGGTACACGAAGACCAAGACCTTGCCGTTGGGCTTGTTGTAGCGGATGGCGTTCTCGCAGAGATTGCTCACCAGCTCGTCGAGGAGGCGCGGGTAGCCGCGAACGAGCGACGACACGCCGTCCAGGCGAATCTGCAGACCAGCCTCCCTCGCCCGCGGCTCCATGCGCGCCACGACGGAGCGCGCAACATCGTAGAGGTCGACCATCTCGGCCGTGCCAAACAGCGCGTCGTCGGCAGAGCGCTCCGACTCGTCGAGCTTGCTCAGGGTGAGGATGTCGCTCACGAGGCTGGAGAGGCGCTGGGCATCCGAGTAGATCCTCCCCGCAAAGTCGGGGACGTCCTCCGGGCGCGCGATGCCGTCGCGGATGAGCTCCGCCGCGCCGCTGATCGAGGCGATGGGCGTCTTGAGCTCGTGCGTCACGTTCGCCGTGAACTCCGTGCGCATGTCTGCGGTGTCGCGGATCTTCTCCATCTGGTCCCTGAGCTCGCCCTGTTGCTCGCACAGCCGCTTGGTGAGAGGCTCCAACTCGCGATAGGGCGCGCCTCCTGCGGCATCGGCGCCTGACGGGTCGATGGCGACGATGGGCCGCACGATGACACGCGAGAGGCACGTGGACACGAACCAACTGGCAACGATCAGCACCACGATGACGGCAACGAGCGGCACGAAGTCCCTTGCGAGGATGCTCGTCACGCTCGCCCGGTCCTCCGAGAGCCTGAGCACGTTGCCGCCGTCCAGCAGCTTTGCGCAGTAGATGCTCACATACCCCGAGGTGGTGCTCTTGCGCTCGGTCTCTGCCTCGCCCTTGCTGCGCGCCTCCACGACCTCCTCCCTGCCCCCGTGGTTGGGCAGGCTCGACGCAGGGTACTGGTTGTCGTACAGAACGGTGCCGTCCCCGCCTATGAGGGTTGCACGGACCCCGTTGAGGTCGAGGGACGAGAGCACCTCAACCTCGTTGGACCCGTTGGAGAGTCGCTTGGCAACGGCGGCGCACTCGGTTCGTAGCTCCTCGTGGGCCTCGGAGAGGAGCGACTGCTGGAAGATGAAGGCGGAGGAGAGCGTAGCGACGACCGCCGCCCCCACCGCCGTGGCGACGAGGGCGGCGAAGACGCTCCTGCGGAGCGAGCGCGGCTCCGCCTTCTTGTTGGGTTTGAGCCCCACGCGCGCCGCCTAGCCCTTGAGCCGGTATCCGACGCCCCTCACCGTCTCGATGAGGTTGGCGTGGTCCCCGAGCTTGGAGCGGATCTGCTGCACGTGCACGTCCACGGTGCGCGAGCCGCCGTCGAAGTCCCATCCCCACACGCGCTGGAGGAGCACCTCTCGCGAGAACACATCGCCGGGGGAGCGCATGAGGAACTGGAGCAGGTCGAACTCGCGCATGGTCAGCTTGAGCTCGCGCCCGTCCAGGGTGACCTCGCGACGCGAGGGCCACAGCTTGAGCGGCCCCACGCTCAGGAGGTCCTGCTCGACGTCCTCCGACTGTCGGGCAGTCCTCCTGAGGAGGGCTCGCACGCGGCTCACCATCTCCATCATGCCGAAGGGCTTGGAGAGGTAGTCGTCCGCCCCCGCGTCGAGGGCGCGGACGGTGTCAAGCTCCCCGTCCTTCGCGGTAAGCATCATCACCGGTACCCGGGACAGGCCGGGCGTGCGACGGATGCGGCGGAGAATGGCGATGCCATCGGTGTCGGGAAGCATGATGTCGAGGAGCACGGCGTCGGGCACCCTCTCCGCGCACGCCGCCCTGAACTCGACGTCGTTCGCAAAGCCAACGGCCTCGATCCCCGCCTGCGACAGCGCATAGACCGTGAGCTCCCGGATGTTCGTGTCGTCCTCGACGTAGTAGACCAAGGCTACTCCTTGTCCCCCATGGCATGGCCGCGATAGGTGCCGGTAGCCCTAAAGATAGCCCAATCCGCCAGGCTCTGCGCGTGGTCCCCCATGCGCTCGTAGTACTTGGCGATGGTGAGGACCTCGGGCGCCTCGGAGGCGGCGTCGGAGTCGCTCTTCAGCACGTCCACGACCTCCTTGCGGATGCGCTCGTACAGGTCGTCGAGCGAGTCGTCCATGGGGAAGACGTCCTCGGCCTTCGCCACGTCGCCCGTCTCGAACGAGTCCATCGCGGCCTCGACCATGGCGGCGGCGCGGTTGGACATCAGGAGCAGGTCGTTGGCGAGGGGGTGGGCCTTGCGGATGTCCATCTCGCGCGCCAGCAGCGCCGTCTCGTAGGCCATCTGCTCGATGCGCGAGAGGTCCGTGATGGCGCGGAACGCGGCGGTGACCAGGCGCAGGTCGCGTGCGAGGGGCTGCTGCAGGAGCATGAGGCCCATGCAGGAGTCCTCCACGGAGCGCTCCAGGCGAATGGCGACGTCGTGGCCGTCGATGACCTCGCTCGCAGCCGCCTCGTCCTCCTCGGCGAGCGCCCTGCCCGTGGCCCGGACGTCCTCCACGACGGCCTGCGAGATTGCCTTGACGTGGCCGTCCAGCTGCTCGAGCTGCTTGGTGTAAGAGCTTCTGGTGATCATTATCCAAACCTTCCCGTGAGGTAGTCCTCAGTGCGCTTGTCCTTGGGGTCGGAGAAGAGCTGCGCCGTCGGGGCAACCTCCACCAGCTCGCCCAGGTAGAAGAACGCGCAGGTGGTCGAGATGCGCGTAGCCTGCTGCATGTTGTGCGTGACGATGACAACGGTGTGCCGCTCGGCGATCTGGGTCGCGAGCTCCTCCACGAGACCCGTGGAGATGGGGTCAAGGGCGCTCGTGGGCTCGTCCATGAGGAGCACGTCGGGGTCGACGGCGAGGGCGCGGGCGATGCAGAGGCGCTGCGCCTGGCCGCCGGAGAGGGACAGGCCCGAGTGGTCGAGCTTGTCCTTGACCTCGTTCCAGAGGCCGACCTCGGTGAGGGTCCTCTCCACGACCTCCTCGAGCTCGGAGCGCTTGGGACGACCCGCCATCCTCAGACCGTAGGTCACGTTGTCAAAGATCGAGATGGGGAACGGGTTGGGTTTCTGGAACACCATTCCCACGTGACGCCTGAGCGTGTAGACGTCCACGTCTTGATAGACGTCCGTCTCCCCCAGTAGGACCTTGCCGTCGACCTTGCAGTCGGCGATGCGGTCGTTCATGCGGTTGAGGCAGCGCAGGAGCGTCGACTTGCCGCACCCGGACGGCCCGATGAAGGCCGTGACCTGTCCCGCGGGTATCTGAAGCGAGACGTCCTTGAGCGCGTGGAAGCTGCCGTAGTGGAGGTTCAGGTGCTCCACGCTCATGGGTAGTGCCATTATCCAAACCTCCCCGTGAGGTAGTCGTCCAGACGCTTGTCCTTGGGGCGGGAGAAGAGCTCGGGGGTGGGCCCAAACTCGACCATGTCGCCCAGGAGGAAGAAGGCCGTCCTGTCGCTCACGCGGGCCGCCTGCTCCATGTTGTGCGTGACGATGACCACGCAGATGCCCCTCTTGGCCATGTCGCGAATCGTCTCCTCGATGGAGTAGGTCGCGATGGGATCAAGGGCGGAGCAGGGCTCGTCCATCAGCACCACGTCGGGGTGCATGGCGAGCGTCCTGGCGATGCAGAGGCGCTGCTGCTGGCCGCCGGAGAGGGCGTAGGCGGACTGGTCGAGCTTGTCCTTGACCTCGTCCCACAGGGCCGCGGCGCGAAGGCTCTCCTCCACCAGGGCGTCGATGTTCGCCTTGCCGGAGAGGCCGTGCCTCTTGGGCGCGAACGCGATGTTCTCGCGAATCGACTTCCTGAAGGGGTTGGGCTGCTGAAAGACCATGCCGATCTGCTTGCGCAGCTGGTAGGTGTCCACGCCGCGGGTGTTCACGTCCTTGCCGTGGTACAGGATCGACCCGCCGATGCGGCATCCCGGGATCTCGCGGTTCATGAGGTTGAGGGAGCGCAGGAACGTGGACTTGCCACAGCCGGAGGGGCCGATGAGCGCGGTGACGCCTCCCTTCTCAAACGAGAGGGACGTTGGGTGGAGCGCCTCCTTGCCGGAGTACGAGACGGTCACGTCCTCGGTGGCGAGGAGCGGAGTCGTGCTTGTCATTCTGCGGTCAGCCTCCTCTCGAGGGCGCGTCCGACGATGCGGGCGAGGACGTTGAACAGCAGGATGCAGATCATGAGGACGGCGGCGGTGCCTGCCGACACGGCGGTGAGGTCGGGGACGACGCCCTCGGAGTTGATCTTCCAGATGTGGACGGCCAGGGTCTCTGCCGGGCGGAACACGTTCCAGGGGCAGCTCGGGCTCGCCAGGTTGAAGTTGGTGAAGTCGAGCGCGGGCGCGCTCTGGCCGGCGGTGTAGATCAGCGCTGCGGCCTCGCCGAAGACGCGTCCGGCCGAGAGGATCACGCCGGTCACGATCGCGGGCATTGCAGCCGGCACCAGGATGTGGATGGTGGCCTCCCAGCGGGTGAGGCCGAGCGCGAGGGCGGCGTCACGCTGGTCGCGGGGGACGGCCTCCAGGGCCTGCTGGATCACGCGGACCAGGATGGGGATGTTGAACATCGTGAGCGCGAGGGCGCCCGAGATGATGCTGAAGCCCCAGCCGGCACCCAGGACGAAGACGAGCATGCCAAACAGGCCGACGACGATGGAGGGCAGGCTCGAGAGGGTCTCGATGGCCGTCTTCGCGATGTTGGTGACGGGCCCCTCCGGCGCGTACTGCGTGAGGAAGATGGCCGCGCCAAGCGAGATGGGCAGCGAGATGAGCAGCGTCAGCACGAGCAGGTAGAACGAGTTGAACAGCTCCGGCCCAATGCCTCCGCCGGCCTTGAACTGCTCGGGCTTTGCCGACAGGAAGTGCGGGTCAAAGGCCTTGCTCGCACCAGACGCGACGATGTACCCGATGATTGCCACCAGCACCACGAGGATGGCGGCGACGATCGCGGTGAGTACGCCCGTCGCAACGTGGTCCTCGGCGCGGAGGCGCTTCGTGACGTCGGAGATGCCGCCGTCAACGGTCTCTTCGCTAGCCATTCTTCGCCGCCCCCTTCCTTCCGATCAGATGGACGATGAGGATGAACACGAGCGACATCAGCAGCAGCACCATGGCGAGCGACCAAAGGACGTCGTTGTACACGGTCCCCATGGCCTCGTTGCCCATGCCCATGGTCAGGACCGAGGTGAGGGTCGAGGCGGGCGTGAACAGCCCGGTCGGCATCTGTGCCGCGTTGCCGATGACCATCTGGACGGCGAGGGCCTCGCCAAAGGCGCGCGTCATGCCCATGATCACCGCGGTGACGATGCCGGGCATGGCGGAGGGGAGCACCACGTGCAGGATGGTCTGCCAGCGGGTGCAGCCAAGGCCGTACGAGCCGTCACGGTAGCTGTCGGGAACGGCGGCGATGGCGTCGGTCGCGAGCGAGGTAACGGTGGGCAGGATCATCAGGGCGAGCACGATCGACCCCGAGAAGATGCCGTAGCCCGTGCCACCCGCCCAGCTGCTGGTCCACTTGACCACGATGGACAGTCCCACCAGGCCGTAGACGACCGAGGGGATGCCCGTGAGGAGCTCCACCATGGGGCGGAACACCTTCTGGCCAAAGGTCGGCTGGACCTCGACCACAAAGATCGAGGCGCCGAGCGCGAAGGGCAGCGAGATGACGCAGGAGAGGAGCGTCACCGCAAACGAGCCGCAGATCATGGGCAGCGCTCCCATGAGGGGCTGGCCGTCGGCGCCCTTGGAGTGCGGGTTCCAGGTGGTGCCGGAGAGGAACGACCCCAGCGATATCCCGTCGTGCGCGAAGGTGGCGATGCCCCTCGAGCAGACCATGAATATGAGCGTCACGACGAGTACGACGACCAGGCCGACACAGATGCCGGAGAAGATGAGGCCCCCGCGCTCGATCGAGTGCTTCGACCTCACCTTTGGCTGCCGCTCCCCGCCATGGGCGGAGGAAGCCGCCTGGGCGACTTCCTCCCTTTCGTCGAGTTCTTTGTTCATTCGACTTCCCGTTACGTAGGTTTCCAGTTCAGGCGCTGGCGGAACGCTACTTGTTGGTGACGTTGCCGTCGGCGTCGCGGGTGACCTTCATGCCGGTGATGGGGATATAGCCCGTCTGCTCGACCAGGGAGCCCTGGACGTCGTCGGAGAGCATGTAGTCGATGAACGCCTGGGTCGCGTCGTCGGGGCTGGTGGAGGTGTACATGTGCTCGTACGCCCAGATGGTCCAGTCGTTGGTCTCGACGTTCTCCTCCTTGGCCTCGACGCCGCCGACCTTGAGGGCCTTGGTGGTGTCGTCGTAGTAGGAGAAGGCCACGTAGGAGATGGCACCCTTGGTGGAGGCGACCATCTTGACGACGGTGCCCGAGGAGTCCTGCTCCTGCGGCTTGAAGGAGTCGGGGACCTTGGTGTCGCCGAGGACGGCGTCCTCGAAGGTCGCCCTGGTGCCGGAGCCGGAGGCGCGGTTGATCACCGTGATGTCCTCGTCGCTGCCGCCAAGGTCCTTCCAGTTGGTGACCTCGCCGGTGAAGATGCTCTTGAGCTGGTCGATGGTGAGGTCGTCGACCGTGACGTCGGGGTTGACGATGGGGCCCATGCCCACCACGCACACCTGGTTGTCCTTGAGCCTCTTGGCGTCGTCGGGGTTGTCGAGCTTGGACTCGGCGAACACGTCGGAGTCGCCGATCTGGACGGAGCCCGCGGCAATCTGCGTGATGCCCTGGCCGGAGCCGCCGCCCTGGACGGTCACCTGAACGCCGGGGTTCTTCTCCATGAACTGCTCGGCTGCAGCCTCGACGAGGGGCTGGAGGGCGGTGGAGCCAACGGCGGTCACGCTGCCGGAGAGGTTTGCACTCGAGGCGGAGGAGCCAGAGGACGCGCTGGAGTCGGCGGTGGAGCTGGAGCCGCTCCCGCCGCAACCAACGAGACCAAGGCCGAGCGTCGAGGCGAGGGTTGCGCCAGCCAGGACGAAGCTACGACGAGACATGCTGTGACCGGACATTGTTCTCCTTCCAGAGGGTGAAGGGACGCAGCTCTCTTCATTGCATAGCTTATGAGCCACACCCCGTGTCAGCATGCAATGTATCCCGTGTCCGCAGGCAATCAGCCCCCCTTGGTCGGCCCTTACCGTCGCGTGACCGCACCTTACGCTCCCCTGACATTTCCCAGTCAACTACATGAGGTTTCAGCCTCGTTGCAAGGGAAGCGTCAACTCCCCTGGCGTTTGAACTGTGAATTTAGGAAGGTACCTTGACATCTATTTGCTAGGTACCTAATGTTTTCCCGCGCTAACGAAACTTGGAAGAGAGGAGGACGACGTGTGCAACGACTCGTCACGCGGGCACCTGCTCGAGCGCGAGGCATCAAAGACCGTCGAGCAGCGCATCCTCAGCGACTTCGGCTACTTTGGCCACTTCCTCCACGTGAACGCGGGGGGAAGGGCGGGCAAACAGCACATTCTCGTGAGGCTCTACCGCGCCGGCGGGACCACGTCCCAGCGCTTCCTGCAGGAGACGGTCCCCATCAGCTCCGCGTCGCTGTCGGAGGTGCTCTCGAAGCTGGAGTACGAGGGACTGGTGAACAGGACGAGGTCCGACCAGGATCGCAGACAGCTCAACGTCACCCTCACCCCCGAGGGCGAGCGGGCGGCGGTCGAGTGCGCAAAGAGGAACGAGGAATTTGAGAGCCGCATGCTCTCGGTCCTCGACGAGGACGAGAAGCGGGACCTTGCCCACACCCTCGACCGGCTGGTCGACCACTGGGTGCACATCGAACAAGAGGAGACGGGAGGCAAGAGGTGCAGGAACTGACCTACAGGCAGATATTCTCGACCCTGGGGAAGAGCCTCAGGGAGTTCAAGCGGAGCTCGGTGGTAACGCCGGTCTTCGTCCTAGGCGAGGTCGCGGTGGAGTGCTCGATCCCATTCATCACGGCAAGCCTCATCGACAGGATAACGGCAGGCGGAGGAATGCAGGAAATCGCCCACTATGCAATCCTCCTGGTCTTTCTTGCCCTGTTCAGCCTGTTCTGCGGAACCATGGCGGGAATCACCTGCGCCAAGGCGTCAACGGGTTTCGCGCGCAACCTCCGGCATGACGTGTTCGAGAGGATCCAGGGATTCTCGTTCTCAAACATCGATCGGTTTAGCACGTCTTCCCTGGTGACGCGCCTTACCACGGACGTCAACAACGTCCAGCAGGCGTTCATGATGCTCATCAGGCTCGTCGTGAGAGCACCGCTCCTCATGGTGTTCTCGATCGTCATGGCCTTCCTATCAGGCGGCCCAATGGCCGCCGTGTACCTGGTCGTCTCGTTCATTCTTGGCTTCGGCGTCTTTAAGATTGCCCTTACGGTGATGCCCATCTTCAAGCGAATCTTCAAGCGCTATGACCGCATGAACGACTCCGTCGAGGAGAACGTGAGCGGTATCCGAGTGGTCAAGTCTTACGTGAGGGAGGACCACGAGAGGGAGAAGTTCCACGAGGCCTCGGGCAACGTCTACCACGACTTCGTTCACGTCGAGAGGATTCTCGCCTGGAACATGCCGCTCATGACCCTTGCGATTGACGTCATCTACGCATACGTCATCTACTTCGGCTCAAAGGCGATCGTGAGCACCCAGGCCCAGGCGATGGGCGTGGGCCAGATGTCCGCGCTCATCACCTACGGCTTCAGCATGCTCATGAGCCTGATGATGCTCTCGATGGTCTTCGTGATGGTCACCATGGCCGAAGAGGGAGCGCGTCGTCTGTGCGAGGTACTGCAGGAGAAGAGCGACATCACAAGCCCCGAGAACGCCCTCACCACCATCCCGGACGGTTCCATCGACTTCGATCACGTAAGCTTTGAATACTCGAGCAAGGCGGAGAGGATGGCCCTCGACGACATCGACCTCCACATCAAGAGCGGGGAGGTGATTGGCATCCTTGGCGGAACGGGTTCCTCCAAGTCCACACTCGTGCAGCTCATCAGCCGCCTCTACGACGCGACCAGGGGCACCGTACGCGTAGGTGGGCATGACGTGAGGGAGTACGACCTTAAGGCGCTCCGCGACCAAGTCGCGATGGTGCTTCAGAGAAACGTGCTCTTCAGCGGCACCATCAAGGACAACCTACGCTGGGGCGACCCAAACGCGACGGACGACCAGATCCTGGAAGCGTGCAAGCTCGCTCAGGCAGACGAGTTCATCCAGCTCTTCCCGGAAAAGTACGACACCTACATCGAGCAGGGAGGCACCAACGTCTCGGGCGGGCAGAAGCAGCGACTCTGCATCGCAAGGGCGCTCCTCAAGCGCCCCAAGATCCTCATCCTGGACGACTCCACGAGCGCCGTCGACACAAAGACGGACAAGCTGATCAGGGAGGGGTTCAAGAGCTACATCCCCGAGACGACGAAGGTGATCATTGCCCAGCGAACCAGCTCCATCGAGGATTGCGACAGGATCGTCGTCATGAAGGATGGTCGCATCGACGACATCGGCACCCACGAGGAGCTCCTACGCAGGAACGATATCTACCGAGAGACGTACACGACACAGAACAAGCAGTCACATGACGTGAGGATGAGCGAACTCGCGCCAAACAGGAATCGCGGAGAGGAGGGTGCAAATGAGTAACACCCAGGAATCCAAAAGGGAGCAGCAAGGGGGGCGCCGCGGACCAGCAAGCCCCGGCCGCACGTTCGGACGCGTGCTGTCCATGACGTATCACTATTATCCCGTTCAGGTCACCGTGCAGGTGATGTGCATCATTGCCTCCGCGGTCCTGGCGTCGGTCCCGTCGATATTCATGCAGCAGGCAATCGACGTCGTTCAGACAACCTTCAAGACCGGGGATTGGTCGGCGGCGCAGCCGCAAATCGCCCGCATCGTCGGATCGCTCGTCCTCTGCTACGCAGTCGCGCTCGCCGCGAACATCGCATACAACCAGCTTGGTGCCGTCATCTGCCAGGGAACCCTCATGAAGGTCAGGAACCAGATGTTCGACCACATGGAGGACCTCCCCATCCGCTACTTTGACACCAACAAGCACGGCGACATCATGTCTCACTACACGAACGACACCGACACGCTGCGCCAGCTCATCGGCCAGGCCCTGCCAAACTTGCTAACGATGGCCTTTGCGATGGGCTCCGTCCTGGTCATCATGCTCTGGTACTCGGTCCCCCTCACGCTCGTCGTCCTCGCCATGGTTCTGGTCATGGTGTATGCGACGAAGGTCCTTGGGGGAAGGAGCGCCCGCTTCTTCCTGGCCCAGCAGCAGAAGCTCGCACGCGTCGAGGGCTTTGCCGAGGAGGCCATGAGCGGCGAGAAGGTCATCAAGGTCTTCACGCACGAACCACAGACGATCGAGGACTTCGACCGTGTGAACGAGGAGCTCTATCAGGCATCCAGGAGTGCCAACACCTACGGGAACACGCTCATGCCCGTGTTGATGAACCTCGGTAACCTCGCCTATGTGGTTGTCGCCGTCGCCGGAGTCGCGTTCCTCACCAGCGGGACTCCCAACCCCTCGATTAGCGGGATGGCCCTCTCGATCTCCATCGTCGTGCCCTTCCTCAACCTCACCAAGCGCTTCGCCGGCTCCATCGGGCAGGTCTCCCAGCAGATCAACTTCGTGGTCATGGGCCTCGCCGGCGCCGAGCGCATCTTTGAACTCATTGACGAGGAGCCCGAGCACGACGAGGGATACGTCACCCTGGTAAACGTGAGGAGGGGCGCCGACGGCAGCATCGAGGAGTGCCCCGAGCGCACCGAGAGCTGGGCGTGGAAGCACCCGCACCACGACGGCACCGTCACCTACACCCCGCTCGCCGGTGACGTGCGTCTTGAGGACGTCGACTTCTCCTACAACCCCGGCCACACCATCCTGCACGACATCTCGCTGTTCGCGAAGCCCGGCCAGAAGGTGGCGTTCGTGGGCGCAACGGGAGCGGGCAAGACGACCATCACCAACCTCCTCAATCGCTTCTACGACATCGAGGACGGCAAGATCCGCTACGACGGAATCAACATCGAGAAGATCCGCAAGCCCGACCTTCGCCGCTCCCTCGGAATGGTGCTGCAGGACACCAACCTCTTCACCGGCACGGTCATGGACAACATCCGCTACGGCCGCCTCGACGCGACCGACGAGGAGTGCATCGGGGCCGCGAAGCTCGCGGGCGCGGACAGCTTCATCAGGCGCCTCCCCGACGGCTACCAGACGATGCTCACCGACAACGCGGCGCAGCTCTCGCAGGGCCAGAGGCAGCTCATCTCCATCGCCCGAGCCGCCGTTGCCGACCCGCCCGTCATGATCCTGGACGAGGCGACCTCGAGCATCGACACGCGCACCGAGCAGATCGTGCAAAAGGGCATGGACGCCCTCATGTACGGCAGGACCACGTTCGTGATCGCCCACAGGCTCT
Organism: uncultured bacterium; assembly: GCA_905214865.1. GTDB lineage: Bacteria > Actinomycetota > Coriobacteriia > Coriobacteriales > Atopobiaceae > Olsenella_H. Next base: position 28,832 of record CAJMNO010000009.1, on the reverse strand, counting down.
CGACCGTGCGCAACTCCAACGTGATCATCGTCCTGGACCACGGCCGCATCATCGAGCGCGGCACGCACGACGAGCTCATCGCCCAGAGGGGCACGTACTACCAGCTCTACACGGGAGCGTTCGAGCTCGAGTAGGCGAGTCTAGCGGAGAGACCCGCGACGACGGAGCCCCCATCCCCCCACCGCGGGGGGGTGGGGGCTCTCCCGTTTGCGGCGCGCCTCTCCCCCGCCCCCTCGGTCGCCACCCGGGACGGGACGACGGGTCGATTTGGGCAGGCTGGCGGGGACCTGTTTCGAGGTCGAGCGCGTGCTGCTTGGGGCGAAAATGTCACCCAAACGGGAGCCCCAAACAACCTATTGGATAGAAAGCCTTCGTCTATTCGACAGAAGGCATCAAAGCATCAGCGAGCGGCCCTTGGACCAGCCACGACGCATAAGTCCACGAGAGCTTCACGAGGTTAGTTTATTCTCTTACGGTCCCCGACGTTAGGAATGATGCATGGAGCAGGGCCCAGCGATCACACGACGCGCCTTCCTGGCGGCCATTGCGGCCACCTCGACCCTGGCGCTCGCCGCGTGCGAGCCCGCAGTCCCAGACACCATCGACAGCGCGAGCGAGGACTTCGCCGCGGACTCGTCGTCCGGCGAGGTGCTCTCGCAGGCGCTCGACAACGGGTTCTCGTCCGGAACGCACCACGTCACCATCGAGGTCAGCGGCTATGGCTCCATGGACGTCGAGCTCTACGCCGACTCCGCGCCCATCACGGTGAGCAACTTCTGCGACCTCGTGCAGCGCGGGTTCTACGACGGACTCACCTTCCATCGGGTCGTGAGCGGCTTCATGATCCAGGGCGGTGACCCCAACGGGGACGGGACGGGAGGTTCCGGACGCAGAATCAAGGGCGAGTTCACCGCTAACGGGGTCGCCAACTCCATCCTCCACAAGCGCGGCGTCATCAGCATGGCGCGCGCGACGGACTACGACTCCGCCAGCTCGCAGTTCTTCATCATGCAGCAGCAGGACACCGACCTCGACGGGACCTACGCCGCCTTTGGCAGCGTCACCAGCGGCATGGAGGTCGTCGACGCCATCTGCTCCAAGGTGAGGCCGCAGGACTCGAGCGGCCTCGTCGCAAGGGCGGACCAGCCCGTCATCACAAAGATTGCCCTCGTGGACTAGGGCGGAAGGCAAGGAGAGCCATGACAGCGAACAAGGGTGCAAGAAGGGGCATGCGAGCCGCGGGAGCGATCGGAGCGGCGACGGCGCTCGCCCTCTCGCTCTGGTCCGTCCCCGCGACCGCCCATGCGGCAGACCTGGAGAGCCTGCAGGACGCCGCCATCAAGGCCGGCGAGGACTACCAGGCGGCGGTCGACAAGTCGAACGATCTCCAGGGCAAGATCGACGAGAACAACCAGCGCATCAGCGAGCTGGAGGCCCAGCTCCCCGAGCAGAAGCAGAAGGCGGCCGCGGCGATTCGCAGCCACTACAAGTTCCAACAGGACCAGGCCAACCTCGTCTCGCTGCTGCTCACGTCCGACTCGTTCAGCGAGTTCCTCTCCACCGCACAGTACTTCACCACCATCACCTCATCCAACCTGGACGAGATCGAGCAGCTCGACAGCATGGAGAAGGAGCTTGAGCAGACCAAGCAGGACCTGGAGTCCGAGAAGGCCGCGGCTGACGCCCAGGTGAGCGTGACCCAGCAGGCCAAGGAGGAGGCGGACCAGACGGCGTCGGCCGCCGAGGAGAAGGCCAAGGAAGACCAGGCAGCCAAGCAGGCAGCGTACGAGGCCGCCGTGGCGCAGGGCACGCAGGACAGCGACACCAACGCCGCGCTCCAGGCGGCCGCGAGCAAGAGCGCCGACTCCTCGTCCGGCTCGTCGTCCTCCGGCAGCTCGTCGTCCTCGTCAAGCAGCAGCTCCTCGTCGTCCTCAAGCAGCTCGTCCTCCTCGAGCGGCAGCAAGGGGTCGTCCGGCAGCAGTTCGGCGAGCTCGTCCAAGGGAAGCGGCTCCTCCTCGTCCAGCAGCTCGGCGAGCTACAAGTACGTGCAGGCATCAATGTACGGCGAGGGCGACGGCTTCATGTACGGGACCACCGCCTCGGGCGACACCGTGACCCCCACCTCCATGGGCGTGGCGATGAAGACCATGCCCCTCGGCACGGTCATCGAGATCTCCTACAACGGCAAGACCGTGCGCGCGGTGGTCAACGACCGCGGCCCATACGCCGGCAACAGGCAGATCGACCTGCAGCCCGCCGTCGCGCACGCGCTCGGCTTTGACGGCGTGGGCACCGTGGGCTACCGCGTGGTGAGCTAGCGGCACACACAGACCAGGCATCGGCCCGTCGCAACCGCGGCGGGCCCTTTACGTTGGGAGCAGCCATGTCACAGGAGACCAGCACACCAGTCCTCCAGACCACGCGCCTTCGCCTCAGGCCCTGGGGAGAGGAGGACGCGGACGCGCTGTACCGGTTTGCCCGCGACCCCATGGTATGCGAGGGCGCGGGGTTCCCTCCGCACCAGAGCCCCGAGGACAGCAGGCGCGTCATCCGCGACATCCTCGCCGTCCCCAACAGCTGGGCCATCACGCTGCTTGGCTCAAGCCCCTACGCCGGCCCGGTCGGCGCCATCGCCCTCAGGGTGGGCGACGCCTCGTCCCTCGCCATCCCGGATGACGAGGCGGACCTGGGCTACTGGCTGGGAAGGCCCCTCTGGGGAGAGGGGTACGCCACCGAGGCGTGCCGTGCGGTCCTCTCCTATGGCTTCAGGTCGCTCGGGCTTGCCGCCGTATGGGCCGCCTACTACGAGGGCAACGAGCGAAGCCGGAGGGTGCAGGACCGGCTGGGCCTCTCCCCGCATCACCGCAACGAGGGCGTGACCGACGCCGCCGGGAGGGTGAGGGACGAGAACGTCCAGCGCATCACGCGGTCCGAGTGGGAGCAGACGCAGGCGGCAGACCCCCAGAGCCCTGACCAGATCGAGCGCCAGCAGCGTCAGGCCGGCACCCTCGTGGAGGGCATCCGCCTGGTCGCCCGCATCAGGTCCGGTGGCCAGACGGGCGCCGACCGCGGCGGACTCGACGCCGCGCGCGAGCTGGGGACGCCCATCTGCGGATGGTGCCCTCCCAACGGCCTCGCCGAGGACTACCCTCAGGCTCCCGGGGTCATGGCGCCGTACCCGGAGCTGCGGCCCAGCCCCTCCGAGGGATACGTGGAGCGGACCGCCTGGAACGTGCGGGACTCCCACGCAACGCTCATCGTTGCACCGGCAGGCCTGGAGCCCAAGAGCGGCACGGAGATGACCGAGCGCTTCGCCCGCGCCTACGGGCGGCCGTGCCTGGTGGTACGCGGCGCATCGGAGGCGGGTAAGGTGGCGGAGTGGCTCCGCGGCATCGGGACCGGGCTCACCCTCAACGTCGCAGGCCCGCGCGAGTCCAAGCTGCCGGGCATCTACCGCGAGACACGCAACACGGTCGACGCTGTGCTCCGTCTCTGCGGCTGGGGAGACTAGCGGGGATCCAACGGCGCAAGCCAATCGCTTGGTGGAATGCGGGTGTTGAGCCGGGGGGAGCTTAGCTCTCCCCGGCTTCGCTCTGCCTTGGCGAGGGGATGCAGGACCCTAGCGCCTGCGGTGCCTGGACTCCCTCATGATCTGGTGAACGATCGTGAGTCCCAGGACCAACGCGATGAGGTAGCCCAGGAAGCCGATGACGGGGATGCCAAACAGGACGGGCTCGATGCGAGCGTAGTAGACCACCGAAGAGCCGATGAAGAGCCCGGCGACGATGATGCCCATGGTCAGCCGGTCGCTCGAGCGCGCTAGGTCGCCCATGGGGTCACGGGTGCCGGGAAGGTCGACGCCCACCCTAAGCTGGCCGCGCGTGAGCATGCTCATGGCGGTGTCCGCCTGCGAGGCCGCCCTGAGGAGCGAGTGCGAGGCGGTATATCCCTCGCGTCCAAACCTACGGATCTCGCTGCGCGCAAGGTCCTTGGGCGTGAGGTGCGCGCGGATGTGGTCGCGCAGGATCTGGACGATCGAGACGCCGGGGAGAAACTCGTCCACCACGCCCTCGAGCGTCACCAGCGAGCGGGCGAGCATGGTCACGGTCCCCGGAAGCTCGATCCCGTTCTTGCGCGCCATGTTGATGAGGGAGTTGAGGAACGCCCCCACGTCCAGGTCGCCCAGGTCGGCGTCGCCAAAGTCGTCGATGATGGAGTCCAGGTCTGCCAGCAGGCTCGCGTGGTCCACGTCCCGCACGTCCGAGACCGAGAAGCGCAGAAGCCCCGCCTCCAACCCCGCGGCGTCGTGCCGGGCGACGGCGACCACCATGTCGCGCATCGCCGCGCGGTCGTGCGACGACAGCCGGCCCATCAGGCCGAGGTCGAGATACACGATCCTCCCGCCCCGAATCACCAGGTTGCCCGGGTGCGGATCGGCATGGAAGAACCCGTCGTCCAGCATCTGCTGGGCGTAGTTGTCCACCAGCTTGGTGCCTATCTCGGCGAGGTCGTACCCCTGGGAGAGAAGCTCGGTGGTGTTGCCGATGGGGATGCCCTCCACGTAGTCCATCACCACCACATGGCGGGTGCACCAGCGCGGGTAGGGCTTGGGGCAGTCGACGAAGGCGCACCCGGCGTTGTTGCGCCTGAACTCCTCCAGGCTCCTGGCCTCGACCAGGAAGTCCGTCTCCTCCTTGAACGACTGCCACAGCTCGTCGACCACCGACTGCAGGTCCAGGAACTGCTCGTCCCCCACAAAGCGCTGGGCGCGGCGCGCGAGCGACATCATGATGGAGATGTCCTGCGCCATGATCTCCTGCACGTGCGGGCGCTGCACCTTCACCGCAACGGTCTCGCCGGTGATCAGGCGCGCCTTGTGCACCTGGGCGACGGAGGCGGACCCCAGCGGGACGTCGTCGATGGCGTCGAAGATGTCCTCGATGGGAATGGGGTACTCGGCGCGCAGGGTGTCGAGCACCACGTCGCGGCTCATGGGCTCCACGTCGGCCCTGAGCTTGGTCAGCTCCTGGCAAAAGCTCTCGGGCAGGATCTCTGACCTCATGGAGAGGATCTGCCCCGCCTTCACGAATGTGGGGCCCAGCTCCTCCAGCAGCTCGCGGAAGTTGACGGGCGTGAGGCCGCGGAACACGTCGTAGTGGCTCGCGATCGAGAGGATCTCGCGCATGCGCGCGATCTTGCTCTTGCGCGAGATGCCGAACTCCCGGTCGTCGCCCGAGTGGCGGCCAAAGATGCCGATGGTGTCCTGCCACTCCAGGGAGTCGTCCAGCCGTGCGCCGGCCCACGAGTCCGGGGAGGGGGCGTCCCCGCTGCCGGTGGATGCCCCCTCCTCCCTCTCGTCGGATGGGTCCCTGTCGATCCCGCGTCCCAAGGTCACTGCGCCCCGGGCCGCCTACGCCTTGGCGGAGTCGTCGTCCGCGTCCTCGACCTCGACCTCAACGGTCTCGGCATCGAGGTCGTCGGCGTACTGCTGCGCCTTCTTGACCCACGCGGCGCGCTCCTCGGGCGTCATGCCCTTGAGCTTCTCCTTCAGGGCGGCGTCGGAGCTGTCCGCCGCGGCCTCCGAGACCTTGCGGTGGAGCTCCTCGTTGATGGCCTTGCCCTGCTCGACCGTCATCTCGCCCTTCTTGACGAGGTCGTTGACCACGCTCTGGGTCTTCTCGGCACCCATTGCGACGGCGCCCACGCCCAACAGGAATGCCTTGCGCGCGCCCTCGGTAAGATCATCGATTGCAGCCATGGTGGAACCCCTTTCGCAGACCGTTGGCAAGCGAGACTTGCCCTTTGGGCTACTGTACCCCACCCCACGGGGCTGGATTCGCCCCCGGGCGGCAAAGCCCCCGACCGGTCGCTGCCAGCGGCGAGGCGCCCGCGAGCCCTACCCCAGCAGGATGCGGCGCAGCTCGTCCACGCTCCCCGCGATGGCGACGGCGCCGGCCCGCTCAAGCTCCGAGCGGGGCGCGGTGTGGCCGTAGGTCACACCCACGCACGGGACGTCGTTGGCGCTGGCCCCGTCCACGTCAAAGTACCGGTCGCCGACCATGACCGCCTGCGAGGGGCTGGCACCCAGCGCGTCGAGCGCTCGGGCGATGGTCTGCGCCTTCGTCTCTCCCCCGTCGCTCACGCGCCCTATCACCAGGTCGAAGGCGTCCTCCAGGCCGTTGTCGGCGAGGCAGCGGCGCACCATCGCCTGGCGCTTGGAGCTGGCGGTGGCGACGACGCGGCCCGCGAAGCGCAGGTCCCTCACGAGCTGGCCAATGCCCTCGAACGCCGGCCACGCGGCAGGCCCCAGGTTGTCGTAGATGTCGCGGTACCTTCGGGTGACCTCGCGGGCGTCCCCCTCCGAGAGGCCAAACACCATCGAGAACGCCTGCGGGAAGGGCGGCCCCACGAGCTTGGGTGCGTCCACCAGGCGCTCCTCGGGAAGCCCGTAGTCGCGCAGGACGGACCGCGCGGTCCTCACGATGCCGTCGAGGGTGTCGGTAACCGTGCCGTCAAGGTCGAAGAGGACGAACCTCCTCGCACGGATGCCCTCGACGACGGACCCAGTTCCCTCTCCCGGCATGCGCCCTCCCCCTTGCCGCGCGCCACGCGCGGCGCTCGATACGCTACCCTCATACGCTACCGCATGGCTACCATACCGCACCGGTTTGAGTCGCGAAGGTTACGGGAGGAGAAACAGCGGATTTCCGAGCGCCTGAAAATCCCGCCGGAGCGATAGCGTACTAGCTTGAAAAATCATACGGATTCAGGAGGGGTTCATGTCCCGCGTCTACAACTTCTCGGCCGGCCCTGCCGCACTTCCCGAGACCGTGCTGAGGGAATGCGCGGCGGAGATGCTCGACTACCGCGGGACGGGCATGTCCGTCATGGAGATGAGCCACCGCTCCGCCCCCTTTCAGCAGATCATCGACGACACCGAGGCGACGCTCCGCCGCCTCATGGGCATCCCCGACAACTACCGGGTGCTGTTCTTCATGGGCGGGGCAACGCTGCAGTTTGCCGCGATCCCCCTCAACCTCATGCGCAACGGGCGCGCCGGCTACGTGGTGAGCGGCAACTGGTCGCAGAAGGCCCAGCGCGAGGCGGGGAAGTACGGGGAGTCGGTGGTCATCGCATCGAGCGAGGACACGTCGTTCGACCGCGTGCCCGCCTTCCCGGCATCGGTGGACCAGGGCCTCGACTACGTGTACGTGTGCCAGAACGAGACCGTCTTTGGCAACATGATGCGCGAGTTCCCCCAGACGGGCGACGTCCCCCTGGTGGCGGACGTCTCGAGCTGCTTCCTCTCGGCACCCCTCGACGTGAGCAGGTTTGGCCTGGTCTACGCCGGCGTGCAGAAGAACGCCGGCCCCGCCGGCCTCACCATCGTGATCGTGCGGGACGACCTCATCGCGGACGGCCCCGCCCACGCCGACATCTGCCCCACCTACCTGGACTACCGCGTGGAGGCGGACAAGGGCTCCATGCTCAACACCCCCAACTGCTGGGCCATCTACGTGTGCGGCAAGGTGTTCCACTGGATCGAGGACACCGGCGGGCTCAGGGCCATGGAGGAGAGGAACTGGGCCAAGGTGCGCCCCCTCTACGACTACCTGGACGGCAGCTCGCTCTTCCACGGCACGGTCGTGCCGGCCGACAGGTCCATCGCCAACGTCACCTTCCGCACGCCGTCGCCCGAGCTGGACGCGGAGTTCGTGGCAGGCGCCGCCGAGCGCGGCATCGTCAACGTGAAGGGGCACCGCCTGGTGGGCGGCATGCGCGCCAGCTGCTACAACGCGGTTCCCGCCCAGGCGGTGGACGCGCTCCTCTCCTACATGGCCGACTTCGAGGCGTCACACCCCGTGGCCCCGCGATCTAGGTAGCCGGTCGAGGCCGGCCCCATCACAACCTAGAAGCTCAAGCCACATCACGACACCAGGGAGGTAGCCATGCGCTACGTCAAGGTTCTGGACAACATCTGCAAGACCATCACGCGAGACGGCATCGCCGAGCTGGGCGAGGGGTACGAGAAGACCGACGACATCAACAAGGCGGACGCCGTCCTCGTGCGCGCGACCGACATCCACGGCCTGGACCTGGGGCCCAACGTCCGCATCATCGCACGCTCGGGGGCGGGCTACAACAACATCCCCATCGAGGAGTGCGCCCGCCGCGGCGTGGTGGTGTGCAACACGCCCGGCGGCAACTCCAACGCCGTTAAGGAGCTCGTGGTGGGCATGATGCTCGCCAACTCGCGCGGCACGCTGGGCGGCATGGAGTGGGTCCGCGCCAACGCCGATGACCCGGACATCGTGAAGGGGGCCGAGAGGAACAAGAAGGCCTTCGTCGGCCACGAGGCCATCGGCCGCAAGGTCGGCGTGGTGGGCCTGGGCGCCGTGGGCTCCAAGGTCGCGAACGCGCTCATCTACCTGGGGCTGGACGTCTACGGGTACGACCCGTTCCTCTCCGTGGAGCACGCGTGGCAGCTCGACCGCGCGGTCAAGCGCGTGGACAGCATGGAGGAGCTGTGCAAGGGCGCCGACTACCTCACGGTCCACGTCCCCTCCAAGGACGACACGCGCCACATGGTCAACGCCAAGGAACTCGCCCTCCTCAGCGACGGCGCCATGCTCCTCAACTACGCGCGCGCCGACATCGTGGACGAGGCCGACGTCAAGGCCGCCCTTGAGTCGGGCAAGCTCGGCTGCTTCGTCACCGACTTCGCCACGCCCGGCACCGCCACGATGCCCCACACCCTCATTACCCCGCACATGGGCGCCTGCACCAACGAGGCGGAGGAGAACTGCGCGACCATGGCCGTGAGCCAGATGAAGGAGTACCTGGAGCGCGGCACCATCCGCAACTCGGTCAACTACCCCGACTGCGACCTGGGCCCCTGCAAGACCGGCGGGCGCTTCGCGGCGCTCCACGCCAACGTCCCCAACATGATCGGCCAGATCTCGACCGCGCTCGCCGACTCCAGCGCCAACATCCAGCGCATGAGCAACGAGGCCATGGGAGAGAACGCCTACACCCTGGTCGACACCGACTCGGCGCTGGACGAGGGCACCCTCGCCCGCCTGCGCTCGATCCCGGGCATCTACCGCATCAGGGTCATCAAGCCCGCCCGGGCCTAGGCGGCCCGCATCGCCCTGCAGCCGCGGGGATTGGCTACCATTGGGGACGGTCGCCCACCACGGGCGCCGTCCCCTCTCTTCCTGACGAGCAAAGGAGAGACCATGAGAGCAGAGCCCATGACGTGCTGGCGTCCCGCGCCCGACAGGGCGGAGGAGTTTGCCTCGCTTCCCTACGACGTGTTCGACCGCGAGGGGGCGCGTGCCTACGTTGAGGCGCACCCCCGGAGCTTCCTCGCCATCGACCGCCCCGAGACCTCGTTCCCGCCCGACCACGACATGTACGCGCCCGACGTGTACCAGCGGGCGGCGGACCTCATGCGCGAGCGCGCGACCGACGGCACGCTCGTCCACGACGAGACGCCCTCCTACTACATCTATCACCTTGAGCAGGACGGCCACGCCCAGACCGGCATCGCGTGCGCCTGCTCCGTGGACGAGTACCTGGACGGCACCATCCGCCGTCACGAGAACACCACCGCCGCCAAGGAGGAGGACCGCGTCCGCCACATCCGCGCGACGGGCGCCCAGACCGGTCCGATCTTCCTCACCTACCGCGACAACTACGCCATCGACGTGCTGGTGGGGGCCGCCTCGTCCGCAACGCCGCTGTACGACTTCACCGACGCCGAGGGCGTGCGCCAGACCGTGTGGCGCGTCTCTCGCCCCGCCGCAGTCGAGGCCCTGAGGGCGACCTTCTCCACGATCCCCTGCGCCTACATCGCCGACGGGCACCACCGCGCCGCGTCCGCCGTCCGCGTTTGCCGGGAGCTGAGGGAGGGGGACAAGGACGAGGCAGGCGAGAGGCCCTGGGACACCTTCCTCGCGGTGCTGTTCCCCGCGAGCCAGCTCCACGTGATGGCCTACAACCGCGTGGTGCTGGACCGGGGCGGGAGGTCGGTCGACGAGCTGGTGAGGGACGTCGAGGCCGCCGGGTTCGACGTGGGGCCCGCGCAGGACGCGCCCGTCTCCCCCGCCGGGAGGCACGAGTTCGGCATGTTCGTCGGGGGCGCCTGGCGTCCGGTACACCTGACCGCGGAGCTGCCCGAGGACGGTGACCCCGTATCCTCGCTGGACGCCTCGATCCTGCAGGAGCGGGTCCTCTCCCCCATCCTGGGGATCGACGACCCCCGGACGTCGGAGCGAATCCGCTTCGTGGGAGGGATCGAGGGCCTCGGGAGGCTCCAGGAGCTGGCTGGGACGGACGGGGTGGCGTTCTCGCTCTTCCCCACGTCAGTGGACGAGCTCATGGCAGTGAGCGACGCCGGGGAGCTGATGCCGCCAAAGTCCACGTGGTTCGAGCCCAAGCTACGCAGCGGGCTCTTCATCCGCAGGCTGAAGTAGGAGTTTGGTGATTCGTTCCCGCCGGTTGGCCCGGGGGCTGCGACGACGGCCCCCGGGCCGCCTTGTCTGCAGACGCCTGGTCGGAATGCCGGCCGCCGCTAGCCAAGAGGCTTCGACGGCGGTACGAAGCGGCATCTCCACAGGTGACCCCTCCAAAGAACTCTAAGAATGGAGGGGCAGCATTGGGCGAGACGTCCTTTCGAACGGCATCCTCCCGATGGGTTAGCCTCGGTAGGCCCAGCAGGGCCTCTCATCCACATCGCGTTCCTGTGAAGGACATTAAGCCGTTGCAGCGAAAGCCCGAAATGAGTGCTCACTTCGGGCTTTCGCTGCCACGAGGTAGCTTCGAGGGGCTTTAGTCACCCCATCCACCTGGAATCATCCCGTTCGCTCGTACCACGTTGGCAGAGAGTTCCCGGTATGAGTACTCATATCGGGCGCCAGTTGCCATTGAAGCCAAGAACAGGGGTCAGATGGCAGGAAGCTCCCGACGTGAGTGCTCATATCGGGCTCCGCTTGCCATCCCCTCGAACCCAGAAGGCCTCCCAACCGTTCTGCCTGCATAGATGCTGGTAGAACCCAATGCGTTGGCAGAGGACCACCTGTGAAACCGCTCACATCGGGAGTGCGCTGCCATGGTTTAGCCCTTGATGTCCTGCTTGGCGATATTCGATGGTCCTGAGGCTACCCCCCTGGCCATGATGTGCTCCTCCCCAAAGCTAGAACCAGATCCCCAGCACATCCCACATGCGAGCCGCTCAAAAGAACTCAGAGAGGGGGGAGGATGGGAGATTCTGTCTGTGGCCGGGGTTGGATCCGGCCCGTCGCGGCGACCCATGGTGCGCCTGCACTGCCGGGCAGCATCAGAGGGATCCCACCCCTCAGAGCTTGCCCTTCCAGAAGCAGGGCCAACATCATATATTCAACCGTTGCCAAAAAGTTCGCACCGTGTGTACACACAGGGTGGACTTTTTGGCAACACGAGGCCTTAGCTCCTTGCCAACAGGGGGAACGCACCAGCGGAGCACGCCCTCTGTCAGAAATCTCACGCCATGTGTACACGCGGTACGGACTTTCTGACAACCGGGGGTCGAAAGGAACCACTGTGTCTAAAATCACACCCCGCGTGTACACGCGGGACGTGGTTTCAGACGACGGTGACGCGTTTTCGTCCCGTCAACTGGGGAAATGCGTGGAGATAGGAAGCCGATGTCAACATTCTCATCCCGTGAGTACACGCGGGACACACTTTCTGACACGGACAAGACTTCGGCGCGTCCCCCCTCCCACCCCAGAGGGTCCAGAGACGGCAACTTGTGACGAAGCGCACCGAAGCCTGATGAAAGCTCGCTCCCCTTCTTAGACCTTGACAATCTTACCTCCGAGTCACCGTACGGGCTCCTGGTCCCCACGCAAGTAGACCCACCCGGGAGGAGGCGCCAAAAGATGGTTTGTCCCAAACCCGGACCGACCGCCCCTCTCCCCTTCTTTGACAACGAAGCCCCCACCCGCGGCGACTCCGGCATCAGCCCAAACGGATGCCTCCCTCTCCCCCGGGAAGACAGGCGGCAGCCCCAGGGCAGGAACCGAGGTCCAAGGCGCGCTGGCACCCGTCACTGTTAAGTCAGTTTTGGCGCGATTCGGCGGATGGCATACAAATGCCTTGTCCGCTGTAGCCCCATGGGATATCGTCTGCGCATGCGCAGGAGGCCGCGGACCATGCGCGGCCATGACACGTCGCCGCTGGCGGCAGGTTGGACAGAGATGCAGATGGGTCATTCCCACGGGGGCACCCAACGGGGCCCCATAGGTCACGACGTAGACACCCGAACGACGCGCAGGACCAAGGGGACGCCACGGGGCGGAACCCCGCGCGAGGCGGGACAGCACTCCCCCCATGCTCACGTCCCCCACCACGAGGCACACCAGGGGGCGGAGAGGATCGTCCCCGTGGAGCCGAGGGGCAAGGCCCGCCGGCCTCGGCGCCACGGCGGCAGGGCCACGGTCATCGCGATTGCCGCAATCGTGGCACTCGCGGCGGGCGGCGCGTGGATGTGGCACAACCGCTCGGTGCAGGTCACCCTCGACGGCGAGGCGTACCAGACCAAGAACGGATCCACGCTCGAGCAGATCATCGAGCAGAAGGGCCTCTCTCCCAAGGCGGGCAACCTGGTCTCGATCAACGGGAACGTGATCAAGCAGGGCGAGGGCAATGCCTTCTCCGCCAAGGTCAACGGAAGCGACCTGTCGGAGGACCAGATCTCCTCGTACCACGCAAAGTCCGGCGACTCCATCCAGGTGTCGGACGGGGCGGACAAGGTCGAGGACTCCACCACCACGTCCGAGGACGCCGAGCCCAAGCTCACGATGAAGGGCGACTACGGCGCCGTGGCCTACGTGTCGCAGTGGGGCAAGATGGGCAAGAAGAACGTGACCACGGGCAAGGTCTCGGGAGAGACGAAGGAGACCGTGACCCAGGAGCCCCAGGACGTCGTGATCACCCTGCACAACGTGAAGCCCGACAACGGGAAGAAGCTCGTGGCGCTGACCTTTGACGACGGCCCCAGCACCTACACCGAGCAGTACCTCAAGATCCTGGCCCAGTACAACGCCAAGGCGACCTTCTTCAACCTGGGCAGCCAGATTCGCGAGTACCCCAAGCTGTCCAAGGCGATCGTGGACGCGGGCTGCCAGGTCGCGAGCCACACCGACAAGCACCAGGAGCTCCCTGCCCTCGACGCCTCGAGCCTGCAGCAGGAGTTCACCAACACCTTCAAGTCGATCAAGGACGCGGACGGGGTCGACACGACCATCTTCCGCCCGCCCTACGGCGAGTTCAAGGAGAGCACCTGGCTCAAGTCCGGCGGCCTGGTGTCCGCCTCGATCATATGGAACCTGGACTCCGAGGACTGGCGCAGGCCGGGCGTGGACGCGATCGTCTCAAACTGCACCACCGGCGTGACCTCGGGCTCCATCATCCTCATGCACGACGGCGGCGGCAACCGCGACCAGGACGTGGAGGCCCTCCCCAAGATCCTGCAGACCCTCACCGACCAGGGCTACACCTTCGTCACCATGAACGAGCTCATGGCGTCGGACAGCTCCATCCCCAGCGACATCGCCAGCGGCAACGCCACGATGCCTGAGGGCAGCGTCTGGCCCACCCAGATGGAGGAGTAGCCGCAAGCCACAATTAACCCGGCAGCACGGCAGCCCGCCCCCAGACGAAAGCCCGGGGGCGGGCTCGTCTCGCCCGACGTTGGCCGGATGCTGGGTATAAGCACCTAGAACGAGAGATGCTGGCGCCAGCGTTGGCGCGGATTGGGTTTTCATGGGTTCTGAGCACGACGACGGAAGGGCCCCGCGCAAGAGGGCCATCGACCTTGCGGCAAAGGTTGCCGCGGCATGTGGGATAGCGGGCGTTGCGGCGTTTGCCGCGCTTGGCGTGGAGGCGGTCACGGTCGCGCTGGCGGTCGCCTGCGGTGCGGCCGGGTGCGTTGCGGCGACCGGTCACCACAATCGCGAAAGGGGTGGGGAGAAGGGCGACGCCACGGTCCCGCCCCGTCCCGAGGGGCTCGAGTACAACGCGCCCGCGACGGTCGCCGGCGATGCCACGCGGGCGGAGTCGCCCAAGCCCGAGGCGGCGCCCCTCTCCCCCGCCAACGAGGGGGACGACGAGACGGCCGCGGAGGAGCGGGACGACGCCGCAAGCACGGACGGCACCCCCTCCGTGCTCGACTTCGACGCGCTGATGACCAAGCTTGTCTCGACCGCGGACCCCGTCGCCGAGCTCCGGCTGTTCGTGGGAGACGTGCGGGCGCGAGAGCGTGCCACCACGCACGGCGAGGCCACGGGCGAGACGGACGAGGCCACCAGGGACAGCCGTCCCATGCCGTCGGGCGCGGAGCTCTACGCCGCCCGGGTGCTGGAGGAGGCGGGCCTGTTCTCCAACGACGTGGACCTCCCCTCCATGCGGTGCGTGCGCCTGAGCACCTCCGGGATGCCGTACCTCAGGGTGGCCCAGCGCGAGCTGCCCTACCTGGCCCGCCTGAGGGTTCTCAAGCTCGAGGCGGCGCTCACCGCCGTCCAGTTTGTCGCGAGCTACTTTGACGACGACCTCCCCACGGTCACGGTCGAGGACTGCTGCGAGCTCAACCAGGAGGTCGCGGCCTCCATCTGCGCGCAGCTCCCTCCCATCGCACAGGTGTCCCCCACGCAGGACGGCGACGAGCCCGACGGCGAGTGGGCGGTGCGCCGCTCCATATCGACAGCGCTCGAGACGGTGCAGCTCCCCTACCGGCTCTCCGCCAAGTGGCGCGCGAACGTCTCGTATGGCAACGTCGCCTTCGAGGTCGCGCTGACCCCCGAGGCCGTGTGGCCCTCGTCCATGTTCGTCCCCGGCGTCGGCCTGGTGGCCAGCTCCCGCGAGATGCGCCGCAAGGCAGCCTCTGCGTACGCGCTCAGGGTCGCCCTGCTCCTGGCCTCCGTAGCGTTCAGGAGCTCGGAGAGAATCCGTCACGTGTGGGTCGCAGGGACAATCGACACGACGACCCGGCATCGCTGCTACCTCTCGGTCGACTTCGACCGCGGCAGGTTCGCACGCCTGGACCTCTCCGACACGCACGACCTCTCGGCGATCTACCGCTCCTTCGTGCCCCAGATGCGCTTGGAGGAGGGCATACTCCGCCCCGTGGCCCAGGGCTTCTCGCTCTCCGAGCCACGCTTCTGCCCCCCAGACCGCTACGTTCCCGTGTCGCTCTCGTCCAAGCGGCTTCCCGCCGCGCAGGCGAAGGCGCTGGGGACCGAGCGTGTGTACGGGCTCTCCATCGAGGAGGCCGAGAAGCGCGCACTCGTCGCGGCGGATATCATGAGCAGGTTCGCCCCCAAGGACGACGCCGAGGCAACCCAGAAGAACGTGCGGACCATCCTGAACGTCGCGGGGGACGACCCCGACCCGACCGTGCGCGGGGCGGCGGAGAGGTGCGTCGCCAAGCTGGTCTCGGGCGAGATCGAGGACGCCGAGCAGGTCGGCGAGGAGTTCGTGGTGGGTGACGCGCTGGACCGCGCCGCACAGGCGGCACGCGACGCCCTGCAGAGGAACGACTACGCCGAGGGGGCGCGCATCGCGCACGAGGCGCTCTCGCCCGTCGACGCCCGCGGGGACTACCGCGACACGACCACCGTGGTGTGGCGCTACTTTGGCAGCTACGTGGACCGCGCCATGTACAACCGCCTGCTGGAGCCCGCCGGCGCCTCGACCATGCTCGTCCCCGACGCCTACTACGAGTGCAACCTCGCACTCGCCATGTGCCTGCTCGGGAGCGGCCAGGGCGACCAGGCGCTCCAGGTCGCCCGCCGGTTGTGCGAGCTCGCACCCCTCGACCGCAACGCCCGTCTCCTCCTCGTCCGCTGCCTTGAGGGCGCCTCGAGGAGGCCCGAGGCGGAGGACCAGCTCAGGGAGATGCTCGACCTGGCCCACGACCCCGAGACCCTGGGGGTCGCCTACTACCGCATGGGCTACTTCATGTGGCAGGACGGCGACGTCACGGCCGCCCAGGCGTGCTACGCACTCGCGATGAACTACCTCCCCAACGCCATCCCGGTCATCGCCATGGAGCTCATTGCGCTATCCGCCCAGGAGGGCGGCACGCTGCGCGAGGAGATGACGGCGGAGGAGATACAGAGCGTCCTGGAGTCGTACCAGATTCCCATGGCGCCCACGGAGCGGGTGTCGACGGTCTTCTACGACTGCGTCCGCGCCTCGCTGGACGCGGAGGTCTTCCCCGTCGCCCGCAACTTCGTTCACGTCCTCGCCTCGTTTGCCCCCAACGACATCCTCATGGGCATCATCCGGTCCATGGAGGGCGAGCCGGACGAGTAGCGCCTGGCAACGGCACAAGGTGAGAGGAACCACAAGCGCCGCCCCCGCCCGCATCCCCGGGCAGGGGCGGCGCCTTCGTCCAGCGCGGCGACGTGGGGGCCCACCTACACGGCCACTCTCGCCTCATTGAAGCCATAGGTGCAGTAGTGGCGGTAGTACTCGGCGGTCCTGTTGCCAAACGCGGCGACCACGTCTGGGTTGTTGGCCTTGTACGTGGCGAGGTCGAACATCCTGCTCGAGACCCTGCCCTCGGCCATGCCGTGCTCCACGAAGTGCCTGAGCGTGAGCTCGGGATCGCCGTGGAACGCCGCAGCGACGTCAGGATTCATCTGCAGGTAGTAGTCGTAGTCGTACACCAGGCCGTAGTCGAAGCCGTCGAGGGTGAACGGCCGGTTGGTGGCGTCGAAGTTCCCCAGATGCGAGACGTTCGTGCCAAACCAGGCGTTGCGCGCAAAGAGCCAGTGGGCCAGGTAGTCCACGTTCTGCCCCCAGGTGCGGAACGGCGTGACCTCGTTGCGCATGACCGAGATGCCCCATACGACCTTGTCCATCGCCTGGGAGTCGGCCACCTGGCTGCGGTAGTACGCCAGCGAGTGGAGGTACCCGGCATCGCCCGCGGCATCCTCGTTGTTGGAGAGAAGCACGCTGCCCACGAGCTTGGACAGCTCGTTCCGATAGATCTCCTTCGCGCGACGCTGGACCGAGGGAATGCTGATAACCCACCGGCCGGTTGGGATCACGATGTCCTCGTACCGGCTGAAGTCGGAGTTGGGCCAGTCGGTGCGCACGCCCATGGAGCCGTCGAAGTCCCACACCGGCTGCGCCATGAAGGTCGTGCTGCCAGAGTCCAGGTACAGGTAGGTCGAGGTGTTGAAGGCGTCGATGTTCTTGCAGAACTCGCTCAGCAGCCAGGTCTTGCTCAGGCTGTCGAGGTCCATGGAGTAGGAACCGCTGAGGTTGAAGCGGTTCGCCCGCGCGTTCTGCAGAGCCTCCTCGTACGCCTCGCTGATGCGGCGGATGGCATCCTTCGAGGCGACCTCGGGGCTCTTCACCACGACGGTACGGTCGGAGGTCTGGAACCAGCAGGTCTCCCCCTTGTACCAGGCGTTGTCGATCTCGAGGAGATACCCGCCCGAGATGTCGTCCGGGTCCTTCACGCCGTCCACGTACTGGTACGTGTAGCCGTACTTGTTGGTCGCCGTGCGGGTGGGGAGGGAGCCCAGGTCCACGTCGGGGTTTGCCTCCTCGATGCGGTCCTCCAGGCTGTCGATGTCCACGCGGCCGGGCTTGACCTCGACCTTCTCGGTCAGGAGGTACGACCCGCGATACTCCCCGTCGTAGTAGAGGTCCACGGGACGGCACTGCACGCCCACCATGCCCAGCTCGAGGGCAAGGTTGTAGGCGATGGTGCTGTGGAGCTGGCTCGCATCGTTGGCGTTGGCGAGGAGGATCCACTTCTTCTGGGCGTTGTCCTTCTCGCCCGTCTGGAGGAGGTCGGCCTTCTTGTTCAGGCTGATCTGGTAGGGCTTCTTCTTGCCGCCCCAGGTGGAGTTGCCGCGGCCCTTCACGGTCGAGAACTTGCCCTTGTCGGGATCGTCCTTGGAGTAGACGACTGTGCCGTCGTCCGCGATGGCGACGACCTCCACGTTAGCCTTTGTGTTGTGGTGCGGGTCAGCCTCCACGTAGGCGCGTCCCTTGTCGTCCGGGTCCTCGCTGTTGAGGAAGATCGTCTCCACCCCGCTTGAGCGCATCACCACGACCTGGAACACCGAGTCGGACCCCTCTCGCCGCAGCGAAAGCGTGACGGTCTTGGACGACGGGTCAACACCACAGAGGGCCGCGAGGTCGACGGCGGAACCGTCAAGCGTCACGAAGTCACCGTTGCCACGAACGAGGGCGTTCACGGGGCTGCCGTCCTGCAGCAAGGCTCCAAGCGTCACGTTAGAGAGAGACGCGTACGAGGGGAGAAAGACATAGAGCCTCCCGTTGGCAGCAAAGGAACGGACGGTCTGGGCCTGCTTCCCCTTCTGCGTGGCGAAGGTGGCGGTGAGGTTGGGGGCCAGCACCGCGTTGGCATCCGCAAGGTAGGTCTGGTCGTTCCAGCTGCCACTGCCGCTTTGGAGCAGCCAGCCACTCCCCGACAGGGTGAGAGAGGTGCCGTCGCCCAGGGCGTGCAGGCCGGGGATGGCGGCATGGGCAGTCTCGTCGATGAGGTAGCTGTGGCGCGCTCCGCCATCGTAGGCGGAGGTCGTAACCTTGCCGGGACCCTCCAGCCTTCCGTCGTTGTTCGCGAGGTACACGTAGCCGGTGCCGCGGTCCACGTACTTCCCTCGGACCACGCTGCCGTCCGAGGTGGCACGCGCGTACCAGCCGGAGCCCTCGGAGGGGTCGACGAGCCTCGAGCGCGCGATGGTCGCGTCCTGCCCGAGCCAGTACCGCTGCAGGGAGCCCCAGGCGGAGGTCACGATCCACCTGCCCTGGCCCAGGCGGACGGTCGCATGGTTGGAGCCGTACCAGGCGATGCCCTCGTCGCTCCAACCGACCTTGACGAGGTTCCCGCGCTCCTCAGCCGAAGCCGTGAAGTTGTGCGACCCAGATGTCGCATTAGGGTTGTACTGACGGAACACCGCCGTACCGGAGCTTGTGTCAGAGTACCAGCCGATGCCCTCGTACCTCCACCCGGCCTTGCGAAGCATGTCCCGCTCCACGGCGTTGGTGGTGTAGTGGTGGTCGCCGGCATTGGGGTTGTACATGCGATAGACGGGCATCCCCGACGTCACGGGCGCGACCCAGCCCACGCCCTCGTAGCGCCAGCCGCGCTCCGCGAGGTACAGCATCTCGTCAAACGACGAGGTGTAGAAGTGTTCCCCGCTGTTGGGGTTGTACAGGCGGTAGAGGTTCTGGTACCTGGAGCTGTCGGGCTTCTCAGACTGGGCTGCCTGCGCCTCCTGCCCGGATGCATCTGGCTGCGCGGAGGGCGTCTCCGTCGAAGCGACGGCGTCCGCACCCTCGTCGTGGTTCGTCACGCCCTCATCCGCACCGGCAGCGTCCGCCGTCTCGTCGGCACCCTGCTCCGTGGGGATGGTGACGCCTATGGAGGTGTCCCCCTCGGCGCCATGGGAGACGTCCGCGACATCAGTGACAGCGTCCTTCTCCCCCACCTGCGCACCTGGCGCCTCTGCCTCCTGGTTCGTGGCTCCGTCGTCCTCGGTGGAGTCGGAGGGAAGAGGGGCGACCTGGTCAGAGGCGGTATTCCCGCCGGCGTTGGCGTCCTCCCCGACCGCCTCCCCCGAAGCGGGGTACTCATCGGTCATGGAAGTTTGGGATTCCGTGACCGACGCCGGAGAATCGGCTCCCCCATCGCCCGCGACGACGGGGCTGGACTCCTCCGCAACCGGCTCCGCCACCGGGACGGCCGAGTCACGCTCGACCAGCGGCAGCTCCCGCGCCCAGGAGATGACGGGGGCGGCGGAGAGCGAAAGCGCGAAGGCGAGGCCCGCCCCTGCGGCAGCAGCGGCGCGATTCCTGTGAGGCTTCATGGGGGTACCTCCGAAAGACGCGTTCAGATGCAACGAATAATCTTAATGCAGCCCAAAGCTGCGTGTGCACGATTATCCGAGCGTGGCCAAACGCAATCCGCGGGCGGCCAAGGACCGCCCGCGGAGCCTGAATCCCGGCTCGTCTCCGGGGCTATCGCGCAAAGCGCGTCAGCACACCATCATCGCGATGGCAAGCACGACCATGTTGACGACGGCGGTGACGGCAACCACGGGAAGAATCGCGCTCATCACTGTCGCTGCCGTACGACAAGAGGAGGGGAGCCGGGCGCCATCGCGAACGGATGGCAACCCGGCTCCCCCTGCGTCTCTCCCCCACTTGCTAGAGGCTGAGCCTCATCAGACGGGCGATGCTTACGATGTAGATCTCGAGCGCGCGCTTGAACTGGGACTCCTCAAAGCCCTCGTCTGCGCTGTGCTCCGCGCCCACCCAGTCGGGCATCGGGAAGTGCGGGTCGTTGGGGCCAAACGCGCCGCCGGCCTTGAAGTGGCGCGCGTAGGTGCCGCCGCCGATGGTGTAGGGCTTGTCGTTGCGACCGGTGTACTCGTTGTAGGTCCTGACCAGCGTCTGGATGGTCTCGGCGTTGGGATCCGTGTAGAACGGGACCATGTCCAGGTCAACGTGGAGCGTGCAGTGGTGCGCGTCGCACAGCTCCTGCACCTTCTGGGTGATCGTCTGGGACGTGATCGACTTGGGGTAGCGGGCGTCGATCGTCTGCTCAAAGCGGCCGTCCTTGGTGCGGATGGTCCCGCCGATGCAGGTGAGCGGGTCAAACAGGTCGTCGGTCGCCGCGATGCCCAGCGTGGAGCCGTCCGTGGAGCCAAAGACGTGCCTCTCCAGCTCCAGGAAGTCACGCTCGCCCTCTCCGCACAGGTCGTGCTTAAGCAGGTAGTCGACCAGGAGCCCGATGGCGTTGATGGAGCCCTCGGGCGTGGAGGCGTGCGCCCCGATGCCGTGGGCGGTCAGGCGCACGAGGCCGTCGCCCTCGCTCGAGACGTCGATGCGGTCGGTGCCCTCCAGGCCGGACGCGTCCGCGCGCACGACAGCGTAGGCCTCGCCGGCGACCGCGTTGCCCACGGTGCCGCCGTCAAACTCCACGATGCGGTCGCTGACCCTGTCGCTGGTGATGGTCGCGGAGTAGCCGCCCTTCTCCCCGCAGATCAGCGGGAAGTCCGCGTCGGGCGAGAACAGGAACTCGGGCTGCTCGTAGTGCTCCAGGTACCACTCCACGTCGCGCATGTCCGTCTCCTCGTTGTTGCCGAGGATGCAGCGGATCGTGTAGGGAAGCCTCTTGCCGGTGCGGGCGACCTCGTCGGCAAAGAACTTGGCGGCATACAGCGAGAGGACCGTGGGGCCCTTGTCGTCGAGCACGCCGCGGCCGATCATGTAGCCGTCCTTGCGCGTCACCTTGAAGGGGTCAAAGTGCCAGCCGGTCCCCTCGGGCACGATGTCCGTGTGGCCGATCGTGGCAATCTGCTTGGGGGACTCGCCGGGGACGTCCGCGTACCCAATGTGCCCCTCGCAGTTATGCGCGTCCAGGCCAAGCCTCGCCGCGATCTTGACCGCGGCGTCGAGCGCGCGGTAGGGCTCCGGGCCATAGGGCATGCCGGGCTGGGCGGCATCCATGTCCTCGACGGACCTGATGGCAACCAGCGTGCTGATGTCGCCGACGACGTCCTCCCACACCGACTCAACGTACTCGTGCACGCGTGCCTTGAGCTCCTCGTCTGCCATGAAACGCTCCCTTCGCATAGATGCGGTAGTTTATTGAAACGGACACAGGTTAACACGTCAGAAACAAATGGCACGCCCCCCTTCCGCCGACAGGTAGCACAGCGGCAGCGGATGGCATCCCTCTCGCCTACCATGGAGGGTACACGTCGAAGGGAGCGAGCGCATGGCACAGGCACCGGACGGGCTGTGGCCCCCAAGCTTTGGGGCCGCGGTCTTTGACTTTGACGGCACGCTGAGCGACACCTCGGCGCTGTGGAGGCAGGTCGACCGCATATTCCTCGCGCAGCGCGGCCTGGCCCCCGACGCTGAGTACTCGCGCGCCATGAGCACGCTCGGCTTTGCCGCGGGGGCGGAGTACACGGTCCGCCGGTACGGCCTGGACGAGAGGCCCGAGGACATCTGCCTGGAGTGGAACCGCATGGGCCGTGCGCTCTACGAGACCCAGGCAACGCTCAGGCCGGGGGCGGAGGCCTACCTGCGGGCGCTGCGGGACCGGGGCATCCCGATCGGGCTCGCGACGACAAACGACCCCGACGTGCTCCGCTCCATGCGCTCCATCCACGTGGACCGGCTCTTTGACGTGGTGGTGACCAACCGCGAGTGCCCGGTCCCCAAGGACCGACCGGACATCTACCTCACCTGCGCCGACCGCCTGGGGCACCGGCCGGACTCGTGCATCGTGTTCGAGGACATCGTCCCCGGCATCCGCTCCGCGCGCGGGGCTGGCTTCCTCACCTGCGCGGTGCGCACGGGGGACGGCATCCAGCACGAGGCCCAGATCCGGCGCGAGGCGGACCTGTGGCTGGAGGACTGGCGCGACGTCGCGGTGGGCGAAGGGGAGGGGTGATCGCCCCTCTCCCCCTCGTTCTTCCCTACTGCAGGTCGAGCCTCATCAGGCGCGCGATGCTCACGATGTAGATCTTGAGCGCCCGCCTGAGCGACTCCTCGCTCACCGCCTCGTCGGGCCCGTGCTCCATCCCCACCCAGGCGGGGACGTCCTCGGCGGGCTCGTGGGGGCCAAAGGCGCAGGCGTTGCGGAACTTGCGTGCGTAGGTGCCCCCGCCGATCACCAGGGGCTCCGCCCTGCGACCCGAGTACTCCTCGTACGTGGAGAGGAGCGTGCTGATCTCGGGCGAGGCGGGATCCTCGTAGAAGGGCACCTTGTCCTGGATGACCTCGAACGACGCCCCGTGGTCCGCAGCAAGGGAGGAGAGGCGCGCGGCGATTCCCTCGCCCGTCGTCGCGTCGGGATAGCGGCAGTCGATGGTCTGCTCCAGGAGGCCGTCTGCGTCGCGAACCGTCCCGCCGATGGCCGTGAGGGTGCCAAAGCGCTCGTTGGAGCAGGCGATTCCCAGCGCGGCGCCGTCGTGACCGCTCGCGCACACCAGCCGCTCGAGCTCGAGGAACTCGCGCTCCCCGTCGTCGCAGATCCCGTTCCGCAGCAGGTAGGTGACAAGCATGCCGATGGCGTTGACCGTCCCC
Source organism: uncultured bacterium (assembly GCA_905214865.1). Lineage (GTDB taxonomy): Bacteria > Actinomycetota > Coriobacteriia > Coriobacteriales > Atopobiaceae > Olsenella_H. Next base: position 5,699 of record CAJMNO010000009.1, on the reverse strand, counting down.
TCGGGGAGGGACGCGTGGCCTCCCTTGCCGTGCGCGGTCAGCCTGGCGAGACCCCCGTCCAGCGCCTCCACGTCGATGCCCTCGACGGCGGGCAGGGCGCTCGCGTCGGCGCGGACCGTCGCGGTCGCAAGGCCGGGGATGGCGTTCACGACCGTGCCACCGTCCAGCGAGACGATGCGCCCATCCGTCCCGTGCGCGCGGCGGAACCTTCCGTGGAACACGCCCTTCTCGCCACAGATCAGCGGGAAGTCCGCATCGGGGCTGAAGCAGAACAGGGGCTGCTCGTAGTGCGAGAGGTACCAGGTCACGTCGCCCATGGTGGTCTCCTCGTCGTTGCCGACGAGCACCCGCAGCGTGTAGGGGAGCCTCTCCCCCGTCCTCTGGACCTGACGCGCGAAGAAGTGGGCCGCATAGAGCGAGAGGACGAACGGCCCCTTGTCGTCCAGGACGCCGCGTCCCATCAGGAAGCCCTCGCGGCGCGTCACGTCAAAGGGGTCGACGGTCCAGCCAAGCCCCTCGGGGACCACGTCCGTGTGGGCGATGGTCGCGATCTGGCCCGCAGACTCCCCGGCAAGGTCCGCATAGCCCAGGTAGCCCTCGCAGTCGTGGGCGTCGAGGCCGAGCCTAGAGGCGATGGAGAGCCCCAGGGCGAGAGCCTCATGACTCTTGGGCCCCCAGGGCATCCCCGGGGCAGCCTGGGAGAGGTCCTCCACGGAGCGGATGCGGACCAGGGACCTGATGTCCGCAACCACGTCCTCCCACACCTCGTCGACATAGGCGTCGACCTCGCGCTTGAGCTCCTCGTCGGACATATCGGTCTCCCTAAAAAACGAAAATTACACTAACTAATAAAAATAAATAATGGCTGGCATGAGACAGAGGCACACGCAACAAGTGACAAAAACCCAGAATCGCTGGAGGTTCAATGGTTTAGTCCTTACAGAGACGAGACAACAAAGGGGGAATATCAGAGGATAGAAATACCTTCCTTGAATTCCCTCGACAAGGTTGCTGCCTACAGGGGTCCATTGCAGATAAAGGCTTAAAAAGATGAGCCCGGCCGTGATGAACACCGTCGCTGCAATTAATAAACGGTCAAAAAACTCCTCAAAAAATAGATTACCCTTTTCTGACTTGACCCCCGCCCCCGAAGAAGACAGCCCAAGAAATGCACTGAACAACATCAAAGGCGGCGCCATAGGCGAAATGATGTTAGCCCACCCTAGGTGACATCCAATGCCCTGCTTAAACCATATTTCACCATAGTTAATAATGCTCCGAACTATTACTAAGATGAATATAAAAGGATGGCTAATGACTCCATTAAGTTGATCCTTTGCGCTCACTCCGCTATTAAATGGGAGCAAGTATCGTGTCGCAACTTTCAACCAAAGTAAGTTAGCGATTACGGATATACAAATTACAGTAATCACAACAATTCGCTTTGAACGGAGCGAGTCACCATGCCAGATGGCAGAAAATGAATCGGAAGGTATCAACAGGAGAAAAGCGCAAAGTGGCAGGTATACAATTTTTGAAAGCGAGACAAGTAGACAAAGCGTAATCAACGCAGCAATGTTAACGCGGTCATTCGTGGTACGCAATTTGCAACAATAGCAAAACAACAATGTTGAGCTTACAAAGGCGATAACGTCCGGGGACATTGAAGTATATAGTTCAACAAGAACGGGGTTGAAGCAAAAAAGACAAAGCAATTCTCTCTCAATGGGACATACCTTTATTGATAAATAAAGCAAGACCCCTGCAAAGAGAAAGGTAGCAATTCTTGCAGAATAAACAATGATCCAATAGTTATTCGTAAAAGCCCTCGACAAAAAAATGCCAACCACCGAAGGTAAAAAAGCTACCGGGGAGTACGTTCCCATATTTGAATAAGCTAACGTAGTAACCTTTTCAGGGTGAATGACCCTGTTACGTGTTTCATTCACTACTTTCTGCTCGAGCTGCATTCCTCCAGGAGCTTCAATATCTCCTTGGACGTAGGAGAAACCGAAGGTGTGAGTATCATCAACTTTTTTTGTAAATGATACATTTGTGACAAACTGACCATTAGCAATCTCATATGCCCTATAGAACTGCGAGCTCGAATCAGGGGTTGTAAACGGTGGCAGAGCAAAAGAGATACAGCCAATAGAACAGAACAGTACGAGAAATACCGTTTCTACTCTAAATTGGTTATTTTTTATAAGTAAATACAGAGCTCCGACAACCAATAGCATCACTGCAAATACAGCTATCAGAATACTTTTTCGACTTGTATATAAGTCACCATCAATTAGTTCCACTGCACAGAACAACATTCCAATTGCTATGAAACCAGCGGAGAAAAAGAAATAGTGATTGGCTGACACGGCAATATTAGGTCCTCTACCATTTACCCTCGGTTGAAGCTGAGGAAGGACGCTGGATTTGTTGCTATCGAGATCCATCACGCTCATATTCCTCCATTACCTTAAGTTCCCACTCGCGGCGGTTGCCCTTGTTGACCGTGTCCAGGATGAGCCCGCAGCAGAACAGGAGCACGGCGAGGATCCCAAACGCCATCGCCAGTATCGCCGACGGTAAGCGGCGGACCAGGCCGGTCAGCTGGAACTCGTGGATGACGGGGATGCCGACGAGCAGGCAGATCACGAGCGAGATCAGCGCGAGGATGGAGAAGAACGGCAGCGGCTTGTAGTCCTTGAAGAGCGTCGCGATCATGCCCAGCACCTTGGCGCCGTCGGAGAAGGTGGAGAGCTTTGACTCCGACCCCTCAGGGCGGTCGCGGTACACGATGGGGATCTGGACGATGCGCCAGCGCTTGTCCACAGCGTGGATGGAGAGCTCGGTCTCGATCTCGAAGCCCGGGGAGAGGACCGGGAGTGTCTTGACGAAGGCACGCGACATGGCGCGATAGCCGGTCATGACGTCGGTGTACTCAAAGCCGTACAGCACCTTGATGAGCCAGCGGACCAGGTTGTTGCCAAAGCCGTGGAAGGCGCGGTCGTTCTCCTCCCCATAGGTGCCGTTGGAGAGGCGGTCGCCCACCACGTGGTCGGCGGAGCCGTTGAGAATGGGCTCAACGAGCTTGGGAGCGGCCTCGGGCTCGTAGGTGTCGTCGCCGTCGACCATCAGGTAGCAGTCGGCGTCGATGTCGCGGAACATCTGCCTCACGACGTTCCCCTTGCCCTGGCGCGGCTCCAGCACAACGCGGGCGCCGTGGGCGCGCGCGATGTCGCCCGTGCCATCCTTGGAGTTGTTGTCATACACCCACACCGTCGCACCAGGGAGGACGCGCCTGAAGTCGTCCACGACCTTGGCGATGGTGACCGCCTCGTTATAGCAGGGGACAAGCACGGCGACGTTTAAGTAGTCCCTCGATGCGCTCTGGTCCATGTCTCTCCAACCCAAGTGATGAAATACTCCAGAATGAATAAACTAAGATAACTTAAATTTGTTTCTAGAACTATAGCTTCATTTCGCCAATAAGGTCCTGGAAAACTATTCCCAACGAATATGCGCTAATAAGAAACAGAAAACGCAGGGATGAGGATACACAGATTGATTCCTATGACAAATGTCCAAAGGCTAGTCTTCACCGGTTGTCTTGTATTGGAAACGACGATTAGAGTAGCAATCGGAACAAGAGGCAGGAAATACCTACCTTGAATTCCGTCGATAATGCTACTACCAGCCGCAGTCCACTGAACGTACAGACTCGTGAAGATAAGCAGTACGTTAATGAAGATAATCACTCCAATATACATTTTCTCGCGAACAAAGAAGGTCTGCTTTGCCCCATCGCCATCAAACAGAAGACTGCTGTATACGATAATGAATAATAGGGAAAGAACATATGGCGAGGCCGTTCCGTCTGCGCTACTGATAAAACTCCCACCCAATTCCCTAATCCAACCGTCCCCATAAGTCAAGGCGGTTAGAATGCAGGTATAGGCGTACCTTGCAGGGTTAGACAATATACCGCTCACCTGAGCATGAGCATCAACGCCCTTGTTGTATTCGATGAGGTATGTCGATGCCACCCTCAGCCAGGCAAGGTTGACAGCGATGCTAAGCAGAACGACACCCGTACTGATAAGCAGATATTTCCTTTTTGAGGGATATGAAGAAACGGGAATCAAATAGATAAGCCCACACAGTGGGAGATAGACGATTTTCTCCAGAGCAAGGCACAGACAAAGAATGGTTAATACTATCGGATTAGCATTCCGGGTTCCCTCGCGGAGAATGCAGATGTACGTAATAAGTGCAACACATGTTGCGAACACGACTACATCTGGGGACATCGAGGAGTAGAGCTCAACTAGCGTTGGCGAAAAACATGAGTATATGATTAAGTTCTTGTTTACCGGCATGTACTTAACACAGAAGAAGAGCACGACCCCAGCGAAGGTGAGGTTAAAAATTCTGGCGAAGTAAACTTGAAGCCAAAAGCTATCAGAGATGATTCGTGCAACGAGAATGCCGAGTGCAGAAGGCAAAAACCCAATTGGGGAATAGGATGACATGTTCGTGTAGCTGAGTTTAGTGATCTTGCCATTATCAACTGTTCGATTCAAAGAGTTTATCAGCGTTTCAAGGTAACTACCGGACTGCTCGTCGTAACCTTCAACCGTAATATCACCATCAAAATACGAAACACCTTGTATCGTGTCCGACTCTGTTTTCGAGTACTGGTCAACTTTGGTAATAAACTTGCCCTGAGAAATCTCATATGCCCGATAGAACTGCGCTTGGGCATCCGGGGTTGTAAAGGGCATTAGCGAGATGGAAGCAACCGCCAAGGTAATGAAGCACCCTAAGAATACAAACTCCGGCTTCCATCGAGTCTTCTTCCCGAGGATGAATATTACGACTGAACCAAAAGCAATTAGAGAGGATATTCCCGCTAATATCATCTTCTTTGAAATGAAGAAGCTGTCTTTAAAAGCATCAAGAGACAGGATTACTGCGGCAAATACAGTAAATACAACCCAGATCCCAGCACATGCAGCAAAGTATCTCTTTGCGTTAATAGGTTCGGACATGAAGATCTACCTCTGTATTAATTGATATCTATAGCGTTATTTCAGATAGTATCAGATATATTCGGACAATCCCCTCTTGCAAAGTGTTGATGCCTCAAAGAGACCTCAGTCCCCTGAGCTGGGATTCCTCCTGTAGAAGTCCCGATACCTCAGCGTATTCGGGAAGGCTATTGCCCAATCCAGCACCATTACCGCCTTCTCCATCTTACTGGCGGGCGGGTTCATCATCACGGAGAAGAGGTCAAGCCAGCCAGGTAGGTTCGCGCGGTCGAAGCCCGTGTGGCCGTCCAGGAAGAGCCCCGGGAGGAAGCAGAGGCGGTTGACCCTCGCGAGCGGGCTCTCCCCGTCCGGCAGGCTCTTGACAAGCCTCGAGTCGTAGGCCTCGCCGGCGAGGTGGCGCTCCCTCACCACGGCGTGGTGCGAGTTCTCCCTGTCGAGGACGAGCGTGCAGCCGTCTGCCAGGCGCGGGCACCAGGCCGCCCTCGCCCTCGCGGCGCTTGTCATGCCACGGCCGAGGACAGCGAACACGGAGGACCCCCGTCGCGCTCCTCGCAGGCGGTCGCGACGCGCGTGTTGTTCCTCGAGTGGCCGCCGGCTGTTGATGTTCACTAAGAAGTGACGCAGATGGTCACCGGAAATTGCGCATGGTGA
>CAJMNO010000008.1 GCA_905214865.1 uncultured bacterium | reverse complement strand
CAGGCTGCTCATAAATTGATGACCGTTCTGCTCATCGCGACTTGACAAAACACAGGCGCTTGCCATTCCGCGGCGGACGCGCCCCCGGAGGCGCCGACCTCGCGCCACGTCGCGGACCGCGCGCCGTGGCTTGCCCCGCCCCCGGAGGCACCGGAATCGCGAAGCGCCTGCCGTTCACCTCCGTGACCTGCAGAAATCTGGCAGCCGCTGGCCCAAACGGGCGCAGGCGAGAAAACCCGCCCGTCTCCCCTTGCACAAGTTAGTCATGGTGTACTCTATGTGCCAAGGAGTTAGCCAAGTTAAACACTTACAGCAAGCGTTATCTCCTTCCTGACGCAGGCGGACCCTCTCCCCGCAACGCGCTCAGGTTTTCCCAGGCGTCGCCGGCATCCCCCCTTTCCTATGCCGGCGACGCATTTTGAACTAGGCGAACCCGCGCCGTCCCCGGGCGGCGCGACACGGAGGCTCTGATGTGCGGAACGGGTGCCATGTCGGTGAGGGCGGATTCCGGCAGCCTTGTGAGCTGCGACTCCCTGGAGAGCAGGGTCTGCCACGGCTTTGCCTGCACGTTCGTGCGGGCCGCGGGTGCGGTGATCGAGGGCGAGAAGCCCGCGGCGATCTTCTCCGTGCTCATCGAGCCCGCTGGCATCCCGCGCTGGTCACGGACGCGCAACGCCCTGAGGGACGCCGTCCGGACCTACGAGGTCGAGCTCACTCTCCGCGGAATCACCCTCACCACGCTTGGCGAGCGCTCCGACAGGATCCAGCTCCTTGCGTACCGGCCAAACCTGGTTGCGGAGGTCTTGGGCGACCCGGAGACCCGCTCCTTCCTCAAGGGCTTGGGTATCCCGTTGACAACGTGGCGGAGCTCATGGGCACCCTCCGCAGGCGCCTCGCGGCACACCTGCGCGGCGAGGGAGCCCCCTTCCCGCACGAGGTCGGCGTGGTCCTTGGCTATCCGCTGGAGGACGTCCTGGGCTACATGCGCGGGGCAAGCGAGACGTGCCGCGGCCCCTGGAGGTCCTACGGGGACGCCCGGGCGGCCGAGCTCCGCTTCATGCGCATCGCGTGCAGCGAGTGGGCGTGCCGGGAGCGCTTTGCCTCGGGGCTGACGCTGGACCGTCTGCTCGCGTGACCAGGGGACGGGCGACGCACCGGCTGCCGTCCCCGGATGCCCGGCGCCGCCCGCGCCCTCGTCACACGGACGAAAGACACCCAAGGAGGAACCATGAAGAACGTGGCGGTCGTGTACTGGACGCAGTCGGGAAACACCGAGGCGATGGCAAACGCGCTGGCAGAGGGCGCGTCGACGGAGGCGACGGAGGTCTCGTCCTTCTCGCCCGTCAGCGTGGCGGACTACGACGCCCTGGCGTTTGGCTGCCCCGCCATGGGCTCGGAGGAGCTCGACCCCGACTTCGAGGAGGTATGGAACGAGTGCGTCCCCAACCTGGGGGAGAGGTCCGTCGCGCTCTTTGTCAGCTACGACTGGGGCACGGGTGAGTGGATGGATACCTGGCGCCAGGCGGCCGAGGACGCGGGCGTCAACGTGGTGGACGCGGTCATCGCCAACCTCGAGCCAGACGACGAGGCGCTCGCCCGCCTGAGGGAGCTTGGGTCTCGGCTGGCGTCCTAGCGACGACGGTGACGGTGACGCCCGAAAACCCGGTTTCTGCTTGGGCTGCGGGTGGTGCTTAAGAGACTCGGGGCTTGCATGGGTCACGAGTGGGGAGTGCTTAGAGAACTCGGTGCTCGGCAGGATTCTGGGGTGCACGGCTCGTGCAAGCACCGGGGAAAGTAAGCATTACACGCCGAAATCCGCTCGAGCCCCGACGGGGCTAAGCATCGGGGTCGCTTCTCCCGTCCGAGCCCCGACGGGGCTAAGCATTCTGATCCCGAAGTCGTACGGGCGCCTGTGGACTGAGCGACGGAAGGGCGAGCCGGGCAGCGAGGCGAAGCTGTGCCCCCGCGTTGGATTGGGCGGGTGCCCCGTTTGCGACGTCCTTCTCGCCTGCAATACGACGAGGTGGGGCGCGATGGGCGGGGCTGGAGAGATGGGTAGCGTCTTCGCCACGTCCGCGATGTCCCTCTCGCTTGCCAGGCGGTTGCGTGACGCTCGACGCTGGCACCCGAGATTGTCAGCATCTTCCCCCGCGAGTGAAATCGCGCCGCTCGTCTGGGTAAGAAACCAAATGACAGAGTGTAACTAACATATTGGGAGGTCCGATATGGCAGAGATTATCGACGTGTACGGTCGCGAGGTCCTGGACTCCCGCGGCAATCCCACCGTCGAGGTGGAGGTCACGCTCGCGGACGGCTCGCATGGCAGGGCGATCGTCCCCTCGGGCGCCTCGACGGGCGAGTTCGAGGCCTGCGAGCTGCGCGATGGCGACGCCGCCCGCTACCAGGGCAAGGGCGTTTCGCAGGCTGTCGCCCACGTGAACGACGAGCTGGCGGAGGCGATCATCGGCCTCGACGCCGAGGACCAGCGCGCTGTCGACGCGGCCATGCTCGCGGCGGACGGCACCCCCAACAAGTCCAAGCTCGGCGCCAACGCCATCCTGGGCTGCTCGCTCGCCGTCGCCCGTGCCGCTGCCGAGTCCACCGGCCAGCCGCTCTACGCGTACCTGGGCGGCGTCAACGCCCACACGCTCCCCACGCCCATGATGAACGTGCTCAACGGCGGCGTCCACGCGGACAACAACGTGGACTTCCAGGAGTTCATGATCATGCCCGTGGGCGCGCCCACCTTTGCCGAGGCGCTTCGCTGGTGCACCGAGGTCTACCACACGCTCAAGGCCGTGCTCAAGGAGTCCGGCCACTCCACCGGCGTGGGTGACGAGGGCGGCTTCGCGCCCGACCTCAAGACCAACGCGGAGCCGCTGGAGTACCTGCAGCGCGCCGTCGAGCGTGCCGGCTTCAAGCCTGGCGAGGACTTCATGTTCGCCATGGACCCCGCCACGAGCGAGCTCTACAACAAGGAGACCGGGCTCTACGAGCTCAAGGGAGAGGGACGCAGCCTCACGAGCGACCAGATGGTCGACTACTGGGAGCAGCTCGTTGACACGTACCCCATCATCTCCATCGAGGACGGCCTGGCAGAGGAGGACTGGGACGGCTGGGTCAAGCTCACCCAGCGCCTGGGCAAGCGCGTCCAGCTTGTGGGCGACGACCTGTTCGTGACCAACACCGCCCGCCTCAAGAAGGGCATCGAGCTTGGTGCCGCCAACGCGATTCTCATCAAGGTGAACCAGATTGGCACGCTCACCGAGACGCTCGAGGCCATGCAGGCCGCCCAGCGCGCCGGCTACGCTTGCATCGTCTCGCACCGCTCCGGCGAGACCGAGGACACCACGATCGCCGACCTCGCCGTCGCGACCAACGCCGGCCAGATCAAGAGCGGCGCACCCTGCCGCAGCGACCGCGTTGCCAAGTACAACCAGCTCCTCCGCATCGAGGACGTCCTGGGCGATGCCGCCGACTTCGCCGGTCGCGACGCCTTCTACAACATCCGCTAGCGACAGCCCTTGGAGAAGGGCGGGTCAGACGGGGCGGGGACGCATGCCGACGGGCGTGCGTCCCCGCCTTCGTGTGTATTCGGCCGTGCGATGCCTAAAGATTCTAGTCCTCGTGTTGATTCGGCGATGGTGTGCTTAGCGCTCCTAGGCCCCGCGTCGTTTTCGCACGTTCCAACCCCCACGAGAGCTAGTGCGGCTAAGCATTCCATGTCAGAATCAACACGAGGGCTAGGTTTGCTAAGCATCGGTCCGCGAAATCCGCACGAGGGCCAGTGCGGCTAAGCATTCCGCCCCTGAATCAACACGAGGGCTAGCAAGGCAAAGCCTCTCCCATGTTCCCGCCGCCCGCTCGTGCGCTGGGTGCGCTCGCCACTGGACGCACGACCTCCCAATCACTGTGACGGGCAGATTTTCTCGAGGCTGCATCGGGCGCATCCGCGTCATGCGCTTCAGTGGCATCGCTGGTCCATCCCCTCTACGTCGTTCTTCTACGCACCGGCGGGGACGCTGACAACAACTCTCGCGCGTGAAGATTGCATGCAATACAGTTGCGCACAACCGAATACGCGGCAGGGGGAGGACAATGGCCGCGAACGCCACGACCAAGGAGGGTCCCGCATGAACGACTACTTCGACTTCAGCGTCACCGCGCAGGACGGGAGCAGCGCTCCCCTCGACGCTTACCGCGGCAAGGTCCTGCTCATAGTCAACACTGCCACCGGGTGCGGCTTCACCCCGCAGTACGAGGACCTCGAGCGCATCTACGCGGCCCATCACGACCAGGGGCTCGAGATCCTGGACTTCCCATGCAACCAGTTTGCCGGCCAGGCGCCCGGGACCGACGACGAGATCAACCAGTTCTGCTCGCTCAAGTTTGACACCAAGTTCCCGCGCTTCAAGAAGATCGACGTCAGCGGCGACGCCGCCGACCCGCTCTTTGCCGCGCTTGCCACCGAGGCCCCGTTCCAGGGGTTTGGCAAGGGGGTCAAGGCGGCGGCCCTCTCGCGCTTTGCCAAGTCCAACGCCAAGAAGTTTGGCGACAAGGCGTACGTGATGTGGAACTTCACCAAGTTCCTGGTGGGCAGGGACGGCCGCCTGGTCGCCCGCTTCGAGCCCACGGACGACATGGCAGACGTCGAGCGCGCCATCGAGGGGCAGCTGTGACGTCCCCCCAGGCCCAGGCGGGGGAGAGGGGCGTCGTCCCCGTCGCAGCGGCCGCGCCATCCTGCGGCACGGGCGGCACCGACCAGGCGCCCGCTCCCATCCGGCTGCAGGACCAGCTGTGCTTTCCGCTCTACGCCTGCTCAAAGGAGGTCGTGCGCCGCTATGCGCCCCTGCTCGACCCGCTCGGCCTCACCTACACCCAGTACATCTGCATGATGGTGCTGTGGGAGGAGGGCGAGGCAACGGTCAGCCACCTGGGCGAGCGCGTGCTCTTGGACTCAGGTACCCTCACCCCGCTGCTTCGAAAGCTGGAGGAGAAGGGCTACGTCACGCGCGAGCGGGGCACCCGCGACGCGCGCCAGCTCATCGTTCGGCTGACGCCCGAGGGAAGGGAGCTGGAGCGCCGGGCCGCCTCGGTGCCGCGCGGCATGCTCCAGTGCGTCGACCTGCCCGAGGGGGAGGCCGCCGAGCTCAAGCGCCTGCTGCTGAAGGTGCTGGGGCAGCTGCGACAAGACCAGCGCTAGCCGGGGGAGAGAGACAAGGGCGACATGACCGCGTCCCCACCACGTGGCGCGGCGGTCCGGCATGCCCCGTGCATGCCATGCGACAGAGGGAGATGGGCTGGAATGGCCGATGACAATCAGGAAGCGACGATGACGGGGACGGACCCGGAGGGCGTGAGCGCGAGCCGCGAGGGGGCGCTTCCCCCCACGGGACGCGAGGCGGCGATCGTGCGGGCGAGCGTGACGGGAATTGTCGCCAACGTCCTGCTGGCGGGCTTCAAGGCGGTGGTGGGGACCCTCTCGCACTCCATCGCCATCACGCTCGACGCGGTGAACAACCTCTCGGACGCGCTCTCGTCGGTCATCACGATTGTGGGAACCAAGCTCGCGGGGCGTGCGCCCGACCGCAAGCACCCCATGGGCTACGGGCGCGTCGAGTATCTCAGCGCGGCGGTCATCTCGGTCATCGTGCTGTACGCCGGCGTCACGTCGGTCGTGGAGTGCGTGCGCAAGATCGTCTCGCCCGAGACCCCCGACTACACGCCGGTCGCGCTCCTGGTGGTCGCCGCGGGCGTGGTGGCCAAGGTCGTCCTGGGGCGCCACGTGAGGTCGGTGGGGCAGCGCTTCTCGTCCGACTCGCTGGTCGCCTCGGGGACGGACGCGCTCTCCGACGCCGTGCTCTCGGCCTCCACCCTCGCCGCCGCCCTGGTCTACCTGGCGTTTGGCGTCTCGCTCGAGGCGTGGGTGGGCCTCGTGATCTCGGCGTTCATCGTGAAGGCGGGCGTTGACATGCTCTCGCAGACGCTGGGGCAGATCCTGGGGGAGCGCGTGTCGCCCGAGGTGGCCGAGACGGTCAAGGGCATCGTGGCCAAGGACCCCGACGTCCTGGGGGTCTACGACCTCATCCTGCACAGCTACGGCCCCGAGCGCCTGGTGGGATCGCTCCACGTCGAGGTGCGCGACACCATGGACGCCAATGCCATCGACGAGATGGACCGCCGCATCCAGGAGTCGGTGTACGCGAGCACCCAGGGCAAGGTCATCGTCGTCGCCGTGGGAATCTACTCGCGCAACACGAGCTCGTGCGTCACCGCGGTGAGAAACGACGTCACGCGCCGGGTCATGGCCCACGACCACGTGATCCAGATGCACGGCTTCCACCTGGACGAGGAGCGGGGGCTCATGGCGTTCGACGTGATCATCTCGTTCGACGCCCCCGACTGCATGGGGGAGTACCGCCAGATCGTGAGCGAGGTGCAGGGGGCCTACCCGCAGTACCGCGTGGACGTGACGCTGGACACCGACGTGAGCGACTGATGGCCGACGGGGCGGGCCGGCGGGCGGCCTGTTCCGTCCCTCTCCCCTTTGCCATGCGAGGCAAGAGAACGCCCCGGAGCGGTACGTGCCGTTCCGGGGCGTCGTTGTGACAACGTGGGCGAGAGGCGCTACTTCTTGGCCTTGCCCTGGTTGGCGACGGCCTTGATCTTCTTCTCGATGGTCTCGGGATCGCCGATGTAGTGCTTGTCCAGGATGTTCCAGTCCTTGTCGAAGGTGTAGGAGCAGGGGACGCCGGTGGGGATGTTGACCTTCAGGATCTCGTCGGGCGTGAGGTGCTCGAGCTGCATCACCAGGGCGCGCAGGCTGTTGCCGTGGGCGGCGATGAGCACGCGCTTGCCGGCCTCCATCTGGGGCTTGATCTCTTCCTCGAAGTACGGCCACGCACGCGCGATGGTGTCCTTCAGGCACTCGGTGTAGGGGAGGTCCTCCTGGGGGACGTCACGGAACTGCGCCTGGACGTGCGGGTCGCGCTCGTCGCCCGGCTTGAGCGCGGGAGGCTGGACGTCGAAGGAGCGGCGCCAGATGAGCACCTGCTCCTCGCCGTGCTCCTCGGCCGCCTTGGCCTTGTTCAGGCCCTGGAGGGCACCGTAGTGGCGCTCGTTGAGGCGCCAGGTCTTGTGCACGGGCAGCCAGGCGCGGTCAAGCTCGTCCAGCACGATGTTGAGGGTGTGGATGGCACGCTTGAGCAGCGAGGTGTAGCACACGTCGAAGTCGTAGCCCTGCTCCCTGAGGGCCTTGCCGCCCGCAGCGGCCTCCTCGCGCCCGGTGTCGGTGAGGTCGACGTCGGTCCAGCCGGTGAAGAGGTTGAGCTTGTTCCACTCGCTCTCGCCGTGGCGGATGATAACAAGGTGCATGTTCTCGTCTTCTGCCATTGCCATTCTCCATTCTTGATTGGAACTTGCTGCCAACGGGCATGACGAGGTCATTTTATCTCACTTGTCTGGTGCCTATATCGATGGGTATAGTTGACCTAGACTAACTTATAGGTTGGCCACGGATCGCCGTCCAACCTTCTGATATCTGGAGGTGCCGCGATGATCGCCAACATCCTCATAGTCGCCGCCGTCGGCGTTGCGTTCGCTCTGTGCATCCGCTCGCTCGCGAGGGGTGGGGGCGAGTGCTCCGACTGCTCGAGTGCCTCCACCTGTGCCGTCCACGCCACGGGCAAGGGCAAGTGCCCCGTGGCGGAGGACATGGTGCGCAAGGCGGACGCCGCCCTTGGGAGCGGAAACCATCGCTCCTGAATCGCTTCCTGACCTCGGACGGGGGCATGCCTGGCTGCCGACGGGAGGGGTCCCGACCCGCGTGGCTCGCCCCTCTCCCGCCGAGCCGTGCCATCGCCCCGCCCACGACCTCGGAAACAGAAGCGTAACGTCGGTATGTCAGCTTTAGTATGATGGGTCGTGCTGCATTGAAGGAGTGTCGACCGCGCGTTGCGCCCTCGACAGGAGGAGGTCATCTGTGAGCGATAGAAACGTGGACTTCGTCCTCAGGACGGTCGAGAAGCGTGGGATTCGCTTCGTCAGGCTGTGGTTCACCGACGTCCTGGGCAACCTCAAGTCGTTCGCGATCTCGTCAGAGGACCTCGAGGAGGCTTTTGAGGAGGGCATCGGCTTCGACGGCTCGTCCGTGGAGGGCTTCGTGCCCCAGCAGGAGTCGGACATGCTGGCCTTCCCCGACCCCACCACCTTCCAGATCCTTCCCTGGCGCCCCGAGACCAAGGGCGTCGCCCGCGTGTTCTGCGACATCAAGACCCCGTCGCGCGAGCCCTTCGAGGGCGACCCGCGCTCGTGCCTCGACCGCCTGGTGCGCGAGGTCGACGCCAAGGGCTACGTCATGAACGTGGGGCCCAAGATCGAGTACTTCTACTTCGAGAACGACCACGACCCCATCCCGGTGGACAACGCCGGCTACTTTGACCTCACCTCCACGGACGTCTCGACCGACCTCAGGCGCGAGACCACCCTCATGCTGGAGAAGATGTCCATCCCCGTGGCGTACTCGTACCACACCAGCGCGCCGTCGCAGAACGCCGTCGAGCTTCGCTACACCGAGGCCCGCAGCTGCGCGGACAACATCATGACCGCCCGCCTGGTGATCAGGCAGGAGGCCTTTGCCAACGACATGTTCGCCTCGTTCATGCCCAAGCCGCTCAACCACTGCGCGGGCTCCGGCATGTTCCTGTACCAGTCGCTGTTCGACCACGAGGGCAACAACCTGTTCTGGGCCCCCAAGACCCAGAACGACGCGCACCTCTCCGAGCTCGCGCAGCACTACGTGGCGGGGCTGCTCAAGTACGCGCCCGAGTTCATGCTGGTCACCAACCCCACGGTCAACTCGTACAAGCGCCTCATCTCCAACGACGTGGTGCCCGTGTACGCCACCTGGGGCCGCAAGAACCGCACCGCCCTGGTGCGCATCCCCACGCACAAGCCTGGCAAGCACCAGTCCACGCGCGTTGAGCTGCGCTGTCCCGACCCCACCGCCAACCCGTACCTTGCCATCGCCGTGTGCCTGGCGGCGGGCATCCGCGGCATCGAGGAGGAGCTGCCCCTGCCCAAGGAGTCGCCCGAGGACATCGACCGCATGAGCGAGGCGGAGCTGGAGCGCGCGGGCTTCAAGCGGCTCCCGCGCAACCTCAGCGACGCGATCAAGGAGTTCGACTCCAGCGAGCTCATGCGCGAGACGCTGGGGGACCACATCTGCGACTACCTCATCGAGCAGAAGTGGGCGGAGTGGGACGAGTATGCCGCCACCGTCACGGAGTGGGAGCGCAGGCACTACTACGCGGGATACTAGGGGAGAGGGGCGAGAGCCCCTGTGCCAAAGGGTCTTGACGGCGGGGTCGCTGGCGTCTGTGCCGGCGGCCTCGCCCTTCTCGTGCCCGGATTGCCCAAGGTCGGGTCTCCCGGCAGTCGCTCGTGTCCGCGGGCGCTGGATGCGTGCCGGGAATATGCCTGCGACGGGGGAGCGGACGAGTTCGCCATCCGCTGTCGGATGCACCCAAGTTGGGTTGCTGGCCTTAGCCTGTGGAAGGGCCCGTCCTTTTCGAGCGTGTTGCGAGTGACGAACGTGTTGGCAACGATGGGCTCCGACCGATTTCGGCACATTAAAGTATGAAAATACACGGGCGCGGGAGCCGCGTTCGCGTCTATCAAGCCTTGAACCTAGGACTAGCAGGGCTTGATATAGTGTCCGCCAGCCTAGGAGGAAAACATTATGCAAGAACTTGCATCAAGGAAGCCTCACCCAGGAGGACTGGTCGCAGGGGCGCTCGCGCTTGCCCTCGCGCTCGTGCTCGGTGGCTGCGGCTCCGCCACCTCAAGCTCCTCGACGAGGCTTGACTCTTCCGGCATCACGACCGCCGCGGATGCGGGCGAGGTCGTGGTCAAGAGCGCGACCGCCCGTCCCAACGAGGACGGCGGCAGCAGCGTCTTTGGCGGCCAGGAGACGCGCCTGACCTGGGAGGGCACCGTCAACGTTGACTCCGGCATCACCGAGGTGACGCTCGCGCTCCCCGACGACGCGACCTTTGACGGCTCCACCACCCGCGTGACCGTGCTCGACGGCCTCAAACGCGTCAACATCGACTCCACGACCTCCACGAACGGCAACACCATCACCATCAAGTTCGCCGAGGCCATTCCCTCCGGGTCGCTCCTGCGCCTCGAGGTCACCAACATGAAGTTCCCCACCAAGGGTGGGTCGTACTCCGTCACCGGCACCTATGTGACCGGCACGGGCGAGAAGGCGGAGCTTGACGCATCGCCCAAGATCACGATCACCGAGCTCACCACAACGCAGGCGATCGTCAACTGGCTTGACGGCCAGGCCTGGGTTGCCGCCTGGAACTCCGTGCCCTTCCTCAACATGTTCTTCAAGCCGCAGCTGCTCGTGACCTCGTTCCCGTCGCTGTTCTCCGGCTGGATCCTGTGCCTCATCATCATCCTGGTCGCGTTCCCGTTTGGCATCCTGCTCGGCCTGGTCTTCGCGTTCATGCGCATCTCCAAGCATCGCTGGGTGCGTGCGATCGCTGCCATCTACGTCAACCTGCTCCGCGGCACGCCGCTCTTCCTGCAGATTTACATCGCGTTCTTCGGCCTGCCCATGGTCGGCATCAACATGGACAACAACATCCTGGGCATCATCGTGGTGGCCATCAACAGCTCCGCGTACCAGGCCGAGATCTATCGCGCCGGCATCCAGTCGATCCCCAAGGGCCAGTACGAGGCGGCGACGTCGCTTGGCATGACCTACCGCCAGACCATGACCAGCATCATCCTCCCGCAGACCGTCCGCCGCGTGCTGCCCACCGTCACGAGCGACTTCATCACGTCCTACAAGGACACCTCGCTCCTCTCCTCCGTCGGCGTCATGGAGCTCATGATGTTCTCCAAGAACCTCACCACGGTCTCGGGCAACATCACGCCATACATCGCCGCCGCAATCTACTACCTGATCGTCACGCTGCCGCTAATCAAGGTCGTGGGCATCATCGAGCATCGCCTCTCCGCAGACGAGAACGGCGAGGGCCCACGCCCCAAGGACGACGACATGGAGACCGAGGACGAGTTCGAGGCTCCCGCCGCCGACGAGAAGGCAAAGCCCTCCGCGTTCCAGGCGCTGACCGCCCCGTTCCGTGCCCACACCCTTTCCGACGGAGGTGTCGAGGATGCCATCTAAGTCAAAGAAGACGCCGAAGATCGAGGTCCCGGTGGTCCCTCCCGCGATGGACGCCGTGGAGGCGGCAAAGGAGGCCGCGGCGCACGACCGCGAGCTCACCAACCACCACTTCAAGGAGGGCGAGCACCCCATCGTCCGCATCGAGCACCTCAACAAGACGTTTACCGACACGCCGGTGCTGCGCGACGTCAACCTGGACGTCTGGAACGGCGAGATCGTGGTCGTGCTCGGACCCTCCGGCTCCGGCAAGTCCACCATGCTCAGGTGCATCAACCTGCTCGAGACCCCCACGGCCGGCCACATCCTCATCGACGACGAGGAGATCACCGGATCCAAGAAGACCGACGTCGTGAAGCTGCGCCGCAACCTCGGCATGGTGTTTCAGCAGTTCAACCTGTTCCCGCACCTCACGGCGCTGGAGAACGTCATGATCGGCCAGACCAAGGTCCTCAAGAAGGACAAGGAGGAGGCAAGGGCCGAGGCCCTGAAGCAGCTCGACCGCGTCGGCCTGGCGGACCGTGCGGACTTCAAGCCGCCCCAGCTCTCCGGCGGCCAGCAGCAGCGCGTGGCAATCGCGCGAGCGGTAGCCATGCACCCGCAGATCCTGCTGTTCGACGAGCCCACGTCGGCACTGGACCCCGAGCTCGTCCGTGGCGTCCTCAACGTCATGCGCGACCTCGCCCTCAACAGCGGCATGACCATGATCGTGGTGACGCACGAGATGGGCTTCGCGCGCGACGTGGCCGACCGCGTGGTGTTCATGGAGGACGGCGTCGTTGTGGAGCAGGGACGCCCGGGCGACGTGTTCGACCATCCCCAACACGAGCGCACGCGCGAGTTCCTGGGCTCCATCTCGTAGGCTTGCTGCCTGCTTGTGTCCCGTCCCGAAGGGGGCGGGGTGCTGCGGGGAGTCGCTTGCGACTGGAAAATTATCGGCTGCTCCCGAGAGGGTGCAGCCGATTATGGTATACATGGAACAGGTGTAAGGTACGACCGTCTATTCCGCCAGAGGAATTCTCGGCCTCCTAAATGCGGGGGAGCTTGGAATGCACCACAAGAATATCCTGCTCATATCCAACGGCTCGCGCTACCTCGAACGGATGCGTGAGCTCAAGCATGCGCTCGACGTCTCCATCCTCCCCACCACCTCGGACACGTTCTCCCAGGCGGTCTCTTCGGGGCACGACTTTGACCTCGTGATCCTGGACATGCAGGGGCTGAGCAAGGAGACGCTCGCGAGCGTGGACTCGTACGTCTCGGACAACGGCTTCATCCCCACCCTCGTCATCCAGGAGGAGAGCGCGCTCAGCAGCCTCCACCTCCCCGCGCAGGGGCGCAACGACTTCATCCTCTCGAACGCTGGCGAGGCGGAGTTCGAGGTCCGCTGCGCGCTGCTGCTGTGGCCGGGGGAGGAGAGCGCCCCGTCGGACATCGTGACCGTGGACAACATGACCATCAACCTGGCCACGTACCAGGTCTACATCGACGAGCAGCCGGTCGACCTCACCCTCATGGAGTACTCGCTCCTCTCGTTCCTCGCCACGCACCCCTCTCGCGCCTACTCGCGCGAGACCCTGCTGCACCGCGTATGGGGCTTCGAGTACTGCGGCGGCACCCGCACCGTCGACGTCCACATCCGTCGAGTCCGCTCCAAGGTGGGACCGCAGATCGCCTCGCACATCGTCACGGTCCGTGGCGTGGGGTACCTGTTCAAGCTGTAGCCTCCATCCTTACGTCGCCTTGCGCGTGCCCGTCCCCGTCAGGCGTGGGGGCGGGCACTTTTGTGCAATGAGATTCAGAAAACCAAAAGCGTTGTTCTCCAACAATGTTGTGTGGGGCGCCCCGCCTCTTGAGCTGGGAGGTTGGGTAGAGACTGTGTGGCGACAGACACATCCAATGCGACGCGTTCGCATAAGAGGAGGGAACTGCCATGAGCAGCAACGAGGATGGGCGTCCACCAGTTCCTGGCATGGACGGGGTGGGCTCCAGCTCCGAAGAGACCATGAAGGCGACTCCCGTCTCCCCGGCTCCCGACGCAACCTGTCAGGCCGGTGAGGGCGGAAGCGCCGCGCAGGGTCCCGAGGGCGAGAAGAACAAGGGCAAGAGGCACGGGCGCCACAAGATGAAGCCTGGTGCCAAGACCGCCCTGATCGGTGCGTGCTCGGGCGTCGTGGGCGCCGCGGCGATCGTCCTCGCGCTCAACGCGACAGGAGTGATCGGCAACCAGACGGTGACAACCACGAGCGGCTCTGGCCAGACCATCAACATCACGGCCAACTCTGAGGACGCGACGGTCGCCAAGGCGGCGGCTGCCAAGGCGCTTCCGTCGGTCGTCTCGGTCAACGTGACCACGAGCAATGGCTCGGGCATCGGCTCGGGCGTCATCCTGGACACCGACGGCGACATCATCACCAACTACCACGTGGTGGACGGTGCCACCGCGGTGAGCGTGACCATCGACGGCAAGAGCTACGACGCCAAGATCGTGGGGTCCGACGCGTCGAGCGACATCGCCGTCATCAAGGTCGACCTCAACGGCGCGTCGGTGACCCCCATCGAGGTCGGTGACTCCGACAGCCTGGAGGTCGGCGATTGGGTCATGTCCGTGGGCAGCCCGTTCGGCCTCGACCAGTCCGTCTCGGCGGGCATCGTGAGCGCGCTCACGCGCAACCAGCTCATGGAGTCGTCCTCGGGCGAGACGCTCTACACCAACCTCATCCAGACCGACGCCGCCATCAACCCCGGCAACTCGGGTGGCGCGCTGGTGAACGACGAGGGCAAGCTCGTGGGCATCTGCACGCTGTACTCGTCGAGCACGGAATCCTCCGCGAGCGTGGGCTTTGCGATTCCCGGCAACTACGCCGTCAAGATCGCCAAGGAGATCATCTCCGGCCAGACCGTGACGCACCCCTACATCGGCCTCACGATGACCACCGTCAACTCCCAGACCGCCTACCAGAACAACCTCAGCGTGAGCCAGGGCGCCCTGGTGGTCGCGGTCACTGACGGCAGCCCCGCCGCCGAGGCCGGCATCCAGAAGGGTGACGTGATCACCGCCGTGGACGACGAGGAGATCACGTCTGCAGACGGCATGATCCTCAACGTCCGCTCGCACGAGATCGGCGACAAGGTCAAGGTCACCTTCGTGCGCGACGGCAAGGAGCAGACGGTCGAGGTGACCCTGGGTTCCGACGAGGCGCTTCAGCAGGAGCAGCAGAGCCAGACCCAGACGCAGGGGACCACCACCGGGAACACCGATTCCAACACCAACTCCAACACCAACGGCAACGGCACGGGCACCAACAGCGAACAGCAGTACCTGGAGGAGCTCTACAACTACCTCTACAACAACGATCGCGGCGGCTCGTACGACACCAACGGCACCACGACGACCACGACCACGGATTCGACCAGCGGGACTGCCGCGGCGTAGCCGGGCAAGGCAAGCTTATCCAAGCAAGGGGAGAGGCCCGGGGGCACGTTCCCTCGGGCCTCTCCCCTTGTGTTTGACAGGTACCCCTATGGGGTATATCCTTCAGGCGTAGAAAATACCCCCAGGGGGTAATGAGAGAAGAGGGAGCCACGATGGGTGAGGTGGAGTCGAACGCCAGGGGTGCCAATGCGACGCCAGCGGGATGCTGCTGCGGGGATGCCACGGGAACGGGGCAGGGTGCCGTCCCGCGCATGAAGAGCATGCCCCGCTCCCCCGAGGTCAAGCGAAAGCTCGACGCGCGCATCAACCGCGTGACCGGGCAGCTCAACGGCATCCGCACCATGATCGACGACGACCGCTACTGCGGCGACGTCCTGGTCCAGCTGGCGGCGGTCGAGAGCGCGGTGAAGTCAATCTCACGCGAGGTCATGCGCGACCACCTGGAGACCTGCGTCACCGAGCGCATACGTCAGGGGGACGACGAGGTCGTGGACGAGGTCATGCAGCTGTTCAAGAAGTTCATGTGAAGCATCGGTACCAACCGTGACGGATTCGCGCGGTGGTGCCGCCGCGAGGGGAGGCATGCGTCTGATGAGACAGACGTTCGACATAGAGGGAATGACCTGCGCCGCCTGCGCGTCGCGGGTGCAGAAGGCGGCGGGTGGCGTGCCCGGCGTGGCCGAGGCCAACGTCAACCTGCTCAAGAACTCGATGGAGCTGGACTACGACGGCGAGGCCAAGACGCGCGACGCCGTGGTGGACGCCATCCAGAAGGCGGGCTACGGGGCGAGCCCCCGCGGGGGCTCCGAGGCAAAGGGCTCCAAGGCAAGCGAGTTCGTTGACCCCCAGGTCGCGGCGCGCAAGGCGACGCAGGCGAAGGGGCGCCAGCTGGCATGGTCCCTGGCGTTTGGGGTGCCGCTGTTCTACCTGGCCATGGGTCCCATGCTGGGTTGGCCCGAGGTCCCGGGCCTCGCCGGGATGCCGGGGATGATGGCGTCGGCGGTCACGCAGCTCCTGCTCGCGACCTGCGTGCTCTTTGTCAACCGTGCCTACTTTGTCAACGGCTTCCGCACGCTCGCGCACCTCTCGCCCAACATGGACTCGCTCATCGCGATAGGCTCCGCCGCCAGCTACGCCTACAGCCTGGTGGGGGTGTACCAGATGGCGCTCGCGCTGGGGGCCATGGACATGGAGGCCGCCCACTATGCGATGATGCACTCCCTGTACTTTGACTCCGCGGGGACGATCCTGGTCCTGATCACGCTGGGCAAGTACTTCGAGAGCCGCGCCAAGGGCAAGACCACCAGCGCGATCTCGGCCCTCATGGACCTGGCGCCCAAGACCGCCACCGTGGTGCGGGATGGGCGCGAGGAGGTCGTTCCCACCGAGGAGGTGCGCGTGGGCGACCGCGTGGTCGTTCGCGCGGGCGAGGCGATCCCGGTGGACGGCGTGGTGGTGGACGGCACGGCGTCCGTGGACGAGTCCGCCATCACCGGCGAGTCCGTGCCGGTGGAGAAGTCCGCGGGCGACCGGGTGACCGGCGCCACGGTGAGCTCGCGCGGCTGGATCACGGTCGAGGCCACCGCCGTGGGTGACGACACCGCGCTCGCGTCCATCATCCGCCTGGTGGACGAGGCCACCAGTTCAAAGGCTCCCATCGAGCGCCAGGCGGACCGCATCGCTGGCGTCTTCGTCCCGGTGGTCATGGGCATCGCCGCGGTCACCTTCCTCGCGTGGATCGCGCTGTTCGCCCCCGGCGACTTCGCCGTCGCCTTCAACCACGCCGTGTCGGTGCTCGTGATCTCGTGCCCGTGCGCCCTGGGCCTGGCGACGCCCACGGCCATCATGGTGGGCACCGAGCGCGGCGCCAAGGTGGGCATCCTCATCAAGAGCGCCGAGGCCCTGGAGGGCGCCTGCGACCTGGACGAGGTCGTGCTCGACAAGACCGGCACCGTCACCGAGGGCAAGCCCAGCGTGACCGACGTGCTGCCGGCGGAGGGCGTCTCTGCCGAGGAGCTGGCCCGTCTCGCCGGCGCGCTCGAGCGCAGGAGCGAGCATCCCCTTGCCGAGGCCATCTGCCGCTGGGCGGACCAGACGCTGGGCCAGGGGTCCGTGGACGATGAGGTCAGCGGGTTCGAGCAGGTTGCCGGTGGCGGCGTCGTCGCACGCGTGGGTGGCTCCAGCGTGTGTGCCGGAAACGCCCGCCTGATGGGGGAGAGGGGCGTGGACGTCTCGTCCGTCTCCGATGCCGCCGATGCGTTCGCGGACCGGGCAAAGACCCCTCTGTACGTGGCGCGCGACGGGAGGCTCGTCGGGTTGCTGGCCGTTGCCGACGTCGTGAAGCCGTCGTCCGCTCAGGCGATTGCCCGCTTGAGGTCCATGGGCATCCGCACCATGCTGCTGACCGGCGACCAGGAGCGCACCGCCCAGGTGATTGCCAGCCAGGTGGGCGTGGACCAGGTGGTTGCGGGCGTGCTGCCCGACCAGAAGGAGCGCATGGTCCGCAGGCTGCAGCAGGAGGGTCGCAAGGTCGCGATGGTGGGCGACGGCATCAACGACGCTCCCGCGCTGGCACGCGCCGACATCGGCATCGCCATCGGCGCCGGGACCGACGTCGCGATCAGCTCGGCGGACATCGTGCTCATGCGGTCCGACCCCGCCGACGTCGCCACCGCCATCGAGCTCTCGCACGCCACGATGCGCGACATCAGGCAGAACCTGTTCTGGGCGCTGTTCTACAACGCCATCTGCATCCCGGTGGCGATGGGCGTGCTGAGCCCGCTCGGCATCACGCTCAACCCCATGATCGGGGCGGCGGCCATGGGCTTCTCGTCCGTGTTCGTGGTCAGCAACGCGCTCAGGCTGTTTGCCTGGAAGCCCGGGAAGACTCGTGGTATGAGGTCGGACGGGGCAGCGGGAGCGGGCAGGGCGGAGCTCACCTCGCTCGAGGACGAGGGTCCGCAGGAATCGGTTTCCAAGGTTGGTCTCCCCAAGCAGGGCGACCAGGAGGGAGAGGGTCAGATGAGTCAGAAGAGGCTGAAGGTCGAGGGCATGATGTGCGAGCACTGCGTGGCGCACGTGACCCAGGCGCTCGAGGGCGTGAAGGGCGTCCGCAACGTCCAGGTGTCGCTGGACAAGGGCGAGGCCACGCTCGAAGCCGGTCCGCTCGTGAGGAACGGAGTGCTGGTCAAGGCCGTCGAGGAGGCTGGCTACAAGGCGACGGTGGAGTAGCCAGGGGAGAGGAGCGCGGCCAACGCGGTCGCAACCCATCCCACAGGGGGACCGGGCAACGTGCCTGGTCCCCCTCTCTCTTACCTGTGAGGGGGTCGCTGTGGTCGCGGCTGTATCTGAGAGACCAGTCCGGGAGAAGAGCTCAGAGAGGGATGGAGCTGGGGACGTTGCCGTTGCAGTGATGCCTTACCGGGTGGCGAACCATTCGGGAAGGGCCCCAAGAGGGGGGGTGGGCTGAGGGCGTTGTCGTTGCCGTTGGGTCCAGTCGAATGGCGGCTCGCACCGAGAAGAACTCAAAGAAGGATCGAGCTGAGGCCGTCCCCGTCCTCGTGGGGCTCAGTCGGGTTGCACCCTCATTCTCGAGTAGTGCTCAAAGAAGGGGGGCTGGGATGATGACAGAGTCGCAGACAGCGGTCCCGACGGCCCCAACAGCCCCAACAGCCCGTCTGCTCCCCTCGGCGGCTTGACGATGGTACCGTCATCCGAAAGCATCAAAGTTTGCAGCATGACGGGAGAACGCCCGGGTGAGCACCTTCCCGGGAGATCATTCCCTTCTCGCGAAGGAAGGACCTACGTTCCCGCAGGTAATACTGTCAACGGTAACGAGCGGCGTAATCTCCTGGCAGCAAACTCCTGATGTGAGTACTCACTACGGGAGTTTGCTGCCAAAAGGGTCCCTCTCCAGGGTTGGATGGCAACGGAAGCCCGATATGAGTACTCATATCGGGAAGTTGCTGCCAACGCATGTAGGTTGGCCAACTGCCAGCTGCGGGAATGCGGGGCGGGTGGCACTACAAGCCCGACATGAGCACTCATTTCGGGACGTGGCTGCCATAGTGAGAAAATTGATGATGTGAATCGGCCCGCAAGGACGACGGGATGTCCTTCGGCTATGGAAGCGGCACCTACGGGCACATGGGGAGGCGTGAACGTCGATGATCCGTTGCCCATTGGGCAGATGCTCTGCCACGGGGGCGAACTGCGGAGCCATCCCTCTACCGGTTGCTCTTCGAGCCTCGACAACCGCCGGTGCCCACCCCCTCTTAGAGTTCTTTTGAAACGGCCTTGGACGAGGGGGCCTGTCGCGGCGTTGCCTGGGGCCGGGGGCGACAGACTTCCGCATGCCTCCCAGCCACGACTTTCTACTTTCGCTCGGCCCGTCCCCGAGCCCACAGCACGAGCGCGATCGCAGCCACGACCACGAGGCTTGCGAGCGTCGCCTGGACCCCTCCAAAGCGCAGCATGGGTATCCCCATGAACAGCCCGATGAGGTACGGCACCAGCCAGACCAGCCACACGACGGTGCTCAGCCGGTGGAAGGTCCGCGCGGCCTCGTCGTCGTGCCGCACGAAGACGACCGTGGCCCACACGGCATGGAAGAGCATCAGCACGATGGCGAGCGCGCCGGTGACCCCGTGGATCGCGGGGGCACCCGTGCCACCTGAGTGCGCAATCATGGTCATGAGCGTGGTCCCGGTGGTGTCGCACGCGAGGCCGCACCAGAACAGGGCGAGCTGCCTTCCGCCAAGGCGCCCGGCGCGCCTCTCGGAGAAGACGCCGATCGTGTACAGGACAAGGGCCAGCGTGATGGCAAGGCTCGCGGGCATGACGAGGGACCTCATGGCAACCTCCAAAGCGACGTCGCGCGGCCCGTTCGGTCGCGCGCGGAACGCACTATATACCCGCGGGGTGTCGAGGCGGCCGGCATCCTCCTTCCGCCTCGCCCCCACATCCCGCGTCCACGTGACGCTTCCGCGACGGCCCCCGCACGTCCTTCGCTTCCCGCCGGGTCCGCGCGATGCGCTACGCTAGCCACGACGGACTCGCGCACTCGAGGGACCAATCGGACCCCACCGCCCCTGGCGGTCGGGGCGGCAGAAGGGGGAAGCATGTCTCAGCAGGCGGGCACTCAGGGTTCGCTCTTTGGCGACGGGGCCACCGGGGGAGAGGGGGGCGCGTCCATGCCTCCGGAGCCGTCCCGCCGGCAGACGCCCGCCCAGCGGGCGGCCGAGCTCAACCGCATCCTCACGCACGCCGCGTACGCCTACTACGCGCTCGACGACCCCGAGATGACCGACGCGCAGTTTGACCGCTACCTGACGGAGCTCCGCGACATCGAGGCGGTCCATCCCGAGCTGGTGACCCCCGACAGCTACACCCAGCGCATCGGCGGCTTCGTGAGCGACCAGTTCGAGCCCGTCACGCACGCACGCAGGATGTACTCCATCGACGATGCCATGAACCTGGGCGAGCTGGACGAGTGGCTGGCCCGCACCGACGAGGCCCTGGGCGCGACCCCCGAATCGCCGGTCGCCTACACCTGCGAGCTCAAGATCGACGGCCTGGGCATCGCCCTCACCTACCGCGACGGGCAGCTGGTGCGTGCGGCAACCCGTGGCGACGGCACCACGGGCGAGAACGTCACGGCCAACGCGCTCACCATACGCGACATACCGCGGTCCCTCTCGCCTGCCGGACTCGCCCGCGTGCAGGACCGCGGCTTTGGGCAGTCGGTGGAGATCCGTGGCGAGGTCTACATGCCCAAGCACAGCTTCGTGCGCCTGAACGAGCAGAACGACGCCGCCGGCCGCCCGCCCTTCGCCAACCCCCGCAACGCCGCCGCGGGGAGCCTGCGCCAGAAGGACCCCGCCATCACCCGCGCGCGCGACCTCGAGACCTTCATCTACGCCGTGGCGGACGAGGGGCCGCTCGCGGTCTCGACCCAGCACGACTTCCTGGCGTGGCTGCGCGACTGCGGCTTCTCCGTGAACCCGCATGCCCGCCTGGTGGACAGCTCCGCGGAGGTCCACCGCTACTGCGCGGATGCCCTGGCCCACCGCGAGGACCTGGACTACGACATCGATGGCGTGGTGGTCAAGGTCGACTCGTTCGCCAGCCAGCAGGCCATGGGCTTCACGGCGCGTGCCCCCCGCTGGTCCATCGCGTTCAAGTTTCCGCCGGAGGAGAAGCGCACCGTCCTGCGCCAGATACGCGTCCAGGTTGGCAGGACGGGCGTCCTGACCCCGGTCGCCGAGTTCGACCCCGTGCTGGTGGCGGGCTCCACGATCGCCCGTGCCACGCTGCACAACATCGACGAGGTGCGCCGCAAGGACGTGCGCGAGGGCGACACGATCGTAGTCCACAAGGCGGGTGACGTGATCCCCGAGGTCGTGGGGCCCGTCACCGAGGGCGACATGGCGGACGCCCACGCGCTCCGCCCCCTGTGGCAGATGCCCCAGACCTGCCCCAGCTGCGGCAGCCCCGTGGTGCGCGAGGAGGGCGAGGTCGCCTACCGCTGCATCTCCATCGACTGCCCTGCGCAGGCGACCGAGAGGTTGATCCACTGGGGCAGCCGCAACGCCATGGACATCGACGGCCTGGGCGACGAGATCGTGGGCCGCATGGTCGAGCAGGGCATCCTCCACGACGTTGCCGACTACTACGACTCCCTGGACGAGCGGACGCTCGCCGGCGTGGACACGGGCCGCAGGTACGAGACGAGCGGGCGCGACCACGTGGAGGGCGATGCCATCGCGGTTGGCCCCACTATCGCGCGCAAGATCATGGAGCAGATCGAGGCGTCCAAGCAGGCCGGTCTCGCCCGTGTGCTCTTTGGCCTGGGCATCCGCCACGTGGGGGCTAACGTCGCCGGGCTGCTCGCCAACCACTTTGGCAGCATGCAGGCGCTCGCCGCGGCCTCCGAGGAGGACATCTCGCAGATAGACGGCGTGGGGCCCAAGATCGCGGCGTCGGTGCGGGAATTCTTCTCCGTCCCCAAGAACGTGGCGGTGGTGGAGCGCCTGCGCAAGGCGGGCGTGTCGCTGGAGCAGGAGGGCTTTGGCCAGGAGCCGGAGTCGCCGCAGACGCTCGCCGGCCTCACGTTCGTGCTCACGGGCACGCTCGAGAAGTACAGCCGCACCGAGGCGGGCAACCAGCTCAAGGCGCTGGGGGCCAAGGTCTCGGGGTCGGTCTCAAAGCGCACCAGCTTCGTCGTGGCGGGTGCCTCGGCGGGGTCCAAGCTCGCTAAGGCGCAGTCGCTGGGCGTGCCCGTGCTGGACGAGGCGGCGCTCGACCACATCCTCCAGACGGGGGAGGCGCCGCAGGCGCCGGCGGAGTAGGGCTTGGCGCGTGCCGTCGCGCCTCGACGTGGCGGCGGCACGCGCGTCGGCCGTGCCCACCGCGCGCCGAGGGGACGCCGAATCCCGTCGGGTCCCCTCCCAAGACGGGGGCACCGTTCCTCTCCCTTGCATGAATACTTCCTGAAATCCAATATCCCAAACCAGGGGAGAGGGGCGTCGGCACGCCGCAGCGCCCCGTCGTGCCGCCCGTTTGTTTCGTCGTGGCTACGAGAAGGTGACGCGGCTTTGTCATGTTCGCGGAGCGGGGGTGTCGTAATCGGGGCGAAACCAAGCGGGTTATATGATTCCAAACCCACAATGGAATCAGTGCCACTAGGAAACGGGAGAGGCAATGAGCTATAGCGAACTGTCCGAGGGCGTGAGGGACCTCGAGGAGAGGGGGCTGTACCGCCAGGAGTTCGACCACGACGCCTGCGGCATCGGCGCGCTGGCGCAGATCGACGGCAAGCGCAGCCACGCCATCGTGGACGACGCCCTGTCGGTGCTCCTCAACCTCGAGCATCGTGGCGGCAAGGGGCTGGAGCACAACACCGGCGACGGCGCGGGAATCCTGTTCCAGGTGCCTCACCGCTTCTTCCGCAAGGAGGCGCAGCGCTGGGGCCAGATCCTCCCGGAGGAGGGCGACTACGGCGTCGCGATGCTCTTCTTCCCCCAGGACGACGCGGGCGTCGCGGCGGCCAAGCGCGTGTTCGAGGAGGGCTGCGCCGAGGAGGGTGTGCCCCTGCTGTTCTGGCGCGAGGTCCCCGTGGACGCGCATGACCTGGGCGAGACGGCGCGCGACTGCATGCCCACCATCCTGCAGGCGTTCCTCGCCCGTCCCGAGGGCGTGGACCGCGGCGACGACTTCGAGCGCCGCCTGTACGTGTGCCGCCGCACCATCGAGGGCAAGGCGAAGGCCGAGCATGCGCTGGAGGGCAAGATCTTCTACGTGTGCTCCATGAGCTCGCGCACGATCGTCTACAAGGGCATGCTCGTCGCCACCCAGATGCGCCGCTTCTTCCTCGACCTCAACGACGCCGCCGTGGAGAGCTCGCTCGCCCTGGTGCACTCGCGTTACTCCACCAACACCACCCCCAGCTGGGAGCGCGCGCACCCCAACCGCCTGATCATCCATAACGGCGAGATCAACACGCTGCGCGGCAACGTCAACTGGATCCGCGCCCGCGAGCCGAACCTGTACTCGCCCGTGCTGGGCGAGGACCTCAAGAAGGTCGTCCCCATCATCGACCGCGAGGGCTCCGACTCGGCGATCCTGGACAACGTGCTCGAGTTCCTGCACGTCAACGGCTGGGAGCTCCCGCGCGCCGTCACGCTCATGCTCCCCGAGCCCTGGGATCACAACAAGGCCCTCTCGCGCCAGCGCCGCGCCTACGACGCCTACCTCTCCATGCTCATGGAGCCGTGGGACGGCCCCGCCGCCATCGCGTTCTCCGACGGCCGCGGCATGGGTGCTGCCCTCGACCGCAACGGCCTGCGTCCCGCCCGCTACTACGTCACGCGCGACAACCGCTTCGTGCTCTCGAGCGAGGCGGGCGCCCTCGACGTGGACCCCGAGAACCTGCTGCAGTCCGGCTGCCTTGGCCCGGGGGAGATGCTCTTCGTGGACCAGGAGGAGGGCCGCGTCCTCTGGAATGACGAGCTGAGGGGCCGCTTCGCCAGCAGGAAGCCCTACGCCGACTGGCTGCGCGCCGAGACCCTCGACGTCGAGGACCTGCACGAGCCCGAGGGCGAGGCCGCCCCCCGTGACGCCGGAGTGGGCCAGACCAGCCGCATGGCCAAGCTGGGCTACCACTACGACGACGTGGACGAGGCCCTGCGACCCATGGCCAACCAGGGCAAGGCGCCCCTCTCGTCCATGGGCGCCGACATCCCGCTGGCCGTGCTCTCGCACCACCCGCGCTCGTTCTACGACTACTTCAACCAGCTGTTTGCCCAGGTCACCAACCCGCCCATCGATGCGCTGCGCGAGAGCCTGGTCACCTCGACGGTGCTCTACCTGGGTAACCACGGCAACCTCCTGGAGGACAGCCGCGACACCTGCCGCCTCATCCGCCTGAAGTCGCCCATTCTCACCAAGGGGGAGTTCGAGCGCATCGCGTCCGTGGACCGCACCGGCTTCCACGCGCGCCGCTTCTCGGCGACCTACCGCCGCGACGGCGGCCCCGACGCCCTGGAGAAGGCCCTCAGGGACCTCTGTTCCCAGGTCGAGGACAGCGTCCGCGCCGGCACCAACATCATCGTGCTCTCCGACCGCGCGGGGGAGGGCGAGGTCCCCATCCCGTCGCTCCTCTCCCTTGGCGCGGTGCACAACCACATGATCCAGGCGGGCATCCGCATGCTCGCCGACATCGTGATGGAGGCGGGCGACGCGATCACGCCGCACGACTTCGCCACGCTGGTGGGCTACTCCGCCTCGGGCATCTACCCCTACATGGCGCATGAGACGATCGAGCGCATGGCCGAGAAGGGCGCCATCGACGTCTCGGCCGAGCAGGGCGTGGCCAACTACGACAAGGCCGTGGTCTCGGGCATCGTCTCGATCATGAGCAAGATGGGTATCTCCACCGTCCAGGGCTACCACTCCGCCCAGATCTTCGAGATCGTGGGCCTCTCCGACGAGGTCGTGAGCACCTGCTTCGAGGGCACCGTGAGCCGCGTGGGCGGCCTGGGGTTCGCCGACATCGAGCGGTGGTGCGACCGTCGCTACGACGAGGCGCTCGCGCTCTCCAAGTCGCACGCGCCCAACCAGCTTGCGACGGCCGGCCTGACCAAGTGGCGCCCGCTTGGCGGCGAGGACCACATCATCAGC
Organism: uncultured bacterium; assembly: GCA_905214865.1. GTDB lineage: Bacteria > Actinomycetota > Coriobacteriia > Coriobacteriales > Atopobiaceae > Olsenella_H. Next base: position 56,314 of record CAJMNO010000008.1, on the reverse strand, counting down.
CCCGACGTGATCTACGACCTCCAGCGCTCCGTGCGCGAGGGTGACTACGAGCGCTTCAGGAGCTACAGCGCCGGCGTCCACCGCAAGGGCCGCACCGTGGTGCTGCGCGACCTCCTGGAGTTCGTGCCCCTGCCCTCCGGTCCCGTGTCCCTGGACGAGGTCGAGCCCGTGGAGTCCATCGTCAAGCGCTTCAACACCGGCGCCATGAGCTTTGGCGCCATCTCGCAGGAGGCGCACGAGTGCCTGGCCATCGCCATGAACCGCCTGGGTGGGCGCTCCAACACCGGCGAGGGCGGCGAGGACCCCGCGCGCGAGGACGCGCTTCCCAACGGTGACAGCGCCAACTCCGCCATCAAGCAGGTCGCATCGGGCCGCTTTGGCGTCACGAGCCGCTACCTGTGCAGCGGGGTCGAGATCCAGATCAAGATGGCTCAGGGCGCCAAGCCCGGCGAGGGCGGCCACCTGCCCGGCAAGAAGGTCTGGCCGTGGGTCGCGCGCGTCAGGCGCTCCACGCCCGGCGTTGGCCTGATCTCGCCCCCGCCCCACCACGACATCTACTCCATCGAGGACCTCGCCGAGCTCATCTTCGACCTGCGCAACGCCAACCCATCCGCGCGCGTCTCGGTCAAGCTCGTGAGCGAGGCGGGCGTGGGCACCATCGCCACGGGCGTCGCCAAGGGCGGTGCCTCCAAGATCTCGATTTCGGGCGCCAACGGCGGCACGGGCGCGGCCCCGCGCGACTCGGTGTACCACGCCGGCCTGCCCCTGGAGCTCGGCCTGGCCGAGACCCAGCAGACCCTGCTCATGAACGGCCTGCGCTCCCGCGTGGTGCTCGAGGCCGACGGCAAGCTCATGGACGGCCGCGACGTCGCCGTGGCGGCGCTCCTGGGCGCCGAGGAGTTTGGCTTCGCCACCGCCCCGCTCATGGCCATGGGCTGCCTCATGCAGCGCGCGTGCCAGCAGGACACCTGCCCGGTGGGCATCTGCACCCAGAACGCCTACCTGCGCAGCCACTTTGCCGGCAAGCCCGAGCACGTGGTCAACTTCATGACCTTCGTCGCCCGCGAGCTGCGCGAGATCATGGCCAAGCTCGGCTTCCGCACCGTCGACGACATGGTCGGGCACCCCGAGTGCCTGCGCCAGGTCAAGGTCGAGGGCGCCGAGAAGGCCAACCTCTGCGACCTGTCCCGCATCCTCGCGCCGTCCACCAACGTGTTCGGCAAGAACGTGCCCGGCGCCGAGTGCCCGCACCACCTGGAGTCCATGGACTTTGACCCCGAGCTCGACCGCACGCTCGACTCCACGCTCTTCGTGCCCTACACGAGCGACGCGCGCGAGCACCTCAAGCCCATCCACTTCCAGGTGGACATCGCCAACGTCAATCGCTGCGTGGGCACTCTGCTGGGCTCCACGGTCACCAAGGCGCATCCCGACGGCCTGCCCGACGGCGCCATCACCATCGACTGCTCGGGCTCCGGCGGACAGAGCTTCGGCGCGTTCCTGCCCAAGGGCGTCACGCTCAACATCCAGGGAGACGCCAACGACTACTTTGGCAAGGGCCTCTCCGGCGGCATCCTGACAGTGGCGCCCTCGCCGCGCGCGAGCTACAAGTTCGACGAGAACGTGAGCATCGGCAACGTCGCCTTCTACGGCGCGACCTCGGGTCGTGGCTTCATCAACGGCCTCGCCGGCCAGCGCTTCGGCGTCCGCAACTCCGGTGCCACAATCGTGTGCGAGGGCGTGGGCAACCACGGCTGCGAGTACATGACCGGCGGAGAGGCGCTCATCCTCGGCGAGGTTGGGCAGAACTTTGCGGCGGGCATGAGCGGCGGCGTCGCCTACGTCTACGACGAGTTCGGCACCCTCGAGCAGCGCTGCAACATGGACATGGTCCAGATCGAGCGCCCGAGCGACGACGAGATCGAGCACGTCCGCGAGCTCATCAGGGAGCACGTGGAGCGCACCAACAGCCCCAGGGGCATCAGGCTCCTGTACCAGTTCGACGCAGAGCGCAGCCGCTTCAAGAAGGTCATCCCCGTCGAGTACGCCCAGATCCTGGCGCTCGTGCGCGATGAGGAGTCCAAGGGAGCGACCCACGACGACGCGGTCGAGACCGCGTTCGAGACCATGAGGAGGGGAATGTAATGGGCAAGTCCGGAGCATTTCTGGATGTCAAGCGCCAGGAGCACGGCGAGCGGCCCAAGGACCAGACGCTGCTCGACTACGACGAGTTCGCCATTCCCCTGGACGAGGAGGGCCAGCGCCGCCAGGCGTCGAGGTGCATGATGTGCGGCGTCGCGTTCTGCCAGACCGGCATGCCCTTCGGCGACCGCGGGCGCGTCTCGGGCTGCCCGCTCCACAACCTCATCCCCGAGTGGAACGACCTGGTGTGGCGTGGCCTGTGGTCCGATGCCGCCCAGAGGATGAGCCTCACCAACCCGTTCCCCGAGTTCACGGGTCGCGTGTGCCCCGCCCTGTGCGAGAAGGCCTGCAACCTGGGCCTGTACGAGGGCGCCACTACGATCAGGGACAACGAGCGCGCGATCTCCGACCACGCTTGGGCCGCGGGCGAGGTCGATCCGCTCCCCGCACCGGCGGAGGGCGCCCCCAAGGTGGCGGTCGTGGGCTCCGGCCCCTCCGGTCTCGCCTGCGCATGGGAGCTCGCGAGCCGCGGCGCCGCCGTCACCGTGGTGGAGCGCAGCGACCGTGCGGGTGGTCTCCTCATGTACGGCATCCCCAACATGAAGCTCCCCAAGGACGTGGTGAGGCGCAGGAGCGACCTCATGGGGAGGAGCGGCATACAGTTCCGTCTCTCCACCGACGCCTCCGACCCCAAGGTCGCCAAGGCGCTCAGGGACGAGTTCGACGCCGTGGTCGTTGCCGTCGGCGCGGGCGACGCCCGCACGCTGCGCGTCCCGGGCATGGATGCTGATGGCGTGGTCCTTGCCGTCGACTACCTCACGCAGGCCACCAAGGACGTGCTGGGGGACGGTGCCCCCAAGGTGAGCGCCAAGGGCAGGGACGTCGTGGTCATCGGCGGCGGTGACACCGGCACGGACTGCGTCGCGACGGCGCTGCGCCAGGGCGCCAAGAGCATCCGTCAGTTCGAGTTCCTCCCCGAGCCTCCCCACGAGCGCCTCGCAGGCAACCCCTGGCCCGAGTGGCCCGACGTCCGCAAGGACGACTACGGCCAGCTTGAGGCCGACCAGAGGTTTGGTCACGACCCCCGCACCTGGGCCACCGACACGCTCGAGGCCCTGGTGGGCGAGGACGGCTCCGTCGAGGGGCTGCGCATCGTCTCGCTCGACTGGTCCAACGGCAAGCCCGTGCGCATCGAGGGGAGCGAGCAGACCATCCCCGCCCAGCTCGTGCTCATCGCCTGCGGCTTCACCGGTCCCCAGAGGTCGGTCTACGATGCCCTGGGCGTCGACGTGGACTCCGTGCGGGGCGGCGTGCGTCCCCGCCTTGCCGAGGCCGGCTCTCACCGCACCGTCAGCGACGCGGTCTATGCGACCGGTGATGCCCGCAACGGGTCGACCCTCGTGGTCACGGCCATCAGCGACGGCCTCGCCTGCGCCGGCGAGGTGGCGGCAGACCTGGGACTCTAGTAGCCAGGGGAGAGAAGAGAAGCATTCTAGCGAGGGGCGCCCGCGGAAACCAGCGGGCGCCCCTCGTTGCATCCGCCCCCGCTGGCTGTAAGTGGATTCCGCGGGAGGAAGCCCTCAGGGGTCAAAGAAGGGGGTCGGCTCCCCTCCACACGGGTAAGTGCGCCTTTTCGAGGACGGGAGTCCCCCCGCGACGAGGGAGGGCAGGCCGCGCTCCTCGGTGACCGGCAAGTCCTCAGAGTCAAAGAAGGGATGCGGAGTCGTTTATCATCTCCGCCAGCAAACGCGTCATTGCTGGTGGGGCCCTTGCATGGGAAGGGGAACGGGAGACGCTGGCCCTTCTGTAGGTGATGGGGTGCCAGAGTCAAAGAATGGACGGGGTCGGGACCTGTCCCCACGGGTTCTTTTCGCATGTATGGACCATCCCTCCGTAGGGAAGGGCCGATTTGGGCTTGAGGTTCTTTCATCCCGTGGCGGGGAACACCCTCCGCCAGAACTGCCATGGCGCGCACGTACGGGAATCCGGCGCTCGTGCGCTTAACATCCCTAGTCCTCATGTCGATTCCGGAGAGAGATGCTTAGCAGTGCTAGCCCTCGTGCGGGTTTGTCGGCTGGAATCGACAAGAGGCCTAGTGCCGCTAAGCACGTGGGGGCCCAATCCACAAGAGGCCTAGTTCCGCTAAGCATGTGGTGGCCCAATCCACAAGAGGACTAGTGCCGCTAAGCGCACGCTTCCCGAACCACCACGGGACTAGCGTGGCTAAGCATCCGGGGGCAAAACCCGTGCGGGGCTAGCGGGACTAAGCGGACGAGGGGTCCGTCCATGCGGGCCGGGGGAAATTGGACAGCGGCGTCTCTCCGCTCGTGCAGGAGCGTGCACTCCCGGGAGACGCTCCCCTCGCTGCCGTTCTTTCACGGTGTCATCCGGTGTACGTCTTCGCTCCGAACGAGGCGCGTGACGTAAGCCGAGACTCAGGAGCGGGCAGGGCCGGGGCCCAACGCACCTTACTCGTGGACCCCTTCTTTGACCATGCTCTTTGCTCTTGTGAACCTCTCGTCTGCTTGAGGTGTGAGATGGATGGGGATGCAAAGGCTGGAGAACCCTTGGGGGTTCCTCCTCGGCGACGTGGGGGCGGATGCCGACGGATGTCGGCTCCTAGCCGATGGTCACGTCCCTCTCGCCCTCTGCATCCTCATGGGCCTGGTCCCTGATCTGGCGGGAAAGGTGCACGCAGGCGAAGGTGAAGAGGATGGTGAGGAAGGTCAGGGGCAGCTCACTGACGGTGATGTCGCTGTGCATGAACTGCAGCACGGTCCATGCAACCTCGAGCGCGAGGACCACGGTCGAGACCACGAGGAAGGGGCCGATGTGCTGCGGGTGGTTGGCCCCGAACGTGGCGAGGAGCCCCGCGCCCAGGAGGAGCCCGCCGGTGATTGCGAGGCCGATTTCGCCGGGGGTGGACACCCATCCGGCACCGTTGGGGGCGATGCCGTTGGCGCCGAGCAGCCAGGCGAGAAGTGCGACGAGCAGGGCCACCACGCCCTCGAGCAGGAGCACCATGCCCATGAAGTGGAGGCGGCGCTGGGTCCCGTCGAGCACGAGGAGCTCACCCTTGACGCCGAGGGCGTAGTCCTTCTCCACCTCGTCGGCGAGCGAGGAGCACACCAGCACGTAGATGACCGTGGCGGCAAGCACGACGGGGTCAAAGATCACGATCTTCCCGTTTGACCAGCCCGCGATAATCACCAGCAGGATGAGCAGGCTCACGGTGTAGCAGAGCGAGCGGTAGGCGCTCGCCTTGGAGTAGTCGCGGGCCGCACGTATGCCGAGCCAGGAGGTGACTCCCAGCAGCGCCGCGGCGCAGATGACCAGGCCGCCCATGCGGGTCTGCTGGTCGGCTATGTTCGCGTGGCCCATCACCACGAGGACGACGCCCAGAGCGAGGATGAGCCCCGCGAGGACCGCCATGAGGATCGAGACAAAGTAGAGCAGCGTCTGCGAGGGAGTGCGCCTCGTCACCGTTACGTCGCGTCTCATGGGACCTCCTGACCCTCGCAGTTCTCCACTGCACCATCATACTGTTATGTGCCTGCGGATTTCCCCCCTCCGGACGGTCGTGGCGCCCCGGGACGAATATACTTTCGTGCCATGGAAACTACGCTGCTCTCCCTCTTCGTCATCCTCGTGGTGACCGCGATAGCCCCCTTCCTCGCCAGCCTGGTCCCGGGACGCGCCGTCCCGGAGGTCGTGTTCCTGGTCTTTGCCGGGGCGCTCCTCGGGCCGTATGGCGCCCACCTCGTGAGCAACGAGGGGCTCGCGATGCAGACGCTCTCGGACCTTGGCCTGGGCTTCCTCTTCCTCATGGCGGGCTACGAGATCGACCCGCGCGAGCTCCTGGGCCACCAGGGGAGGGTCGCGTCGGCGTCGTGGTTTTTCTCGCTTGGCTTGGGCTTCGCCTTCGTGGCGCTGGTCTTCTCCCGCCTGGGGTTCGAGCGCTCGTCGTGGCCAGCCATGGCGCTGCTCATGACCACCACGGCGTACGGGACCCTCGCCCCCATCATGAGGGACAGGAACCTGGGCCCCACGCGCGTGGGCAAGGCCGTCGTGGCGTACGGCTCCACGGGAGAGCTGCTCCCCGTCGTGGCGATGTCGCTCATGCTGTCGGGCAGGACCATCTCGCGCTCCCTCGTGATGCTCGGGGTGTTCCTGGCGGTGTGCGTGGTGGTCCTGGCGTTCTCGATGAGCCTCAAGCGCATCGGTGGCAGGTTCTGGACCTTCGTGACCCAGAGCGCCGGCACGTCCTCGCACGCCATGATGCGCCTGGTCACGGCGATACTGGTGCTGCTGCTCCTGGCGGCCGAGGTCTTCTCGATGGATGCCGTGTTGGGTGCCTTTGCCGCGGGCTTCATCCTGCGCGCCCTCTTCCCCGAGGGCAACGAGGTCATGGAGCGCAACCTCCACGTGGTTGGCGCGGGGCTCTTCCAGCCCATCTTCTTCGTGATCTCGGGGGCAGGCATCGACCTCAAGGCGGCCGCCTCCAACCTCCCGGTGCTGTTTGGGTTCATCGGGGCGCTCGTGCTCGTGCGCGGCGTGGTCGTGGGCGTCTCGCTCAAGATCGACCCGCAGACGCGCGACATGGGCTGGCGCGAGATCCTCTCGGCATCCGCCTACTGCACCATGGCACTGCCGCTCGTCGTCGCCATCACGGGGGTCGCCGTGGACAGTGGCGTGATGCTCGACTCCACCGCCTCGGTGCTCGTGACCTCCGGCGCGCTCACGGTCCTGCTGGTGCCGGCGCTCACGTCGCTGGTCCACGCGGCGGACGAGTCGGGCGTGGCGGACATCTCGCAGGAGCTTGCCCAGGGCGACCAGACCGTGCGCGAGGTCCTGCACCGCCACAACGAGGAGTGGCACCAGGCGCACCACGCCTACCTGGAGCAGCGCGCCCGCAGGCGCAGCCAGGGCACCTACCTCTCCGCGGCGGACTTCTACGCGCTGTCGGGCGGGATGTCGGGCTACGTGCCGCGGGAGGGGCTCGACCTGCACGAACGGCACGGTCGCGGAGGCCATGGCGGCAGGGGGAAGCCCGCTGGGGGAAACGCCGGGCAGGCGCATGGGGGTCCTGCCGGTCCCGCGGGCGAGAGGGGAGAGCGATCTGGCTCCTGACCCCGTGCGGATGGCTGCCGATGCACCTCGCATGCGGCGGAGAAGGGCTGGGGCGCGCCGGGGAGGGGTCTCCCGGGCGCGCCCAGATTAGTCTCTCTCCCGTGGCCTCCTAGGGCCGGCCCTCCAGGGGAATGCCGTCGTAGTCGCGCGTGACGAACGGGGCGAGGCGGTCGCGCTCGCCCGATACGTAGGCGCGGGAGATGCCGTCCCACTCGCCGAACGCGTTCCAGAAGAGGTCCGGGAAGCTCTCGGTGCGCACCTCGCCGGTGGAGGGGTCACGCCAGGGCTGGTGGTCCAGGTTGGCGTCGGGGCAGCTGTCGCCGCTGCGGTTGAGATGCGCCTGTGCCATGGCCAGCGAGTGCGGGCGCACGATCCTCTCGACCGAGCCTATCAGGCGGTTGCGCGGCCCGTCGGCGGGCTCGATGGCATGGTAGAGAAACTCGAAGTCCGCCAGGCTGCCCTCGTACTGGCGCGCGTCGACCGAGACGCCAAACACCTGCATGGCCACCTGCGAGAAGATGGCACCCCCCACGCGGGAGACGCGCTCGGTCCTCGCCAGCGAGGAGCTGATGATCGAGGGGTCGACCTCCGCCTGCCGCATGGACCAGAGCATCCACACGTCCAGGTCGCTCTCGATGAGGGCGTGGAGCTCGCTCTGCGCGTTCTTCAGCGAGGTGTCGGCATGCGCGAGCGCGTGCTGCTGCGCGTAGACGAACGCATGGCAGCGGCTGTCCAGCGGGTAGTGGGCCAGCTGCCCCAGCGCAAAGGCGCGGCCCACGCGCATGTCGTCGCGATGCAGGTGGGCGACCGTCTCCCTCATGGCGAGAAGGGACCCCATCGCCTTGGGGCCGTGCATCAGGTGCGCGAGGCTGCGGCAGCGGGCGGCCCGGTCGGGCAGCGTCGCGAAGCGGGCGAAGAGGGGATCGGGACCCAGGTTGCCAAGGAGGAAGGCGAGAAGCTCCTCCTCCCCCTCCAGGAGGCCCTCGGGAAGGGCGTGGGCCGCCTCCTCCCCAAAGAGGTGGTGCGTGATGAGTGCGGGCATGTCTGCTCCCAATGAGCCGGCGTCGCGGCCGGCGTTTCGTCGTTGCGCGTGTGACAGTGAAGAGGTTATCCCAATTTCGCGTGGTTTTCCTCGCGAGGCGCCGGATTGGCCGACCATTGCCTAGCATTACGCACTTATGCATGCGTGGCGGTGCCGCATGCGGCGTGGCGGTCGCGTCCCGGTGCCGCTGGGGAGAGGGGACAACGGTGTCGGTCGTAGAGGTCATCCTGCTGGGTGTCGCGCTCTCCGCCGACGCGTTTGCGGTCACCATCTCCAACTGCTTCGCCTACCCCTGCGAGCGCCGTCGCAGGCTCTACCTCATGCCGCTCTTCTTCGGCTTCTTCCAGGCGTTCATGCCTGTGCTGGGCTACTTCTTGGGTGGCGTCGCCGCCGAGCTCATCGAGCGGTACGCGGGGCTCGTGACACTGGTGATCCTGGGTCTCATCGGCGGGAACATGATCCGCGAGGGCGTGCACGCGCTCAGGCACCCCGAGGAGGCCTCGTGCGAGGTGGGGAGCCTCACCATCACCAAGCTCCTCTTCCAGTCGGTCGCCACGGCAATCGACGCGTTCGCCGTGGGCGTGTCCCTGCGCGCCATGGTGGTGAGCCTGCCCTTCGCCGTGACCACGATCGGCGTCACGACGGCGCTCTGCTGCTGCGTGGCGCTCGCCATAGGACGCAGGCTCGGCGAGGCGCTGGGAGACCGCGCCGAGGTCGTGGGCGGCATCGTGCTGGTCTGCATCGGCATCAAGGCGTTTCTGGGCTAGCCTTCCGCGCACTGCGGCGGGGTCCTGCCTGATGGGGGTGGCCCCTCTCGCCTAGCTATCGCATGTTAATGGCCGTCGGGTCGTGCCGGTGGTTGTGGGTGGATTCGAATGTCCGACGATGCTCCGGCGGATGACGTCCTGGGATTCGTCACGCCCGGGTGGGGACGCTATGCCGCCTGCCGTGACTGCGTGCGCTTGTCTGCCCGCCTGAGCCACCCGCCGCGGAAGTAGTACGCCACGAACAGGGCGCAGGTGAGGATCCACGTCACGGGGTATCCCAGCATGATCATGTTGAGCGTGTGGTGCGAGGGCACGAAGCCCAGGAGCCACACCAGCCTGAACACGCAGGTACCCAGGATCGTCAGCAGCATGGGCATGAAGCTCTCGCCCGCCCCTCGTATGGTCGCGGCGAAGTTGTCCATGAACGAGTAGAAGACGTAGAACGGCCCGATGAAGAGCAGCACCCTGGTCGAGATGCCCGCCACCACCATGTCGCGCATGAAGAAGTACGAGATGGGATAGGCAAACACGACGAGAAGCGCCGACACGCCACCCACGATCACGACGGCGAGCGAGAGGGACGTGCGGACCCCCTGGCGCATGCGGTCGTAGTTGCGGGCGCCAAAGTTCTGGGCGGCGAACGTGGTGACCGAGGAGCCGAGGGCGTCCGAGACCATCCAGATCACGGAGTCGATCCTGCCGGAGAGGCCCCATCCCGCCACGACGTCCGTCCCAAGCCCGTTGATGGCGGACTGGGCGACGATGTTTGACACGGAGTACACGGACCCCTGCACGCCCAGCGGGACGCCGGTGCGCAGCATCGCCCGTGCCATGCGCCAGTCGATGCGGACCTCGCGCAGCCGCATGCGCCAGGGGCCCTCCGCCCGGGCGAGGGCGTGCAGCGTCGCCGCGGAGGACAGCACCAGCGTGGCAAAGGTGGCGATGGCGCAGCCCTCGACGCCCATGTGCAGGCCAGCCACCAGCAGCAGGTCGAGCGAGATGTTGACCACGCAGCTGAGCGCCACGATGAGCGAGGGGGTGCGCGTGTCTCCCACGGCGCGCTGGAGCGCAGACCCGGTGTTGAACACGATCGAGAAGAGCATGGCGCTCATGTAGATGCGGGAGTACAGCAGGGACTGGGCGTAGATCTCGGCCGGCGTGCCCATCAGGCGCAGCGCCCCGCCAACCAGCAGCACGCCCAGGACGGAGCAGCCCATGCCGCCGATGATGGCGATGCCCATGGCGGTGCGCACGGCACGGGACACGCCCTCGTCGTCGTGCGAGCCAAAGTGCTGGCTCACCACCACGCCAAAGCCCACGCCCATGCCCACGGAGAAGCTCACGACCAGGTCGTTGAGCGTGACCGTGGCCTCCATGGCCGCGAGGGCGTCCTTTCCCGCAAAGCGGCCGACCACCCACGCGTTGGCGAGCGAGTAGGTCTGCTGGAAGAAGGAGCTCAGGAACACGGGGACGAACAGCGTGAGGAGCTGCTTCCAGATGACCCCCGACGTGACGTCGAGCGACTCTTGGGCGGAGCGGCGTGGCATGGTACCTCCCTAGGCGAGGATCGGGTTGCGGTGGATGGGGTGGGATGGGTGAGCCGTCGGATGGCGCGACGTGGTTGCCGCTGGCGGCGGATTCATACAAGAATATGGGTATCACAAGCGTAGGCCCCGCGTTCGCGAGGCATCGGAGTGAGGAGAAACCATGGAGCGCATGACCACCTCAAAGGCGGGGACGATCTTCGCGGGGATCGTCTCGATCGCCCTCGGTCTCGTCCTGTTCATGAACCCAAACGGCTCCACCGTGGCGATCGTGCAGATCATCGGGTGGGCGCTGATCGTGGGAGGGGGCTTCTCGCTTGCGTGTGCGCTCTCCAGCTGGAACGTGATCCTGATGCAGGCGGACCTCTACATGGGCCTCCTTGGCCTGCTGTTCGGCTTCCTCATGGTGAACATGCCGGGCGTCTTCGTGGCGTGGCTGTTCATCCTTCTGGGCATCTACGTCATCGTCCTGGGCTTTGAGTCGCTTGCCGCGGTCAACCTCGCAGGACGGCTCACGGGGAGCAACTCCACGGGCTCCCGCATCGGCGCGCTGCTGGTGATCGCCCTGGGCGTGGTGGTCATGCTGTCGCCCATTGGCTCGGCCAGCGTCGCAATGTCCATCACGGGCATCGTGCTCGTCGCACTGGGCATCGGCAAGATTATGGAGGGCATTCGGATGCCGGGCGGGAAGGGATAGCCCCTCCCGTTTCGGCCTGAGCCATGTCTCGCAAGGATTGACGCGGTTAGCACGCTCCTAACCGCGTCAAATCTTACGGAATCTCGCGTCTCGTAAAGAATGACGCGTTTAGGGGCATCGTAAACGCGTCAAACCTTACGAGGAGGGGGAAGACCCTACGAAACAGGGGAGAGGCGCCACCCACCCGGGCAGCGCCTCTCCCCTCTGGCATCTCTGGTGCCTGTGCCCGCTACACGTAGAAGAGCATCTTGTTGTAGCTGGGGACAGGCCAGTAGTCCTTGCCGCAGACCTTCTCCATCTCGTCGACGGCGGTGCGCAGCGTCGCCATTGCGGGGAGGACGTCGTCGCGGTAGGCGTTGTCCTGCTCGGTGCAGTCCTCAATCTCGTGGGCCGCCTTGTTCTTGGCCTCGAGGTCGTCCACGGCGGCGGAGATCTTGTTGATCCCCTCGGTGAGCGTGGTCACGAGCGCCTTCTCGGCGGTCGCGGCGATGCCCAGCTCGGCCTTGGTGGCAACGGTGGTCGCGATGTCGCCCGAGTACTCGAACAGCGCGGGCAGGTACATGTGCCTGGTCATGTACGCCATCGTGTTGGCCTCGATGTTGATGAGCTTGGCGTACTGCTCGGCGGCCGCGACGTAGCGGGCGCGGGTCTCGGACTCGCTCAGGACGCCGTACTTGGCAAAGAACGCGATGTTCTCGGGCTTCACCAGGTAGGGCAGGGCGTCGGGTGTGGTCTTGAGGTTGAGCAGGCCGCGCTTCTCGGCCTCCTCCTCCCACTCCTTGGAGTAGCCGTTGCCGTCGAAGAGGACGCGCTTGTGGTCGCGGAACGTGTGGCGCACGAAGCGCATGGCAACCGCGGTGAAGTCCTCGGGGGCGACGCCGTCCATGTAGTTGACGAAGCGGTCGCACTGCTCGGCCACGGCGGTGTTGAGCACCACGTTGGGGTCGGACAGGTTCTGCTGGCTGCCGCACATGCGGAACTCGAACTTGTTGCCGGTGAAGGCGAACGGGCTGGTGCGGTTGCGGTCGGTGTTGTCGCGGCGCGCGTCGGGCAGCGCGGGGACGCCCAGATCCATGAGCTCGGCGTCCTTGGAGTCCGCGTGCTCCTTCTTCACCAGTGCGTCCACGACCGGGGTCAGGGCGTCGCCCAGGAAGATGGAGATGATTGCGGGGGGCGCCTCGTTGGCGCCCAGACGGTGGTCGTTACCGGCCGAGGCAACGGAAAGCCTCAGCAGGTCGGCGTGGGTGTCGACGGCGGCGACCAGGCAGGCCAGGAAGACCAGGAACTGCAGGTTGTCCTCGGGCTTGTCGCCGGGCTCCAGCAGGTTCTTGTCGTCGGCGCAGATGGACCAGTTGTTGTGCTTGCCCGAGCCGTTGACATAGTCGAAGGGCTTCTCGTGCTGCAGGCATACCAGGCCGTGGTGCGAGGCCAGGAGGCGCATCTTCTCCATGGTCAGGAGGTTGTCGTCGATGGCGACGGAGCCCTGCTCAAAGATCGGGGCGAGCTCGTGCTGGCACGGGGCGACCTCGTTGTGCTTGGTCTTGGCGGGGATGCCGAGCTTCCACAGCTCGTCGTCGAGCTCCTTCATGAACTCGTTGACGGTGGGGCGGATGGCGCCGAAGTAGTGCTCCTCGAGCTCCTGCCCCTTGGCGGGCTCGCAGCCAAAGAGCGTGCGGCCGGTCAGGATGAGGTCGGGACGCGCGGCGTAGTCCTCCTCCTTGATGAGGAAGTACTCCTGCTCGGGGCCAACGGTGGTGAAGACGCGGCGGGGCTTGGAGCCAAACAGCGCCAGGACGCGCTTGGCCTGCTCCTCCAGGGCGACCTCGGAGCGCAGCAGCGGGGTCTTCTTGTCAAGCGCCTCGCCGGTGTAGCTGATGAACGCGGTGGGGATGCACAGGACCTCGTCCTTGATGAAGACGGGGCTCATGGGGTCCCACACGGTGTAGCCGCGGGCCTCGAAGGTGGCACGTAGGCCGCCGGAGGGGAAGCTCGAGGCGTCGGGCTCGCCCTGGACCAGCTCCTTGCCGGAGAAGGCCATGAGCACCGTGCCGTCGGACTTGGGGTTGATGAAGCTGTCGTGCTTCTCGCTCGTGATGCCGGTGAGCGGCTGGAACCAGTGGGTGAAGTGCGTGGCGCCCTTCTCCAGCGCCCAGTCCTTCATCGCGTGAGCGACCTCGTTGGCGATGTCGATGTCCAGGGACTTGCCCTCGTCGATGGTCTGACGCAGCTTCTTGTAGGTGGGCTTTGGCAGCCGCTCCTGCATGTCGGCGTCTGTGAAGAGCAGACTGCCGTACTCCTGCGATACCTTGTCCATGCCCATGGAGCCTCGCTTCCGATTGCTTGCTTGCCAGGACGTCCCAGATTGTGGCACGGCTGCAGCCCCCGTGCCGCCCTAAGACGGAAGTCATATTAATTTCGAAATGTTACCCGTAGATAAATCGTTTCGAACGCGCGTGTGAACCGCACGCTGCCGCTTCGTGAAGCTGCAGGTAGAAACAGGTATTTAGGCTCTTGGGGGCCAAACTCGGACGAGATGGCGTCCCTGCGTGGGCGGTCGGGCGGCCAGCTGCACAGAAGCCGTGGCCTTGCCGCCGCCCCGTCCGGGCCGTCCCACCCCGCCGTTACAATGTTGCCAGACAACGTGAGAGGGGACATGCCTCATGCCACAGACCAACCAGGAAGCCGCACAGGTCGCGGGGGAGAAGCGCGTCATCGCCGTGATCGACGGCAACTCCCTCATGCACCGGGCGTTCCATGCCATCCGCCAGCCCATGACCGCGCCCGACGGAAGGTCGACCAACGCGCTCTTCGGCTTCTTCAACATGTTCATCAAGTTCGTGGAGACCTTCCACCCCGACGGCGTGATCTGCGCCTTCGACAAGGGCAAGCCACAGGTGCGCATGGACATGCTCCCGCAGTACAAGGCCCAGCGCCCGCCCATGGACCCGTCGCTGCACGAGCAGTTCCCCATGGTGAAGGACCTGCTGCGCGCCATGGACGTGCCCGTCGTGGAGCTCGAGGGCTGGGAGGGCGACGACATCCTTGGGACCCTCGCGCGCCGCGGCGAGCAGGCGGGGTACGAGATGCTCCTGGTCACGGGTGACCGCGACATGTACCAGCTGGCGACGAACAACGTCAAGGTCGTCAGCACCAAGAAGGGCACCTCCGACGTGGCGATCATGACGCCCGAGAGCGTGGACGACCTGTACCACGGCATCACGCCTGACCTCGTGCCCGACTTCTACGGCCTCAAGGGCGACAGCTCCGACAACATCCCCGGCGTCCCCGGCATCGGCCCCAAGAAGGCCGCGGCGCTCATCGTGCAGTACGGCAACCTCGACCAGGTCATCGCGCATGCCGACGAGGTCAAGGGCAAGATGGGCGAGAACCTCCGCGCCCACGTGGGCGACGCCCTCCTCAGCCGCAAGGTGGCCACGATCCGCACCGACGCGCCGCTGGACGTGCGCCTCGAGGACGCCAAGTTCCCGACCTTTGACCCCGCCGAGGTGAGCCAGGCCTTCTCCGCCCTGGGGTTCACCGGCATGACCGCGCGGGTGCTCAGGCTCGAGGGGGCCAAGCCGGGCGACGTGCCCGCGCCCGTGGCCAAGGACGCGCTGAGCATCCCCCAGCCGCTGACGGGCGACGACGCGCGCAAGGCCCTCGGCGAGGCGGTGGAGGCCGGGTCCTGGGTCGGCGCGTGCGTGCAGCCGGAGGGCGAGAAGAAGGGCCAGCAGTCGCTCTTCGATGCCGTCGCGCCGCAGGTCGTGTCGGCCTACGACGGCAGCCGCCTCATGCGCCTGGAGGGCGACGACGCGGTGGAGGGGGTGGCACTTCTCGCCCGTGACGGACGCATCGTCTCGGCCGACGTCAAGCTGCTGCTGCACGTGGCGTGCCCCATGGACTCGAGCGAGGATGCCGCCCTGGGGGCCGACGAGGTGGAGGCGGGGCGCATCTTTGACGTGGGCGTTGCCGACTACCTGCTGGAGTCGGACCGCTCCGACTTCTCCGCCAGGGGGCTCGCCGCCACCTACCTGGACGCGCCGCTGCCCGAGGCGACCGACGAGCTGCCCGAGGCCGCCATCGACGCCGTCGCCTCGCTCCTGCTCCGCGAGCCGCTCCATAAGGCGCTCGAGGCCGACGGCAAGTCCCTCGCCCTGTTCGAGGACGTTGAGATGGAGCTTCTCCCCGTGCTGCTGCAGATGGAGCGTACCGGGCTCCACGCCGACCGTGCCCGCCTGGCCGAGCAGTCGGGCGAGCTGGGTGCCGAGATCGACCAGATGGTGGCCCACATCCGCGAGGAGGCGGGGGAGGACTTCAACCTGGACTCCCCACAGCAGCTGAGCCACGTCCTGTTCGAGGTGTGGGGTCTCCCCACCACCGGGCTCAAGAAGACCCGCAAGGGCTTCTACTCCACCAATGCCAAGACGCTCGACGGCCTGGCCGCACGGGACGAGCGCGTGCGGGAGGTGCTCGACTACCGCGAACGCGCCAAGATCAAGAGCACGTACCTCGACGCGCTGCCGGGCCTCATCAGGGGAGACGGGCGCATTCACACCACCTTCAACCAGACCGTTGCGGCGACGGGGCGCCTCTCCAGCTCCGACCCCAATCTGCAGAATATACCCACGCGCTCTCAGCTCGGCCATCGGGTGAGAACCGCGTTCACCGTGCCCGAGGGCTGCGTGTTCCTGGCGTGCGACTACTCCCAGATCGAGCTCAGGCTGCTCGCCCACCTCTCCGGGGACGAGCACCTGGTGGCGGCATTCCGCGAGGGGGCCGACTTCCACGCCAGCACCGCCGCGCGCGTGTTCGACGTCCCCGTGGAGCAGGTCACGCCGCAGATGAGGAGCAGGGCCAAGGCCGTCAACTTTGGCATCGTGTACGGGCAGCAGGCGTTTGGCCTCTCCACCTCGCTCAAGATCCCCCGCGCCGAGGCACAGCAGATGATTGACCGCTACTTCGAGGTCTATCCCGGGGTCCGCACGTTCCTGGACCAGCAGGTGGAGTTTGCCCGCGAGCACGGCTGGGTCGCCACCATGTACGGCCGCAAGCGCCACATCAAGGACATCAACAGCCGCAACTTCCAGCTCCGCTCCTTTGGCGAGCGCACCGCCATGAACCACCCCATGCAGGGCACCGCCGCGGACATCATCAAGATCGCCATGACCCGCGTGCCCTCCCTGCTCCGCAAGGAGGGGCTCAGGAGCCGCCTCGTGCTCCAGATCCACGACGAGCTGGACTTCGAGGTGCCAGAGGGCGAGGTGGAGGCCGTCTCGGAGCTGGCGAAGGAGGCCATGGAGGGCGTCGCCCAGCTCAAGGTGCCCCTCATCGCCGAGGTGTCGTATGGCTCCAACTGGGCGGAGGCGAAGTAGCGTGGCAGAGGGCATGAGCTACGAGCAGATGCTCGCCGCCCAGCGCGACGGTCGGGTCTCAGGTGGCGTGACACCGGTGGGCGAGACGGACCGCATGCGGGTCGTGGCGTACACCGACGGCTCGTCGCGCGGCAACCCCGGCCCCGGCGGCTACGGGGCGGTGCTCCTCTACACCGACCCCAACGGCGTCACGCACACCAAGGAGCTGAGCCAGGGCTATCGCAGGACCACCAACAACCGCATGGAGCTCATGGGGGTCATCGCGGCGCTCGAGGCGCTGCGCCGGCCCTGCCAGGTGGAGCTCCACTCCGACTCCCAGTACGTGGTCAACGCGTTCAACAAGCACTGGGTGGAGGGCTGGCAGAAGCGCGGCTGGAAGACGGCCAGCAAGCAGCCGGTCAAGAACCCCGACCTGTGGAGGCGCCTCCTCCAGGCCAAGCGGGCGCACGAGGTCACCTTCGTGTGGGTCAAGGGGCACGCCGGTCACCAGTACAACGAGCTCTGCGACGAGTTGGCCACCACCAGTGCGGACGGTCTCGCGGGTCCACTCCTCGACGACTCCGGCTTCGAGGGGTAGGGGCTGGCGGCCGACGGGACGTGTCGTCCGTTTGGAGCTAGGTCCCTCTCCTCTCGCAAAGTACCCCCATGGGGTATATAGTTAGCCCCGGATAACAGAGGGCGAGAGGAGAGGCCATGCTGGCAAACGTGATCATCGTCGCCATCATCGCGGTGCTTGTCGTGTTTGGGGTCAGGAGGATCGTGGGAACGGCGACGGGCAAGCGGGACTGCTGCTCCGGCGACGCCCGGCAGACGGGGAGGAGCTTCCGCCCCGTCACCATCGAGGACACGGACGAGAGCCACTATCCCTACCACGCCGACCTCACCATATCGGGCATGCACTGCGACAACTGCGTGCGCAACGTGACCAATGCGCTAGACTCGGTCGAGGGCACCTGGGCGAGGGTCGACCTGGGCACGCGCACCGCACACGTGCTGAGCAAGGGACCCATCGACCAGGCCGCATACCGCGACGTCGTGGGACAGGCGGGCTATCGCGTCATCGGCGTTGCCGAGTAGCCGCCCGGACGTGAGGTAGCGCAACGTCCCAAGTCGCTCGCTGCGGAGGATGCCGGCAGGCAGGGAGGCATCGGGGCGCCACGGCGAGTCGTGGCGTTGGGGGTGACGATGGGACGTTCGAAGCACATGAGGCGTGGTGACCGCGAGGGCGCTCGCAAGAGGGGCGCCCTCGCGGTCATATGGCGGCTGTGCCTTGCGTATCTCGCCTGCACGGCGGCGTTCAGCCTGCTCTCGGTCGGAGTGGCGGCGATTCCCGTCAACGCCGTGGAGGAAAACGTGCGGTCGTCGCTGTCCACCCTGGCTCGGGAGGGTCAGTATCCCAGGCTCTGGGCTGGTGGCGAGAGCTGGACCGTCGACAACTACACCACGGCAGTCATGCTCAACCAAGTGACTCACAACGCAGGCAACCCGGTCCTCTCGGCTGCCTATAACTTCCAGTGGCATGGGACGGACGGGGGAGACAACCAGATCGTCGCGCTCCGCGACGGGCTCCAATGGCAGACGGGTAGCGTGGACGGCGCGGGATGGATCGCATACGGTCGCTACTGGCACGGGTACCTTGCGTTTCTCAAGCCCCTCCTCACCTTCCTCGACCTGCGGCAGGTCAGGATGGTCCTCGCCATGGCGTTCGTAGGCCTCCTCGCGTGGTCGGCGATGCGGTTGGGAAGGCGTGGGGGAGTCGTTGCGGCAGTCCTCTACGTCTGCTCCTTCCTCGCGGTTCACGTTCCCGTGGCGATGGCCTCGCTGTCGTTTGCACCCACCTTTCTGATAGCCGTGGGGGCGACCGTCTTCGTGCTGTCCAGACGGGCGGGGGAGAGGGGCCTCCTCGGAGGGGGCGCGTGCCTTCCCTTTTGGGCGACCTTCTACTTTGTGATCGGCGCCGTCACGGTCTACCTGGACTTCCTCGACACGCCGATCATCACCCTGGGCGTTCCCCTGGCGGTGCAGCTGTATCTGGAGCGGGACGCCGTCAGCAGGCGAGACCTGCCTCGGGCTCTTGGCGCCGTACTCCTGGTCTCGGTGTGCTGGGGGCTGGGTTATGGCGGGCTCATGGTCACGAAGTGGGTCCTCTCCACGCTGGTCACGGGGCACGACTTCGTCGCCGATGGTCTTGGGACCGCGCTCTACCGCTCGGGGCAGACCTCCACGACGGGAGACATCACGCGGGCGATGGCCATCAGCAAGAACGTGAGCTTCCTGGGCGCGCGACGGATGGCGGTTGCCTTCGCCGTCCTCGTCGCGGTGGCTGCTGCGTGGCTGGCGCATCGCGCCGCCCACGGGGTGGCTCCTAGGGCGTCGTGGTGGTTTCTCCCCCTGCTCCTCTTGGTCGCCCTCTATCCCTACCTCTGGTACCTAGCGGCTGCCAACCACTCGTACATACATACGTTCATCACGTATCGAGACCAGCTCGTCACGCTGGTGGCACTTGGCCTTGCGGTTGGTTCGGCGTTTTGCCCGCCCCGCCTCGAGGGCACTGACGTGAGTGCGGACGGGCCGCGCGCGGTCGCATCCCCGCGCTAGCCGCACTGTTCGATGGGCGGGCCGGCACAGGAGCGTATGGAGGTTCTCCCCAGGTTGCTGTCCATAAAATACCTGGCGGGGAGAAGGGCTTGGATGGGGGAGAGGTGCTTAGCGAACCTAGTCCTCGCGTGGATTCCAGTACTGGACGCTTAACATCGCTAGGCCTCGCGCGGATTTCTGCCGCACAACTTGCACGAGGGCTAGCAGCGCTAAGCATCCAGCGAGGAAATCCGTGCGAGGGCCAGCGGGACTAAGCACCGCCCCGCAACCCCAGGCGGCTAGCTCTCCGTCACGTCGGTCTTGCCGATCATGATGTTGAGGATCTCGACGTCGGTGGGGTGCATGCCGACGCGGCCCACGTACCCCATGGAGCGGATCGTCTCCTCTGCGTTCCTGCCCACCAGGCCGTCGCCCGCGAGGAAGTTGTCGTCCGAGAGGGCCATGTCGCAGCCCAGGATCGCCGCGTCCACGGCGGCGCTGATCTTTGCGGCGCAGCTGGGCTTGGCGCCGTCGCAGACGATGCCGCCCACGTTCGCAAGCGTGTTCACGATGGTCGCCTCGTACTGGGCGAACGACCCTCCGCGCAGGTAGCAGATGCCCGCGCCCGCCCCGCACGACGCCGACACGGCCCCGCAGAACGCGCTCAGCTCGCCGATGAAGTACTTCACGTGCACGGCGGTGAGGTCCGAGAGGACCACGGCGCGCACCAGGCCGTCGTGCGAGGACCAAAGGTCGTGCGCGTACTCCAGCACGGGCTGCGAGCAGGTGATGCCCTGGTTGCCGCTGCCGCAGTTGATGACCACCGGCAGGGGGCAGCCGCTCATGCGGGCGTCCGAGCCTGCGGCGGCCGCGGCGCGCGCCTTGCACGAGATGTCGTTGGGGCGCGAGTGGAGCAGCGTGCTGCCGATGTTCGCGCCCCACCTGCCGCTGAGCCCCTCGCGCGAGATGTTCTGGTTGAGCTCGATCTGGCGAGAGATGAGCCCATCGACGTCGGTGACCTCCAGCTGGTGGGCAAACTCCCAGATGGACTTGAGCGAGAGGTCCTCGCGCCTCGCGCGGGAGCTCCCGGCGTCGCCCTCGCCGTCCGTTGCCTGGGTCACGCCGGCGGCGGTGACCACCTCGCCGTCGAGGGTGAGCTCGACCACGTTGGTGTGGCGCTCCTCGATGCATGCGACCGCCTCGTGACCCTGCGCGCGGGCGACCACGCGCACGTACAGGTTGGGGACGCCCTCGGCCAGCTCCACATCGCAGAAGTCGGTGTCGACCAGCTCCTTGGTGCGCTCCACGTCCTGCGGCTGCACCGCCTGCAGCACCTCGAGCTCGCGGGTGGGGTCGCCGCCGAGCGCGCCCAGCGTCGCAGCGGCCTCGATGCCGCGCAGCCCGCCCGAGTTGGGGACGGTGACGCTCTTCACGTTCTTAATGATGTTTCCGCTGCAGGCAACGACCAGCGACTCGGGGCGCTGGCGCAGGGCGGCGCGGGCGAGTGCCGCCGCATAGGCGACGGCGATGGGCTCGGTGCAGCCAAGGGCGCACACCAGCTCCTCGCGGAGGATCGCAACGTGGTTGTGGTATTCGCTGGGGGTCATCGTCTCTCCTGTCGTCTGGTGCCGCGGGTCGCGGCCGTGGTGCCTCGCGCCCCTCTCGCCCGGCTAGCGTCCCTTGCGGGCGTCCCGCGAGTCGAGGGTGGCGCAGATCTCCTGAAGGTGGTTGCCAAGCTCGCCGATGGGACCGCGCCACACCGCGCGCTGCGGGAGCCCGTGCCCCACGTACGCCGTGCAGAGCCCTATGTCCGGGCGGGGGAAGTCCCTGGTCGCGTCGTTGCCCACCATCAGGCACTCCTCAGGGGCGAGCCCAAGCTGGGCGCAGAACTCCTGGTAGTAGCGGGCCTCGGGCTTGCAGCGCGTGGAGTTGTCGATGTGCGACACCAGCCTGAAGTCCAGGTCGTCCACGTGCGCCCACTCCATGCGCACCAGGTCCACGGCGAGCGAGAACGTGGGGTTGGTCGCCAGGGCAACCGTGTAGCCGAGCGACATCGCGCGCTCCACCGTCTTGCGGGCACCCCTCTGCGGGCGGGCCATCACCAGGTCGTCGCGAAAGCGGCGTATGTACTCCCGCTCGTAGAAGCCGAAGGCGTTGACGAGGGAGGGCTCTCCCATGGGGACGCCCGAGAGCTCCGACACGCGACGGTCAAAGTACTCGCCGTTGGTGAGGGAGTCCTGGCGCCGCCCCGGCGAGTTGATCTCGAGGTAGCCCTGGGCCTGCCAGGCGTAGGCGAGGGGGAGGGGGATGCGTGCGGCACGGGAGAGGATCTTGGCCCTGCCCCAGAGGAAGCGCGCCACGAAGGCGGTGAGGTTGATGTCGAGGAGCGTGTCGTCGAGGTCGAAGAGGACCGCCTTGATCATGTGTGCCACTCCCTTCCGCGTCCCGAACGTCCTGCATCGTCCCTGTTCCCCACCCCGCCTGTGAAATTGCGGATTTGGCAACGAAGTTCTTGAAAAAGGGACGTACGTAAAGGTAACCTATCAAACGCATGAGTAGAATGCTCATGCAAAGTATCTGTCGGCCCCCGAGAGCATGTAAGTTTCCAATTGCGCGACGCCCACGCCGAGCGCCCTAGGCAGCGATCATGTGGTCGGGGCCCCGTTTTTCGAAAGGGGTCCACCTTTGAGTGAGATTCAGAACTCGTCCATCTTCTCGCTAGATGATGTGTCCGACGAGGAGATGAACAACCTCATCGACGGCACCATCACCAACTTCGACGAGGGTGATCTTGTGACGGGCACCGTCGTCAAGATCGAGCATGATGAGGTTCTGCTGGACATCGGCTTCAAGTCCGAGGGCGTTATTCCGTCTCGCGAGCTGTCCATCCGCAAGGACGTCAACCCCGAGGACGTCGTCCACCTGGGCGACACCATCGAGGCCCTCGTTCTCCAGAAGGAGGACAAGGAGGGTCGCCTGATCCTCTCCAAGAAGCGCGCCGAGTACGAGCGTGCGTGGAACCGCGTGGAGGAGAAGTTCCAGAACGGCGAGAACGTCGAGGGCGAGGTCATCGAGGTCGTCAAGGGCGGCCTTATCCTCGACATCGGCCTGCGCGGCTTCCTGCCCGCGTCGCTCGTCGACCTCCGCAGGGTCAAGGATCTCAACGCCTACCTCGGCACCCGCATCGAGGCCCGCGTCATCGAGATGGACCGCAACCGCAACAACGTGGTCCTCTCCCGCCGCGTCGTCCTCGAGGAGGCCCGCAAGGCCGAGCGCACGGAGATCCTCTCCAAGCTCAAGCCCGGCATGCGCCTCAAGGGCACCGTCTCGTCCATCGTGGACTTCGGCGCCTTCGTGGACCTTGGCGGCATCGACGGCCTGATCCACATCTCCGAGCTCTCCTGGAACCACGTCAACCACCCCTCCGAGGTCGTCAAGGTCGGCCAGGAGGTCGAGGTCCAGGTGCTCGACGTCGACCTCAACCGCGAGCGCATCTCGCTCGGCCTGAAGCAGACCACCGAGGATCCCTGGCGCACCCTGGTCAAGAAGTACCCCGTGGGCGCCATCGTCGAGGGCACCGTCACCAAGCTCGTCACCTTCGGTGCCTTCGTGGACCTCGGCGACGGCGTCGAGGGCCTGGTCCACATCTCCGAGATGGCCAAGCAGCACGTCGACCAGCCGTCCCAGGTCTGCAACGTGGGCGACAAGGTCCAGGTCAAGGTCATGGAGATCGACCTCGATCGTCGTCGCATCTCGCTGTCCATGAAGGCTGCCGCCGAGACCCTGGGTACCGAGGTCGAGGTCAAGCCGCTGGACAAGCCCGAGGAGGACGAGGAGAACGCCGCCGAGTAGGCTGCGCCTCTACAATCTGGGTTGTGAGGGAGCCGCCCTTGGGCGGCTCCCTTTTTCGTACGTCGCGCCCCTCGTACGCCCCTGCCCCTCCCCTGCGTGCCGGGCAGGGTTCGATGTACATGCCCGCCTTTCCGCAAACTTTAGTTTGGGGTTGTATAAGCCGCAGCTCGCGGGGCATATCAAGAAAAGCGATAGCTGGGAATGCACAATCCCATTATCTCTGGCGTTAATTGTCACCGTGCTCGTCTTGATTAATCCCACCGCGAGGGTATAGTTTCACCAAAGATTGCGGAAGGCCACCTAATCAAGCTCGGTGGCATTCACCGTGCGGAGCGACCGCTGCCCTTGGCCAACGCTCCGACACACGAGAAGAAGGGGCATCACCATGAAGTCAATCGATAACCTCATCCTGAGCAGGCGTCAGGCCATCACGCTTGCCGGCGGCAGCATCGCCACCGCTGGTCTCCTCAGCCTTGCCGGCTGCGGCTCCACGGACGACACGACCGCGGCGTCCACCAGCTCCTCGGACTCCTCCGCGGACAGCGCCTCCAGCGCCTCGACCGACCTCGACGCGGATGCCTACGACCAGCTCATCGCCGGCGGCAAGACCGCTGACGACGCCACCATCCAGGCGAGCGAGTGGGCCAAGAAGGTCAAGGACGCCGGTGCCCTCCGCGTTGGCGGCACCCGCACCTCCACGCTGTTCAGCCTCCTCAACGAGCAGGACAACAAGATCCGTGGCTTCGACGCGGGCCTGTATCAGCTGCTCACCCGCTACATCCTGGGCGACGAGTCCAAGTACGAGCTCACCCAGGTCACGTCTGACACCCGCGAGTCGGTCCTCCAGAACGACCAGGTCGACGCCGTCTTCGCCACGTACTCCATCACCGACGACCGCAAGAAGGTCATCTCCTTCGCCGGCCCGTACTTCGTTGCCCAGCAGGCGATTCTCGTCCTCAAGGACAACACCGACATCAACAGCGTGGACGACCTCGACGGCAAGACGGTTGCCGTGCAGTCCGGATCCACGGGCCCCAGCATCGTCAAGCAGTACGCCCCCAAGGCCACCCAGCAGGAGTTCAGCACCGACGAGGAGGCGCGTCAGGCGCTCGAGCAGGGTCGCGTTGACGCCTACGTCATCGACAACACCCTGCAGATGGGCTCCGTCGTCAAGAACCCTGGCAAGTACCGCATCGCCGGCGACACCTTTGGACCGGACGACCCCTACGGCATCGGTCTGCCTCTCAACTCCGATGGCGTCGATTTCGTGAACAACTTCCTCAAGGAGATCGAGGACGACGGCACCTGGGCGCAGCTGTGGAAGATCGCGATCGGTGACCGCACCGGCCTCGACAAGGCGCCCACGCCTCCTGCGATCGGTGCCTAGCCCGTCTGTCGGAAACATTACTTTGTTGTAAAACGAAGTCTGAGGTCTCCGCTGTTGTACGGCGGAGACCTCATATTAATAATGTATGCAAGACCCGGTGTCGCCCCATCGTCCCGGGCCACCCGTCGAGGGGGAGGGAGAGGATGCATGGGATTTGCTGAGCTTTGGAAGGCCTATGGCAGCGACTACCTTGCCGCGCTCCTCACTACCTGGCAGCTCACTGCCGTCTCGTTCGTCTTCGTCATGATTTTGTCGGTGCTCGTCACCGTCATGCGCGTGTGCCCCATCAAGCCGCTCAGGGTCGTGGGGGACGTCTACGTGCAGATCTTCAGGAACATCCCGGGCGTCTCGCTGCTCATCATCTGCGTGTACGCGCTGCCGTTCCTCAAGGTTCTTCTCGACTACCGCACCTGCGTCATCGTGACCACGATCCTGCTCGGCTCCGCATTTGGGTCCGAGAACTTCATGAGCGGCATCAACACCATCGGCGTCGGGCAGATCGAGGCCGCGCGCTCCCTGGGCCTCACCTTCACGCAGATTCTTCGCAAGATCGTGATTCCCCAGGCGCTTCGCTCCGCCGTGCTGCCCATGACCAACCTGCTGATTGCCGTCATGCTCACGACGGCCCTGGGCTCCCAGGTGCCGCTGTCACCCCCCGAGCTCACCGGCCTGGTGTCGATGATCAACACGCAGGTCAGCGGCGGCATCACCACGTTCTTCATCTCCGCCCTTGGCTATGCGCTCTCGGCCCTGGCCATAGGCTACGTCGGCAACGCGATTGACAAGAGGGTGAGGATTCTTCGATGAGCGATGCAACCACCTCCATGCGCGACGCGCTCTACGAGGCCCCCGGCCCAAAGACCCGCCGCCGCATCCGCTTCTGGACGTTCATCTCCCTGCTCCTCGTGGCGTGGGGGGTGTGGGCGATCGTCCGGCGCTTCTACGTCACCGGGCAGCTGTCGCCCAAGTACTGGCTGTTCTTCACCCGTTGGACCACCTGGCGCTTCCTGTTGCAGGGCCTTGTGGGCACCGTCGAGGTCGCCGTCACGTCGGGCGTCATAGCGCTCCTGCTCGGACTCCTGCTCATGCTGGGGAGGATCAGCTCCAACCGCGTGCTGTCCGCCGTGTGCCACGTGATCATCAACTTCTTCCGCGGCGTTCCGAGCCTGCTGCTGATCTACTTCTTCTTCCTGGTCATTCCGCAGTACGGGATTAAGATGTCGTCGTTCTGGATGATCGCGCTGCCGGTCGCCCTCGCGGCCTCGGGCGTCCTCGCCGAGGTCTTCCGCGCCGGCATGTACGCGGTGCCCAAGGGACAGACCGAGGCCGCGCTCTCGCTTGGCATGAGCCCCATGCACGTCAAGCTCAAGATCGTGTTCCCCCAGGCGCTGCGCATGGTCATCCCATCGCTCGTCTCGCAGCTCGTGGTCGTGGTCAAGGACACCACGGTCGCCTACGTCGTGAGCTTCCCGGACATGCTCCAGAACGCACGCGTGCTCATCAGCAACTACGATGCGCTGGTCTCAACGTACTTCGTCATCGCGATCATCTACATCCTCATCAACTACGGCATCAACCAGCTCTCGGTGTACCTTGCGAGGAGGTCGGGGACCAGGATCGTCGCGCGCACGTCCGAGAACCCCATGTAGGTTCGCTCAGGGTCAATTGATCGTGGCCCACGCGCCACGGATGGGAGGGACATGGCCACCACCATGCAGGACGAGGGCAAGCAGATCCCCGTCATCGAACTCAGGGACGTCGACAAGCACTACGGCGACCTCCACGTACTTAAGGACATCAACCTCAGGGTCGACAAGGGAGAGGTCCTCGTCATCATAGGGCCATCCGGCTCGGGCAAGTCCACGCTCTGCCGAACCATCAACCGCCTCGAGACCATCGACTCGGGCCAGATCCTCATCGAGGGCAAGCCGCTTCCCCAGGAGGGCAAGGAGCTCGCCGCGATGCGTGCCGACCTGGGCATGGTGTTCCAGCAGTTCAACCTCTTCGCCCACATGTCCATCCTGGACAACGTCACCATAGGCCCCATCGACGTCCTGGGCGTGCCCAAGGAGAAGGCGCAGGCAGAGGCCATGGAACTCCTCAGGCGCGTGGGCGTGGCGGAGCAGGCCTCCAAGGTGCCCGCCCAGCTCTCCGGCGGCCAGCAGCAGCGCGTCGCCATCGCGCGATCCCTCGCCATGCACCCCAAGGCGATGCTGTTCGACGAGCCCACGAGCGCGCTCGATCCCGAGATGATCAACGAGGTCCTCGACGTGATGGTCGAGCTTGCCCGCCAGGGGATGACCATGATCGTGGTCACGCACGAGATGAGCTTCGCCCGCCGCGTGGCAGACCGCGTCGTGTTCATGGCGGACGGCCAGATCGTGGAGGAGGGTGCCCCGGACGAGTTCTTCGACCATCCCAAGAGCGAGCGTGCCAAGGAGTTCCTGGAGTCGATAAGCGGGCACTAGGCAGCGCCGGTGTTCTGTTTCCATGAAAGCGCCCCGTGGCTGTCCAAGGCCCCGGGGCGCTTTCCTAGAATGCTTGGGGTTTGAGGCGATTGAAAAGGGGGAGTTCGAGTGGCTGAGGCTCATGTGGACGAGGTCGTTTCCAGTGGCAGGGGAGAGGGGCACGGCCCCATCATCGGAGTCGCCCCGCGCTGGGAGGTCCAGGAGCCGTCGCTGAGGATCCCCGAGCACCTCGCCCCGAGCGAGTCCATGATCTCGGTCTTCGCCGATGCCATCATCGACGCGGGCGGCGTCCCCCTGATGCTCCCGCTCACCCACGACGAGGGACTCATCTCTCACCTCGTCGACATCTGCGACGGCTTCGCGGTTCCCGGTGGCCCCGACGTCGACCCGCGCCGCTTTGGCGACGAGGGACCCTACGACCAGTCCCTGCTGTGCCCCGAGCGCGACGGCTTTGAGTTCCCCCTCGTCGAGAGGGTCCTCGAGGCGGACAAGCCCCTGTTCACCACATGCAGGGGGACGCAACTGCTCAACGTGGTCCTCGGCGGCACGCTGTGCATGGACGTGCCCGGCCTCAAGCCGCGCGAGGGCATGGCCCACTGGCGCCACGCGATGGTGCTCACCGACCCAGCGCACCCGGTCGAGGTGCGGGAGGGGACGCTCCTGAGGAGCATCGTCGGCTCTCCGCTCATCCAGGTGAACTCCAGCCACCACTGCTGCGTGGGCAGGTTGGGGGAGGGCGCGGTGCTCTCCGGCGAGGCGACGGACGGTGTGCCCGAGTGCATAGAGCTCCCCGGTCACCGCTTCGTGCTCGGCGTGCAGTGGCATCCCGAGTACACCTGGAGCACGCTCGCAAGCGACCGCGCGCTGTGGCACGCGTTCGTGGACGCCGCGAGGTAGCCGCCGGTCACCACCCGCATTGGGCGGTGGGCTTTGTGGGTCCATTGCGGGGGTACGGGCAAAGCCCCGCCCCGATGCGCTAAGCTACTGTACTACCGTAGTTTCGGACGGACATGTTCCGCCGATGGCATGAAGGACAAACGCACGGGAGCCTCGTCCCGGGAAAGAGGTCATGGTGGCAAAGAGCGGCTTTGGCGGCAACTCATCCAACTTCATGAACGGTCGTAACGGGGTCGACCAGCTCTCCATCCTCGTGGTCGTCGTCGCGGCGATCCTGCTCATCATCAACCTGTTCGTCCGGGCGCTGCCCCTCACGATCATCGTCCTGCTGCTCGTCGCGTACGCGGTGTTCAGGATTCTCTCGCCCGACGTCGCCTCGCGCCGCAGGGAGAACGAACAGGTCATGTCCAAGCTCGGTCCCGTGAGCGGCTGGGTCTCAAACCCCGCTGCCGCCGCCCGCGAGGGTCGCGAGTTCAAGCATGCCACCTGCCCCAACTGCCACCAGCGCGTGCGCGTCCCGCGTGGCAAGGGCCACATCAGGGTCACCTGCCCGCGGTGCCACCAGAAGTTCGACCTCCGCTCCTAGACCAACTTCCAGCGATCACGGGGGCGCGGCTGGCTTCTGGCCGGCCGCGCCCCTGCTTCTTCCGTGCGTCCGACCGCCGCGGCGGCGTGAGGCACCTCATCGCAAGGGGGAGAGATGTACGTTGCGTTCGTGGCCGGTGGCATCGCCTCTGGCAAGTCAAGCTTCGCCCGCCGCCTGCAGGCGCGTGGGGCGAGGCGGATAGACCTCGACCAGCTGTCGCGCGAGGTCCTGGCGCCCGGGTCTGACTGCCTCAAGGCGGTCGCGCGCGCGTTTGGCGACGACCTGCTGGACCCCGCCACCGGCGAGCTCGACCGGACGCTTCTCGCCCGGCGGGCCTTCGCCTCTGCGGAGGGTGCGGCACGTCTTGAGGCGATCGAGCTCCCCCACATCGGGCTTGCGCTCATGGCGAGGCTCTCGAGCCTGAGCAGGATGTCGGACGCACCCTCCTGCGTGGTGGTCGAGGTCCCGCTCCTCGATAGGTTCCAGCCGTACGTCCACCTGGCGGACGAGGTCGTCGCCGTCGCCTGCCCGCTCGGGGAGCGTCGACGCCGTGCCATCGGGCGCGGGATGGACGGGGCGGACTTCGACGCCCGGGCGGCGCGGCAGCCGAGCGACGAGTACCTGGGCTCGCACTGCGACACGCTCGTCGACAACCGGGGCAGTGCCGACGAGCTCATGGCACGTGCCGACGCCTGGTGGGACGCCCACCAGGCCAATGGCTGGCGGCCTGCCAGGAAGGCGGAGTGAGCATGGGAGACACGCGCTTCTTCAGGTGGTTCCGGACCATCCCCATCGCGCTCATGGCCATCGTGTGCGTGCTCACCTTTGGGTTCTCGCTGGTGCCGGACAACCTCGTGAGGTCCATCTTCTATCCGGTGAAGTACGCGGACATCATCCAGGACGCGTCGGACCGCTACGGCGTGGATCCCTACCTTGTGTGCGCGGTCATCAAGTGCGAGTCCAACTGGAACCCCACCGTGCAGTCCGACGCGGGGGCGCAGGGGCTGATGCAACTGATGCCGGCGACCTCGCAGGAGCTTGCGTCGCTTGGCTCGGTGAACTCGTCCACGTACGACCCGACGGCACTCACGGACCCCACGACCAACATCGAGTACGGCACGGCGTACCTGGCCTACCTGCAGGCAAACCTCAGCTCCACCGACGAGGTGATCGCGGCGTACAACGCCGGGCTCGGCTCCGTGAGCAGCTGGCAGAGCTCGGGCGGCGACATCTCCAACAACATCACGTATGCCGAGACGGCCGCCTACCTGGTGCGCGTGAAGGACGCCTACGCAAAGTACCAGGAGCTCTATCCCAACGGCATCACCGACACCAACTAGCCGTTGCACGCGCGGGGCAGCTCAAATCCGTGCGTGTGCCAGGAAGGCCCGGCGGCATCGCCTCCGTGGAAGTGGAAGGCCCCTCTCCCATAGGGTACACTTGTTCTATTGGAGCGAAGAGGGAGGCTTGCCATGGCACAGGCGGGAGAGGGACGCTCGTTCGTGGCGGAGGATGGCAGCACGGTGCGCTACGAGCCGCTTGCCGGCACGCCGGAGGCAAAGGAGCGGTTTGGCGCCGAGCTCCGTCGCTTTGGGCTGACGCATGGTGGTGAGCGCCTTGAGGTCGTCTCGCCCTACCAGCCGGCGGGGGACCAGCCGCAGGCCATCGCCAAGCTGGCGGACGGGGTCGAGCGCGGCCTTCGCTACCAGACGCTGCTGGGCGTCACGGGAAGCGGCAAGACCTTCTCCATGGCAAAGACCATCGAGGCCGTACAGCGTCCCACCCTGATCATGGAGCCCAACAAGACGCTCGCCGCACAGGTCGCGAGCGAGATGCGCGAGCTCTTTCCCAACAACGCCGTGGTCTACTTCGTCTCGTACTACGACTACTACCAGCCCGAGGCCTACGTCCCGCAGACCGACACCTACATAGAGAAGGACGCCTCGATCAACGAGGAGGTGGAGAAGCTCCGCCACCAGGCGACCTCGAGCCTCCTCAGCCGGCGCGACGTGATCGTGGTCGCGTCCGTCAGCTGCATCTATGGCATCGGCAGCCCGCAGGACTATGCAGGCCTTGCCCCCAACGTGGACAAGGAGGTCCCGCTCGAGCGAGACGACCTCATCCGCGAGCTCATCGACATCCAGTACGACCGCAACGACTACGACCTGTCGCGCGGCACCTTCCGCGTGCGCGGCGACACCGTGGACGTGTTCCCGCCCTATGCGGAGAACCCGCTGCGTGTGAGCTTCTTTGGCGACGAGGTTGACCAGATCGCAGAGATTGACAACGTCACGGGCGAGGTGGTGCGCGAGTACGACGCCATCCCCATCTGGCCCGCGTCGCACTACGTCACCGAGCGCCCCAAGGTCACGCACGCCATCAAGACGATCGAGGACGAGCTTGAGCACCGCGTGGCGGAGCTCAAGGCAAACGACATGCTGCTGGAGGCCCAGCGCCTCTCCCAGCGCACCAACTACGACCTGGAGATGCTCGAGACCATGGGCTACTGCTCGGGCATCGAGAACTACTCTCGCCACCTGGACGGGCGCAAGCCCGGCGAGCCGCCCTACACGCTCATAGACTACTTCCCCAGCGACATGCTCTGCATCATCGACGAGAGCCACGTGACCGTGCCGCAGATCCGTGGCATGTACGAGGGCGACCGCGCCCGCAAGATCACGCTTGTGGACCACGGCTTCCGTCTGCCCTCCGCCCTGGATAACCGCCCGCTGCGCTTTGACGAGTTTGAGCAGCGCATCCCGCAGTTCATCTACGTGTCCGCGACGCCGGGCGACTACGAGGAGGGCGTCACGCAGCAGGAGGTGGAGCAGGTCATCCGCCCCACCGGGCTGCTCGACCCCAAGGTGGAGGTCCGTCCCGTCCGTGGCCAGATCGACGACCTGCTGGACGAGATCAAGGCGCGCACGGCGAAGGGGGAGCGCGTGCTGGTGACCACGCTCACCAAGCGCATGGCCGAGGATCTGACGGACCACCTGCTGGACGAGGGCATCCGCGTCAACTACATGCACAGCGACACGGCCACGCTCGACCGCGTCGACATCATCCGGAGCCTGCGCCTGGGCAAGATCGACGTGCTGGTGGGCATCAACCTCCTGCGCGAGGGGCTCGACATCCCCGAGGTCTCGCTCGTGGCGATCCTCGACGCAGACAAGGAGGGCTTCCTCCGCAACCGTCGCTCCCTCATCCAGACCATGGGGCGTGCGGCGCGAAACGCGCACGGCGAGGTCATCATGTACGCGGACACGATCACCGACTCCATGCGCGAGGCGATGGACGAGACGGCGCGGCGCCGCAGCATACAGATGGCCTACAACGACGAGCACGGCATCGTGCCCCAGACGGTCAAGAAGTCGATCACCGACGTCACGAGCTTCATCGAGGAGGCGAGCAAGACCCTCGACACCAAGTCGCGCGTCAACGGCGAGTTCTTCACCGCGGGTGGTGCGGAGGGCGATGCCGCGGACTCCGAGGCGGAGCGCGAGGCGACCATCGACGCCGTGGCCGACGAGCTCTCGGCCCTCCCCAAGGAGGAGGTCTCCAAGGTGCTCGGCTCGCTGGAGGACGAGATGATCCAGGCCTCGGCGGACATGGACTTCGAGCGCGCCGCACGGCTGCGCGACCAGGTGGTGGCCCTGCGCGCCAAGTTAGAGGGGGAGTCCGAGCAGGACGTGATCGCCCGCCTCAAGGCAACCGACCGCAAGGGCTCCGCCCACGCCACGCGCCGGAAGTACCGCCCCCGCAAGCATTGACGGGAGGGCCTTGCCTGCCTGGACACGACGGCTCCAGAGGGCGAGTGAGCATGCTCCTCAGGGCATCTTGCCACCGCGCCCGTGGGGAGGCGTAGATTAGGCTCCTGTTTCCGTTTGCCCAAACGGGCGGATTCTGCGTAGACTTAGAGCCGTTGTGAGTCAGTTGAGAGGGGATGCACATGCCCAAGGTCGTTGTCGCGTGCGGGTCGGGTGTCGCCACCTCGCAGGTCGTCGCAGAGAAGGTCAGGAAGCTGCTGGTGGCCCGTGGTGTCAATGCGGACGTCGTCGCCGTCGAGGTCGCTGACCTTCCCCAGGCGCTCGTGGACGCGGACG
The DNA here is from genome assembly GCA_905214865.1 of uncultured bacterium. Taxonomy (GTDB): domain Bacteria; phylum Actinomycetota; class Coriobacteriia; order Coriobacteriales; family Atopobiaceae; genus Olsenella_H. The sequence continues at coordinate 23,750 of CAJMNO010000008.1, read as the reverse complement.
CGTACGTCTCGGTCGTTAAGTCCGAGGGGGAGGACTACGACGTGCCCGTGTTCAACGGGGTCGCGTTCCTCACCGGCATGAACGTTGAGTCCGAGCTGTCCAGGCTGGTCCTGGCACTGGGCAAGTAGGGGTCGCCCGCGAGGCATCCGCCCAAGTGGCATTCCTCGGTGCGGGAACGTTCCCATGACAACCTGGAAGACAAAGGGGCGCCGCCGTCCGAGATGGGCGACGGCGCCTCGCTTGTGCGTCGATACGCCGTGCGATCGTCGCTACTTGAGGGATGCCACCAGGGCCTCGGCGACCCGCAGCCCGTCGGTCGCGGCGCTCATGATGCCGCCGGCGTAGCCCGCGCCCTCGCCGCACGGCCAGAGCCCCGCGCACGAGACGGACTGCAGCTCCTTGCCGCGCGTGACGCGCACGGGTGAGCTGGAGCGGGTCTCGACCCCCGTGAGCACCGCGTCGGCGGTGGCGAAGCCGTGCAGGTACCGGTCCATCACGGGGATGGCCTCGCGCAGGGTCTGCGCGATGTAGTTTGGCAGGCACGCCGCGACGTCGCCCCAGGCGACCCCGCGCGGATAGGTGGGCAGCACGTCTCCGCCCGCGGTGGAGGGGACTCCCTTCAGGAAGTCGCCCACCAGCTGAGCGGGGGCGACGTAGCCGCCACCGCCCGCCTCGAACGCCGCGCGCTCGCACGTGCGCTGAAGCTCCACGCCTGCGAGCACGTCGTCACCGGGGAGGTCCTCCGGGAACACGTTGGCCAGGAACCCCGCGTTGGCGTTCTGCCCGTCACGGGCGGAGAGGCTCATGCCGTTGGTCACCACGCCGTCCGGCTCGCTGGCGGCGGCGACCACGTAGCCGCCCGGGCACATGCAGAAGGAGAAGGCGCTCCTGCCGGAGGGCAGGTGCGCGACGAGCTTGTACGATGCCGGCTCGAGCGCGGGGTGACCCGCCACGGGGCCGTACTGCGAGCGATCAACCATGGACTGCAGGTGCTCGATGCGCACGCCCATGGCGAAGGTCTTGCGCTCGAGGCGAATGCCCGTCTTGGCAAGCATGGAGAAGACGTCGCGCGCCGAGTGGCCGCAGGCGAGCACCACGTTGTCCGCGGGGACGCGCTCCTCCACCACGATCCCGGTCTGGGGGTCGCGGCGCTCGAGCGTGACCCCGCTCACGCTGCCACCCGACGTGGAGATGCCCGTGAGCCGGGTGCCAAAGCGCACCTCTCCGCCCAGGACGCCAATGCGCCCGCAGATGTTGGTCACGACCGTGGGGAGGACGTCGCTTCCCACGTGCGGCTTGGCGTCCCACATGATCTTGGGGTCCGCCCCCGCGTCCACGAAGGTCTTGAGGATGAGGCGGTGCGCGGGGCTCTTGGTGCCCGTCCCGAGCTTGCCGTCAGAGAAGGTCCCCGCGCCGCCGAGCCCAAACTGTATGTTGCTCTCGGGGTCGAGCTCCCCGGTCTCCTCGAAGTGGTCGATTCTCTCGCACCGGGCCTCGGCGTCCTCGCCGCGCTCCACGAGCAGCGGCTCGAGCCCCGCCTCGGCGAGGGCGAGCGCGCAGAAGAGCCCGGCGCAGCCCGCGCCCACGACCACGGGGCGCTTGGCCGGCATGGTGCCCAGGTGCGCGGGGAAGCGGTAGGTGGTCTCGCTGTACTCGCGCACGCCGCGCAGCTCGTGGTGCCTCCTCAGGCGGTGGAGCAGCTCGCGCTCCGCCTCCGCGCCGCCGCAGAGCGTCACGAGGAGGGTGTAGTTGTAGCGGACGTCCGACTTCTTGCGGGCGTCGAGCGAGCGCTTCCTGAGCTCGATCTGGTCGATGTCGTTGAGGGGGAGGTGCAGCTTGCGGAGGACCGCCTTCTGGATTGCCTCCTCCTCGGTGGGGAAGGTGCCGTCCAGGTGGTCCAGGGGGATGCGAATGCCGGTGAGCTCGAGCATGCTAGCGTGTCCTCTCCGCGGCGTTTGAGCCGGCAACCAGTCCGCTCTTCCAGGCCCACGAAAGATTGTATCCCCCGCAGTCCCCGTCCACGTCGAGCGCCTCGCCACAGGCGAAGAGACCACGCATCCCACGCACCCCCATGGTGTGCGGGTCGACCTGCGAGGTTGCGACGCCTCCCCTGGTGACCTGGGCGGGGCCGCCCTGGTGCACCCCCGTCACGCGCAGCGGGAGCCCGCTCACGAGGCGCATGAGGGCCTCGGAGTCGGAGCGGGGAGGGTCCTCCCTGCCGGGGAGCTCGATGCCACCGTCCCAGCGCTCGCGGGCGAGCCGCTCGAGGAGACGCGCTATTGAGGGGTCCAGGATCCCGTCCAGGCAGCCCTCCTCGAAGGTGCCGCGGGCGAAGGGGTCAACGAGTTCCTGCAGCTCGGAGCGCGCCACGTCGGGGGCGAGGTCGATCGTCACGACGTCGTCCGGCTGTATGCGGCGGGAGAGGTCGAAGACCACGATGCCCGAGAGGCCGTAGTCGCGGAAGAGGACCTCGCCCCTCTCCCTCCAGCAGGGGAAGTGCCCGTGGATGAGCGAGACCGCCGCCTGGTCCCTCCTGCCGTCGAGGCCGAGCACGGGGGAGTCCTCGCAGTCGACGGGGCAGAGCGCCCGGGACGTGGGGGTGACCTCCAGGCCGAGGTGGCGAGGGAGGTCCAGGGCGCCGCCGCCCGTGGCGAGGACGACGCTGCCCGCGAGGAGGCCGGAGACGGACTCCTCCCCCTCCGTGGAGAGGGCGAGGGAGAACCCGTCGGAGCCGGGCTCGAGCGAGACGACCGTGCGCGCCGGGGCGAGCGTGACGCCTGCCCTGCGCGCGCGGCGCAGCAGCACGCTGCGCACCGACGCAGCCTGGCGCGAGACGGGGTACAGGCGCGGACCCTCGAGCGACCAGCGCAGCCCGGACTCGCGGAAGAACGCGAGGATGTCGTCCAGGGGGGTCTCGCCGAGGGCGGGGGAGACGAACGCGGGGTCGTTGTAGCGGTCGGCCCCCAGCTCGACGGTCGAGAAGTTGCAGCGTCCGTTGCCCGTCGCGAGGATGGTGCGCCCGCACTCCAGGTCGCGCTCGAGCACGACCACGCTCGCGCCCGCCTCGGCGGCGGCGATTGCCGCGCAGAGGCCCGACGCGCCGCCTCCCACCACGGCGACGTCGCAGGAGGCGGGCAGCTCGATGGAGCGGGCCCGCCTGAGCTGGCCCTCGCGGACCGCGGCGCGCGAGGGCCCGCGTCCCGCCCTGCGCTGCGTCATCGGCCGTCCGCCTCGTCGTGCGCGAGGATCTGGTCAATTGTCTTGGCGACCAGGCCCTGGGGCATCTTCTGCTCAAAGTCGCCCTCGTCGCAGCTGGCGGCGATGGCGGGGTCTATGGGGAGCTGGTCCAGCGCCATGATGCCAAAGTGGTCTGCGGTCTCCTGGAGTCGGCTGGGGCCAAAGGGCTCGATCCTCTCGCCGCAGTGCGGGCAGGCCAGGTAGCCCATGTTCTCGACCAGGCCCACCACGGGGACGCTCATCATGGCGGCCATGTTGAGCGCCTTGCCCACGACCATCTGGACCAGGTCCTGGGGGGAACTCACGATGACCACGCCCTCCACGGGGAGCGACTGGAACACCGTGAGTGCCACGTCGCCCGTTCCCGGGGGCATGTCAACGAGCAGGTAGTCGAGCTCGCCCCAGTCCGTGTCGCCAAAGAACTGCTCGAGGGCGCCCATGAGCATGGGCCCGCGCCACAGCACGGGGTCGGTCTCGCTCTGCAGCACGAGGTTGGTGCTCATGACCTCGATGCCGCCCTTGGACACCGCGGGGAGGATCTTCTCGTCGCGCGCCATGGCGTGGACCCCGGACATCCCGAACATCTTGGGGATGGAGGGGCCCGTGATGTCGGCGTCGAGGATGCCCACGCGCTTGCCCGCGCGCCTGAGGCTGGTTGCCACCGCGCCGGTGACCAGCGACTTGCCGACGCCTCCCTTGCCCGAGATGACGCCGATCACGTGCCTTGCGGAGGAGCCCTCCGCCATCTGGAACTGCTCCGGACCCTGGTGCTGGGGGGCGCCGCCATGCCCCAGCGCCTGGTCGACCTCGCGGCGCAGCTGCTTCCTGTCTAGTTCGTCTGCCATGAAGGAACTCCTTTGGCTAGCCAAGCTTGCAGATGTGTGACCGTACGATTCTACCCCGCGGCATGGGGCATCATGCGCCTTCTGTGAGTCGCCCGTCGCGGCTATACACTGGTAGGCTGACCAAAACGGATCAGTCCAAGGCCCACGCCGACGCGGTTGGGCCCAGTAGCATAGGGGTCTCTCACATGGCATCAGACTCGATCGTCATCCGTGGCGCGCGCGAGCACAACCTCCGCAACGTGGACGTCACCATACCCCGCGACAAGCTCGTGGTGATCACGGGCCTCTCGGGCTCGGGCAAGTCGAGCCTGGCGTTCGACACTATCTACGCGGAGGGGCAGCGCCGCTACGTTGAGTCCCTCTCGAGCTACGCCCGCATGTTCCTGGGACAGATGGACAAGCCCGACCTCGACTCCATCGATGGCCTGTCGCCCGCGGTCTCGATCGACCAGAAGACCACGAGCCGCAACCCCCGCTCCACGGTGGGCACCGTCACCGAGATCTACGACTACCTGCGCCTGCTCTACGCGCGCATAGGCACCCCGCACTGCCCCGAGTGCGGGCGCGTCATCGAGCGGCAGACCACCGACCAGGTGGCAGACAAGGTCCTTGCCGCGGGAGAGGGGAGGCGCGCCCTCGTGCTGGCGCCCGTGGTGCTGGGCAGGAAGGGCGAGTACGCCAAGCTCTTCGAGGACCTGCGCAAGGAGGGCTTCTCGCGCGTCCGCGTGGACGGCGAGGTCCGCGACCTGGACGAGGACATCAGGCTCGACAAGAAGTACAAGCACTCGATCGAGGTCGTCGTGGACCGCGTGGTCATACGCGAGTCCTCGCTGGGCCGCGTCGCCGAGGCGGTCGAGACGGCCACCAGGCTGGCCTCGGGCAAGGTGGGGTTCTACCTCCTGCCGCCGCGTGACGCCCCCGAGGGGACGGAGGGCGAGCTTCTCCAATACTCCCTCGCCCTGGCCTGCCCCGAGCACGGCCACTCCATCGACGACCTGCAGCCCCGCGACTTCTCGTTCAACGCCCCCTACGGCGCCTGTCCCGACTGCGACGGCCTGGGCGTGAGGCGCGTGGTCGACGCCGAGGCCCTGATCGACGACCCGTCGCTGCCGCCCGCGAGCGGCGCCTTCGGCGGCATCTTCGGCCACTCCAACTACTACCCGCAGATCATCGCGGCGGTGGTGCGCCACATGGGCGAGGACCCCGCGACCCCGTGGGAGAGGCTCAAGCCCAAGACGCGCAAGGCCCTTCTCGACGGCCTGGGTGACGCCAAGGTCGCCGTGGAGTATCACACGCGCGACGGGCGCGACACCAACTGGACCACCAAGTTCTCGGGCGTGCGCTCCATCCTGTTTGACAAGTACCAGGAGACGACCTCCGAGACCATGCGCAAGCACCTGGAGCGCTACATCAGCGAGGTGCCGTGCCCCACGTGCCACGGCAGGAGGCTCAAGCCCGAGTACCTGGCCGTCACCGTGGGCGACAAGAACATCATGGAGGTCTGCGACCTCAGCTGTCGGCAGGCGCTGGAGTTCTTCAAGGGCCTGCAGCTCACCGAGAGGCAGTGCCTCATCGGCGCGCCCATAGTGAAGGAGGTCATCGCCCGCCTGCAGTTCATGGTCAACGTGGGCCTGGACTACCTCACGCTCAGCCGCGCCGCCACCACGCTCTCGGGCGGAGAGGCGCAGCGCATCAGGCTCGCGACCCAGATAGGCGCCGGCCTCATGGGCGTCCTCTACATCCTGGACGAGCCCTCCATCGGGCTCCACCAGCGCGACAACGACCGCCTCATCGCAACGCTCAAGCGCCTGCGCGACATGGGTAACACCGTGATCGTGGTCGAGCACGACGAGGACACCATCCGCGCCGCCGACTACGTGGTGGACATGGGCCCGGGGGCGGGCGAGATGGGCGGCACCGTGGTCGCCTGCGGCACCCCGCGGCAGATCATGGAGAACCCGGACTCCCTCACGGGCGCCTACCTCACGGGACGGCGCATGATCGCGCTGCCCGAGAGCCGCCGCAAGCCCGGGCGCGGCTGCCTCAAGGTGGTTGGCGCACGGGCCAACAACCTCAGGAACGTCACCGTCAAGATCGAGCTGGGGACCCTCACCGTGGTCACGGGCGTCTCGGGCTCGGGCAAGTCGTCCCTGGTCACCGACACCATCGCCCCGGCGCTCACCAACGCCGTGCAGCACTCCAAGCGCATCGTGGGGCCCTACCGCCGCATCGAGGGCGTGTTCGACGAGGACGGCCGCAAGATCATAGACAAGGTCATCGACATCGACCAGAGCCCCATCGGCCGCACGCCGCGCTCCAACCCCGCGACCTACATCGGCCTGTGGGACGACCTCCGCGCGCTGTTTGCCTCGACGCCCGAGAGCCGCGCCCGCGGCTACAGCGCCGGGCGCTTCTCATTCAACGTGCCGGGCGGGCGCTGCGAGGCGTGCAAGGGCGACGGCCAGATCAAGATCGAGATGAACTTCCTGCCCGACGTGTACGTGCCCTGCGAGGTGTGCCACGGCCAGCGCTACAACCGCGAGACGCTGGAGGTCACCTACCACGGCAAGAACATCAGCCAGGTGCTGGACATGACCGTGACCGAGGCGCTCGCGTTCTTCGCGAACATCCCGCGCATCAAGAACAAGCTTCAGACCCTCTACGACGTGGGCCTGGGTTACGTGCACTTGGGACAGCCCGCCACCACGCTCTCTGGCGGCGAGGCGCAGCGCGTGAAGCTGGCCAAGGAGCTGCACCGCCAGCAGACGGGCAAGACCTTCTACATCCTGGACGAGCCCACCACGGGCCTGCACTTTGAGGACGTGCGCCAGCTGGTGGACGTGCTCGAGAAGCTCGTGGACGCCGGCAACACCGTGCTGGTGATCGAGCACAACCTCGACGTGATCAAGATGGCCGACCGCATCATCGACATGGGCCCCGAGGGCGGCGAGGGCGGCGGCACGGTCGTCGCCTACGGCACGCCCGAGCAGGTGGCAAAGGTGAGCGAGTCGTACACGGGCAGGTACCTGGCGCCCATCCTCGAGCGCGACCGGGCGCGCATGGCGGAGGAGAGGTAGATGGCCAGGCGGGACAAGGTCCAGAAGACCAACGCCATGCGCGAGCTGGAGCGCGGGGGCGTCTCGTACGAGTGGCGCGAGATGGAGGAGGACGACCTCTCGCGCGGCCTGGGGCTGCGGATGGCCGAGGAGGCGGGCGAGGACCCGGACTCCTCGTTCAAGACGCTGGTGACCGTGGCGCCGTCGGGCGACCACGTGGTGTGCTGCATCCCCGTGGCACAGGAGCTCGACTTCAAGAAGGCCGCCGCGGCCGCAGGGGAGAAGAGCCTCTCCCTCATCCCCGTGAAGGAGCTTGAGGGCCTCACGGGCTACGTGCGCGGCGGCTGCACGCCCGTGGGAATGAAGAAGGCGTTTCCCACGCTGATCGACGAGACGGCCCAGCTCTTCGACACCATCATCATCTCGGGCGGGCGGCGGGGCCTCTCACTCACGCTCGACCCCGTCGCGCTCCGCGACTTCCTCGGCGCCACCTTCGCCGACATCACCCGATAGAGGAGGAACGCCTTGTCTTCGGCACCCAAGCACCTCGCCGCGGGGGACGGATCGACCCCGCGCCCCAACATGGACCCCAGCCAGCGCGGTAGGCGCCTCTCGCCCGACGAGACCATGCTCTACGTGCGCCTTGCCCAGGAGAGCAGGGAGGGGGCCGCATCCGTCTCGTCCGTCACCTCGCGCGAGGTCTCGGGCGGGTCTGTCAGGGCCGGACAGGGCGACCCGTGGCTGGCGGACGACTCGCTCGCCAACATGGAGCCGATCGCGGTCGGGGAGGACGCACCTGCCGGCGCGGGGACGGCCCGGGCCGAGGGTGGCGCGCCCCTCTCCCTTGCAGACGAGGTCGCGGACGACGCCCAGGCCGAGCCCTCCGAGGAGGAGAAGGCCGCCCAGGTGGGCCGCAACACCGCCCTCATGAGCGTGTTGGTGATCATCAGTCGCCTGACCGGCTTCTTCCGCACCTGGGGACAGGCGTACGCGCTGGGCGTCACGGTCACCGCGAGCTGCTACTCGGTGGCGAACAACCTGCCCAACCAGCTCTACGAGCTGGTGGTGGGCGGCATGCTGGTGACCGCCTTCCTGCCCGTGTACCTCTCGGTGAAGAAGAAGCTTGGCACCAAGGGGGCGAGCGAGTACACCTCCAACCTCATCTCGCTCGTGGTTCTCATCATGGGCGCGGTCGCGATTCTGGGCTTTGCCTTCGCCGCCCAGGTGGTGTGGACGCAGTCGTTCTCGGCGAGCTCGGACTTCGACTCCAACCTTGCCACGTACTTCTTCCGGTTCTTCGTGATCGAGGTCGTGCTGTACTCGCTCGACTCGATCTTCTCGGGCGTGCTCAACGCCGAGCGCGACTACTTCTGGAGCAGCGCCGCGCCCATCTTCAACAACTTCGTGACCACGGCGTCGTTCTTCGCGTACGCGTTCCTGGTGCCCAGCAACCCCAGGCTCGCGCTCCTCATGCTGGCGATCGGCAACCCGCTCGGCGTCGCCATTCAGGCGGGCATGCAGATTCCCTCGCTCCGCAAGCATGGGGTCCACATCCGCTGGCACGTGGACGTGCACGACCCGGCGATCAAGGAGACCCTCTCCATCGGCATCCCGTCGCTCGTGGTCATGGTCTGCTCGTTCGTGACGGTCTCGGTCATGACCAGCTCGGCGCTCTCGGTCACAGCCGCGGGCGCCTCGGTCTCCTACTATGCGCGCCTGTGGTACACGCTGCCCTACGCCATCCTCGCGGTGCCCATCACCACCGCCATGTTCACGGAGCTCTCCGACGACGTCGCGCGTGGTGACATGGAGTCCTACCGCCACGGCGTGTCGGCGGGCACCAGCCAGATCATCTTCCTCATGATCCCGTTCATGATGTACCTCATCGCGTTCTCGCGCCCGCTCATCACGCTGCTTGCCGCAGGCAAGTTCACGGGCGACCAGATTGGCCTCACGGCGACGTACCTCGCGACCCTCTCGGTGTCGCTGCCGGTGTACGGCGTGTGCATGTACCTGCAGAAGGTGTGCTCGTCCCTCAGGAAGATGGGCGTGTACGCCGTGGCCAACATGGTCGCCGCAGGCGTGCAGGTGGTGGTGTGCATGACCCTCACGCAGAGGACCGGGCTGTGGATGGTGGCGTTCTCCTCGTTCCTGTACTTTGCCGCGGTCGACGTGGTGACCTTCGCGATGCTGCGCGGGGAGCTCGGCCATGTGGGGCTTCGCAGCATCATCGGCGCTGGGGTGCGCTCGACCGTCTACGGGCTCGCGGGCACCGCCGTCGGCATGCTGATCGTGGGCCTGACGCCGCTGGGCGACTACGTGGTGACCAACTCGGTCGGCCGCGCCCTGCTCTACATCGTGGTGGGCGGGGTCCCCGCGGTCGTCGTCACCTTTGGCCTTGCGCTTGCCACCAAGGCGCCCGAGATGGGCGTCGTCCGTCGCCTCCTTAACCGGGTGCTCCACCGCGGGTAGGGGGTCGCCCTAACCGGACGGTGCATGTGGTCGGCCCTGGCTCGTGCATGGGTGCGAACGGCCGATATTCGTGTCCCCGCGGTGGGAGCCGGGTCCCCAACGGGTGCGCGGAAGACGACCTGCTGAGGAAAGCGGAGTTTTGGCAATCCGCAGGCCTGAGCTGCTGAGGAAAGCCGAGTATTGGCAGTCGAAAGGGTGCTTGGGCTGCCAAACCTCGCGATTCCTGAGCTTCCGACAGGACCGGACTGCCAATACTCGGCTTTCCTCAGCAGGGGACCGTCGCCTGGGTGCCCTCGGTGGCCCCGTCGATTGCCACAACTCAAGATTCCTTAGCAGGCCCGCGGCAGGGAGCGAGGCCGAGGGCGCCAAAAGCTGCGGGTGGGGTTGCGATCCGGCGGCGGACCCCCCTGGCGAAGCGCTTGCCGCGCGCCGCCTCCCGTCACAACGCCCTACAGCAGCGAAAGCAGCACGTACGCCACGACTCCAGCCACGCAGCACCAGAGCATCGACTTGGTGCGCCACGCCACCAGCACCACGACGCCTCCTGCGACGAGCGGCATCAGGCCAGACCACAGGCCTGCCGAGAACATCCCGGGCGAGAGGAGGTCGTTGGCGACGAGCGCGGCAAACGCCGCGGGCGGGATGTAGCCCAGCGCGTCGACGACCCGGGGCGAGAGGGGCCTCCCCCTCAGGGCCACGACCGGTGCCACGCGGCAGAACAGGATGAAGCCGAACGAGGCGAGCCAGAGGATCAGGAAGTCGTTGGTGCCCATAGGTGCCGTCATGCGCGCGACCTCCCGTTCCCCCTCGTGGGAAGCGCCTGCGACGCCATCCCCGCGACGACTCCCACGACGGCGGCGACGGGGACCGCGACCCCGGCGAGGCCCGACCACTTGCAGGCGACCACCGCCGCAACCGCCCCGACTACGGCGCAGGCGTTCCCGCAGGAGTGGGGCTGGGACCAGAGCAGGTAGATGAACAGCGAGGTCATGGCAAAGCCCGCAATCGCGGTGGGCACGTCCACGATGCCGCCGAGAGCGGCTCCTGCGGCGCACGAGAGCGCCCAGGTGAGCTGTACCGTCACGTTGAGCGCGAGGGCCCGGCGCACGTCCCAGTCACCGCCGGAGGCGAGCTTTCCCAGCGTGATGCCGTACGCCTCCTCCGTGTAGCAGCAGGAGATGGCAAGGGCGTCCCTGCGATGGAACCGGGTGAGATAGGGGGAGAGCGACGCCGAGTACAGCGCAAAGCGCGTGGATATCGCGGCGACCGAGGCGACGATCGAGGGGAGGGGAGTCCCCGCCAGCCACAGGTTGCTCATCATGAACTGGCCGCCGCCCGTGAGGAAGGTGAGCGAGAGGACGAAGTTCATCAGCGGATCCATGCCCGCCTTGGCGGCGAGCACCCCGCAGGGAAGGCCGACCGCGACGTACGACAGCATGACCGGCCAGGCGACCGCCAGCACGTCGCGCATGACCGCGCGTCTCTCTTCCGCCACACTCGCTCCCCTCGGTTAAAGACGGCCCGCCCCGCGTCGCCGGACGATCCCGGTGAGCGGGGCGGGCCTATGTCGGTGGAAAGCATGGCACACCATGGGTGGTGGCTGACGTGGTTTGGCACGCAGCCCATGCCGCCCGCATCGGTGCCGTCTCGCGGCCTCCTAGCGCAGCGCGCGGGTCGCGTTGAGCACGCAGAGCACCATGACCCCCACGTCTCCAAACACCGCGAGCCACATGGGGGCCAGCCCCAGCACCGCCAGAATCAGGATCGCGACCTTCACGGCGATGGCGAACACGATGTTCTGGCGGGCAATCCCAAGCGTGCGGCGGGCGATGCGGATGGCAACTGCGATCTTGGAGGGCTTGTCGTCCATCAGCACCACGTCGGCAGCCTCGATTGCCGCGTCGGACCCCATGGCGCCCATGGCGATGCCCACGTCGGCGCGCGCGAGCACGGGCGCGTCGTTAATGCCGTCTCCCACAAAGGCGAGGCGTGCGCCCTCGGGCTCGGTCGAGAGGAGCCTCTCCACGTTCTCGACCTTGTCCGCCGGCAGCAGCTCGGCGTGATACTCGTCCAACCCCAGCTTGCCCGCGACCCGCTCCGCCACGTCCTCGCGGTCGCCGGTGAGCATCACGGTCCTGCGGACGCCCTCGCGCTTGATGGCGGCGATTGCCTCCGCGGCGTCGTCCTTCACCTCGTCGGAGATCAGCACGTGTCCGGCGTACGTTCCGTCGATCGCCACGTGGATGATGGTCCCGGTGTCGCTGCTGCACGTGGTCCACTTGGCGCCCACGGCGTCCATCAGGCGAGAGTTGCCCACGGCCACGCTCCGCCCGTTGACCTTGGCGACGATGCCCTCGCCCGCGCGCTCGACGGCATCGGTGACCTCGCAGGAGTCGTTCTCGTTGGGGTAGGCGTCGCGCAGCGCCGCGGCGATGGGGTGTGTGGAGTTGCGCTCCACGTGGGCTGCGAGGTGCAGCAGCTCGTCCGGCCCCACCAGCGAGGGGTGCACGGCGCTCACCGCGAACACGCCCCTGGTGAGGGTGCCGGTCTTGTCGAAGACGATGGTGTCGGTCTGCGCCAGCGCCTCCAGGTACGACGAGCCCTTCACCAGGATTCCCTTGCGCGACGCTCCGCCGATCCCGCCAAAGAAGGTGAGGGGCACCGAGAGCACCAGCGCGCAGGGGCAGCTCACCACCAGGAAGGTCAGGGCGCGGAGCAGCCACGTGGCGAAGTTCGCCCCAAAGTCGCCCGAGACGAGCGGGGGGAGAACCGCCACGGCGATGGCCAGGTACACCACGATGGGGGTGTACACCCTCGCGAAGCGGCGGATGAAGTTCTCCGACTTGGACTTGCCCTTGCTCGCGTCCTGCACCAGGTCCAGGATCTTGCTCGCGGTGGACTCGCCAAAGCTCTTCGTCACGTGTGCGCGCAGCACGCCGGAGACGTTGACGCAGCCGGAGACCACCTGCGAGCCCACGGTGACGTCACGCGGCGCGCTCTCGCCGGTCAGGGCGACGGTGTTCAGACTCGAGCTGCCCTCGACGACCACCGCGTCCATGGGGACCTTCTCCCCGGGGCGGATCACGATCGTCTCTCCCACCTCGACCGTCGACGGGTCGACGGTCTGCACCAAGCCGTCGCGCTCCACGTTGGCGGTGTCGGGGCGGATGTCCATGAGCTCCGAGATGGACTTTCGGCTGTTGCGCTGCGCCATGCCCTCAAAGAGCTCGCCCACCTGGAAGAACAGCATCACGAAGACGGCTTCGGCAAACTCGGGCTCGCCGCCGGGGACGAACGCGATGAGCAGCGCGCCCAGGGTTGCCACGGACATAAGGAAGTCCTCGTCAAAGGGATGGCCCGAAAGGAGGTTCTCGCCCGCCTCGCGCAGCACGCCGCCCCCCGCGACGAGGTAGGAGGGGAGGAAGAGGAGCAGCTGCGCCACCAGCGGAAGCTGGGTCACATGCTGGATGACCATGGCGACGACCAGCAGGATCGCCGAGGCGATGATCCGGCTCAGCGTCTCGCGCGGGTCGCCGTCATCGTCCTCATCCCCGTCGCACTGGCAGCCGTCGCCACAGCAGTTGCCGCAGGAGCATTCGCCCTCGCCCTCGGCGGCTTCGTCGTGGCAGTGGCAGACGTGCTCGCGCTCGTTCTTGTCATCGCGGTGGCAGCAACTGCATGCCATGGTGACCTCCTAATATTGAACACATGAACAAACACTCATAATTACTGGTCCATAAGCTATCAGGGGCAAGGTGGGGTGTCAAGTACAGAGCGAACTTTGGCTGACCAATCTTCTGGGGAAGCGAGTGCGGAAAGGGAAGGGAAGAGCCACCTCCTTGGCCCCAGCCAACCGCGCCGGCATCAGCGTTGTCGCTCTGGCCAGCGTCGTTGCGTCTCCCGGATTCTGGGGCCTGCCGTTTCGTGGAACCTCGGCACCGTTGACCTGCGGGACTTTCGGGGTAGCTGGGCCATCGCAAGCCGTGCGGTCACTCGAAGTCAAGGAAGGGGAGAGGGGGCTGGGGCGCGAGCTCAGGTTCTGCCAGGTTAACCCGGTTCCCGTCGCTGGCATCCGCCGAGCGTGCAGGCGTGCGGCAGCCGCGGGCCTGGTTCAGCGTCAGAAGTTGCGTCCCGCATGGGCACACGGGACGTAGTTTCCGACAAGGCTTGAGACCTGGTGGGCCACTAGGTTCGCGTCGCTGGGTCGCCTTCCCTGTGTGCTACCTGGGGAAGGTGTGCATCCTCGCGTCCCAATCCCCTCGGCTCACTTGGCACATGACATCAAGGCTCGAAGCATGGCGACGAGAGCCCGATATGAGCACTCCTTACGGGGATTTCGCTCGGCCGTTGGCCTTTGCCCCACGTTGTCGCAGATAAAAAGGATGGGAAAGGCTCCGTCTCCCAACTCCTGGCAGGGAACTCCCGAAGTGAGCACTCACAACGGGAGCCCCTTGCCAGTCGACCATCTTCAGACGGCTTGGATGGCAGCCGCGGCCTGATATGAGCACTCACATCGGGAGATACTTGCCATGGTTGGAAGCCGGGATGCCGGACAACTGGGGGAACGAGACCCTAAGTTGTCCTCCATGGCAGCGAAAGACCGATGTGGGCACTCACATCGGGAGGTTCCAGCCAGATACTCGGCACGCCACCTTCGTTGAGTCTTTTTAACTTGACTTGCATGTTTGCGTACTCGTTGTTCTCGCGTCGAGGCTGGACGAGGATTCTTGGAAGAAACGCAGGAGCGGCCAGCCTGCAACGGGTGTCTGGAGTCATCTTGGCTGTTGCGCCGTCGGACCCCCTCCGTCGCTTCGAAGCCCTTCCGCACGCACTGATGGTGGAATCAAGGTTCGAGGTCTGACGTTCCCTCAACTGGGAAAATGCTGGGCTACCGCCTGTGGCCGCCGTCCGAGGGTGCTTCCACGTTCCCTTCTCAGAGTTCTCCTTCTGTAGTGCGGCTGGCATGCGAGACGAGCGTCGCTCCAGACCCCTAGTGCCCCCGTGACTCTCCTCCATGAGTTCTTTCGAGGACCGTACCTGCGGCCGTGAGCTGGTAGCTTTCGTGGGCAAGGCGTGACGATCGCCCTCCTCCGGCCAGGGGGCAGGCCCCATTCCCGCCACCCCGCAAGATGCGCCCAATGTGGCGATGACATTTCGAGCGCGTTACCTCAGCGCCAGCCTTTCGCTCCAGGCACTTTATCGCGCTAAAGTGTAGTCGTCACGAGACGGGCGAGACGCCGCACGGGAAGGCCGGCGTCCCGCAACCGGGCCGCAAGGGCCCGCCAGACGAGGGGAGCAAGCGTGCTGTCAGGAACGCCCAGCGGATTCAGGGACATCCTCCCGACCGAGGCGCTCGCCCGCGAGCGCATCAGCCGAACGGTCACCGAGGGCTTCGCGTCGCATGGGTACCTCCCGGTGGAGACGCCCCTCCTGGAGGACCGTGCGGTCATCGAGCGGGGCGGCCGCATCCAGGACAGCCCGTTCCAGCTCTTTGACACGGACGGGAGCCTGCTCGTCCTGCGTCCCGACCTCACGCTCCCCATCGCGCGCCTGGTGGCGGCACGCGTTCCCGACGCCCAGCTGCCCGCCCGGCTGCGCTACGCGGCGCCCATCGTGCGCGAGGAGTCCGTCCTCGGCGGCCAGCCCCGCCAGTTCACGCAGCTGGGCGTAGAGCGCTTTGGCGGCGACGGCATGGAGGGCGAGGTTGAGGTTGTGACGCTGCTTGGCGAGGCCCTGCGCGCCCTCGACGTGCCCGCCTGGCGCATCGTGTGCGGCTCCGTCTCGCCCCTCAAGGCGCTGCTCGACTCGTGCGCCCCGAGCGACGAGTTCCGCGAGACCGTCCAGCGCCTGGTGCACGAGTCCGACCTGGTCTCGCTCGACGAGTTCGTTGCCGCCTCGGACGTGGACCCCGCGGCGGCCCGCGCGATCTGCGCAATCCCGCGCCTGGCCGGCGACGCGTCGGTCATCGACGAGCTCGACCGGCTCCTCGACGCGGCGGGCGTTGCGGCGGAGAGGCGCGGGACCGCCGAGCTCCGGTCCTTCGTCCGCGGGCTGGGCGACCTCGTGGCTGAGGACCACGTGTCCTTCGACTTCAGCGTCATCAACTCCTTCGACTACTACACCGGCCTCATCTTCCGCGCCTACTGCGAGAGCTCGTCCGGGGCCCTCGCCATGGGCGGGCGCTACGACGCGGTTCTCGCCAACTTCGGTCGTCCCGGCGTCGCATCCTGCGGCTTCGCGCTTCTCCTCGAGCGCCTCCAGGAGGTCCTGGGCGAGCAGGGCGAGAGCGGCGTGGTGTCCGGCGTCGCGCCCCGTGGCCAGCGGCCGCTCAGGGTCGCCGTGCCCAAGGGCTCCCTCTTCGAGGGCTCCGTCCGTCTCCTCGAGCAGGCGGGCATGCCGGTGGACGAGCTGCGCGAGCCGGGACGCCGCCTGATCATCCCGGCGGGCGACGTGGAGTACGTGATCGTGCGCGCCCAGGACGCCCCGAGCTTCGTGGGCCACGGCGGCGCGGACTGCGGCATCTGCGGCAACGACTCGGTCATCGAGGCGGGCATCGACCTGCTGCAGCTCGTTGACCTCGGCTTTGGCCGCTGCCGCTTCGTGGTGGCGGAGCCCAGGAGCCGTGCGGGCGAGGCGGAGCGCGCCTACCAGTGGCGCGGCACCGTGCGCGTGGCCACCAAGTACCCGCGCATCACGCGCAGGTACTACGACGCCATCGGGCAGCACGCCGACATCGTGCAGCTGCACGGCAACATCGAGCTCGGGCCCATCGTGGGCATGACCGACCGCATCGTGGACATCACCGCAACGGGCACCACGCTGCGCGAGAACGACCTGGTGGTCGTGGACGACGTAATGGAATGCACCGCCCGCTTCTTCGCGAGCCCTGCCGCGTACCGTACCGACGTGCGCGTGCGCGACCTGGCCGCGAGGCTCGGGCGGATCTGCCAGAGTGAAGGGAACCAGCAATGAGAACGGTGGAGCTTAGGGGAGAGGAGCGTCTCTCCAAGAAGGACCTCGCCCGCACGGGCGCACTGCCCCGCGAGGTCATGGACAGCGCGCAGGCGATCGTGGACGACGTCCGCGAGCGCGGCGACGTCGCGGTGCGTGAGTACTGCCAGCGCTTTGACGGCGCCTGCCCCAGCGAGTTCCGCGTGCCGGACGAGGTGGTGAGGGGTGCCCTCGACATGGTCGACCCCGAGTTCCTCTCGTCGCTCCGTAAGGCGTACGACCAGATCCGCGACTTCCACGAGCGCGAGCGAGAGCAGTCGTGGTTCACGACCAAGCCCGACGGCACCATCCTGGGCGTCAAGGTGACCCCGGTCCCGTCCGTCGCCGTGTACGTACCCGGCGGCCGCGCCCAGTACCCTTCCACCGTGCTCATGGACACGATCCCGGCCAAGGTCGCCGGCGTGCCCCGCGTGGTCATGGTGACCCCGCCCCAGCGCGACGGCTCGCTCTCGGCCTACACCCTCGCCGCCGCGGCGGTCGCTGGCGTGGACGAGGTCTACGCCGTCGGCGGCGCCCAGGCCATAGGCGCCGTGGCGTACGGCACCCAGAGCATCCCCGCCGTCTCCAAGGTGGTTGGCCCCGGCAACGCCTACGTCGCCGCGGCAAAGCGCTACGTCTCGGGCGACGTGGGCATCGACATGGTCGCCGGTCCCTCCGAGGTGTGCGTGCTCGCGGACGCAACGGCCGACCCCGCCATCGTCGCCGCGGACCTCATGGCTCAGGCGGAGCACGACCCCATGGCCGCCTGCTACCTGGTCACGGACGACCCCACGCTCCCGGGCCGCGTGTTCCCCGCCATCGAGGCCCTGGTCTCGCAGAGCCCGCGCGAGGAGATCACCCGCGCCTCGCTCGACGGCAAGGGGCTCTGCGTGGCGTGCGACTCCCTCGACGCCGCCATCGACGCCGTCAACCTCATTGCCCCGGAGCACCTGGAGCTCCACTGCGCCGACGCTTTCTCCCTTCTCGGCAGGATCCAGAACGCCGGCGCGATATTCGTGGGGCCCTGGAGCTCCGAGCCCCTGGGTGACTACGTTGCTGGCCCCAACCACACGCTTCCCACGGGCGGCACCGCGCTCTTCTCCAACCCGCTCGGCGTGTACGACTTCCAGAAGCGCTCGTCGGTCATCGGCTACACCCCCGAGGGGCTGCTCGCCGACGCCCCGGCGGTCCAGGCGCTCGCACAGGCGGAGGGCCTGTGGGCCCACGCGCTCTCGGTGGGCATGCGCCGCAAGCTCCTGGCGGAGGGCGGCGACAATTTCGCCGATGTAACGGAAGCCTGCGCGGATGCCATGCAGACGGTGTGGCCGCGTAAGCTTGAGGAGCCCGGCAGGCCCGTCCTCTCCGGGTACGAGTCGCGCTGACGCGGGGGAGGTCATCCTTTGGCACAGCAGATTTCCCAGGCGGTGCGGGCGGTCATGAGGCCGTCTGCGGCGAGCCTGGAGCCCTATGACCCGTCCTTCTCGCCCTGCAGGGTCAACCTGTCGGCGAACGAGAACACCTACGGCATGCCGGCCGAGGTGCGCGACCACGTGTCGCAGGCCCTCGCGCAGGTGGCGACCAACCGCTACCCCAAGCCCATGAGCGACGAGCTCAGGGGGCAGATCGCGGAGTGGCACGGCGTCGCGCCCGAGCAGGTGATCGTGGGCAACGGGGGAGACGAGCTTCTCTTCAACCTGTTCCTCGCCTTCGGTGGCAGCGGCCACACCATGGTCGACTGCCCGCCCACGTTCTCGGTGTACCGCCTGTACGCGGAGCTGGTCGAGACCACCGTGCGCGACGTGCGACGCAACCCGGAGGAATTCTCGCTTGACCCCGACGAGCTGGTCAGAGCCGCCACGGACGCGAGCATCGTGGTCCTGACCTCGCCCAACAACCCCACGGGCAACCTCGTCCCCACCGATCTGGTGGCGCGGGTGTGCGAGGCGTGCCCGGGCGTCGTGCTCGCGGACGAGGCCTACGGGGAGTTCTCGGCCGCGGGCTCCTCGGCCGAGCCGCTGCTGGCCAGCCACCCCAACCTCGTGGTGCTGCACACGCTGTCCAAGGCGTACTGCATGGCCGGCGCGCGCGTGGGCTACCTGCTGGGCTCGCCCTCCGTCATCGGCGCGCTCTCGGCGGTGCGGCAGCCCTACTCCGTCAACGTCCTCTCGCAGGCGGCGGCCTCGGTCGTCGTGCGCGAGCGCGAGGCGTTTGAGCCCACCATCGCCCGGATCGTCTCGGAGCGCTCCCGCCTTGCGGGCGGGCTCTCGTCGCTCGAGCGCCTGGGCGTGCGCGTGTGGCCCAGCGAGGCCAACTTCCTCCTCGTGCGCATGCCAGACGCCCATCGCGTCCGCTGCCTGCTGCGCGACGAGCACTCCATCCTCGTGCGCGACTTCTCCAGCACCCCGGGGCTGGAGGACTGCCTCCGCGTCACCGTGGGCACCCCCGCCGAGAACGACGAGGTCGTCTCGGCGCTATCCCAGATCCTGAGCAGGGAGGACTGATGGGCAGGACATCCACCGTATCCCGCAAGACGGGCGAGACGGACATCACGGTCACCCTCGACCTGGACGGGTCGGGACGGTGCGACATAAGCACGGGCATCGGCTTCTTCGACCACATGCTGTCCGCGCTCGGGCGCCACTCGCTCATGGACCTGACGGTCCATGCCAAGGGCGACACCTGGGTGGACGACCACCACACGGTCGAGGACGTGGGGATCGTGATGGGGCAGGCCGTCCGCCAGGCGCTGGGCGACAAGAGCGGCATCGCGCGCTTCTCCCAGGCGATCGTCCCCATGGACGAGGCGCTGGTGCTTGCCGCCATCGATGTGAGCGGGCGCGGGGAGCTGTACTGGGACGTCCCCATCGGCCCCGACAAGGTGGGGACCTTCGACACCGAGCTGGGCCACGAGTTCTTCCAGGGGTTCGCGCGGGACGCCGGCATCACGCTGCACCTGCGCGAGCTGGCAGGCGAGAATGCCCACCACATCCTCGAGTGCGCGTTCAAGGCCGCGGCGCGCGCCCTTCGGCAGGCCGTGGAGAGCGACCCGCGCGTGAGCGGCATCCCGTCGACCAAGGGGAGCCTGTGATGAGCGCCGGGGACATCGTCGTGGTCGACTACCACAAGGGGAACCTCCAGAGCGTCGTCCGTGGCATCAACGCCGTGGGCGGCAGCGCGGTCGCGTCCGACGACCCGCGGGCGATCTCCGAGGCGTCGGGCGTGGTGCTGCCGGGCGTCGGGGCCTTCGAGGACGCCATGAGCTTCCTGCGCCAGAGCGGGCAGGCCGACGCCATCGTCGACTCCATCCGGCGCGGCGTGCCGTTCCTGGGCATCTGCCTGGGGCTGCACCTGCTGTTCGAGCGCGGAGACGAGCGCAGCGCCACCCCCGGCAAGTCGTTCCAGGGCAAGTGGGTCCCCGGGCTCGGCGTGCTCGGCGGCTCGGTGACGCGCCTGGAGTCGGACCGCCTCAAGGTCCCGCACGTGGGCTGGGACCAGGCCTACCTCACCCAGGTGGGGGAGAGGTGCCCGCTCCTGGTGGACGTGCCCCAGGGGGCCAACGTGTACTTCACGCACTCCTACGCCGTCGCGGACGACGTGGACGATGGCATCGTGGCGGCGCGCACCCACTACGTGCGCAGCTTCGCCTCGTGCGTGTGGCGCGACAACGTGTACGGGGTCCAGTTCCATCCCGAGAAGTCCTCGGGCACGGGCGGCAGGATCCTCTCCAACTTCGTGCGCGTGGTGAGGGGATAGCGATGGTCCTCCTCCCGGCGATAGACCTGGTGGCGGGCAGGGTCGTGCGTCTCTCCCGCGGCGACCGCTCCAAGATGGACGTGTACTCCGACGACCCGGTGGCGGTGGCGCGCGACTTTGCCGCAAGCGGGGCAACGTGGGTGCACGTGGTGGACCTCTCCGCGGCGTTTGGCGAGGACGAGCGGGCGCTCGAGGCCAACCGACGTGCCATCTCGGCCATCTGCGAGCTCGGCGACCTCAAGGTCGACACGGGCGGTGGCGTGCGGTCCATGGACGCCATCGAGCGCCTGGCCCAGGCGGGGGCAACCCGCATCGCGATGGGGACGGCGCTCGTGCGTGACGCCGACTTCGCCCGTGAGGCAGCCCGGCGCTACGGGGCGCTGCTTGCGGCCGACGTGGCCGGCCGCGACGGCATGGTCCGCGTGAACGGCTGGCGAGAGGGGGCGGGCCTTGGGGTGGACGAGCTCGTCTCGTCGCTCGCTGCCATGGGCTATCGGCACCTGGTCTACACCGACGTCGCCCGCGACGGCATGCAGTCGGGCATCGACGACCAGGCGTACCGTCACGTCGCCCAGGTGGCGGGCTTCCCCGTGGTCGCCTCGGGCGGCATCGCGTCGCTCGACGACGTGCGCCGGCTCGCTGGGCTGGGGGACGACGTGGTGGAGGGCGCGATCACCGGGCGCGCCATCTACGAGGGGAGCCTGTCGCTGCGCGAGGCGCTTTCCGTCGCCGCGGGCGAGGGCGATTCCGTGACCAAGGGAGAAGCGCATGCTGACTAAGCGCGTCATCCCCTGCCTGGACGTGAAGGACGGCAGGGTCGTGAAGGGTGTCAACTTCGTGGGGCTCCGCGACGCCGGGGACCCCGTGGAGCTCGCGGCGGCGTACGACCGCGAGGGCGCCGACGAGGTCGTGTTCCTGGACATCACGGCGACCTCGGATAACAGGGACACCACCGTGGAGCTCGCGTCGCGCGCCGCCGAGGAGGTCCGCATCCCGTACTGCGTGGGGGGTGGCATGCGCACCGTGGCGGACATGAGGCGCATGATCGCCGCTGGTGCCGACAAGGTGTCGGTCAACTCGGCGGCGGTGAGGGACCCGTCGCTCATCACCGCCGCGGCAGACGCATTTGGCAGCCAGGCGGTCGTCGTCGCCATCGACGCGCGCCACGTGGGGCCGGGAGACAAGTGGGAGGTCTACACCGCCGGCGGGCGCACCCCCACGGGCATCGACGCGGTGAAGTGGGCCGAGGAGGCCGCGCGCCGCGGAGCGGGCGAGATCCTCCTCACCAGCATGGACCGCGACGGCACCAAGGACGGCTTCGACATCCCCCTCACCAGGGCGGTCGCCCGTGCCGTGCCCATCCCGGTCATCGCCTCGGGCGGCGTGGGCTGCCTGGAGCACTTTGCCGAGGGCATCGTGGACGGCGAGGCCGATGCCGTCCTCGCCGCGAGCGTGTTCCACTTTGGCACGTACACCATCCGCCAGGTCAAGGAGTACATGGCATCACAGGGCATCGCCGTGCGCCTGGACTTCTAGCTCGTCTCCCCGCGAATGAGCCTCTCTCCCCTGCGGTAGATATCCCCTGACGTCGCTTTTGGCGCCAGGGGATTTTTGAGAAGAACGGAAGTGGTTCTCGTGGGGGAGAAGATCGGCTTCATCGGGCTTGGGAACATGGGGAGGCCGATGGCGACCAACCTCGTGCGTGCGGGCTACGACCTCATGGTGGGCGACCTCAACCAGGACGCCGTCGACGCCCTTGTTGCCGAGGGTGCCCGGACCGGCACCAACGACCAGATCGCAGCGTGGGCGGACGTCCTCGTGACGATGCTCCCCAACGGCCCCGTGGTCCAGTCGGTCCTCTTTGGCGCCTCGGGGGCGAAGGCCGTCGAGGCCGGCACGGTCGCCTCGTCGCTGCGGAAGGGCGCGCTGGTCTGCGATATGAGCTCGGTCAAGCCGTCGGAGTCGCGTGCGTGCGCGCGTCTCCTCGAGACGGTTGGCGTGGGCTTTGTGGACGCACCCGTCTCCGGTGGCCAGAGGGGTGCCGAGGAGGGCAGGCTCGCCATCATGTGCGGCGGGAGCCAGCCAGACTTCGACCGCGTGTCCCCCATGCTTAGCGTGATGGGCGCCTCCGCCAGGCTCATCGGTCCCGTCGGCTCGGGCAGTGTCGCCAAGCTCGTCAACCAGATGATCGTGGCAAACACCACGGCGGTCGTCTGCGAGGCGTTTACCTTCGCCCGCAAGGAGGGCGTGGATCCCAGGACCGTCTTCGAGGCGATACGTGGCGGCGCGGCTGGCTCGGCCGTCCTCGAGATGAAGCTGCCCCAGATGCTGGCGCACGACTTCACGCCACCCAGTGCCGCGACGAGCATCCTCCACAAGGATGTCGCGAACTGCCTGGCCGCAGCTCACGAGGCGGACTCCCCCGTGCCGTACACCGCCCAAGCGTACGAGATCCTCCAGGCGATGAGGGCAAACGGCCTCATGGACCAGGACTTTGCCTCGATGGTCACCTACTTCGAGCGGCTGGCGGACTGCGAGCTCTAGGGGGGCGTCGGGGAATCCGGGGCCGTGACCGCTCCACGCACTTCTGGAGACCCTCGACCACTTAGAAATTTGGTACTCGTACAAATCGGTCCCATCCGAGACATGCCCGCCTAGCTTTCCCGGGCCTCGCACGAATGGGAGGGGGCGTCTGCTTAACATTTCTTGGGGCCCGGCGAATGAGACGGGGGCCCTGCTTAACATTCCCGGAGCGTGCACGAGTTCTGAGACCAAATGCTTAATCCCCCCGGTGCTTGATCGAGCGGGGAGGGCGGAAATCGGTACCCGCCCCGGGATCTTTAAGCACGGGATGGCCCAATCCGTGCGGGCTCCGGGATCTTTAAGCACCGGACAGCCCGGCCCGTGCGGCCCCCGGGATTTCTAAGCGCTCTGGGCCCCCCCAAGGTATGCCTGCTTAACCTTCCCGGGCCTCGTATGGATTCCCACGACAAGTGCTTAACAAACCTAGCCCTCGCACGATTTCCGTCTCTCGGTGCTTAACAAACCTGGCCCTCGGGTGGATTTAGGGGAGAGGTGCTTAGACACGCTGATATGTAGCTCTTCCTGTCAAGAGGCAAGGCTCGGCCAGCCCCGGATTTTCCCCGGGGCCGGCCGAGCCTCTCTATGCCCACCTCCGGACGCGGGCACCCTGAAGCGAGTCAGTGACCTGACGCACGTCTGCGAGTCTGATATCCGCGTGTTGGGTAACGCATTCCGATGCTTCGGCTGGGGAGTTTCGCCCGTCTAGGATCGCGCCTGGCCGGCGGGGCCGGCTGCGCATAGCGTCGCCGCGAGTTTCCCCTGTTGATGTTCACTAAGAAGTGACGCAGATGGTCACCGGAAATTGCGCATGGTG
>CAJMNO010000007.1 GCA_905214865.1 uncultured bacterium | reverse complement strand
TGAGCGGGTGGTTCTCTGTGTCGCGCGTGGCGCGACACAGGCTAAAGCCATGAAAGAGGAGAGGGACGGGAGCCACGTTGGCCCCGTCCCTCTCGCCTGTTGACGCTTGCTTGCTGAGACGCGCCGCTAGTCGGAGACCGTGGCCTCGTCCTTCAGGCTCATCTCGCGCTCCACTGAGCCGATACGGTCCTCCTTCTTGCCCGAGGGGTGCTCCTCGAGCCAGAGCTTCCGCGCCTCGGGGCCCCACTCCTTGGCATAGGGCAGGGTGCGCTTCATGATGTCCTCGGGGGTCTCCTCAGCCACGTACTGGGTGCACTTGGCGTCGGCCTCCTTCACCATCTGCGGCAGGATGCCCGGGTTCTCGAGCATGGGGCAGGGCTGCAGCATGTTGTCGTTCCAGGGATAGCGCTTGCGGTACTCCTGGAAGATAGGCTGCTGCAGGCACTCCAGCCAGCTCTTCTCCTTGATGTTGGCGTTGGAGTAGTGGATGAAGACGCAGGGCTCCACGTCGCCGCGGGCGTTGACGTGGCAGTACACGCGACCGCCGGCGATGCAGCCGCCAACGAACTCGCCGTCGTTCTGGAAGTCCATCGCGAAGATGGGCTTGCCGCCCTCGACGGCGCGGACCTCGCGGATGCGGTGCAGCATGTACTCGCGCTGCTCGACGGAGGGCATGAGGTCGGCGTTGGCGCCCTCGCCCACGGGCATGTAATGGAAGTACCAGGCCCAGCGGCAGCCCTTCTTGACCAGGAGGTCAAAGAACTCGTCGCTGGTGACGCGCTCGGTGTTGAGGCGCGTGTAGCAGGTGGAGGTGCCAAAGAGCAGGCCGTGCTCGCGCATCAGGTCGAAGGCGCGCATGACCTCCTCGAAGGAGCCGTCGCCGCGGCGCTGGTCGTTGACCGAGGGCTCGTAGGACTCGAGCGAGACGGAGAACACGATGTTGCCCACGCGCTGGACGTCCTGGCAGAACTTCTCGTCCACCAGGCTGGCGTTGGTGAAGACGTTGAACAGGCAGTCGTCGTGCTTCTCGGCGAGGCGGAGCAGGTCGGCCTTGCGCACGAGCGGCTCGCCGCCGGTGAGCATGAAGAGGTGGGTGCCCAGGGCCTTGGACTCGGTGATGAGCTTGTCCATCTCCTCGTAGGTGAGGTTGAGCCTGTTGCCGTAGTCAGCCGCCCAGCAGCCCACGCAGTGCTTGTTGCAGGCGCTCGTGGGGTCAAACAGCACGATCCAGGGCACGTTGCAGTCGAGCTTGCCAGCGTTGGCCATGGCGGTGCGGAACCCGCGGAAGGCGCCCTCGTAACCGCCGTTGAGCACGGCGCTCTTGAGGACGTTGGGGTCGGTGTTGTCGATGACGTCGAAGAGCCACTTCTCCCACTTGGATCCGGGATACAGGGCGGCATGCATGCTGTCGATGGCGCCGGGGTTGGTATCCTTCAGCAGCTTGCTGGCCATCGAGATGAGGCTCTCGACCGTCTTCTCGCGGTCCTCGCCCGAAGCCGCCTTGAGGATCTTGTCGACTGCGACGCTGAACGCCTTGCGCTCCGCTGCGTGCGCGATCTTTGACTGCATTGCTCGTCCTTTCGAACCTTCGCGTCCGCTTACCTATTCATAACAGGGCAAATGGACGCCACTTCCATCGAACCATTTTTGAAGCATGGTCAATTGTGACCCTTGCCAGATGGTAGGGCAATGAGCAGATTTATCCAAGGAGTATAGTTATCCATACACTGAGTCTATTATCTGGAGGCCGTGATGGAGCAGACCGATCAGCACGAGGACCTCAGGGTGACCAGGACGCGCGCCTGCATCGAAGCGGCGTTCCTCAGGCTGCTGCGAACCCACACGTTCAGCAAGCTCACGGTACAGATGATCGCGAACGAGGCGATGGTGAACAAGGGCACCTTCTATCACCACTATAAGGACAAGTTCGACCTCGCGGACCAGGTGAAGCGCCGGCGGCTGGAGGACTTTCACCAGATGGCGCTCTCGGTCTTTGAGCAGGAGGACCCCGACTTGCGGCCGCTGAGCGACAGCATCGCCCCCATGGTGGACGCGCCCGAGAGCTGCCTGGAGGACCTGGCGACGCTGCGCTGGGTCCCCTCGAACGACGTGGACGTGTTCGACGAGATCAGGAAGATCGTCCTCGCCCAGCTCAACATGTATGTGGAGAGGACCGGCAAGCCCCTGCCCGACATCGAGTCTGAGGCATGGGCGGCCGCCTACCTCGCCCTGGGCTTCCCCGAGTTCAGGCGGGAGGGACGGGCTAGCACGTCGATCGGGGACTTCGCCGCCTCGGTCCACCGCGCCTGCGGGCTCTTCATGTAGGGAGCACGTCGACCGCGCGGCCGGCGGGATGGGGCGGGGTCGAGGGGCCTCGCGCCTCTCCCCCGTGGAAAGGCTGGCGTTCGCCGCCGTCGTGCGCTCGGCCCACAGTGGCGATTCCTCCCCCTGGGCCCACCGTCGTCCGCAAGGCAACGGCTTCCTCCCAGACCCCACCCGCCGATTGGGAGGCCAGCATGGGCATGCCCCACCTCCGCGCTGGCCTACCCTAGGAGCCGTTGACTATGCGTCGTTGGGAGGGCGGGCCCTTCCCCAGAGCGAGGGAGAGACATGCACTACGCGGACGGGGCGTTCTGGCGCCCCCTTTTCGAGACGAACATGGAGCTGCTGCAGGTGCAGGTGGGCTGCCCGTATGAGCGGTGCCGCTTCTGCAACATGTATGGCGACGGGTACCTTTCCTCGCCCCGCGAGGAGGTGGACGCGGACATCAGGGAGCTCGCTGCCTCGGGCGCCAGGCCCACGCGCATCTTCCTCGCCGGCGCCGACGCGATGGCGCTGCCGCAGGGCGACCTGGAGTGGACCCTGCACCGCATCCGGGAGCTGCTGCCCTCCGTCGAGAGCATGGGGTGCTTCGCCGGCGTGAGGAGCGTCGCCGCCAAGACCGACGAGGAGCTGGGCGAGCTGGCGCGCCTGGGGATGTCGCTCGTCTCCATCGGTGCGGAGACCGGCTACGACCCCGCGCTGGCATTCATGGGGAAGGGCTTCACGGCGACGGACGTCGTGGAGCAGTGCTCTCGCCTGGACGAGGCGGGCATCACGTACGCGCTGTTCTACGTCGCCGGCATGGCGGGCAGGGGGCGCTGCGTCGAGGCCGCGAAGGCGACAGTTGCAACCTTCTCGCAGGTCAACCCGCAGATCGTGATGCTCCAGACGCTCACGCCCCTGGAGGGCACGGCGCTGTGGGACGACGTCCGCAACGGGACCTTCGAGCCCGCGGGGGAGCTTGAGGTCCTGCGGGAGGTGCGCGAGTTCGTGGCGACCTACCCCAAGCGGACCTTCCTGATGGGACAGCACTCCACCAACGTGCTGCGCCTGCAGGGCAAGCTCCCCGACCAGGCGGCCGAGATGCTCCCCCACCTCGATCGCGCCATCGACGGCCTGGACGAGAGGGACCTGGAGCGCTTCCGGGCGAGCCTGAAGTCGGTCTAGGGGCGCGTGGGAGGCATGCCATCCTGGCCCCGGTCTCAAACCCAGGGGCCAGGTTCGCCCTAGCTCTTATAGATCGCTCACCCTACTAGAGTTGGTTGCCGCAGCGTTGGCTCCAACCGAAGAGCCTTCAGGAATCAAGGAAGGGAGGGGCTGGTCACCCTGCGGGATGAGTGGCACTCGAGGAGGGCCCCTTCCCCATCCCCAGCCAGGGCACTTTTCGCACAGATGCGAATGGCCACTCTCTGCCAGAAAGCATGTCCCGCGTGTACACGCGAGACGCGATTCCAGACACAAGGCACTCGCCGCAAGCGCCTTTCCCCTGTTGGTGGGGCATCAATGCCTTACCCTTGCCAGAAAGTACGTCCCATGTGTACACGCGAAGCGAGGTTTTAGACAGAGCAGCCCCCGCAGGCGGGCCGATGCCAGAAAGTCTCCCCCGTGTGTACACGCGAGACGTCGTTTCCGACAAGGGACAGTCCCACCAGAGCGTTTTCCCTGTTGGCATGGCATCTTTGCTGGGCCGATGCCAGAAAGTCTCCCCCGTGTGTACACGCGAGACGCGATTCCAGACACTGGCTGGCACGACGGGCGATCGAGCTGCGGAGAGGCGGGGCGGCAGGACCGTCCCGACGCCCTCACGCGGGGCGGCCACCGTCACATGGCAGTCGATGCCCGGGTACTCCGCTACGCCCGATCCCCTTCTATCAGCTCATCTGTGGATGTCCGCAAGCCGGACGAACCGCGTCCTCCGCCTCGGAGCGGGACGGGACTCCCGTTAGTCCGAGGGGGGCGGGCGTACCTCTCGTCAATCGTTCCCCTTGAGCTGCGCTCCTCCCCTCCCCGGGTCTTGGGGCGGCATCGGTTTCGCATAAGGATTCGAACCATGGCAGAGGGAACTCGCTGTGAGCACTTTCGTCGGAGAATCTTCGCCCAATCGTTGGGCAGGAACTGAGCTCGCGCAGGTGATTTGGCCGCTTGAGATTCCAGGAGCTGAGGGGTGGCAGCAAACTCCCGGTTTGTGCACTCATTTCGGGAGCTTGCTGCCATTTGAACCATCCCCAGGGGTCAAATGGCAGCCGCTTCCCGATGTGAGTG
Source organism: uncultured bacterium (assembly GCA_905214865.1). Taxonomy (GTDB): domain Bacteria; phylum Actinomycetota; class Coriobacteriia; order Coriobacteriales; family Atopobiaceae; genus Olsenella_H. The sequence goes on along the minus strand of CAJMNO010000007.1, from coordinate 93,634 downwards.
CTCACATCGGGAAGCGGCTGCCTTCAGAGCCCGGGGGCTGCCAACGTTGACCCAGTTGAGGGACCCTCAACTGGGCAGACCCCGTCCCCTAGGTCACCTGTGGCAGCTGGGGGCTGATATGAGCACTCATATCGGAAGCTTGCCGCCATAGTTAGGCGCACAACACCGAGGATCCGCAGAAGCCCAGGGATACCCTGGCCGTTGGCAAACGAATTGCCAGTGGGACTGCCCGCCATCGCCAGGGTGCAGTTCCTCTCACCAGCAACGCACGCGTTGGAAGGCGCCTTGGGAGACGTGCCCGCCTTCTCCCCCAGCCTTCGAGACCCCACACCACGTCCCAACCAGACGCGAGCGCGACCGCGCGCCCTCCCTTGCGCCGTTCCCCGCGTCGCGGGGCGACATGACCGCGAGCTAACAATAGAATGGGGATCGCACGCATCCACGCACCCCACCATCGGGAGACCCCATGACCACTCAGCCGCAGACCGATCCCAACGACACCCCAGAGCAGAACGCGCCCCAGCAGGCGGCACCCACCCAGGCGGAGGAGGAGCTGCAGAAGGACCTCGACCGCCGCGAGGAGCTGTGCCGCCAGGCGGAGCAGGTCGCGGAGGAGAGGGACTGGCGCCATGGCTCCGGCGACCTCCGTCGGCTGCAGGAGCAGTGGAACGACATCCGCCGCTGGCACGACCCGCGCGAGGATGCCCTGTGGGGCCGCTTCAAGACCGCACGCGAGGCCTACTACCAGGCACGCGACGCAGCCCACGAGCAGGCCAAGGCCGCAAAGGAGAAGCTCGTCGCCGAGGCCGAGCGCCTGGCGAAGTCGGACCAGTGGAACGCGACCGCCGAGCGCATGCGCACGCTGATGGACGACTGGAAGGCGGCCGGCCGCACCGGGGACCGCGAGGAGGACGACCGCCTGTGGGAGCGCTTCAACGCCGCGCGCAGGGGCTTCTTCGACCGCAGGAGCGAGCACTTTGCGCAGCTCGACGAGCAGCGCGCCAAGGCCAAGGCCGCAAAGGAGCGCCTGGTGCACGAGGCGACGCTCGCAGCCGCAACCTCCGCAGACTGGACGGGCGACCAGTGGGCCAAGGCGTCCGCGCACATGCGCGAGCTCATGGACCAGTGGAAGGCGGCGGGCGTCGCGCCCAAGGCAGACAACGACCGCCTGTGGGAGGAGTTCCAGGCGGCCCGCCAGCCGTTCTTCGACGCGCAGCACGCCCACTACGAGGCGCTCGACGCCGCGCGCAAGGCCGCCGCGGAGGCCAAGCAGCGCCTGATCGACCAGGCAAGGGAGCTCGCGCAGGGCAACGACTTTGGCCGCGAGGCAACCGAGCGCGCCAAGCAGCTGGACCGCGACTGGAAGGCCACGGGCTTTGCCGGCAAGGAGCTGGGCGACCGCCTGTGGAAGGAGTTCACCACCGCCAAGGAGGAGTTCTGGGACAAGCGGCGCGCCCACAACGACCAGCGCCACGAGGAGTGGGTACAGCGCACGCGCGACGCCATCGACCGCCGCAAGCAGCGCATCGCCAACCTCCAGGAGCAGATCGACCGCCTGCAGGACCGCCTCAACCACGCCTACGCCACCGACCACGTGGAAGAGATGCAGGAGCGCCTGGACGACCGCAAGGAGGCGCTCGCCCAGGTGGAGGCCGAGGTCCGCGACATGGAGTCCCAGCTCAAGGACTAGGGGAGAGACGCGACGGAATGCGGCCCCCGACCCACGGGCCGGGGGCCGCCTTGTGCCGGCACCCCATCCGGGCGACGCACCCCGCCCGGGGCACGCGCGACGGGCGGCCGGCGGGAGGGGCACCTGCCACGTGGGCGGCACCTCTCCCCCGCCTGCGCCGCTACTCCACCACGTTGCCGTTCTTGTCGTACTTGTAGAAGCCCTCGCCGGCGCTGCGCCCCAGCTTGCCGGCGTCGATGTACTCCTTGAGCACCTTCTCCATGCCCTTGAAGTTGTAGGGCAGCATCATCTTGCGCAGCAGCGGCGTGGCGATGCCGGGAACGCGCTGGTACTGCTCCACGATGTTGTACGCGGTGGTCAGCCCCACGGTGTCAAACACCTGGAACGGCCCCTTGGGGGCGCCCGTGCCCATGGTCCAGGCGATGTCGATGCTGCGGGGGTCGCTGATACCGTTGGCGTACAGGTCGAGCCCGCTCAGCAACCAGGGGATCAGCTGCGAGTTGAGCAGGTAGCCGGCCTTCTCCTTCTTGACCGGCAGGGGGATCATGCGGATGGAGCGCGCGAACTCGGTGACCGCCGCAAACGAGTCCTGGCTGGTCTGGTCCTGGACCATGACCTCGGCCACGTTGTGCTTCCAGATGGAGTTGGCAAAGTGCAGCGCCAGGTAGCGGTCGGGACATCCGACGGCCTTGGTAAACTGCGAGGGGAGAAGCGACGACGAGTTGGTGACCACGATGGTCTTCTGTGGCATGAGCGGCGCGAGCTTGGAGAAGAACGCGGACTTCTGGTCGGCCACCTCGGCCATGCACTCCACCACCAGGTCGGCGTCCCTCACCGCCTTGGCGAGGTCGAGCTCCAGCACCAGCGAGTCGTAGGCCTGGTCAACCCTGCGGTCGCACGCGTCCGCGTCAAAGCCCTCGAAGTCGCTGATGCCCGCGCACCAGGCGGGATCGTCCTCGCCCTTGGCCCCGCGCATCCCCTCGATCGCCTCGTGATAGGCACCCTTAAGCATGTCCAGCTTGGGGCGGCAGCGGCCGATGGAGCCCTCCGAGCGCAGCCAGATGGTGACGTCGTGACCGGTGTAGGCGCTCTGGAACGCGATCTGGGAGCCAAGCACGCCGCCTCCGGCGACCACGACCTTCTGAATTCCAGACATGAACGACCTCCTCGCGTGAGTCTGCAGATACCGCCCACGTTACCCGAGACAGGGGAGAGTTTCGCGCGCGCCATAGGTGGGCGGTCACAGCCGCAGGGGGGCGGTACCTCTCCCCCGCCGCGAAGGCCCCTGCGACGATGGTCGTGACCTCGCGTGCCGCACGGCCGTATCATCGTGGAAGTGGCAGGCGAGAGGGACGGAGGCCCCATGGCTGGCAGCGAGCGCGCATGGCGGGCAGTCTTCAGCGACATCGACGGGACGCTCATTGGGTCGGACAAGAGGATGTCACCCGCGACGGCCGAGGCGCTGCGGGCGTGCGCGGAGCGGGGCGTGCTCGTGACCCTCTCGTCGTCGCGGAGCCCGCAGGGCATCGAGCCGCTGGTGCGCGACAACGGCCTGTGCTGCTGCATCAGCGCGTTTGGCGGCGGGCTGCTGCTGGACGAGGGGCGGCGGGTCCTCGCGCGGCATGGGTTCTCGCCCCAGACCGCCTGCGACGTGGTCGGCTTCCTGGAGTGTGGCGGCTACGACGTCACGTGGAACGTGTACACGGCGGACGAATGGATCGTGCGCGACGTGGCGGACCCGCGCGTGCGGCGCGAGGAGGACCTGGTGCGCACCACCGCACGCGACGGGCGACCGCAGGACCTGGGCCCCGGCGACGTGGTGTGCAAGCTGCTGCTGATGAGCGAGCCGGAGGACTCCCCCACCATCGAGCGCGACCTGCGGGCGGCGTTTCCCCAGCTGGCGGTGACCAGGTCGTCGGACATCCTGGTGGAGGTCAACGCCCGCGGGGTGAACAAGGGCGTCGCGGTGCGCGAGCTGTGCGAGGCGCGCGGAATCGACGTCGCGGACACCATCGCCTTTGGCGACAACTACAACGACCTCAGGATGCTCGAGGCCGCGGGCCTCTCCGTGGTGATGGGCAATGCGCCGGCGGACATACGGAGAGACGCGGGCATGGTGACCGACGACAACGACCACGACGGCGTGGCGCACGCCCTCCACGCGCTAATCCTGGACCGCGCGTAGGACGGGCCTCTCGCCCGTGGGACGACTGGCGGCCCCACGGGAGACGCACCTCTCCCCTGGGAGATGGGTGGCGGCCCTACGGTAAACGCGCTTCTCCCCTGGGTGATGGGCTGCGGCTCACAAACAAGCCGCCGCCCCGGACGCGGAAACGGCCGGGGCGGCGGAGGAGAGGGACGATGCGACGTCCGACCCTACCTCACGAAGTTGGTGTAGACGTCCGCGGACTCGCGCTCGGGGAGGCCGTACCTCTCGCGACCCAGGGCGATGGAGCGCATGAGGAAGGTCATGTTGCGCGCGAGCTCGCGCATGGTGGCGATGCCCTCGCCGTCCTGGGTTGCCTCGCCGGCCTCCATGCCGTGGATGTTGTTCCAGTACCGGCTGGATGCGATGGGCATGCCGCTAATGGTGAAGTACTTGTTGAGCTCGTCAAACGTCGCCGTGGTACCCCCGCGACGGGCGCACACCACGCTTGCGCCGACCTTCATGCGCATGTCGAAGTGGGCGCTGTAGAACAGGCGGTCGAGAAGCGCGATCAGCGTGCCGTTGGCGCTGGCGTAGTAGACGGGTGACGCCACGACCAGGCCGTCCGCATCCTTCAGCTTGAGGGCGACCTCGTTCACCAGGTCGGCGAACACGCAACGCCCGAGCGTGGCGCAGCGGTTGCAGGCGATGCAGCCGCGGATGTCCTTGTTGCCGACCAGGATGGTCTCGGTCTGCACGCCCTCCTGGGCAAAGACCTCCTCCATCTGAGCGAGCGCGAACGCGGTGTTGCCCTTGGGACGCGGGCTTCCGTTGAGCATCAGGACCTTCATGTTGAGCCTCTCCCCTCCCATGGTGCGGTTTTCTGCATTAGAAGCATAGAACATGGCCCTCGCGTAACGTCAATGCCGTGATTGACAAGATTGCCGCTTGAAAACCGCGACGGTTCCCGTATAGTACTATCTGCTGCAGCGATGCAGCCACATAGGAGGCCAGCTTAGCTCAGTTGGTAGAGCACCGCTCTCGTAAAGCGGGGGTCATCAGTTCGAGTCTGATAGCTGGCTCCAGTGAAAAGCACAGGTCAGAGGGTGTATATCCTCTGGCCTGCTTCTCTTTCTGTGAGCTATCGAATTGGCTTTGCAACACGAAATTGCAACACACTGCACACCAGACGCCCGTTTTCGTCTCTGTGAAGACCCAATGGGGGTTTCCTCGGGTGCCAGGGCAGACCCTCGGCCGGTGCCTCGCCGTGCCCATCGTCCACGCAAGATAGGGTCTCGATGCTTCGTTGAACCCCCTGTGGGGCGCTGTGGTGCCGTCTGGGTGCTGTGGTGCCGTCTTGTGGGCCCGTTTTGGGGCATAGGTTTTTGCGTGGGTTAGAACGGCTCTCAGAGCGTCGCATAGGAAAAGGGGAGTCCCGCTCGTGGCGAGACCCCCATCACGCGAGTCTTCTTTCCTTGCTCCTACGCCTCCACGGGCAGACCCTCAGAGGTGACCCCGGCGCTGCCCATGTACGCGTCCGATGCTTCCGACACCTCGCGGGCGGCGTTGGACACCACCTCGCCGAAAGCCTTGGCGTAAGCCCCGCTCTCGTCTTCGAGCATCGAGGCGCACGTCTCGGCGAGGGTGGAGAGGGCGTCCTCGCACCGCCCGATGTACGAGGCTGCATCGTCGTGCATGTCTATGCCCTGCCTGTTGGCGTTGGCGTAGACCATGCGGGCGAGCGTGTAGTTGCCGTCCTTCTGCTTGGCCTCCCTCACGAGCTGCGCGGCCTCTCCCTGCGTGAGGTCGATGAGGGAGAGGAACTGCATCGTCTCCGGACTCACGTCGCGGGGGCGGGGTACGAAGGACGCGGTGCGCTGCCTGCCGTACTCGTCCATCGCCTTCTGCGCTGCGGCCTTGAATGCCGCCATGGCGTCCGAAATCTGCTTGTCGTAGGCGGCGTCGTTGAGCCTGAACCCCTCCTCTCCAACGATGCGGTCACGCAGGTTCTTGCGGTTGCCCTCCTTGAACTTGCGTGCCTCCTCAACCTTGACCTGCGCCTCTGCGGCTGCGGTGCTGATGGTGGTCACGGCCTTGTTGACCGAATCCCTGTAGCCCATGGTTTTCTCCAATCTTGTTCTGTGCCTATTTATCGGTGCGGAGGAAGTCGCTAAGGCCACCGAATAGTTCGCGGTTCGCCTTGCGGCCACTCGCGGCTCGCTCCATGCGCTCCACCTCGTCCGTGAGCTGCACGCAGCTGTTGATGATTGAGTTCGCCGCGCTGAGGCGGACGCTGTGCGAGGCCGTCTTGTCGTTCATGATTTCGAAGACAGTCTCCACGGCCTCTGAGAACCTCTCCTGCATGGACTTCACCCCCGCATCTATCAGCTCATGTCTTGCGGCTGCGTACAGCTCGACGAACTCGGGGTCAGACTTGTAGGCGCGCAAGGTGGACTCTCCCATGCCTGCGGCCTTTGCCGCCTCCTTCGTGGTGGGGTAAGCCACCAGAGCGGCCACGGCCTTTTCGTAGTTCCTATTGGACATATAGACTTCCTTTCTGTGAAATGGCGCCAGAAAGCGCCCTTGAACGCTAAAACGGGCAGTCGGCCATGTCGGGTTCCTCGCCCGTCAGTGCGCGGTACTCATCGGGCGGAATCCTGGAGCGGGGGTCGTAGAAGGTGTGGCTGCTCGCTCGCTCGTGGGCATCGTCCACCCTCTCCGAGATGCGCAGCAGGTAGGCTCTCCAGTCCCGTATGGGGTTGCCTTCCGCGTCGACCCAACCTCTGGATTCGAGCCTGCCCCACTCGTCGCGGTACGGCTCCCCCAGCCCGTTCTTCTCGATGAACCTATTCCACTCTTCCTCGGAGGGGAAAGGGGACGGCGTTTTGCCAAAAACGCCCCCTTCTAATCTGTTCTTATGGATACGTTCTATTGGTTCTAATGGGGCAACGACTTTGTTGCGCTTTAACCCCGGATTCGTTGCGCAATCAGTCGAAAACGTTGCGCATTCCTTGCGGTTCCGTTGCGCTTCGCCTCTTTCGCCTCCTCCCATAAAGGGCAACGGATTCGTTGCACATTCCCTCGGCAGGTTGACGGTGTAGACCGCCGCCCGCCCCCTGTGGCCCTCGCTGACCCTCGTGATTACGGGGACGGGGGAGCCATCCTTGCCCCTAAACGTCTTGCGCGTGAGGGAGGCGAGCCTGTTGCGCACGTTGCTCTCGGAAAGCCCGCACTCGGCGGCTATCTCGCTCACCGGTCGCCAAACCTCCCCGCCCTCGTCCTGCTGGTAGCGCATCAGGGAGATGAGCACGACAAGCTCCTTCCCGCTCACGTTGGCCTCCGCCACGGCGGCGAGCATTCCTGCCCATACTCGCGTGAATGGCTCGCTCTCGCCGCTCATAGCCGTGACCTCAGCCCATGAGGCCGTCGTATGCGCCCGTGCGGCGCTCGATGAGCTGGCGGCACGCTGGCACCTCCGCCATAAGCAGACGCGCTAGCGCCGCGACGTGGTTGTTGTTCACCTTGGTGGTGCGCCCGTGGCTGTCGGTGAAATCCCGCCTGCGAACCTGCTCCGCAAGCTCCTGCATCCCGAACCTGCGCCCCTGGGAGGCGTAGACTCGCGCCGTCCTGACCATGCAAGACCAAGCGCCCTCGTTCTCGGAGACCCACTCCTCCGCCTCGCGCATGAACCTCCTGCGCCTGTCGGCTATCATCTGTGAGGAGGTGGCTCCGAACCCCTCGCCCTTGGCCTCTGCGACGGCTGCAACCATCGCGGGGGCCGTTCCATCCCTAGCTGGCATCGTGCATCGCCTCTCCGAGGCCGAGCTGCTCTATGAGGGCATCGCGGCCTATGCGCCACTGCCCGCCAACCTTTACCGCCTTCACGGCACCGCTGTTGCACAGTCGAATCATCGTCCGCGCGCTCACGTTTGCTACCTCGCCCGCCTGTCTTGGGCTGAGAGAGGGCGGCAACGGTTCGTGCCCCTGTCCAACGTCCATCATCACTTGCGTCATTTGTGCCTCCTAAGTTCGTGTTTTGGCGGTTGTCGCCGCCCTTGTCATGAATGACGATACGAACTCAGAAAAGACACGTCTACCTGCTATTTCAAAAAGAATCGGACACGTTTGGATAATGCTCATCAGGCGTTTTGTGCCTCGAAAGGGGATGAGTGACAACAAATCGGGCACGGATTGACTCTAGGATGAGTAATCCATGCCCGACTTTGCTGTGGGGTTTGTGGTCTTGCGGGGCTACTTGGCGTGTGACCTCGGAGTTCCTTTTGCTGGCTTCGGCCCAACGAACCGTGCAAGGGCAGTGTCATCCATCGACCCTATCATCTCCCGGGCGCGTGCTTCCAGCTGCATGCGTCTGCCGAACGCGATGGGCACTTTCCCGAACGCAATGTTTTGATAGGCGAAACTCCAAGCGGCTTCGAGATTCCACCCATCCACGTACAGGTCGTGGTAGAAGTCCAGCTCATCGTCCTCCAGACTGCCTACGCGCTCCGGTTCGCCCAGATTGATTTGGTTGGTCTTGAAGTCCAGTTCCAGCTTCCTAAGATGGTCTACAAACCTACCGTGCAGCTCGTCGCTGCGAGCTTCCAGTGCCTCGTTTATGCACTCGATTGCGCGGTCTCCCCATCCTTCGTAAGTCCCATTGGGGTCGTACTCGCCGCCGTCTCGCCACCGCTTGAGCGTCCTGACGTCGCATCCTATGGCCGCCGCCACTTGCTCAAATTTGACCCCGAGAGTCTTGTAGGCTTCATCGAGCGTCACAGGGACACGCATCTCCTTATGCCCATACCTTTTCATCTGCCATCAGTTCCCGTCTTGCCGAAAGGTATCACGCGGGCGGCGGTTGCCCCGCCCTCCATCGTCTCGAAAACGCTCTCCATCGTCCGGCGCTTGGCCTCTGGGTCGGCGCTCGTGTATATGTTCAGTGTCATTGAGGCATCAGCGTGCCCGAGGATGCTGGCGACGCTCTTCACGTCTGCCCCCTCGGCAATGGCTGTGGTCGCGAACGTGTGGCGCAGGTCATGGAAGGTCGGGGGCTTGCCTTGGGAGCCTACCAAGCCGAGGCGCTTCACCCTGCGGCTCCAAGCACGCCACAGCACGCGGGGGCTGTAGTATTCGCCCGTCATGGGGTCTCCGAGCACGAAGCAATCGTTCGGGGAATCGGTCAGGCCACCTTCGGACCTCTTGGAGGCGCATTTCTTCTTCAGGCCGGCAAGCTCATCGGCCAACGGCTTCGGCAGAGGTATGTCCCTGCGGCTGCCATCCGTTTTGGCTGTCTTCTCGTAGGTTCCTTCGCCGTCGCGGCCTATGGCGTTGCGCACCCTGATGAACTGCCCCCTAAAATCAACGTCGCGCCATCTAAGGCCGCAAATCTCGCCTTCCCTCATGCCGGTGAAGAGCGCAAGTTTGATTCCCAAGACGGCGGCATCGCTACGCCTCACATGCGGGTCTTTTGCGTTGAGGTCATCGAGCAGGCGCACGCGTTCCTGTGGGGGGAGGTAGTTAGGTTCATGCCTGCGCTGCTTCAGGGGCTTCACCTGGTCGGCGGGGTTGTACTCGATGATGTGTGAATACATGGCGTGTTGTATTGAAGCCTTCAGCAGGCGAAAGGCTATGTTCACCGTAACCGGGGCATAATGTTTGCCCTGCTCGTCCATCCACAGCTCAATCAAGTCAGCCGTGAGACCCTTCAATGGCTCATCTCCCAGCCCGTCCTCGATGAGGCGGGCGGCGCGGCGGTAGCCGTTCATGGTGGACTTCTCCACGCGCTTTTGCTGTGCCAGTAGGTAAGAATCGACGAACTGCGAGACTGTGGAGGCGGGGGTGAGCTTTCCCGCCGCCTCCAGCTCCTCGTTATGCGCTCTTTCCGGCTCGGCACGTTCCACCTCTTCACGCCATGCCTTGAGAGCCTTTTCGGCGTTCTTCGAACCACGGGTGTTGTCCTTGCCCCCGTAGCACTTGATATCGAAGAGTTTGGTGAGCATCTTCCAAGGGCCGTAGACGGGGTTTCCCTTCGCGTCGGTCTTGTTGGGAATCTTCTCGTGGTACCTGATTATTCCCTGCCACCTGCCGCACGGGTGCTTACGTATTGACCCCAAGGAGCTTTCCTGGAACTCTCTCATGTGTCCCCTCGATTCGTGTTGCAACACGCATTGCACTATGAATTTTATCACCCGTTGTCTTTGTTGGCTATTTCTGTCTTAAATAAGAGCAGGTAAATAGCCAATATTTCCTGAAATAGCTTTGCTGTCATAGACGGTAAAACTCTCGTAAAGCGGGGGTCATCAGTTCGAGTCTGATAGCTGGCTCCATGGAAAAGTGCAGGTCACGGGTACTGTTTGCCCGTGGCCTTTTTGCATGCTAAGTCTCGGCTTTCTCTCTTGGTCTCCCGTTAGTCTGCGAACTCCCGAATCACCCGCCTCAAGCAGCTCCCCCATCCCCTTCAGTAGGCAAGTGAACCACCCGCGAGGCCGAACGAACCCAGCCCCGTAAGATTTGACGCGTTTAGGGGACCATAAACGCGTCGATTATTACGGGACTCGAAGTTCCGTAAGACTTGACGCGGTTAGGCTCCCGTAAACGCGTCAAATCTTTATTTGGCAAATCACACTACGAAGGAGACTGGTTTTGGCATATGCATGCTATTAGCAGAAATGGGGGCCGCTGGACCATCTTCGATCCAGCGGCCACTCCCAAAGAACCAATCGTGCCTCCCGCTATATTTCGCTACGAACTTCACTGACCACCTTCATGAACTCCCTGACTCGGTCAACGTCCACGCGGACGTTATTGAAGTTCTCGTCCTCTAGGCGGCCCCCCTCCTTGAAATATGTCCCAACGACCGCCGCGTCACAGACGGAGAGCTTCTCGCGAATGGTGTCTGGACGACATCCCGTATTCACGAGGACGGCGACCTCGGGATTCTTCTTCTTAACCGAAGCAATCAGCCCCGTGCTTACGTCGGACCCCGCGGCGGTAGCAGACACGCAGAGCCCGTCCGGGTGAACCTTAAAGATCGTTGACGAGGCAATCTCGGAAAGATCCCTCGTATCGAGATTCCTGTCTGACTCGGGATTGATGAAATAGAGCATCTTCAGGTTATCGAGGTGCAGCGCAGCCTTCCTCCGCATCAGCATGGAGAAGTCATTGTTGTAGAGTCCGCCATCGCCCACGTAGACCCCCGAAAACGTCCCGCGGACAAAGTCAGCCTCACAGGCAGCAGCAAGTTCAATGCAGGCGAGGCCGTCCGATATCGCGTCCACGCCAAATGGGACAGAGAGCTGTGACTTCAGCTGGCCAACAATGTATGCCATGGAAGCAGGCGTGACAAAGTCCATATGGCGCTGATATGGGAGAGAGAACTCGTTTGAGACGATGATGCCGTCAACGCCCCCCTCCTGGAGTGCGTCGAGGTCCCTCTTTGCATGCTCGACGGCATCGGAAAGTCCGCCCCCGTCATGCCCAAACCTAGGATCCCCTGGAAGCGGATCCAAGTGAAGCATGGCAATGATCGGCTTCTTGGTTCCAAACATCTCATTAATCCACACGACAGACCTCCTTGGTCATCATCTCGCCGCTGGTTCGCTCGCAAGACATCCGAACCTGCCTAGCAATTGAGCTCATGCATCAGTTCCTTTGTCGCGGGATACAGCGCATCAAAGACCCTCTGGTACTTCTCGTACCTCTCGTGGTTCTCCATATCCGGCTTGTAGGTGACTCCCGGCCGAACCTTGCTCGCAAGCTCGCCAAACCCGCCCCATGCGCCAGTCCCAACGGCAGCCATCATCGCGTCACCGTAACTGGCCCCAATCCCAATCGAGGGAACCGAGATCTCCTTGCCGGTGACATCGGCTACAATCTGCATCCATAGCGGGTTCTTGGTTCCACCACCGGCTGCCATGACGCGAGAGATGGGGGCGCCATCCTCCTCGAAAATCTTGAAGTGCTGATTGATGGAGAAGGCAACCCCCTCGAGTCCCGCCCGATAGAGGTGCGCGCGGGTGTGTGAAGTCCTAAGCCCAAAGTAGACCCCACTCGCATATGGATCGTTGATAGGCGTACGTTCCCCGGCGAAGTACGGAAGGCAGATCAAGCCATCGCTCCCCAGGGGTACGTCGCTCGCCTCTTCTGCCATGGCGGCATAGGCATTCTCACCCCCGTCCTCGCCAGCCTTCTTCAGATCAGCAAAGACGTTGTCACGCAACCAGCGGGTCAGCGTACCGGCGGTGTTTGTACCAGCCGAGACGTCAAACGTCCCAGGGATGATGAAGCGCTCACGCCAAATCCTGTCGTCGTTAACGAGGTGGTCAGTGACCAGGAACATATAAATCGAAGAGCCAAACTGCAGCATGAGGTCGCCAAGCCTTCCAATGCCGCACGAGATGCCCTCGGCGCCGGAGTCATCCGTTCCAACCGTCACTGGCGTGCCAACGGCAAGCCCGGTCTCCTGCGCTGCCTGGGGGGTGACGCTGCCGGCGATATCGGTCGTTTCCCCAACGCTTGCCAACTGGTCGGGACGACAAATCGGCTTGCAGAGGTCCGGGTCAGGAGTACCGTCCTCCCTGTAGAGGGGGTTGAAGCTTGCGAGGCCGAGAAACTTGTCGACGTAATACTCCCCAGTCAGCTTTGCGGTGATGTAACTGGACCCTGTGAGGAACTTGTGGGTCTTGGAATAGACCTCAGGTTCGTTCTCCTTGATCCAAAGGATCTTTGGCATCACGTCAGAGGAGCCGAGGGGACGGCCAAACCATTCCTTGATTTGGCTCTCCCCATACATCTCCGTCAGCTCGCGACACTGGTCAAGGGCGCGAGCGTCAATCCCGTAGAGGATTGCCTTGCGCAGTGGCCGACACTCCTCGTCCACCGGAAGGCAGTCGGCACCCAAGGCGCTTGCGGCGACCCCCTTGATGTCCTTTGGGTCTATTCCGCTCTTGGCAATGAGGTCGTTGCTTATCTGGCAGAAGTCATGCCACCAGACCGCCTCGGCATCATGCTCGTAATAACCCGGCTTTGGGTTCTCCATGCCGTGTTCCGCTGAGCTCTCGGAAATAACGTTAGCGTCGGCATCGATTATTACTCCCTTGCTAGCGAATGTTCCCGTATCGATGCCCATGAAATAACAGCCAGCCATCATGCACCTCTCTATGAGTGATGTAATAGATAACTTCTGTTATATTTTATACCAGCAAGATTGAGATGGGACTTGCTCCGCACGTTAGCGGTAGGCAAAGCCAGATTAGCGGCCTGAGCAGTATTAATCGAAGCAGCGAACGGCAAATCCCCAGCTAAATATAGACTGCTCCGCAGACGACGAGTGAGAACTTGTCACCTACTCACATGGCGATGTCGGGATAAACGAAGAGCTGTCCGTCCCTAGCCATTCGTCACCTTAACTGTGAAAAAGCAGGAGTCACTCCTGTTGTAGGACTGCATGTACTCGATCATCCTGCCATCAGCCCGATAGGTATAGCAGGTGAAGAGAAGCACGTTCCTGTTCTCCCCAAGCTCGAGCATGCGTGCCAGCTTTGGCTCTGCGGAGACGATGTCCAGCGTCTGCCACGCACGATCCGGAGCCGATCCGTAGAAGCCATATACGTCTTGGAGCGAGAACACCTCAAGGTCAACGTCCATGAGATTTGGAAAGAGCTCACATGGGACAAAGACAGTCTCAAGTGAAATGGGCTTCTCGTCAGCGTAGCAAAGCCTCTTAATGTAGAAGACGTCGTCATCTGGAGAAATCCCGAGCTCGTGGGCATAGACGTAACCTGCTCGTCTCCTTTCCTTTTCGAGAATCTTGACGCCAGGATTTGACATGCCCCCCTCGATGGCCTTGTGGAAGCCAGTTAGGTAGTCAAGGTTTCGCTCGATGCGTTTTCCGACGACAAAGACTCCCTTTCCCTGAATTCGCTTGAGAAGGCCCTCTTTTACAAGCCCATCCAGAGCGTTCCTAACTGTAAGACGATTTATTCCATACGTCTGCGCCAACGCATTCTCCGAGGGAATCGCGACTCCAGGAGCATACTCCCCCGTAGTAATGCGCTCGCGCACTACCTCGCGCAGTTGCATGAATATTGGTGAGTTCTCGTCAATCTCATGCATTGTCATATTCCCCCATGCCCGCAAATGGCCTCATTTCAGAACCAAGGATGATCCTCCTGGGTAGTATCACGTTCATGAAGTACTCCAGAGGGTTGCCCTCTTGGTTGAGCATCAATCCCTCCTGAAAGAACGCGGCCGTACCAACGGGGTACCCGAGCAGGTCCGCCTCTTCCTCGGAGAGGGAGGTGATATCGATTTTTTCCGACCCGTGATCGGCAATGATGCCGTAGGAATCCCTGAGCACACCGTATAGGGACTCCTTCGCATAGTCATGCTCTTCTATCCCCTTGCAGTTCCGAGCATTGACCAAGACGCTCTCTATCGCCGCCTTTTCACCGTTGACGCTACCGACGCGAGTCAGGGCGAGAACGGGAGAGGCAAGCATGACATGAAGGTGCTTGACCGCAAACTTGTTGGCCTCAACGAGCTTGCAAAAGACGACCTCTCGTGTCAGTTCTCCCCCTGCGGCGCGAACGGCATCCGAGAACCCCAGCGTATCCTGAAGGTTTCGGACAATCCTAGGCTTGGCAACGAATGTGCCAAGCCCAACCTTGCTCTCGAGGACACCAAGATCCTCAAGGCGCTTGATTGCGTTTCTGAGCGTCATCCTGTTGACGCCCCAAATCGCGCACAGCTCGCGCTCCGATGGGAGCCTATCTCCAGGTTGGAGCTTATTCTCAATAATGTAAGATTGGATAAGTTCAACAATCTTCTCTCTTGAACTCATCTGAAACTCTATCCGCTCGAATACTTGTCCCTTAGATTACCCCGATACGATGCCTTATCTTGACCTGCCTCGAAAGGCATGAATCAGGACTCCATATCGCCAGTATAGTTCAAACGAAATTACAGACGATACGGGCAAAACGGGTTATGCAATTACCCATCCCCCAGTTCGCGGGGATCTTTTCGGGCGATAGATTCTCGTCTCTTCTAGCTAGCCACCCCATCACTCTCCCATGACCTGAACGAGGAAGGTCCTCTCAGACGGTCCATCAAACTCGCAGAAGTAGACTTCCTGGGCACCGCCTCGTTCTATCTCCCCGTCACGAACCATGAAGTGCGCATGGTTCCCAACGAGCATCGCCTTGAGATGCCCTGTTGGGTTTCCCGCGGTGGAGCCATAGTCAGCCAGCATCCTGGCATGCGAATATGGATAATCCTCCGGAACAAGCCGCTTGAGAAACACGTCTATGTCGCTCTCGAGACACTCAAGGGATTCGTTCGTGGTAATACCCGCAGTCGTATGCTTCGAGATGACCGTGACCATCCCATTCCGAACG
Source organism: uncultured bacterium (assembly GCA_905214865.1). GTDB lineage: Bacteria > Actinomycetota > Coriobacteriia > Coriobacteriales > Atopobiaceae > Olsenella_H. Next base: position 78,402 of record CAJMNO010000007.1, on the reverse strand, counting down.
CCGCTGTCGCGAACAGCACGTTCAACCATATTGGTTACTACGATGTACTGGTTGTACTCACTCGTTAAGAAAGTGAACTTCTCCTCGTAAACCATCTCACCCATTACTCCAAACCATTGAGAAATTCAAGTGCGTTCGTCCCCTTGATGAGCTCGACGGTGCTATCCCTCAAGCCAAGGTCTTCGAGGGCATGCGCCATTCTGATCTGCTCAAACCGGGGGTTGTCGCTCCCAAACATGACTTGGTGCCTCAGGCTCCTGTCAATCCAGGTCACCTCGAGCTCCCTAGTGAAGAGGCGCGAGTAGAATTCCCTCGCGCAATCAAAGTACAAGACCGCGGTATCCGCATACACGTTCTTGTGTTTCACCATGAGCATCGCGGCCTCTTCGAGCCACGGCCAGGCAAAGTGACCGAGACAGAAGCGCAGTCCCGGTCTTGTCTCTGCCAGCTCCTCGAACTCGATCGGCCTTCCGTACTTGGCAAGCGTATGAGGCTCCCATGACATCCCGGCATGGAACATCACTGGTTTGTTGTAGGTCTCGCATATGTCATAAAGAGGTTGCACACACTCATCCATCGGATAGAAGCGCTGTCTACCGGGATGGAGGTTGAGCCCGCTCAGCCCAAGGCTGCCAAAGGCGCGATCGAGCTTTTCGGCCGCCTCGGGGTCATACGGATCAACAGACGCAAAGCCGATGAACTGATCGGGCATCAGGTCAACGAGCTTCTTGATCTCCTCGTTGGTTACGGGAACCTCCCCCTCCTCCGTAAGGTAGTCCTGGGGGAGGAGGCAGAGCTTATCCAAACCCGCAAGCCTCATCTGGTTTCTCACGTGCTCTAGCTTGGCGATGCCATTTAGATGGATGTCAAGCACCTCATGACGCATGTTCTCGCGCATGGGGTCGTCGTTGATCGGCTCGTAGAATGCAGGGTGTACGTGTACGTCGATAAACATGGGATGGCTCCGACCTACTCCTCGCCAAGCATGGCGCGGACGTTATTGATGGCGCGCTTTGCATACAGGCGCGGTTCGTTGATGTAGTTGGTCACGAGCTCAATGGTTGCCGTGCGCTCGTAGGGAAGGTCGCGAATCTCCTGCATGAGTTCCTTGTAGGGCATTACCCCCTCGCCGGGAATGAGGTGCGTCGCATCCACCCCATTGGAATCGGGGATGTGCAGGTGATACAGCTTGTCGCCAAGAAGGGTGAAGTAGCTCATCATCTGCTCCTGCTGAAGATAGGGGGGAACGATGTCCATCATCCCGTACAGATACTCGTTGTCAACGTGCTCGAAGAGCTCCAACAGGTCGTTTGCGCTGTTAAAGCAGTTGGACTCCTCGGGGGTAAGCGGCTCCACCACCAACTTCACCCCAACGTTTCGGGCATACGCAGCAAGGTCCTCCATTGTCCTGTAGAGTCGGTCGCGCATCTGGGTGTACGTCGCGTCATAACCAGCGTGGGCGGGCGAGACGAGCATGAAGTCTGACCCCAGCTTTGCCGCCTGATCAAGGCAGACCTTGAGATAGCGAACGGCATCCTCACGCTGACGCTCCGACCCAATCATGAAGTTGTACGGATAGGCGTTGTGCTCGGGACAGTACCCCGTGATTGGAACGCCGTACTTATCGCGAAGTCGGATTATCTCATCGATATCGCCAGCGGCAAGGTCTGGCGCATAGGCATGTGGACGGCCGCCCCACAGTTCGATGTAGTCATAGCCAAAGCGCGCGGCGTCCACGAACATGTCTTCGAGATTGTTGCGCTGATACCCCGAAGTGAACATCCCGATTTTGAACATTGTCTTCTCCCATCTCGCCTTTTCCAACAATTGTGCCGAGGGTCATTTGCTCACTCGGAAGCCACCCATGGCTCAAAAACGCTTACCACCTCGGAGGCAATCCGCGCTCCCCTATCGAGGCATCTCGCGATGTCGTTCCCGTTGAGAACCCCAACGAGGAAGCCGGCAATGAACGAGTCCCCTGCCCCGACCGTGTTGACGAGGTTCTTGGCGGGATACACCGGTCCGTCGTAGAACCTCGTTCCGTCCCAGGAGAGACTGCCTTCCTCCCCAAACGTCGCCGTCGCCACGGTAACGCCCCTGTTGACCTTGTCTTGCAGAAACGACCTGATGAAGTCATCCTTCCCCTTGTGGTAGGAGTAAAAGGCGTAGTCGACGTCGCCAAGCGTGCTTTCAACCAATGGGTGATCGAGCTTATCAGCGTAATCAAAGCTCACCTTTGTTCCGGCCTCGTGGATTCTGTGCAGGGTCGACTCCGCATTGCCCCACAGCGCCGTATGGACGATGTCATGCTCAATCGCAAAGCGCACATCCTCATCGTCAAACACCATGTCGGCGAGGACGCCCTCCTCGTAGGTGCCGTGCACGCGGTCCAAACCCTCGAGGTCCATGTACGTAATGGCGGTCTTGCCCTCGGCAACCTTGAGATGGGACGTATCCAGCCCCTCGTGCTTGAGAGTCTCTATCATCCACTTTCCGTACTCATCAGACCCGGTTGTCGAGATGATGGAGGTCGGCACGCCCAGCTTCCTCATGTTTACCGCCGTGTCGACCGCATTTCCGGTGGGATACTTCCTCTCGAGGTTTCGATAGTAGTCAATGCAGTTGTCGCCGATGCACGCCGCTCTCATTTGACCTCCCAAGCTAAGGTATAGTTTTTCCTATTACTTATATGGTAGGTCATTTTTTCTGTTACGGTACAGCATCCGCATCTTCTACCGTCTGCAGGTATTTTCATCACGTTCAACTGTGTCTTAGCCATCTCAAATGTGGATTTACCATCTATCGGGAATTGCTATACTTCTACGTCTCTCTTTTATACCTTCCGTCAAATTCAAGTACCATGGGAGCTGTCCTTCGCAAGCAGGCTCGGATGATGCGCCTCGTGGCGCTGAGAAGGGAGACGCACATGAAAGTTGCGGCTGTGGGTGACAATTGCGTTGATGTCTATAAGGAGGAGGGGAAGCAGTATCCTGGCGGCAACCCCGTAAACGTCGCCGTCTATCTTGAGCGTATGGGCATAGACGCCTCCTACACGGGAGTCGTAGGAGCCGATGAGCAGGGGGAGTTCCTCGTCGATTCGCTTAGGGCGAAGGGTGTCGACACCAGTCACGTTCACGTAAGCGAAGGGTCGACCGCCGTCACCTACGTCCAGATCGTCAACGGAAACCGCGTCTTCGGCGACTATGTCGAGGGCGTGATGGCAGACTTCAAGATGAGCGAGGAGGACCTCTCGTTCGTCTGCTCCCACGACCTTGTCGTCAGCGGCATCTGGGGCCACACGGCCGAAGACCTCGGGCGAATCAAGGAGTCGGGAACGCCCGTCGCCTTCGACTACTCCGACCAGCCAAACGATCCGGTCGTCGACCAATCAATCGGCAATGTCGACTACGCCTTCTTCGGACTCGAGTCCGACGACACAGAACAGGTCCGTTCCTTCATGAGGGAGAAGCAGGCCTTGGGCCCCAAGGTGGTCGTCGTCACACTGGGAGAGCATGGCAGCCTTGCCTTTGATGGCGAGGAGTTCTACAAGCAGGGCATCATCGAGGTCGAGGTGGCAGACACGATGGGCGCGGGTGACTCCTTCATCGCCGGTTTCATCAAGGGCGTCCTCGAGAACAAGGACATCCCAGGCTGCATGAGCGAGGGAGCAAAGAGCTCCTCGGTGACACTCCAGTATTCTGGTGCCTGGTAGCAGCAGGCTGACCCACAAAGCTCAGGTGCGGCGCGGCCCATCCACACGATGGGCCGCGCCGCCTTCCTTTACCCCCGTTTTACCCCCCCCGTAAAAGAAACTCGGCGCCGTGGGACACAGCGCCGAGGGGGAAGCGTTACATCTGATTCGTTACTCCTGGAGGGACCTCATCCATTCCTCGACATCGGAGAGCGGTGGGTAACCCTCTCCCGGCCTACTCGTCATAGTGCCCTCGCGGGTGACCTTATAGGCGGCGTACTTGCTCGCCCATTCGCATGCTTCCCTGAGGGTCTTGCCCCACACGAGACCGGCTGCGGTCGCCGCAAGATACCCGTCGCCTGCACCAATCGTGTACACCGCCTTGACCTTGGTGCCCCGGACGAAGAAGTAGTCGTCTCCATCAAGCACCGCGGATCCCTCTGCCCCGCAGGTCATGATCACGCCGTTGCAATGATACGTGGCGACGACCTGGCGGCAGATCTCCCCGAACGGAGTCTCCGAGTCCTCCGGCAAACCGCAGAGGACCCTCCCCTCGACGTCGTTCACCACGAGGTGGTCAACAAACCCAAGGTCACCGAGTGGCTCGGAGGGAAGGGGGGACGCGTTGCAGAAGGTTGTCATCCCGTACTCTTCCTTCGCAATCCTCGCCCCCGCAAGCGCCTTCTGGAAGGGCATGCCAAAGCCGGTGATGAAAACCTTTGCCTCACTCATGGCGGCAATCGCGTCATGGATCTCGTCAACCGTAAGGGCGCGACACGCAGAGTCGCCATCGACGATGGTGTTAAGGCCGTCATCATCAATCATGATCAGGCCCGTGCCGGTCGAGACACTATGGTCACGATACATGTAGGTGGTATCCACGCCCGATTCGCTCATCCACTTGTCGCCCATGTCCCCCCAAGGGTCATAGCCGACCTTCCCGATGTAGCCGGTCGATACCCCGAGTCGCCCAAGGGCGACGGAGACCGTAGCCCCCTTGCCCCCATCCTCCTCGACATGCCAATTCCACGCTTCCATCGTCTCTCCTCGACGCGGGAGCCTGTGGACGTTGCACACCTGCCCGACGCCATGAGAGTTCATAACGATTACGTCAATCGGACCGTTCTTGCCCATCGAAACACCCTCTTTCCGTCAGACGCCTCCCCACTGGCGAGACGCACGTTTCCTCCCAAGGCAGCGACTACCGACCCAGCAGGCCCCTGATTACCTCGATGCCCCTCTCCGCGGCGAAGTCCGGCTCGTTGCCATACCTGCTGAACAGTTCGAGTGCAAGGTAGCCGTCGTAGTCAACGCTTCGCAGGTAGTTGACGATGCGAGGCCAATCCATCGAGCCGTCGCCGGGAATCAGGTGGTCCTCACAGTCTGGCTCCGCGTCGATAAAGTGAATTTCCCTCACCGCGCCGGGCATCTTTTCCCAGTACTCGCTCATCGGCTCGCCGCACGTGAGAGGGCAGGCGAGGTCAAGGACAACCTGAAGGGCATCGTTGTCGACCTCGTCCAGGAAGTACTTCACGTCATCAGACGAGCAGCAGAGCTTGCCCTCATACGGGGTCACGGGCTCGAGGATGACGGTCACCCCAAGATCTGCGGCATGGTCGGAGATGACCTTGAGGTCTTCGACCACCTGTCTCTTGAGGTACTCCCGGTCGATCCCAAACCCCGGCATGTTAATCGCAAACATCACCATGGGTGCCTCAATCGCCTTAGCAGCGTCAACTGACTGCTTGAAGTACTCGACGGAGATGTCGTTCAGCTCCCGCTCCCTGAACACGAAGCTATGGGGTGATCCGGTGTTCTCGGGAACATAGCTGACGATGGGGACCTGGTACTTTTGCACATAGGAGAGAATCGCGGAGGCTCCTCCGTTGACCCCCGCAAGCACGTCGGGTGGATATGCGTGGGGACGGAATCCCCCAACGTCCACCCCATCGTATCCACAGCGAGCAGCCGCCTGGAAGGTCCTCTCCAATGGCCAGCTCGCAAACCCAGTCGAGAAGAGCGACACCCTCATCGCCATGTGTCCCGCCTTTCATCTGTCGCCATCAAGCCGAGTGAAGCCCAAGGGAACTACCTGCCAAGGATCGCGTCGATGCACGCTTTGGCATCGCTGGTTTCGCGTTCATCCAGAAGCCCAAAACGCCACCTGAGGACGTCACTTTCTCCTGGCTCAAGCGTGTTGAAGTGCCCGTGCTCCCGCTGGTAGGACGAACCCCTGTTGGTCCCCGTGCTGGGCACCGCAATCCCGACGCCATCCTCGTCACCGGTCCTGCACAGCCATCTCAGGGCATACGGGGCCTTCGTGGCATCCCACGCCACGTAGTAGGAGCCCCCACCGGGAAGCTCCATGAGCGAGTGGGCCCACCCATCCTCGTCGGTCTCGTACCGATAGTTGATGCACATCTCCGGGTCGTACACCTGGGAGCTGGAGTCAAGCACATCTGCGAGCGTTGGGTCAGAGGTCAGCTTCCTCCCCCACTCACGAATCGCAACGGCGCGAGGGGAGTCGTTCCCAAGCTCCGTGGGGGCGACGAGGACGTGATCAGGATCCTGGGGAGCGCTGTAGTAGAATCGGCCCCCATCCACCCCCAGCCAGTTCATATGACATAGCCAGAGGTACTCAAGCGGATGGGTTCGACGATTATGCACCGTCGCCTTCATCTCCACCATCGTCTTCCCCTCATAGAGCCTGAGCTCCGGGGCGTAGGCCCAATACAACTCCTGACTGTTGCGGAACACGTAGGTGCCACCAACGGCGAGGTACCTACCCTCCTCGTCCACGCCAACGCCCGTGTAGGTGTTCTCGTAGACGGCAAATGGCAGGACGTCGTGCATGGGGTAGGGATCCTCCCCCTCCTCCGGCCCGTTCACATTGTTGAGACCGCAATGGTACAGGAACGCCCCGTAGTTGTCTCCGAACTTCGTCGTCGCCAGCGGCATGTCGAACATGGACTTCTGGGTGACGTTCCTGCCGTCGAAGGTGACGAACCAGACCTGCATCCCCATGTACGGAAGGACGACCATGCTCGAGCGGGAGTTCTGGACGCGCAGCCCGGCGACCCCCGTCTCGTACCGAAACGCGGTCGCCTTGAGCTCGCCATCGCTCACGAGCTCGATTGGCCGGTCTGAGAAGAATGACTGGGTGAAGCCAACCCGTGTGAAAGACAATTCCGCACCTCTCTCCCCGAGGAGAACCCTCTTGAAGGCAGGCGAGCGCGCCGCACCTTCCAGGACGCTCGCCCTTGCTCCGGCAAACTCGAACACCGCTGGGGTGATTCGAAGTCACCCGCGATTCGACGACCCCCTAGCGGAAGTCGGCCTTTCCCGCCATCTCCTCGTCGAGCTTTGTGGGGAAGATCTTGTCGCCCAGGCTCTGGTATCCGTATTCGACCATGAGCCGATCGAGCTCGACCTTCACCTCATAGGGAACCCAGTCCTGCTTCTCCCCCATGCGAGAGACGGTCGGGCGGCCAAAGCCATACTGCATTGCCCAGTTCCACCCGGCGTTGAACGGAGTCTTCTTGAGGATGTTGCGGATACGCAGGACCTTCTGCTGGGCCTCGATGCAGCCCTTCCAGTCCCCCGCGAGGCCCTTGTCGACGATCTCCTTCATCTCCCGGGGATAGGGGACGGCCATGAACGACACGCACCCAACCCCTCCAAGCAGGATCATGACGCCGTCAAAGCCGTCGCAGCCACCGACGAGGTCGAAGTTCTCCGGGTCGACCTGCAGCAGGTCGTTCTGGAAGTTGATGATGTTCGTGGAGGCGTCCTTGAATCCGCGAAGGTTCTCGTGCTCGCTGGCCAGTCTTCCCAGCGTCTCCGGGGCATACATGACCCCCTGCTCGCGACAGTTGTAGATGAAGACGGGACGCTTTGCGTAGTCGATGAGCTCTGCGGTCCAATCATAGAGAGCGGCCTGGGAAAACTTGTAGAAGGGAGGGGCGGTGACGCAATAGCAGTCGCACATCCCCGTCCTCTCATAGGCATCGAGGAGCCTCTTGTTCGCCCGAATGTCGTTCTCAAAGGAGCAACCCATGATCTTGGCCCGACCCTGGTTCGCCTCATATACGCACTTGAGGACGGCAAGCTTCTCGTCAAAGGAGAGCTCGAAGGACTCGCCGGCATAGCCATTGACGAAGAAGTTCTCGATGCCGCAGTCTATCTGCCACTCGATCATGTCATGGAGATATTCGTAGTCAATCTCTCCATTCTTCTTGAACGGGGTACAAATCTCGGTAAGCACGCCTGTGATGTAGTGTCCCATTCTCAGCCGTCCCTCCATTAGCCTGATTTTCCACCAGATGACTTTAATTTCGTTCTATACCACTCATTCGAAATGTAGCATCCTGCCGCATCTGGCCATCTTGGTGTCGGCGGAAGGGGGATATCCCCTGCTGAACGATCTCCGTTACTATCTCTGCAGATTTGTTCCACTGGCAGACTGTCGTTCTCGCGAAGCGGATTTCTACGCCTGTCGACACCCTTTTCATCCTGGTACATAATTTGCGCTTGCTTAGTTATATGCTTTCCACGTACCCGTCGTTCAGGCGGCACCGCATCTCTGGAACTCCCAGCAGTCTCGGGGGAAGGCACAGACATGGACATCAATCCCATACTTCAGAACATCTACGAACAGCCGGAGGAGCTCGTAAGGGTACTCGACGACCTGACTGGGCCGAAGCTCGAGCAGGTGCTCGACATCTGCAGGGTGGTACACCTCTCCGGCGAGGTCGTCCTCACCTCCATGGGCAGTGCGCTTTACTCGCTCATGCCTATGTATGAGGCAATGCTCGAGGCAGGCATGCGTAACGTGAGGCTCATTGAGACTGCGGAGCTCATTCATAATCCGGAGCGCCTCTCCAGAAACGCGCTCTACTTCATGATGAGCCGCTCCGGCGAGAGCCGTGAGGTGGCTGACTTCTCGCGCTGGGTACACGAGCACAATTACACGTCTGTCTGCGTCACGATGACGCCGGATTCGACCATGGCGGTCAACTGCACCTATGCGCTGCATGACATTGCCAGCTACGACAAGATCGTATGCATCAAGGCATATAGCTCGATGGCACTCTGCGGCCTGTTCATCGTCTCGATGATGGACCGCGACGTTCCGGACCGCGCGCTCGTCAACTCCCTAAAAGGCGCATTCTCGTGGATGGAAGAGAACAAGGAGTCCCTGCTCCAGGCAATAGAGGGCATCGGCTTCCTCCCCCAGGCCGACAGCTTCTACCTCATTTCCCGAGGATGGGGGCTCAACATGATGCGGAGCACCTCGCTCTGGCTCGAGGAGACCGCCAAGGTGCCCGCCAACGTGATGTCGGTCGACAATTTCTATCATGGGCCGATGGAGCTCATCCGAGCCCAAGGCATCGCGAAGTCGAAGACGGTCCCCATCCTCCTCGATGCACTTCCCGACTCACGCTCCAAGATGATATGGGGGTACGTGAACGACGCCGCCCAGGACACAGTGTACTTTGGGACGAATCCAGACGCCAGGGCGGCCAATCGCTTCATCTTCCCCGATCTCGGCCTTCCCGCCCACTGGATGATGCTGGTCCAGGCCATGTACTTCCAGCTCCTGAGCTACCAGACCGCAATTGCGAATGGCATCGAGCCCGGAATGTTCTTCGAGGACGGGTGGGTGGTCAAGTGAGCACCTCAAGCCCCCACGGCGACGGCAGGCTCGTCTGCGGAATCGACATCGGTGGCACGCGCACTAAGGTTGGCCTAGTCGATGCGGCAAATCCATCCGCGGTGCTTTCGATGGAGGTCTTCGACACGGAGCGTTGCTCCGAGGAGTTGTTTCTGGACAACATAAGAAAGTCGGTCCACAGGCTCTCGGAGAAGGCCGGGGACCCCCTCGCGGCGGGGGTCTCCATAGGGTCGTACACGTACTGCGACGGTAGCATCGATGGCCTCTCTTCCATGGTCCACTTCCTGGTACATGGCTACCCGCTCGCTGCGAGGCTTTCCAAGGCGTTGGGCAAGTCCGTCAGGGTGGAAAACGACGCGCGCCTCATCTGCCTTGCCGAGGCAGTCGCTGGAAGCGGGCGAGGATTCTCTCGCGTCCTCACCATCACCCTTGGCACGGGAATCGGCATTGGGATCTGCGAGGACGCGAAGCCCTTGGGGAGGGAGCCGTTCTTTCACCTTGCCGGACATATCAAGGTCCGCGAGGGAACGGAATACCCCTGGCTCGATGATGTTCCCTGCTATTGCGGAATAAAGGGCTGCGCAGAGTCCACTTGCTCCGGAACCGCCCTCGGGCGTCACGTAAGACATGAGCTTGGCGAGGGCATCAGCGTCAAGGAGATGTTCGAGTTGGCGGGACGGGGGGACCGCGCGGCAAGGAACGTCGCCGATTGGTACGTCAGTTACCTTCTGCGGGCATTGAACCAGTACGTCTACCTCTATTGCCCGGACGTGATTGTCCTTGGCGGCGGCGTGGCACGAGGGCTCTCGCCATATGTCGACAGGATACGAGCCGGAATCACCTCGCAGGTCTTTGGGGGGCAGCACACGGAGGTACGCCTGTCATCACTCAACGAGGAGTCGGGCGTGATCGGAGCTGCCTCGCTGTTCTTTTCCGACGATTGGGGGACTCATGTCAAGAAAAACCATGCTTGATTACGTACTGGAGACTCCGCAAGTTCTGAGTCGGCAGGTCGCACAAGACGTGTCGGCCCCCCTGGCAGATTGCTTCCTCGAATCAAAGTACGACCGAGTCAGGATCGTCGCCTGCGGGTCTTCCAAGAACGCCGCGACCATCGCGAGGCCGTATCTTCGCAGGATGCTTGACCGCGAGGTAATCATCACGGAGCCGTACACGTTTTGCGCCTATGAGCACGAGCTTCCCCCCACGGAATTCACCTTCGTGACTTCCCAGAGCGGATACTCGACGAATGCGCTCGCCGCGCTCTCCCTCATCAGGTCTTCCGGAAGAAAGGCGATCGGAGTGACAGGTGACGTGAGCTCCGACTTCAAGGACGCCGCCGACGACCTCTTCGATTACGGAGTGGGTGAGGAGCAGGTCGGTTACGTCACCAAGGGCGTCACGGCGCTCTCCATCTTCCTCGTCCTCTTTGGTATCGACGTCGCCTATCGCGAGGGCCGCCTGGACGAGAGCGGAAGAGAGCGCGAGCTTGACGGGCTGAGGGGTCTTCTCCCACGCTACACGAGCGTCTTTGAGCAGACACAGCCCGTTCTGGAACGCCGCTTCAAGGAGCTCTCCTCCATGGAGAGAACATTTCTGCTTGGGGCGGGAACAAACTATGGAATAGGTTGCGAGGGTGCCCTCAAGTTCGGTGAATGCCTCCAGATTCCCGCGATCCCCCTTGAGCTGGAGGAGTACCTCCACGGCCCAAACCTGCAGCTCTCGCCCGCCTACACGGTCTTCGTGAACGCCGTGGGTCCGTCCGATCATGCCCGTGCCAGGGAGATAACGGAGGCCACCCGACTTGTCACCGACCACGTCTTCGTCCTCACAGACGACCCTAACTTCGAGGGGGCGGACATTGTGGTCGATCCCCTGGAGCCCAGCCTGCTGGCTCCACTGGCGCTCCTGCCGTTCTATCAGACGCTTGCATTCCGGCTTACGGAGGACAAGCACCTGTGGCACAAGCACCCACTTGTCGCGAAATTCGACGACAGACTGTCGGGCAAGAGCGAGAACTACGTGGACAAGGAAGTCCTATAGTCCCGTCCAATGCCAGCTCAGGTCTCACGTCGGCGGCCGATGCCACATCGCAAGAGCGAGAGTCGCATCGGCTGCCGAATCGTTATGGTCATCGTCCCTTAGGACGAGGGGGGCACCACTCGATGACGTACGGCAAGCCCTCCCGTTGCCAATAGCTGTCATCCTCAATCGCCCCGAGGACCTCCTCGCGATACAGGCCCTCTGCCGCCGCGAGGTCATCCTCAAATACGATTGCGGCGGGATCGAGCAGGGTGGCGCAATACGACACCGCCGCGCCAAGAGAGCGTCCGAACCTCTCCACTGCTCCCAAGTCGTCGGCATTCCCCTGCTCTGCCCGCCTTACCAGGAACCCCAGTGAGACGCCACCCAATAGACCGTCGAGCTCAATCCCCTCGTCCGAAGCTCCCGACGCGACGAGAAATGACCCAAGGTCGCCGGCCCCGGCGGGAAGAAGGTCCTCTCCGCCACACAAAAGCCTGCAGGCGGTCTTCCCATGGGAGCTCGTGATTCTCAGCTCGGACCCACTTCCGGGAAGGGAGGCCTCGTCGAGGGGACTGCTCAACCCACGGACTGCGCAAGCACAGGCTCCAAGAAGTGCCCCCTGGTATCCCAGAATTGACGGCTTCACCTGAAGGCTGCTCTCTGGTCGGATCCTGCTGAGCTCGGAGAAGAGGGAGGGACCATAGTCTGGGAACGCCAGCGATATCCCCCCTCCGACAACAACCTGCGACGGCGCCGCGACGGCATCCATGCGAGCAATCGCCCTGGCCAGGTACACGCCCTCGAGCCGCATCGTCTCCAAGGCCGCGGGGTCTTCCGCCCGTGCCGCGGCGGCAATCTCCCTCCCCCCGAAGCTCGATTGCGCCGTCCCCCCCCAAGAGAGACATAGGTTGTGCGCATGCCACGAGTCGAGCAGTAGTCCTCCAGCCTGCCACGCGGGAACCTGGAGAACTCTGGTCGCGGACGATCCTCGACCACGGTAAGTCCAATCTCTCCCGCAAGCTGCCTGTCACCATAGAACAGCCTGTCCCCCAGGAAGATGCCACCCCCTATCCCGGAGCTCACGGTAATGTACAGGAAGTCCCGAGCACCCTTCGCGGTCCCAAAGTAGTGCTCCGCGAGCGCGCATGCATTGCAGTCGTTATCGCCAAAGAACGGCAGTCTCAGCCGATTCGCGAGGAAGTCGCAAATTGGGAGGTCATGCACGTCAAGGTAATCCGAGTCGACCCAGATGCCGCGCTTGGGATCGGCAAACCCCGGGATGGTAACCCCTCCGGCAACCACCCGATTGCGTAGTCCTGGGTGCTCGGCGAGCTCTTCTCCCATCGCACTCGCTACCTGCTCCAGAATCTGTCCTTCGCTCACCCCCGACCACTCATGGCGCGTCGAGCAGAGGATATCTCCCCCCTCGTCACAAATGCCAGCGACGAACTTTGACCCGCCGATGTCAATGCACGCGAAAAGGCGCCTACCGCCTGGAATAGAAGGGGCCACGGCAACTCACCCCTAGTCCTCGTAGGCGGGGAGCATGACTGGATCAAGCTCGGGAACCTTGGGGACGGTCAGGTCGATTCCGATGTCCTGTGCGAGCAGCACCGCGATGACCTGAAGGGGAACGAGGTACTCGATGGAGCAGACGTCGGGAAAGTCAGAGGACGAAATCGAGAGTGTGTTGTCGATTGGGACGCCAGGTATCTCCCCTTGGAAAAGGCTGTCGATGATGACGATGTTGTCGCAGTACCGGGGGAGCTGCCTGGAAAGAAGCGTCATCCGGTCCCTCTCGCAACCCGCTTCGGTCGAGAGGAGCAGCATCACGTCGTCCCGATGCAGCGAGCGAAGGGGCCCATGCAGGGTCTCCTCAAGTTGGACAGCCTGGGTGGGCCGCTCGTGACACTCGACGAACTTGAGGGTCCCCTCGAGGCAGGTCCCATAGTTTGCACCATACCCAACAAGGAAGAATCCGGGTGCGGAGAGGAGCCTCTCTCGGTTCCTCAGGTACCAGTCCCGTGAGATCGAGATGGTCTCTCGCACGTTATCCGGCACGGAGTCCAAGGCGAGGAGCGCCCTTGCATACTCCCCATCCCCAAGGCTGCCCAGAACGTGCCCGGCTTCGACAAGGCAAGAGAGCAGCATGTACAAGGCCATGGTTTGGTTCTTGGTGGCCGCAATGGAGCGTTCGCCCGATCCGGGCTTTGCCAGCACGACGTCACATTCCCTCGCGAGCACCCCGTGAGGGTTGAGGGTGGTGCACACCACGGGAACCCCGGTGTGCCTGGCGCGTCGCGCTGCATCGACCTGGCCTCGGGAATGTCCAGTCTCCGCGGGGCAGACGAGCAAAACCTCTCCCGGATCCAGCCCTCCGGTGCAGTCGAACAACCCATGGAAAGCGAACTCTCCTGCCATGACGGGATCGACGTTTGCCCCCAAGAGCCTCTCCGTGGCATAGCGCAAGGTTCGTCCGACATAGTATGGCGAACCGTTCCCTACAAAGAGCACCCGCTTGAAGTCGTGTTCCCGGCAAAGGTCCACGAATGGCCTTGCCCAAGCATCCCTGGTGTCCCTAAGTCGGGCAAGGAGATCGGGCTGCTCTAGGATCTCGGAGAACGCTACGGAGAAATCAGACTGCACCATTTGGCCCCCATGGACTAGATGGTGGGGCAACGCCTGCATGTATCGGACGTTGCCCCACTGTGATTGCCATCAATGTCGCTGACTCGAACCCTTATCGCTCGTCATACACGACTCGGCCCCCAACGATTGTCAGAACGCACTTGCAGGCCCTTGCCTCACGGAGATCGGTCTTGAGCACGTTGGTGTCGAACACCGCCAAGTCCGCGAGCTTGCCAGGCTCAAGCGTCCCCAGCTCACCCTCTCTCATGAGGTCGTACGCCCCTCCCCTCGTCCAGGCGGTAAGGAGCTCCGCGGGAGAGATCATGTTCTGTGCGTTGAAGGGCTCTCCGCCCTCGGGGAAGTATCCACCGCAGGCGCAGTAGACCCCCTCTCCAAGGTCGTCGACAGTCATTGGCAGATCGGTCGCGCACGCAAGGGTCACGCCGGCGTCGATGAGCCCGCGGCGGTTCCAGTAGTGGCTCCCCCGCACCTGTCCGATCTTCTCCGTGATCATCGACAGCTTGCTCTCGCGGTCCGCAATGGACTGTATAAGCGGGTACACCTCCGCAACAACGCCGAGCCGAGCCATCCGCTCGAAATCGGCGGGGTCCGCATCCTCCAGGTCGGTAATCGCGTGACGGAGACGCAGTGCTCCTTCCTCGTCCCTCTCACACCCCTCGAATATATCAAGGGCGTGTGCCACCGCACCGTCGCCCTGCGCGTGAAGCGAGAACCTGAACCCCGCCTCCTCGGCACGGTGCACCTCGTCCTTGTGGTGGTCCCAGTCGATGTCCATCGAGCACGTACCGTCGAGATCGAGATACGGCTCCTTCATTTCACCCTCGTTCTGACTGATCGAGCCATCAGTCATCTGGTTGTAGCCCGAGAACGAGAGCATGGGGTCGCCCTCGAGAGACTCCCTCGCCCTGATGCCATACTCGATGTCAGCGTCCCTGCCGACCGGCTGGCTCATGACGCTCACCCTCAGCGTGAGCTCACCGGCCTTTTCCAGATCCCTCGCCTGATCAAAGAACCACGTGTCGTCGTAGCCGATCTCCTTGGTCGAGGTGACTCCGTACGAGTTCATCATCCGCATGTACTGCCGATAGAGGCGAGTTGCCTCCTCAGAGTCCTCCATCACCGACTTGAGCAGGAGGTACGCCTTCTCGGACCAGCATGCACTCGGCGTGAAGCCAAAGCGATCCTCGGCGGCGGTGTTCATGACCATCTCCTCCGCCCCAACGCATACGAGCACGGTGGGAAGGTCACCAAAGGCGGCGTCAATCACTGATTCCTCCACCCCGGCAAGATTGCCGGACAGCCCGTGGCCCACAAGGAAGTCGGTGTGACGCGAGGAACGCAGAATCGAAATCGCGTCCTCTATCGTTGTTGCCCCAGAGAGATCCGCTCCGTAATGCTGGAGAAGCCAGCCGTTAAAGAAGCAATGGGCATCAACGAGTCCCGGGGTAACCAGCTTGTCACCAAGGTCAATGATCTCGGTGTCCCCCTCGACCAGCTCTCCTCCGTCGCCCTCACCAACCGAGAGGATCCTGTCCCCCTCGACCGCGACGTACCCAGGGAACGTGACGCTCGCATTGGAGTCGAAGATTGCATTTGACCTCAGAAGATACCTTGCCATTTAAAATCACTCCTCGCACTTCTCGCACTGGTGTCCTTTAATGAAAGCGTTAACTTCGCCGAGGGGTCGATAGGCGGGAATGGTCCCATCGATGGTGACCGCCAGCGCAGAGTAGTAGCTTGCCCACTCCATCGCCTCACGAAGAGTCTTTCCCCATACGAGGTTGGCGACCGTCGCAGCCATGAAGCCGTCTCCCGCACCCGCCGTGTTAACCACGTTCTCGACCTTCACCGGATCGATCGTGAGAAACTCGCCTTCTTCCGTCAGGGCGCAGGATCCATCGGACCCAAGGGTAACGATGACATTCCTTGCCGAGGTTGCCTGCAACACACCCTTTGCGAGGCCCTCCAAATCGCTTTTCGCCATCCCGACCAGGGAGGCTGCCTCCACCTCGTTCACAAAAAGGTAGTCGACGAAGTCGAGGGGCGGGAGCTTCCCGGCGGGGAGCGGAGAGGGGTTGAGCACCGTCTTCATGCCAAGGGCATGGGCCCTCCTCGCCCCCTCGAGGGCTATTGCCTCAGGTACCTCAAAGCCCGTGATGAAATACTTAGAGCCACGCATCCCCTCGATGGCGGCCGTCACCTCATCCACCGTGAGAGCCGAGCTCGAGCTGTCCCCGTCAATGATCGCGTTGCTTCCGTCTGGCCCTAAGAGCACAAGTCCCGTTCCCGTCGAGACAGAAGGGTCTCGATAGAGGAAGGTCGTGTCGGCGCCCGCGTCGCTCATCCATTTTTCGCCCAGGTCACCCCAGGCATCATTCCCAACCTTTCCCACATATGCCACATCGAGTCCAAGGCGACCCAGGGCAACAGTGACGTTTGAACCCTTTCCCCCGTCCTCGGCAATGTGCCATTTGCTTACCGAAAGCGTCTCCCCCCAGCTCGGCATGTGGTCGCAGTATGCGTATTGGCCGACACCGTGGCTGTTGAGGACGATGGCATCCCTCGCCGTCATCGCCTACCACCCCCTCGTGTCATGGGACATCGGGTGGTCAATCGTGTACTCGTCGGTGTACAGGGTAACGTCCGGGACGTACTTTGGAAGAATTGTCACCGGGTACTCAGTCGTTGGCTCGCTAAAGAGCATGATCCTGCAGACGGTCTTCTTCCAGTCGCCCGTCGCGACCATGTAGACTGCGCGCTTTGCAGAGCAGATGACGTGGAACCCAATCGTGAGGCCCTTCGGGGGGATGCGGTCGAGGCACGTTCCAAACGAACGCTCCGCCATGGCAACCATGGTGTCGGAGTTGATGTCGACGATTCTCGTCTTGGAGTCTGCATACTCCTCGACCGTCGGCCGATACCAGTAGTCACGCGGCTCCTCGTCGAAGGCGACGAGGCCAGTTGCCCCGATTCCCGCCCAGACGGTGTCGATCCCGCCAAGTTTGTCGCACATCTCGTCCGGATAGTCGAGGTTCGTAATCCTAGGCCAGATCCTGTGATCCTCGGGGGGACGAAGCTCCTCGTCAATCCTGTTATAGAAGCACGCCAGCATGGTTCCCTCGAGGCTCTCATAGGTGTCCGCAACGGGATAGGGGCGGCATTGCCAGTCAAGGAACTCGTCCATGTGAAACACCCAGAGGTTTTTGCAGTCAATCCCCTCCTCGTTGACCCTCCTCACAAAGGTGTCGTACTCGTCGCACGGCCCGGCGGGGAGAACCCACTTTGTCGGAAGCCCCTTGGCATTGTGGTCGCGCACCTCATCTGCCATAAGGTTTCCGATCTCCGCCATCATCTCCGCTCGATCTTTGTGAACTGCGAGCTTAATCTTCTTGCCCTCGCATCCCTCAAGGCTCTGCCAGGGGATGGAGCACCATTCGAAGATTTCCTCGCTCGTAAGCCTGTTCATCAGCATGGCGAAACCCCTCTCGTATATGGAGGCCACCCGACGCCCGACGTATCGTCAGACGACCGGGTGGCACTCATTGCTCAGTCACGTATGTGCTTTTGCAACCGGTCTTACTGCTGCACTGCAGCTTCCTCGGCTACCTCTTCCTTGATCTCGGCGTTGCGCCTTGCCTCGGCAGCCTCGATGATGTCCGCGTTGACCCTCTTCCAGTGCAGGTAGAACGGGACGGCGGAGATGACGACCAGAATTCCTGCGCTGATCGGGTTGAAGCTGAACAGGGGCACCTCACCAGAGATGATGCCGCTCAGCTCGCCAACCATCAGAATCAGCGAGGGGACGATGGCGAGGATTGCCATGACGGGACCACCAGGAGCCTTGAAGGTGGGGTGGTAGTTGTTCTTCTTCTGCAGGGGGAACCAGGCGCAGAAGAGAAGGGCGTTACGCAGGAGGCAGATGAAGGTGAAGATTGCCACGAGGTCCTGGATGCTGGTAGCCCAAACGAGGACGAGCGCGAAGCCAGACTGCCACAGCATGGAGATGACGGGAGAATCGTACTTGGGGTCAATCTTGCCCCAGGAGCGCCACCAGTAGCCCTCCTGAGCAGCCTTCATCTCGCCACGAGCCTGGAACATGATGAGCGAGGAGAGGGAACCAGTCACGACGATGACCGCAAGAATCGCGGCAATGTTACCTGCCTGGGAGCCGATGCCGGGAATGTGCGAGAAGGCCTCTGCGACAGGTGCGTCAGACGCGGCAAGGGTGTCGATGTCAACCAGGCCGACGGCAGAGACGGAGAGCAGGACGTAGAGAAGGGTGACGACGAAGACCGTGCCGATGAGTGCGATGGGCATGTTCTTCTTGGGGTTCTTGACCTCGCCGCCCATGGTGACGCAGGTCTGCATTCCGTCGTACGACCACGTAGTTGCCGCAATACCGGCAATCATGGCAGAGAGAAGCCCGCCATGTGCCGCGGCAGAACTGGAGACGGGTGCGGCCTCGAGGTTACCGCCGTTAATGAAGAAGAGGCCGGCAAGAACGAGGAGGAGGAACGGAACGACCTTGAAGGCGGTGATGAAGTTCTGCCACTTGGCTCCCGCGTGCTTGTGGCACATGTGCAGCCAGGTGAAGAAGATGATGAGGAGGCAGGCAACGACGGAGACGGTCACCGACGACCACCCGGTAAAGAAGGCGAGGTAGTTGGCGACGGTAAGGCCCATGATTGCGATGCCAACCGGGTCGCTAGCCCACCAGCAAGACCAGATGAAGAACATGGCCATAAATGGCCATCCGGCCTCGCGGAAGTAGACGAACTGCCCGCCGTCCTCGGAGTATGCTGTTGAATATTCCGCATAGATGAGGTTCTGCGGAATCATGATCAGGCCACCGATGAGGAAGGCGAGGATGGTCAGGAGCGGCGTCCCCGCCGCACCCGCAACCGCACCTACCGACGTGAAGATACCCGACCCGATGGTGGTTCCGACGCCGAGCGCGATGGCCGTACTCAAGCCGAGATGGCGTTCCATCCCTTCGCCGCCCTTGACAACTTCCTTACTGTCAGACATGCCCACTCCTCTCGCTACTTCACTGGCGTTGCACGAAACCAGGTGCACCTTGAAACGCGCCTGGCACTGCTTAGGGAGTAGGATTGCACAAGTGGTCAATTTATCGTTCCAACTTGTTTATTTATCGGTAAGTGGTACAAATTCAAGCCTGTAGTTATCTATCTTGACTTCGTATTAGTATCTGAGGGGGACCGGTGAGAACTCTCTGCACACCGGATGGACATCCGATTCGATTTCCATCGCATGTGAGTAAGGGACCCTCTCACCAACGTTTCTAGATGCGCCAACCACCCGTTAGGAGGGTTTCATGAGCACTTTGAGTGGTGACCTCTACTCCGAATCACTTCGGATTACGCAGCATGTGAACATCATCATTCCCGATAAGTCTGAGGATTTCTGGACCAGAATAGATGACGAGGTCCGCGTACTATACCTCCTCCATGGGCTCGGTGCCAACGCAGACGAATGGACACGCTTCTCGATGATCGAGGCCTATGCCAAGATCTACGATTTTGCTGTCGTCATGCCAGATGGAAACCGCAGCTTCTATCAGAACGCCCCGTCTGGCCCTCGCTATCTGGAATGGGTCTCGCAAGAGCTGCCCGCGATCATTCACACCTGGTTTAACCTGCCCTCCGACCGAGAGCACACGTTCATCGCAGGGGAGAGCATGGGTGGCTATGGAGCTTTGAGCATCGGACTCGAGAACCCAGGGGCCTACGGGGGGATAGCGGCGCTCTCCCCCGTCACTGACCCCACGATCCTCGCGAGCGACTTCTCCGAACTCTTCTTTGGGGCTGCCGAACAAGCGGTGGTATTCGGATCCCAGGGACCCTCCCAGGCAGACTCGATTGTCGCCAAGGCAAAGCAGTCGGTAAAGCGGAATGGGTCTGGAGCCATTCCCCGTATCATCCAGATGGTTGGTGCTGACGATCCGTTTGCCCCTCACGTCAGGTCGACTGCCGAGGAGCTCACCAGCCTGGGGATTGAAAACAGCTACTCAAGCTGGCCGGGAAGGCACGACTTCCTCTTTTGGAACGAGGCAATCGAGCGTTCTATCCGCATGCTATGCGGGGTGGAATAGCAATCGGGGCGGTGTGCGACCGGGAAACCGACCGCACACCGCCCACATTCCTCAACCCTCTGCAGTCGAAGAGGGACGTGCTACCCCTTCAATCCAAGCTCCTCGCGTAGGTACCTGCACGTCTCGGCATGAGCGGAGTGGGGATCTTCCCAGTAGATGGAATCGTTCACCTCGAGGTCGATGCCGTTTTTGAAGTCGTGCTCCTCGAGTGTGCGAATATACCCCGCGAGCTTCTCCTTGCCGTATTCGCCACTCCCAACGACCTCATGGTGGCTGTCGGAGTAGTGAATCCACTCAACCTTGTCTCCAAACGCCTCGAAGTACTGCTCCAGGCGCTCTCCCTGGACCTCCATTGCGGTCAGGTCGACGCAAACTCTGAGGTTGGGGGAGCCAACTTCTTCGAGCATGCGCCGAGCGTCTTCCAAGCTCACCACAAGATTTGACTCGTAGGGTTGAAGCTGCTCGAGGGGGACGAGGATGTCCGCCTGCTCGGCGAGATCGAGAATAACCCGGAACGTGTCTACGCAGCGCTTGAACGACTCCTCGCGGTCCGCGTTCCTCAACCCAGACCCCGAGTTGATGAAGACGCGGTTGCACCCCAACGTATGGGCATCGTCGAATGCCCACTTGAAGTATTCGATGGTTCGCAGGGTCATGTCAGGGTTTGGGTCGCTGAAGTTAAACGGGTACCCAAGGGTCTCTGGGGTGTAGATCGTGATGCGCTGGCCCCGGGCCTCGGCCTCGGCGCGTATCTTCCTCAGGCGCTGGGTCGCAGCGTAGTCATCTGCATAGTCCAGCCTGCAGTAGAAGGGCTCGGCACCCCAGAGGTCGATGTTACTAATCCCAAGCCGAGCCATTGAGTCGAGGAAGTACTCGAAGGAATAGTGCACATAGGACGTCCCCATCACGGAGACATCGTGCATGGTAATCGTCGACATGCGATCAACCTCCGACAAAAGGAATCGAACCGTTCTTAAAGAAGGACGCGGGGCCGCCCCGTGTGGGATGGCCCCGCCACATTCCCTAATACTTGAGCTGACGATAGTAGCGACGAATCTCCATCGGGTGGCAGTTGATGCGCTCGATGTGGACGTCGATGCGGTTGGTGACCTGATGCGTCACAAGATGGCTGAGATAGCCGCGATACTCCGGGGAAATCCCCTTCAACTCATAGTCCTTCGAGTCGATGAGCGTATACCGGGCGCATACCCTGGGCAGGAACCGCGCAACCCGCTCCGCCAGGGGACGCTCCGCATCCTCGCCGAGGAACACAGTGACGTTCGTGTCCCTGTCAACGACCTCAAGCATGCCATGGAAGAACTCTGCCGCATGGATGGACTTCGTGCGAAGCCAGTGCTGCTCCTCCCAGTAGCACATGGCGTAGGAGTACGTGGAGCCGTACTGCTCCCCCGCCCCGACGAAGTAGTGCATCTGGTCGTCGTGGTGCTCCTGCGCAAAGTGGCATGCAAACTCGTCCGACGCCTCGGCAACACTCACCAGCGCCTCGGCAAGATGGGAATCGAGCTGCGCGTAGTACTCGTCGTACTGCGGGAACTGCCCGGCATTCTTCATGAAGCGGTCCGCGACCATGAAGAACTTGAGCTGCTCGTTCTCGGGGTACGTGATGCAATACGTCGCGTCCTTGGCGAGAGGGGCGTCTGCGACATCGACGAACCCGATGGTCGTCACGCCCCTTGCCTTGAGCGTCTCCATAGCGACGACCATCTCGGCGGTGTTGCCAGAAACGGACGAGAACACGACCACGCTCTTGTCGGTGATGCGCTTGTTCCCCATGGCGTTGAACTGACCGGCGTTCTCGACCAGGACCGGGAGGTCGCTCAACTCCTTGATGTGGGACTCAACCTGAAGGGACGACGCCCAGGTACCGCCAATCCCCATGAAGCAGATGAGGTCGTAGCCCCTGTCGCAGATCTCGTCCACGACCTTCTCGACCGTTGGGCGAATCGCAAGCGCCCCGTTTACGCTGTCGAGCTCGTGCTGCTTGTCATACTTGATCATTACGATGCCTTCCTTTCGCCATCTCCCACACGACCAGACCGTCATTAACGCGAGCACGTAGTCCGGGTAAATCCCTGACCGGACCATTCAGGCGAACGTGCTATTGCTTCCCGAGGTACTTCCCCCCGTCGGCATGGATGTCAACGCCGTTGAGTATCTTCGCGTCATCGGAGGCAAGGAATGCGAAGATGCCAGCTATCTCGGAAGGCTCCTCCGCACGGCCAAGGGGTCCGTAATCCACGAGGTCGCCCTCGTTTTGGTAGTCCATGTCACCAAAGCCGTCTGCTGTCTCGTCCATCATCGGCGTCTTTACCCAACCAGGAGAGACACAGTTGACGCGGATCGTGTTGCCATTCTCGTTTGCCAGGCACTGGGTGAGGTGGATGACGGCAGCCTTGCTCATCGCATAGGGGGCCTCGTACGCATAGCAGGCGGTCCCGTCAACGGAAGCCGTGTTCAGGATCACGCCCTCGTTCTGGGACTTCATTATCGGCAGGACGTGATTGATCATGCAGTAGGTCCCGAGGAGGTTGACCTCGATGACCGTCCGTGCGTCTGACACCGGCTGGTCCTCGACGGGGCCGACCTTTCCGCCAATCCCTGCAATGTTGCAGAGGACGTCGATGCGACCGAACCTCTCCACAACCGCATCGACCGCCGAGTGAACCTGATCGTCCTTCGTCACGTCAACAGGCAGGGCGACGAAGGTGCCCTCCTCAAGACCGAGGTCCCTTGCCGCCTCCTCGATTGCCTCCTTGCGGAGGTCGAGCATCGCGACGAGGGCGCCCTCGTCCGCAAATCGCTTTGCGGTGGCCTTGCCGATGCCACTCGCGGCACCAGTCACGATTGCCACCTTGCCCTTGATTCCTTCCATGAGAACTCCTCTCACGCTAGCATGGCGAAGCAGGTGCCTCGCGTTTCCTGGCGTACACACTACCGCAATGGTATATATTTCGTATTAACTTATTTAGTCACTGCTTTCAAGAATAAATCCGCCAAGAGCTGACGCGAACGCCCAAGGATGCCAACGCGCCAGAGAACACCGAAGGAGCCCAGGATGCAACCGCTCGGCCAGAGAGCCAACAGCTCGTCAGACCCGTTCCACTCTGCACCAAACGCGAATCTTCCCCGACTGGTTGCCACCGACATGGACGGAACCTTCCTCGATGACCATGGCGACTACGACAGGGTTCGATTTGCAAGGCTGCTTATCGCGATGCAAGGGGCAGGCTGTCGCTTTGTCATTGCGAGCGGAAATCAGTACTACCAGCTTAGAAGCTTCTTCGAGGACTACCGTGAGCTCGCATACGTTGCCGAAAACGGAGCTCTTACCGTCGTGGACGGGGAGGTACTCTCGTGCATTGCGATGGAGGCGGAGGTACTCGCACGCGCTTGGCAGGTGATCCAGGACGACGGAAGGGCAGAAGCCGCCCTCTGCGGGCGGAGGTGCTGCCACGTTCAGCGCGGTACCGCCAGCGATAGGTTCTTCAGGACCATGTCCAGGTACTTCACAAGAATCGAGTGGGTTGACGACCTCGCCGACGTCGACGATACCCCCCTGAAGTTCTCGCTCTCGGTGGAAAACGGGAGCGAGGGGGAGGTAGCCGGGGAGCTCTCGGATGCCCTTGGGAGCGCGCTTGTTCCTGTTGTCTCTGGAAACGGCTCGATTGACCTCATGATACCCGGATGTACCAAGGCAAGCGCGCTGCGGCTCCTCTGCAGGCGTTGGGGCCTCTCGGCATCCGATTGCATCGCATTCGGGGACAGCGAGAATGACGTCGAGATGCTCAGGGAGGTGGGCTGGGGCTACGCGATGGAGAACGCCTCCGCGAGGACAAAGGAGGCCGCCAACTCCATATGCCCCTCAAACCAGGAATCTGGGGTACTCGTCACGCTCGAGAGCATTTTCGGACTGTAGGGGCGCCCATCTCAGAGAGGAGTCCCTGGAATGGGCAGAGACCCGAACGCCATCCCCTAGTGTGCCTCGGTGACGGAGGACCTGTTCAGCCACTTTCCCCTAAATAGGCGAGCCAGCATGAGGCACCCACGCGCATTCAGCTCGATGCACATTGCACTCCAGATCCCCACGAGCCCCAGCCTTGGGGCGAGAAGCACCATCAGGGGAATCCTGATCGCCCACATTGACCCAAGGTTGATGAGGCTCGGGGCGACGGTGTCACCCGCCCCCCTCAGCCCGCCTGGGATGACCATCGCGGCACCATAGAGTGGCTCCGCGAATGCCTCGATCCTGAGGACGCTGCACCCAAGGGCGGAAACGGCCGAATCCGATGAGAGGATTGTCATCACCTGGGGGGCAAGCAACCACATCAGGCCGCCGGCTGCCCCCATGAGGAGGACTCCAAGCAGGGCCGAATAGTTGCCGAAGGCCTTCGCCATGTCACGCCTCCCCGAACCAAAGGCCTGTCCCACCAGCGTGGTGGCTGCCTGGGAGAGGCCATACCCCGGCATGTAGCAGACGCTTTCGGCGGTAGTCGCAATCGAGTTGGCAGCGACAGCAATGGTCCCCAACGGAGCGACCACGATGGTCTGAGCTATGTAGGCACCGTTCATCACGAAGCGTTCCAGGAAGAGGGGTGCGCTCAGGACAAGCGCACTTCTCAGACAGGGCCTCCCCAGCGTCCAGCTGGCTCCCCTCCGAAGAGAGAGCCTTCCGCTTCGCCAAAACACGAACCAGAGCATGGGGAAGGCCGCGGCGGCGGTGGCAACGCCCGTCCCGGCTGCCGCGCCGCGCACACCCATTCCCGCACCAGGGAAAAACACCGAGACCCCGCCAAGGGAATGGACAGCCCCCGGCATGATGAGGAGGAAGTTGAAAACCACGTCCAGGAAGCACGACACCACGTTGATGATGCTTGGGGTAGCCATGTCCCCGGTACACTGAAGCATGAGGGCACCATACCGCTGCAACATCACCACGGGCATGAACGCGCTCATGAAGAAGAAGTACCCCGCCGCATCGTCCAGCACGCCCGCCGGACCCCCAAGCCACCTTGGCACCGACTTGGAGAGGGCCATTCCAACGAATGCGATTACGAGGGAGAACGCGCCACACACCACCAGTCCCTGACACGCCGCGTTGCGCGCGGCACGGTCCCTTCCGGCGCCAAGGAACTGTGCGACCTGGATGGAGAAGCCCAGGGCAGCGCACTCGCAACAACCAAACAGAAGCCAGGTTGTCGTTTGCACCACACCAATCGCGGCGGAAGCATTGGCGCCCAGGCTCCCGACCATTGCAGTATCGATGTACTGCATCACGGTCGTGCTCACCTCCGCGAGCACTGCGGGTAGACCCAGGTGCAGAATGAGGCTGATGACCTCTCGCCTTTTTGGGATGCCCGGCTCCGCCAGTACCTCAGTCAGCTTCTCGCCATACGATTCCATCCGAACGTCCCCCAAGCGCAGTGGGCGCGAGCCTCCCTAAAGGGGCAGAGGCGTGCACCCACTGTGCTTCGCCTCAAGAAGAAGATAACTACAGGTGATTTATATACCAATTCTGACGCGGCCCAACCATGCCTAGCGGCACACGGCGTTCGCTCCCTGTCGAACGGGACGAGACATTGAAAGGGCACTCACCCAGTCGCCCCATCTTGTAGGGACGTTCGACAGTAGGCAAGAGGGGAAGCCCCTCTCACCATTGCTCAAGCAGCGCGCAGTTAATACTGAAGGCACGAAACACGTCCGACCGCCCAGCAGTGTTTTTGCAGCGCCAACAGCACCCAGCCCGCGAGCGGAATCGCAGCGAACCAGGCAAGGCCATCTCTTACCCTTCGCGTTGCCACGGGAAGCAAATCTCAATTCTCGAAGCTTCAGAACATGGATGCTCGCCCCTCATGCCGCAACGAGGCTGACGGCAGAACCACTGCAGGGCCATACCGCCCCGAGAGGCCCCTCCCTACGTCTGGAGCCGCGGGAGCAACACTACTTTCACCCCGTAAGATTTGACGCGTTTAGGGGACCGTAAACGCGTCAAATCTTATGGGGCTCGAAGTTCCGTAAGACTTGACGCGGTTAGGGGCCCGTAAACGCGTCAATCCTTACGAGGCGCCACGGCACAGCCGTCCGCCGCAAACGGGCGGGACATCGGAGGGGTCGCAAGGCATATCGCCCCATCACCCGGAGGCATTCGACAGCAGGCGAGAGGGACCGCCCCTCTCCCCTACCCCATCCGCATGGCATCAGGCGTCTGCCACCCCATCCCCATCCGCGCGACGGCGCACGTCTGCCTCCACGTCCTCCAATGTGACGCCGGCAAGCTGGTCCTCCAGCGCCCGCTGCGCATCGGCGAGGTGCCCATCCAACGCCGCGTGGATGTTGCCCCCCACGGGACACTGGGGACAGGGGTTCTCGTGGAAGCGGAAGAGCGGGTCGGCGTCGCTCTGGTCCACAGCGCGCCAGAGGTCCAGCAGCGTGATCTTGCCCAGCGGCCGCACAAGCGAAATGCCAGACTTGCCCTTGCTGGACGAGATGATGCCCGCCCGCTTGAGGTCGCCCATGATGTTCCTGATCATGACCGGGTTGGTCCCGACGCTCTTGGCCAGGAACGTGCTGGTCACTGGCTGGGAGTCGCCAAAGTAGTCGATGGCGCACACCATGTGCACCGCCATGGTCAGCTTACTGGTTATCTGCATGAGGTCCCTCTTGCATCGAAATCGCCGCCTCGGCACGCGCCGCCCCGCTGTGTTCGCACGCGCACAGCCGGTCGTCTCCCAAATCGCACGCGTGACGCTGGCGCGCAACCAGGCGAGAGACGAACTCGGTCGCGGGCCGCGCGAGCACTTCCTGGGGAGAAGCATACTGCTGGATAGCGCCCGCATCGAGCACAAGCACTCGCGTACCCAACCGCAGTGCCTCGCCGATGTCGTGTGTCACGAACATGACGGTGATCCCACACTCGCGATGGATGCGCGCAATCTCGCCTTGCAGCTGCTCGCGCGTGATCTCGTCCACGGCGCCAAACGGCTCGTCCATGAGCAGGATGTCCGGCGATGCCGCGAGCGCACGCGCAATGCCCACGCGCTGCTGCTGACCACCCGAGAGCTCCGCCGGGTAGCGCTCGAGCATGTCCTGCGACAGCCCCACGATGTCCATCCACTTGCTCACCGCCTGCTCCGTGCGGGCACGGTCGCGCCTGTTGAGCAGGTGGGGCACGTACGAGATGTTCTCCTCCACGGTCATGTGCGGGAACAGGACACTCCCCTGGATGGCATAGCCGATGCTCCGACGCAGCACTATCGCGTCCACGTCGCGGACGTTTCGGCCGTTCACGAGCACGTCTCCCGAGGTCGGCTCAACGAGCCTGTTCACCATCTTGAGCGCCGTGGTCTTGCCGCAGCCCGACGACCCCACGATCGTGAGGAACTCGCCCCTGGGGACACTCAGGTTGAAGTCGTCGAGGACGACCTTCTCGCCATACGCCTTGCAGACGCGCCGGTACTCGATTGCGATGTCCTTGGATTCGCTCATTTAAGCAGTCCCTTCGAGCGCAGGTACGTGGAGGCAACATCCTCGGGATCCTTGCCCTCTTCCTCCACCTCGTAGTTCATCTGCGCCATATCGGTCTCGGTGATGGTCCCATCAAGCTTCTTCAGCACGTCACGTAGCTCGGGGTGCTCTTGCAAAACCTCGTCGCGCACCACGTTTCCACACTCGTACGAGGGGAAGAAGTGCCGGTCGTCCTCCAAGACGGTCGCGTTGGCCTTGCTGAGCTTTCCGTCGGTGGTAAAGATCACGATTGCATCGGCCTGACCCTGCTCGAGCGCGTCGTACTTGAGCCCGATGTCCATCTGCATGGTGCTGCCAAACTTCATGCCATACGCCTTGCTCAGGGCGTCGTAGCCGTCCTCGCGCTCGAAGAAGTCCGCCTCCGCCCCCAGGCGCAGCTTGCCGGCAACCTTGGCGAGGTCGGAGTACGTCTTGAGGCCGTACCTCTCCGCAACGTCCTTGCGCACCGCGATGCCATACGTGTTGCCAAAGCCGTACATGCCGACCCAGCTCAGGCCCTTCTCCTTGTATCCAGCCTGGAGCTGGTAAAACTCGTCCTCGGAGTAGGTACCTCCCTTCTTCAGCACCATGGCCCAGCCGGTGCCCGTGTACTCGGGGTACAGGTCGAAGTCGCCCTTCTCCAAGGCAGGCTCGATGTTTGAGGTGCCTCCGCCCACGCCCTGGGTGATGTCGACCTTGAGGTTGGTGTCCTGCTCGATGAGGTCCTTGAGCATGTTGCCCATGATGTACTGCTCGGTCATGGGCTTGGTGGCAACGTGGATGGTCGCCGGCGCGGGGGCCACGAGCCCGGGAAGAACCGCACAGGCCACCGCCACGCCGCACGCGACGAGCCCGCCAACCGCCAGCCTGCGATTGGTCCTCTTGGCGGCGCGGCTGCGCATCTTCATGCGCTTCTCCACAAAGCCCAGGACGAAGTCGACGACCAGGGCGAGAAGGGCTATCAGCAGGCTGCCCGCAACGGTCATGGCGCCATTGTTTGTGGTGATGCCGCGGTAGATCGCCACGCCCAGGCCACCTGCGCCAATGAACGAGGCGATGCCGGCAAGCGCGATGGTCATGACCACCATGTTGCGGATGCCGCTCATGATGACCGGCAGCGCCAGCGGGAGCTTGACGCGCACGAGGGTCTGCCACCTGGTGCCGCCCATGCCGGTCGCGGCCTCCAGGATGGCGGGATCCACGTTGGTCATGCCCGTGTGGGTGGCGCGCACCATGGGGAGCAGCGCGTAGATGGTGAGCGCGATGACCGCGGTGGCATCCCCCACCCCGCTGAACGGGATCAGGAAGCCCAGCATGCTGATGGACGGGATGGTGTACAGGAAGTTGATCACCACCAGGGTGGGCCTTGCAGCGCGCTGCCACTCGCTTATCAGGATGCCCGCGATGCCGCCGACCACGATTGCGATGGCGATGGCGAGAAGCGAGATCTGGATGTGCTCCAGCAGCAACCCGGCAAAGAAGCCCCAGCGCGTGACGAGCAGGTTCCAGGTCTCCGCAAGCATGCGCTAGCCCCTCCTCACGATGGCGGACACGGGGCAGTTCTCGTAGCACAGCCCGCAGTGGAGGCAGTGCTCCTGTGCGATCGCGAACGGCTTGCCAGGGGTGATGCACTGCTGCGGGCAGTTGCGCGCGCACTTGCCGCAGCCGATGCAGGCGTCGGTTATCCGGAAGCCCTGCACGTGCGTGGCGGAGCCACCGAGCGAGAAGGCCTGGCGAAAGATGGGCGAGACACCCAGGTCAAACAGCTCCACGCAGCCGCTGTCGATGCGGAACGGATCGAGCACGTAGCGGGAGTCCCCCGGGTACACGTCGTTCATGGAGGGGTTCTCGTCGAAGATGCGGTCGATGACCGCGTGGGCATCCTCACTCACCAGGTGTGCCTCGCCGGCGAGACGGACCATCTTGTAGTCGCGCGTCATCCCCACGATCGCCACGTGCGGGTCCCGCAGGAGCTGGGCATGGAAGTCCTTTCCGCGCGAGGTGCAGAACCAGAGCGCACCCTCGTCCACGAGCATCACGTCGATGATGCGAATCTGGGGGTGGCCCTTCTCGTCCACCGTCGCAAACGACACGTCCTTGATCTTACGCAGCGTGTTGAGGCAGTCCTGCGCGTCCATGGTATTCCCTCCGTCGCCCTTTCCTAACCTGTAAGATACTTTTTGACACCAAACGTGTCAACTTCTTTTTTACAGGTTTAGGATAATGTGACGAGCGAATACCGTGAGGTACACCAGACCCCTGACCCCCCGATGCTCTAGTTCCTCGCCTCGAAGACCTC
Source organism: uncultured bacterium (assembly GCA_905214865.1). Lineage (GTDB taxonomy): Bacteria > Actinomycetota > Coriobacteriia > Coriobacteriales > Atopobiaceae > Olsenella_H. The sequence goes on along the minus strand of CAJMNO010000007.1, from coordinate 48,431 downwards.
CCGATTGATCCCGTCCTCATAGTTCGCGGCAACCATGAGGGTGCAGTACACATCCGAGTCCACGTTGAGGATCGTCCGTATTGCTCCAGTCATGTGTACACCTCAAGACCGTGCGGTATCGTGTGGGAAGAATCCGCGAGGAGTACGGAATCGACGTCCATGCCACCGACGATATGATGCAGGTGCTGCTCGCGGACAAGCTCATCGCACTCCTAGGACCAGACTGGGAGCCCGAACTCAACGAGAGGTAGGTGCCATGCAGACGGAGGAGCGCTTCTCCTGGAACGGAATCACGGCGGGCGTGACCATCCTGCAGCCGGACGATGAGGCAGGAACACGTGAGCGTCCGCTCTCCCATGTCCTAGTGCTGTACCTCCACGGAGGGGGCCTTCTCCTGGGGAGCCGCAAGGACCTCCCCGAGACGTACGAGGCCATGTTCCTCTCGCGAGGCTGCACGCTGGTCGAGGCGGACTACCCACTGGCCCCTGAATCGTCCCTCGATATCATCCACGGCTTCGTCGACGCCCTGTGGTCCTGGGTCAGCGGCGACGTCGCCCCCAGGCTGGGGTGCGACTCCGTCTTCCTGTTTGGTCGCTCGTCGGGCGCATACCTTGTGCTCACTCTGGCGGGCAGGCTTGCGGAGGCGGACGGGGCACGCAAGCCCACTGGCGTCATCGACTTCTACGGCTACGGGAATTCGACCGACCCCTCGATCACCGCCCCGTCCGAGACGTACCGTGCATACCCCACCATCGGGAGCAGGGTGGTAGACCGAGTCAAGCAGTCTGAACCCGTCACGAGCGGGCCGGCGGAGAGGCGCTTCGCGCTCTACATGTACGCACGCCAGACGGGTCGCTGGGCAAGTCTGCTCGGGCTTGATGAGAACGCCCGAGATCCGTTCGCGCTGACCGAGCGACAGATCGACGCAATGTCTCCGGTGTTCTACGCAGCCGCCACCGGCGATGGCGAGATCCCCTATGCCACGTCCAAGTCGCTCGCTCGGAAGCTGCACGCCCAGACGTTCACGTCGTATGGGGACGACCACGAGTTTGACCGCGACACCAGCGGTCCGGACGGTCGCCGGGCGTACGAGAGGTGCCTCACGTGGATGGAGGGTTTGGCGTAGGGGAATCTGGGCTTCTCGCATGCGGAAAACAGCGTCGTGACGGTGCCCCTCGAGCATGGGTGCTGAGGAAAGTCGAGTATTGGCAATCGAGAGACATTGGCTGCTCAGGAATGTCGAGTATTGGCAGTCGGACGGACCACGTCCCGGCAATCCATTGCCAATACTCGGCTTTCCTCAGCTGAAACGGGACCCGGATTGCCAATACTCGACTTTCCTGAGCAGGTGATCGCCGGGGTCCCCGCGACGGCCCCCATAGCCTGCCTCCGATTGCCACAGGTCGCATTTCCCCAGCAGGTAACGCCACGAGGAGCGACTCGAAGACACCTTCAGCCATCACCGACGCGCTTCCGTGACGCGCAGCAGGAACTTTCCCAAGCCTGTTCCCTTACGCCTCCCAGGAGAAGCGGCTCATGTCGACCTTGCCGCTCGGGAGAAACCCGACCCCCTCCGCCTCGAGCATGCGGCGCTGCTTCTCAGGCCCTCCGAAGGCAAACCCGGGCGCAAGGCTTCCGTCTGCGAAGACGACCCTATGGCACGGCACCCCACCCTTCATTCCCGGGCTGGAGTGCATCGCGAACCCGACGTAGCGCGCCTTGCGTGGCTCACCCATCATGCGTGCCACCTGCCCGTAAGTGGTCACGCGTCCCTCGGGGACCTGTCTCACTATGTCGTATGCCCTCTGGAAGAACCCGTCGTCCGCCATTCGTCTCTCCCCTCACCCGCGCGTCTGTCGTACGTAAGGTCACTCACCTTCTCCCCAATCAGGCGCTCGTCCGCACCCCTGAAGTGGTTGGTGAGCGTCTTGTAGTCGAGTGGGAGGAAGGAACGCGCCGAACAATCCGTGCAGCTCACCTTGCTGCCCGCAGCGCGTGGGCAGACGCCGCGTCGCCACTCGTTCTTGCAGGCGGGGCATAGCCAATGCCGCCGACCTTCTGTCGATAGCCATGGGCATGCACGTCAGCACGACCACGAAAAAGGGAGAGAAACAGGTCGACCTTGTCGTGCGACGGACTCTGCGAGGTGACGATTCCGTCTGCCTTGAGCTTTGAAAGGGCCGACTGGGCGCCAGCCTGCCATTGCGACTTGGTCGCAGCGATGGATGCCAAGGGTCACGGGCAAGGATACGCAGCTCTGCGTCAACCATATCTCGCTCCTTTGGAGCGAACTTGGAATATCGCCTGATGAATTGCCTCTCAAGCTGGAGGTGATAAGCCATCTAGACTGCCTTGTGCAAGTCTGCAATGAGGTCCTCAACGTCATCGTAGACATCGGCTTTTCCCGTTGCCGCCGACTCACGTGCCGATGCGGCGAGCGCTTCGAGCTCTTCCGCCTTAGCCTTTGGATAGACGACAACGGGCACCATCATGACCACACCATCATGCACGACCACGTCGAACATGTCACCACGCTTCAGTCCAAGCTGGCGTACGACCGCCAGCAGGGCGCGTCCAGCCTCTCGGCGGTGCTACGCAGCGACACCGCCATCGAGGTCAGCGTCAAAATCATGGACGCCTTCGTGGAGATGCGCCACTTCATCGCGGACAACGCTCACATGTTTAATCAGATCCGCGAAGTGAGCCGCAGGCAGATCGAGTACCAGGCGGAGACCAACCACCGCCTCGACGAGATGCAGCGCACCACCGACGAGCGCTTCGAGCGCGTCTTCGACTACATGGGAGCGCACGAGGAGCCCGCACAGAGGGTGTTCTTCGAGGGCCAGGTCTACGACGCATTCGAGCTTCTGGTCTCGCTCGTGCAGCGTGCGAAGGAGAGCGTCGTCCTCATCGACGGCTACGTGGATGCGGGCACGCTCAACATCTTGGCGAAGAAGGCCGATGGCGTGACCGTCACGGTATGGACTCACCCAAAGACCAGGCTCACGGAGACGGACGTCGCAACCTTCAACGCGCAGTACCCCAAGCTGACGGTGCGCCACACGTCCTCGTTCCACGACCGGTTCCTTATCCTGGACGGAACCGAGGGCTACCTCGTGGGCGCGTCACTCAAGGACGCAGGCAGGAGGAGCTTCGCCATCACACGCATAGAGGATCGGTCGATCATCAAGGCCGTTCTGTCCAAGCTCGCCCAACAGTCGTAGATGCGACGAACCAGCAGAAGTGCGAGCACCTCCCTCTCACGCGACCCCGCCCATGGGCTGTTTGGAGAGTCTCTACATAGCAAAAATCCCGACCAGCATCTCTGCTGGTCGGGACCGTAGTTTTGGTCGCGGGGGCTGGATTTGAACCAACGACCTCCGGGTTATGAGGGCCCCATTTATTCGGTGTTTCCCTAAGAAGAGAAGGGCTTTTCCCACCGCCCCCGCTACTCGAACCTTACTCGCACCTACTCTTACCTGCTATGCCCTCATGGGAAGGGCTCGGAAGCCTTTGCTGCCCGCAGAACCCTTTCAAGCTATGCCCGAGCCCTTACCTACTCTGCCCTGTGGAGGTCATAGTACTGGGAGGGGTCAGTCGCGCTGGTGCCGTGCCAATCGAGGATGTGCTTGTCGGCGAGCGATCTGAGCGTCGCGCGGGCCACCTTGTTACTGCGCCCCAGATGTTCGGCGAGCCCCCTCACCGTCACCCGTCCCTTCCCGTACGTGTATTGCACGGCAGCAAGCTCGTACTCGTTGAGATCCCTGTACACGCCCTCGCCCAAGCTTTCCGCCACGGAGTCGGCCTGCCTCAGCACGCGCGAGGTGATGCTGTTCTCCAGCACCAGACGCACCGACATGCCGTGGGGCTCCGAGTACGCGGGCTCGTTCAGGAAGAAGGAGGCCATCTCGTCGTAGATGCGCTGCACGCCCTCGTTGAGCTCGCGCACCCAGCCGAACTCGACGAGCGTCCGTGCTATGATCGGGTTGCGCGACCACCTGGTGTACCTCATGTTCTCCAAGGTCACCATGTTGGGCAGACCGCCGGGGCTCGTTATCTCCAGTCGGTCGTCGTACATCATCACGCGGATGTGGTCGCCGCTCATGGCGTAGTCGCGGTGGGTGACGGCGTTCACCAGGCCCTCGAACCAGGCGAACTCGGGGTATTCGGGGATGATCTTGAACCGTCCGTCGTCCCCCAGGTACTGGAACTCCCTCAGCTGGCTCGATATGAACTCCTTGGCCCTCTCGATGGCCTTGGGCAGGGGCCCGTCGAAGGTCCTGTCCTTCACTATGTTGAGCCTGCGCCCCGTCTCCATCTTGTTCCCGTCGAAGCGGATCACGCGCACCCGCGCCCAAGGCATGAAACGCGTCGGGTTCTCGGAGAAGAGCAGGACGCCCGCGTTGGTGAGGTGGCCGTCCCGGAGGAACCCGCGGCTGCGCAGCACCTGCTCGTCACTCGCCTCGGTACCCAGCTCCGCCTTGTAGCGCCCCACCACCTCGGGGTCCACGTCACCAATCGACGAGCGTTCCTCCAACTCGTCCTCGTAGCGCCGCTGGTTCTTGTCGTACTCGAGCGCCAGCACCTGCTCACGGTCGAGCTCCACGCTGCTGTCCCGTTGCCGGAGGAACACGGCCTTGTCGCTTCTCCTGGCGATGACGCGCCCGGTCGAGCTGGCGACGTCCAGCACGAGAATCTGGTCGTCCTGACCCTTGGCGTTCTTCACGGGCACTCTCGTCGCGTGCACCACGGGCGAGGGGTCGCAGCCCACAATCGGCGCCTGCTCGAAGTCCTCGATGTCCCGCGCGCCATCACGCTTGAAGCCCGTTATCTCGCCGTCGTCCTCGATGCCGATGACCAGCTTGCCGCCCGAGGCGTTGGCGAAGGCGCATATGTGCCGCGCCGTCTCCTTGGCGTTGAGGCGTGCGCTCTTGCGGTCGAAGTAGAGGTTCTCCTTCTCTGTCGAAAAGAGCTCAGGGTCGTTTCGGGTGATGGGCTGCTGCATGGGCGTCTCCTAAATGCGTTCAACGGGAGACATTTTATCGCACGGCTCAAGGGCATCCGAAGGCCCCAAGCGCCTCACCAACCAATGTGATTCCGACCCAAACTAATGCAATCACATGCCTTGGCACATCGAATTACATTAGCTTGGCCATCAGCTTTTGGCGTTTGCAGAAGGCGCGCTCTTCCCGTACCACTTCGCGCGGTACTCGTCGGGAAGCATCAGTCCCGCCGCCACCTCGGCCATGTCCTGCTGCTTCTCCAATGCCGTGTCCTGCACGATCGAGTCGTCGAAGAACACCGACACGCCGCCCTCGTCGGGGAGAGGCACGCCCAGATGCCGCGAGCACGACATGACGGCCCGCGACACGTCCACGAGTGCCCCCGTGAGCGCGTTCTCGTTCTAGCGGATGTTGCGCATGAGCGCCGAGTTGTCGGAGGAGACCTCCGTGGCCGTCTTCACATACCCCACGTTGTCCAGGTTGAAGTAGTTCGTCCCCAGCCCGCACAGTCATCCAGCACCTGGAGCGCCAGCCGGAACGCCTGGCCCTGCGCCTCAGTGCGCAAGGCCGGCGCGAACTCCTGAATCGTGTCCTCGGTTGACATGACCTTTCGGAACACGATGCAATCTCCCTTGCCGAACGGGATGGGTATACGCTTGCCGCTCGAGTCCTTCTGCTGGTCGAACACGACGTCAGAGAGGAACACCCGCATCTTACCCGCATCAATCTCGTTGATGAGCACGTCGTATGCGAGGTCAACGCTCTGAACCGCATCCGCCGCATAGGCGAACACGGACTGCCCATAGGGCGAGAAGTCCACGCGGGTGTTGGGGATGGCACGCCGCACGATGCCGAAGGTGAGGGAAGACGAGCCCGCGCTCACTTCCTCCGCAACCCCCGGCACGCTCACCACGCGCCCTTCCTTGTCGAAGCAGGCCGTGCGTATGCGATAGAGACCATCATCGCCAACGAGACGCATCTGCAGCTGGTCCAAAACCCCACCTTTTGAGAACGCCCGCGTGACGAAGGCACACTCCCTCACGCCCTCGCCGTCCCAGCTGAGGGGGACAACCACCCTCGCGTCGTGGCGCCGAACCCTCACCAGACGCCTGCCCACGTCCATCCACATTGCGAACGCCCCCGTGCCCATGCCAAAGGCCCGCACCACGGTCTCCAACGCCCTTCCCCAGAAGTTCGAGGAGGAGAAGAACGAGGAGGGTGAAGACGATGGCAGAAAAGGAAAGCAGGGCACGTAAGAAGGCAGCCCCCTACGACGCGGCGGAGTTCCTGGAGACCGACGAGGACATCGTCGCCTACCTCAACGCAGCCCTGGAAGTCGGCGACCCCAGCCTCTTTGCCGCAGCCCTCGGCGACATAGCCCGCGCCCGCGGCATGACCCAGCTCGCCAAGGAGACGGGAATCACTCGCGACGGACTCTACAAGGCCCTCTCGCCCACGGGAAACCCCTCTTTCGCCACGGTGCAGAAGGTCGTGAAGGCCCTCGGCTACAAGCTCGACGTGGAGCCCGTGCCCGCCTAGGCCCCTCGCAGCATGTTCTCCGCCATCGCGTACCTCACCGCGTCGATGGAGTGGTCGTCCCCGTCGGGAATCTCGTCCAGCCACGCGCCGTCACGGTCGCACAGGTACTCCTTCTCGCTGAACTCGGCGAGGGTGAACGTGCAGTGCTCGGGGTCTATCACGATCTCCTGCAAGTTCGCCAGCCCTCGTAGGAGAGCTTGCGCATCCGCCCCTTGCGCGCCGGCCTCGCGCGAATCCCCAGATCGCGCCGATACAAGCTCATCTGCACCTTGACGTCGGGTGTGTCATCGCACCACACCAGCTCGTCGTGGTAGTAGGGCCCCTCGCCAGGCGAGTCCGCATACGTCAGGGTCTTCAGCACCACGCGCCCGGTCTCCTCCGGCCCCATACGGTTGGCCGTGTGCTCCTCGAAGATGGCACCGCACCCCGTCTGCTGTTTGATGCGATCGCCCGCTGCCTCGCACTCCGGGCACACCACCTGAACGCGGAGACTCACATGAATGTGCGAAGCCTGGATTTCGATGGCGTGGAGCGAGTGATCCACGCCACAGCATTCCAACAGCGCGTCGTGCACCACTGCCACGCCCCGGTGCCCCAGCTCGCTGATCACGTCGTTCTGCCCCGTCGTCCAGCTCATGGGGAACCCCGAACAAGCGAACACAACCAGACACCTCGAAGACGTTCAGACGCCATTGTGTTTGATGGTTCTATCTGCATCGACAACTTCGAGCACCGGTGGAGCAGACGGCGCAAGGAGCACGGCTTAGACGGGCTCAAGTTCCACGAGCTCCGGCACGCCCATGCCATCATGCTCCTCGGCGCGGGAGTGGACGTGAAGACCGTCCAGACCCGCCTCTGCCACGCCAACCCCAGTATCACGCTCGGCTGGTACGCGCACGCCATACCCGAGAACGGCCACAAAGTCGCCCAGAAGCTCGGTGCCCTCCTCACTGCTCCGAAACAGCAGGCAGAGGAGGAGAAACGGCCCGCAGAGACCCGGAACGAGGATTCGTTCAAAGTACCGCCGAGGGGACATGTCCCACCAATACGAAACAGGCCAGCTGCCGTATTGGCTAGCTGACCTGCGTAAATGTTGGTCGCGGGGGCTGGATTTGAACCAACGACCTCCGGGTTATGAGCCCGGCGAGCTACCAGACTGCTCCACCCCGCAATGTCTGGGCGCCGCTTGTGCGCAAGAAAGTAATATAGGGGCTACGACAGACGATGTCAAACTCGGGCAGCCAGATGTGGAGACGCTCCACATTCAGCCGAGAGGAGCGTGCCCCGCGGGGCCGGCGGGATGAGCCAGGGGCAAGGTCGCTCGCCCCTCTCCCCTATCCCATGAGAAGGGCGTCGACCAGCTGGTTGTCCTCCTCGGACGGGGAGCCCAGCGGCAGGCCGCACGCCTCGAAGAAGTGGCTCCCCGCAAACTGGCGCGCGCGGAAGTTGTCGTGCGCACCGTCGTCCAGGTAGCGCACGCGGCTCAGGCAGTCGGTGGTGGCGCAACTGAGCACTCCGTGCCGTGCAACGTAGCGCAGGTAGGCCTGGTCGTCCGACCACAGCGTGACCCCCGCCATGCCCTCCAGCTCGTACGCGACGGCATACGAGCCCCAGCCGATCCCCCGGTCGCGCACGTAGTCGTCCAGGATGGTCGCCATGCGCGTGACCCTGTGCAGCGTCGCCCGGGCGTCGATGAGAAGCGCGTCCGGGGCGGGCGGAAAGTACGCCTCGTGCGAGAGGGTCGCAAGCGCTCGCGCACGCTCCTCTCCCCCAAGCACCACGGCGGGCACCGAGAGCTTCATGGAGTCGTCGGCAAAGAGCTCGATGGCGGAGTGGGCCACCGTGGCCTCGTCGCGCGAGGGGACGCGAAACACCAGGCTGTCGTGCGCGTGCTGGACTCGGCAGCCCCGCTCGCGGCGGTCGAACACCGCCTGCATCGCCTGCGCCCGCTCGTTGACCTGCGCCCGCGTGGGAGCCTCGCCCCAGGCGCGCCCGAGCCTGAACAGGTACAGCCCAAACAGCGGGACTGTCGCAGAGGTCACGGGCGAGAGGAGCGCGGCACCACGGCAGCCGCCCGTCGCTCCGGCGGGCAGTCCCCCGTCGACCATGGGGTAGCACACCGTTCGATGGCAGAACCGGCGGACCTCCTCGCGGCGACGGGTCGCGCGGTCGTACAGGTCCACGAGCGAGGTCCCCGCCGCCGGGCCGGACGCTGAGCCCTCCCGAATCTCCACGATGCCGTCGGCGACGTAGGGCGGGAAGTCGCCCTCGAACACCTGCACAACCACGACGCCGCGGCCCTGGTCCGCGGGGTCCGCCACAAACCGCACCTCGTACCTGGGGGCGGGCGACACGTGGCTGCGGCACATCTCGCCTATGACCTGGCTGTAGTCAGCCGTCCCGCGCGGGACCGGGCACAGCTTGCCGTCGTCCGCGACGCCAATGCACAGCCATCCGCCGCGCGAGTTGGCAAACGACGCGATGACCTTGGGCACCTTGCGCCTGACCGTGTCGCCAAAGGTCTGCTTGAACTCGAGCGCAAACCCCTCCTGCAGGTTCTGCAGCTGCGAGAGGTCCTCGTACGTCACATCGGCGAGGGCCTTGGGAGCCCCGCGCCCGTCGCGAAAGGGGCTGAACACCGGCATCACGCCCTTCTCCCCGCGTCCTGAGCTACCACGATGGTAGCCCAACGCAGGCGTGCGTCACATGGGGAGAGGTGCCCGCAACCGTCCCGGCCAGGCAACCCAATGGCAGCGCGTCCCCATGACCGCAAGTCCGCGAGCGAATCCGCCGCGCACCTGCCTCGCAACCACCCCCCAACGCACGAGACGGGCGCCGGCCGAATGACCGACGCCCGCCCGCGATCGAGCTCGCTGCCAACCAGGGTTAGATGACGACCTGTCCGATGAGGAGCAGGGCGTTGAGGAGGATGGTGATGATCAGCAGCGGGTTGATGAACTTGAGCCAACGGCTGAAGGGCACGTCGACCATCGCGAGACTCGCGAGGATGAGGCCCGTGGGCGTGATGTAGGAGATGAGGCCCTGGCCGTAGTTGTACGCCGCGATGATGGCGGACTTGGAGACGCCGACAGCATCGCCCAGCGGCGCCATGATGGGGATGGACAGAACCGCGAGGCCCGAGGACGAGTTGATGAAGAAGCCCAGCACGATGTAGACCACGAGCATCATGAGGATGAACAGGATCGGGCTCATGCCAGAGACCACGCCCGAGAAGAAGTGCAGGATGGTGTCGGAGATCAGGCCGTCCTCCAGGAGGATGTTGACGGCACGGGCAACGCCCACGACCAGCGCGGTGCTCATGAGGTCACCGGCACCGCTGATGAACTGGTCCATGAAGGTCTCCTCGGGGAGGCCGCACACAAAGGCCAGGATCATGGCGCAGGCGAGAAACACCGCGGTCATGCTGTCAAACCACCACTGGGCAGTCACGATGCCCCACACCAGCACCACGAACGAGAGGCCAAACACCGCAAGGGAGATCTTCATCTTGCCCGTGAACTCGGGAGTCTCGCCCTGGGCGCCCCAGCGCTCCTCGATCTTGTCCTTGAAGTCGTAGCAGACCGACTTGCTGGGGTCCAGGCGCACCTTGCGGGCGTAGCGCAGCACGTAGGCAAACGAGATGATGGTGCCGATTGCAAGTGCGATGAAGCGCCAGCTCATGCCGTCGGCCATGGAGATGCCCGCCGCCTTGGTGGCAACGCCCGTGGCAAAGGGGTTCACGGTGGAGTACATGGTACCCACGGAGGAGCCCACGAAGATCACGGCGATGCAGGTCATTGCATCGTACCCCGCCGCGATGAACACGGGCATGAGGATGGGGTACAGGGCGATGGTCTCCTCGGCCAGGCCAAAGGTGGTTCCGCCCGCGACCATGATCAGGCCCAACACGATGATCAGGATGTACTCCTTGCCCTTGGTCACGCGCGAGAGCGCTGCGACCGCGGCGTTGAGCGCGCCCATGTAGTTGAGCACGCCGATGCAGCCGCCCAGGATGAAGATGAACAGGATGATGTCGATGGTGTCGTACACGCCCTTGATGGGGGCGAGGAGAAACTCCAGCGCGCCCTGGGGCTGCTGGTCAACCTTCTGGTAGGTGCCCGGGATTGCGATGGGCTTGGTGATGGACCCGTCCAGGAAGCTGTCGAGGCTGCCCGAGACCCCCAGCTTGTCCAGCGTCTCCTGCGTGGGGGGCATGTTCTCCTGGCTGCCGTCCGGCTTGGTGATCACGAACGCGTCCTGCGAGCTGTCGTACAGGAGCTTTGAGTACTCGCCTGCGGGGACGATGTAGGTGAGCGCCGCCGCGAAGAGCATCACGATGAAGAGCACTGTGATTGCTGTTGGGAAGTGGAGCTTGTGCTTCTTCTTCGGGGCGCCCTCCGCGCCCGTCGCCGCCTCGGCGTCCTGCGCGTCGATGGCTTCAGCTTCTGCCATGCCTCGATACCTCCAATGGTCGTGCCTGACTGTACGAATGAGAACGAACCTCTCGACCGCCCCTATGCGAGGGCGCGCCGAGCGGGACTAGCCCTTGTGCGCGTACACGCCGATGAGCTCCACCAGCGCGCCGGTGGCTGCCTCCATGCCCTCGACCGTGGCGTGCTCGTAGGGGCCGTGGTAGCCGTAGCCGCCCGTCCCGAGGTTGGGGCACGGGAGCCCGCGGAACGAGAGCTGGCAGCCGTCGGTGCCGCCACGGATGGGCGTCACGCGCGGCTTGATGCCGGCAGCCTCGTACGCCTCGCGCGCGAAGTCGATGGCGAAGGGGTTGGACTCGATGACCTCGGCCATGTTGCGGTACTCGTCCTTGATGGTGAGGGTCACGGTACCGTTCCCCCACTGCTCGTTCATGGTCTTCTCGATGTGGCGGAGGGTCTGCTTGCGCGCCTCGAGCGAGGCCGCGTCAAAGTCGCGGAGGATGTAGGAGAGCTTGGCGCTCGCCTCGTCTCCGCTGATCTGGTACAGGTGGTAGAAGCCCTCGTACCCCTCGCTGTGGCGCGGGTCCTCCGCCTGGGGGATCATCCCGTTGATCTGGCAGGCAAGCAGGGACGCGTTGACCATCACGCCCTTGGCAGAGCCGGGGTGGACGACAAAGCCCGTGACCTCGAACTCCGCGTCGCACGCGTTGAAGTTCTGGTACTGGATCTCGTCCTCGGCGTCGCCATCCATGGTGTAGGCGACGTCGGCATCAAAGCCCTCCACGTCAAAGTGAGAGACGCCCGTTCCGATCTCCTCGTCGGGCGTGAAGGCGATGCGCAGGGGGCCGTGCGGCGTGCCGTCGGTGATGATGCGCTCGAGAGCGCACATGATCTCGGCGATGCCCGCCTTGTCGTCCACGCCCAGGATGGTGGTGCCGTCGGACACCAGGAGCGTGCGACCTGCGAGCGACGGCAGCTCGGGGAACTCGCGCGAGCTCAGCGTGCGGCCGCTCTCGCCCAGGGGCAGGTCCCTGCCGTCGTAGTCGTGGACCAGCCTGGGCTTGATCTCGTGGTCGCAGTAGGCCGAGACCGTGTCCATGTGGGCGATGAGCCCGAGCTTCTTGCGGCCCTCGCACCCCGCGGTGGCGGGCAGCTTGGCGTAGACGAAGCAGTCATCGCTCACCCGGACGTCGGACACCCCCATCCCGCGAAGCTCGTCCGCAAGCATGTTTGCGAGGTCAAACTGCACCTTTGAGCTTGGGCAGCACGAGTCGTTGTTCTCGTCGCTGGGCGTGCGGACCGCGACATAACGTAGGAGGCGGTCGATTGGCTGCATGGATTTCTCCCCTCTTCGATGCATGGGAGAGAGCGGCCAACCTGTAAGATGGCCACATCTCTCCCATATCAGTTTCATGTAACCTTTTGGAAATATAAAAGAGAAAAGCGTTTACACGTTCGAAACTTTTGCAAGCGATGCCCGTTCCTCCGTGAACGGCATGTGCGAATCGCGAACGGCTTATATTCATGGTTCACTCCCTGATGCAATGCCAGCCCTCGCGCACATCCCGCCGCGCAACGAGGCACCACCGCCCCACCCTGCTGCGCTACCGTAGTGGCAGTGAATTCGAGGCGCCCTCCGGGGCGCGAGGGAGGCATCACATGTCGCAGGACAGCTGGAGAAACGCGTTCCACCTCATGCCGGTCACGGGCACCCTCGACCGGGTGGACGGCTTCCGCCAACGGGACGGCAGTTACGTGGTCGACGCCCACCAGACGCTCGCCGGCTCCGCCTCGCACCCCGTGCGCTTCTCGAGCCACAACCTCATCCACTGGTCGGTCGAGAGGAACCCGCAGCCGGAGCCCGCGCCCGACGACCCGCGGGTGCCCGCTGCCATGCCGGGTGAGCTCGAGGACCACGGCTTTGACTTCTCCTCTCCCCAGGAGTTTGTGGACGACGAGGGCAGGACCCTGGCCATCGCCCTGATGCGGACGCCCGACACCTCCTACGTCAACACCCGCGGCGGGCTCAAGTGGGAGGACTGCCTTACCATCCCGCGCCAGGTGGGCCGCGCGGAGGACGGGAGCGTGACGCAGCTCCCCGTGGAGGAGTTGGCGGAGCTACACATCTTTGAGGCAAGCATGGACCCGCACGCGGGCGGCCTGTTCCGCAACCACCGCGCCGACATCCGGCTTCAGGGGATCACGGGCGAGAAGTTCACGGTCGTGCTGGACGAGGAGCTGTACGTTCGGCACCGTGAGGGCGTACTGTACCTGGGATTCCGCGGCCCCAACCCGCACACCGTGGGCGGCGGCAGGACCGAGGTGGGGGCTCCCATCGGCCACGTGGATGACCTCAGGATCGTGGTGGACGAGTCCGCCGTGGAGCTGTTTGCCAACGGCGGGAGGTACGCCTTCGCCACGCGCTGGTTCCCGCTCACCAAGACCATGCTCGTTCGCATGAACGTGGACGCGGCCTTTGCGCGCGGATGGGGCATGGCGGACGGCGTGAGCGACACCTACCGCGGCTAGGGTCGCGAGGGAGGGGTGGTCGAGATGGACGCGCTCTGTGCACTGGGTAGCCTCGCCATCGGCTATGCGTGCGGCAACTTCCTCACCGCCGACGTGGTGAGCCGCAGGAGGTGCGGAAAGTCCGCCTTCGACATCGGGGTGGGCAACCCGGGCATGGCAAACGTGGGGCACGAGCTGGGCAAGGGGGCCGCCGTCGAGGTGCTGGCGGGCGACATCCTCAAGACCGTCGCCTCGTTCGCGCTCGCGCGGGCGGCCTTCCCCTCCGCCGCGGATGCCGCGGGGACCATCGCCGTGCTGGGAACGACCCTGGGGCACAACTACCCCGCCTGGCACCGATTCAAGGGCGGCAAGGGGGTTGCCACGACCTGCTCGGGCATCATCCTCGCCTCGCCGCTCCTGGGCTCCGTCGCGTCGGTCGCCGGACTTGCGACCGTGCTGGCGACCGGGTACCTGTGCCGCGGGGCCATGGCCATACCGCTCTGCTACACCGCGCTCGAGGCCCTCTTCGGCAGCTGGGGCAAGGCGCTCTTCGGCCTGGTGCTCTCCGCCCTCATGTACCTGGCGCACGGAGACGCGATCCGTGGAATCGCCACCGGCGTGACGCCCCGCGCCGCCATTGCGGAGAGGTTCCGCAGGAGGGGGTAGGCGGCATTTGACTCCACTCCCCTCGCCCAAAAGGGGCGAGGGGAGATCCAAATCTCGATAGCTGGGGCTAGGGTGTTCGCAGAAAATCGGGGCCAAGGCTGCTAGGGGAAGGAATCGAGACTACCGGAAACGCAACCTGCTTCGGAGCCTTCACCTCACCCGCGTCGCAGCTGCGCCGCGACCCCTGGACGCATAGCCTGCTTAGGAATGTCGAGTATTGGCAATTTGGAAGGCCCAAAAGCTTGGGAATCGCGAGTATTGGCAGCTGGGGATGCCCATCATCTGCCAATACTCGCGATTCTTAAGCTACCGCCGCATGAGGATTGCCAATACTCGCCTTTCCTAAGTTGCCGGAGTCGGCGAGCGGGTCCGAAGCCCCTCCCCGACCGCCGCAGCCCAAAGTTCCCTGGCAGTCCCCCAGCGCGTGTCCGACCGGAAAGCCCCGCGACGCGCGGAAATGGGGACGGCACGCACGAAGACTCCCGCATCAACCCAGGCACGGGAAGCAGGGCGCCCGGAAGGTCAGGGCTCCGCCTGCAAATGAGGCGTTCATACAGACGGTCGGATGTGCGGACGTGCTCGCGTGTCCCTACGCCTCGTCACCGTCGTGCATGAAGCGGGGCGCCACGTCGGTGCCGGCAACCTCCGCGATGTCGAGCATCGCGTCGGCGACGGCGTCGTCCCAGCAGGGGCCGATGTGCCAGCGGGCCGCCTCGGCTGCCTCGCGCGTGGCGTTGGCAACGGCGACGGAGTTGGGAATCTCACCCATGATCTGGAGGTCGTTCTCCGCGTCGCCGAAGAAGGCGACCTCGTCGGGGCCAATGCCCAGGGCGTCGAGCAGGTGCCGCAGGCTCGTGCCCTTATTGACCCCGCGCGGCAGCACGTCGAACCAGTTGGGGACCGGGGGGACCACCACGAGCTCGGGCGCCACGCGCTCCGCCTCGCGCCGCACCCAGTCCATGGCCTCGTCCTCCTCGCAGGCGACGGTGGCGGCGATCACGTCGACGTCGGGCACCTGCGAGACAATCGTCCCGTTGAACCTGAACCTGCGCTCGTATGGCGCCACCTGCGCCGGCGTGGCCCCCAGCACGTACGCGGGGTTGGAGAGGTCGGTCTTGGCGGGATAGGTGACCACGAAGACGCCCGGCACGGGCGCGAAGGCGTCCGCCAGCCGCTGCAGCGCGTCGCGGTCGAGGTAGCGCGCCCACACCAGCTCGCCGTCCACCTTGACCTTCTTGCCGTTGGAGACGATGCCCGTCTCGAAGCAGGAGTCGTCACCCGCAAAGAACCGGTGCAGCTCCTGCTCGTCCCTCCCCGTGGCTGGGCCAAACCTCACACCCGAGGAGCGCAGCGTCGAGATCGCCTTGAGCGTCCTCTCGTCCACCCGGTCCTGGCCAAAGGGCAGGAGCGTGTTGTCCATGTCGCTGAGCGCTAGCCTGATCATCTGCCGCATCCCCCTCCAAGCGTCACCCAGAGCAGCATAGCATCGGGCGACGGGAGAGGGGCTAGCGCCGCTCGAGGAGGTCGGGGCGGTTGATGCGCATGAGGATCTGCTCCACGTCGAGCAGGTTCCAGAGCAGGGCGGGCGTGCGGTGCCCGCGCTCGTAGACGCACACGCTGGGGTTGCTCTCCCAGAGCGGCTCGCCCATGGTCCTGATGTCGCAGATGCGGTCGTAGGGGATCACGCGGGCCCTGCCCAGGAGCGGGACCACGCGCAGGTAGTCGGAGTGCGTCTCAACGCGGTAGCGGCCGAACATTGCCCACACCGCCCAGGTGGTCACGACGAACGAGCAGAAGAACGTGATCGCCACGGGGATGTCCACGTCCAGGAGCCCCAGGCGCTGGAGCAGGCACACGAGGATGCCCGCGCCGCCCATGCAGCCCATCGCGTACACCAGCATGCGCGTGAACGTCTTGGACGCGCGGTAGGTGTCGTGGTGGCTGTGGTGGCGCTCGGCGATGTCGGTGTCCGAGACGACCTGGAAGATTGCGGAGAAGATGGGAATGCCTCCGGTGATCGCGATGAGAAACGGGATGCTCATGGCAGCAGCACCCCCCGACGGGTTCTGGGCGCCCAGGGGAGGGACAGCCAGCGACACGACGCCGCGACCGCAACGCCACGCGCCTCTCTCCCTGTCAGCCTCACGCCTGTCATCTGCACTCCCCCATCCTGCACAGGGATGCTAGCGGAGGGTAGGTTCAAGTTGTGCAAACAACATGTGTGCGGTGGGATATTGGCCGTAGGCGGCTGACATGGTCTCTCCGTAACGGAGACATGACAGCAACGCCACATCCCGCACACAACCCCAAGCGGTGTCTTCCCGTGCGGCAGGGCGCGCCAGGGAGACGACTGGGGCCAACCAGCCGTACGGTTGGCCCGCTGGCGCACGGGCGACCACGGGACCGCACGCCAGCGGGCGCGGGTGGGGAGGACGCGGGACGGAGCCTCTCCCCCACCCGCGCCCGGACGCGCCGCCTACTCCTGCGGACGGGCGAACTTTGCCACCAGGTGCTGGAGGAGGTCCACCGTCTTTTCCATGCTGGGCACGGGGACGAACTCGCGCACCGAGTGGGCGTTGTAGCCGCCCGTGGCGATGTTGGGGCACGGGAGGCCGCGGAAGGTGAGCTGGCTGCCGTCGGTGCCGCCGCGAACGGCGACGACCTTGGGCTCGATGCCGACCTCGCGATGCGCCTCGAGCGCGTTGTCGACCAGGAAGTCCAGGCCCTGGAACCTCTCGGCCATGTTGCGGTACTCCTCGCGGATGCTCACCTGGACGGTGCCCTCGCCGTAGCGGTCGTTGAGGAACGCGGCGATCTTGCGCAGCGTCTCCTCGCGGGCGGCGAAGAGCCTTGAGTCGAAGTCGCGCACGATGTAGGTCAGGCGGACCGAGCCGGCGGTACCCCTGATGTCGATGGGGTGGTAGAAGCCCTCGCGGCCCTCGGTGTGCTCGGGGCGCTCCGCCGCGGGGACCATCTGCTCAAACTCGCTCGCCACGGTGATGGCGTTGACCATCATGTCCTTGGCGCTGCCCGGGTGGACCATGACGCCCTTGATGGTGACGGTCGCCTCGCTCGCCGTGAAGGTCTCGTAGTTGAACTCGCCCAGGGCCTCGCCGTCCACGGTGTAGCACCAGGCGGCGCCGAACTCGTCGAGGTCGAGCAGCGACGCGCCGTGACCGATCTCCTCGTCGGGGACGAAGGCGATCTTGAGGGTGGGGTGCGGGAGCGTGGGGTCGTCCTGGAGGCGGGCGAGAAGCGAGCAGATCTCGGCCACGCCGGCCTTGTCGTCGGCGGAGAGGAGCGTGCTGCCGTCGCTGCACACGATGTCCTGGCCCACGAACTGGTCGAGGTCGGGAACCTGCTCGGGCGAGGTGGAGACCTCGCGGCCGTCCACCACACCGGCGACGAGGTTGCCGCCCTCGTAGTGCACCACGTGCGGCCTCACGCCCGATGCCGGGGCGTCAAACGAGGTGTCGATGTGGGAGCACAGCCCCAGCGCGGGAAGGCCCTCGGCGCCCGCGGACGCCGGGACGGTCCCCAGCACGTAGGCGTGCTCGGTCACCCGTACGTCCCGCACGCCCAGGGAGCGGAGCTCGTCTCCCAGGTAGGCGGCCATCTTGTGCTGGCTGGGGGTCGAGGGGGTCTGCGCCTCGTTCTCGGGGTCTGACTGGGAGTCGATCTGGACAAAGCGCATGAAGCGCTCGACGACGTCGGGAAGCTGCTCTTGTGCCACGTCTGTCTCCTTATGGCCGGTGTCGCGCGGCACCCCGCCATGGGCGCCCGCGCGGGAATCCTGTGTGACGTGACAACTGTAGCGCAGCCTCCGCCGCGCCCGCGGGACGGCCTAGCCCTCCTTGGCTACGACACCAGGTGGCGCCTGACCGAGACGAGCATGCGCGACGTGAGCCCGCAGCTGGCCAGGTAGCTCTCGACCGATCCGTACCCCCCGACCAGCCTCCTGCGCACCGTGCGCATGGCGTTGGCGAGCGTGAGGAGGTCGGGATGCTCCTCGCTCCCGCG
Source organism: uncultured bacterium (assembly GCA_905214865.1). Lineage (GTDB taxonomy): Bacteria > Actinomycetota > Coriobacteriia > Coriobacteriales > Atopobiaceae > Olsenella_H. The sequence goes on along the minus strand of CAJMNO010000007.1, from coordinate 30,265 downwards.
CAGGGCGTCCTCAACCAGGTCGACCGAGGCGAACGACAGCAGGTAGTCGCGCAGGATGTCGTGCTCCGAGACCCTGCACAGCCCCAGCAGCAGCATCGACGTGACGCCCGTGCGGTCCATGCCCGCCGCGCAGTGGAACAGGACGCAGTCCGAGGGCTCCGCCGTCGCCATGAACGAGAAGACCTGGCGCACGGCCTCGCGGTTGGAGAGCATGGCGAGGTAGCCCCCCACCAGGTAGTCGTCCATCCCGTCGCCCTCCGCCAGGTCGGAGTCGTGCATGTTGACGCTGTAGAGGGAGGCGTTGTGGTAGCGCACGCGCGGGTCGTCGGCAAAGACGTCGGGCGCCCGCGTGACCTCGAACTCGCTGCGAAGGTCCACGTCCATGGTCACGCCGTACGCACGCAGGAGCCCGGCGTCGCCCTCGCTCAGCTCGTTGGTGTCGCCGGAGCGGAGGAACCGGTGAGGGAGCGTGAGGCCCCACGGCGTCTTGTAGCCGCAGAGCTCGCGCACGTTGTAGCCGGTCGCGAGCCTGAGGATGCCTGTGCGCCTCTCGACTATGTCCTCGGCACTGGAACCCATGTCCCCTCTCCCCTGGCATCCCCCCTGCAAACCCACGGGCACATGGTATCAGGCGATTGCGGGATGGTGCCGCCCGCCGAGCGGCCGAGTCCGCGAGCGTGGCGGGAATGGGACGGACGGCCCCACATGGGGCGCGAGCGGCAGGCGAGAGGTGCCGCGCAACGGCGTTGCCCACGCATCCGATGGCGAAGGCGGGCACGCCCTCGATACAAAAGAGGGGCGACGCCGGGAACCGTTTCCCGACGCCGCCCCTGGCCACGACCGGATTGCCCTGCCTACTTGACCCCGGCCTTGCGCTTGGCGCGCTCTATCTCGGCCAGCTGCTCGGGCGAGAGGCGGATGCCGTGCGACTCTCCCCCGCGCTCGTTCACGATGGAGTCGCCGTAGGTGCGGTGGTAGCGGCTCTCGTCCACGTAGGGCGCCACCACGTGGGTGGTGGGGTCCTGCGGGTTCTGGAGCTTGAAGGAGCCACCGTTCTTGTAGTTCTCCTTTGCGACCGAGATCATGAGCTTGATTCGGTTGAGCTGGTTGACCTCGGAGGCGCCGGGGTCGTAGTCGATGGCCACGATGTTGCTCTCGGGGTGCATCTGGCGGAGCCGCTTGATGACCGACTTGCCCACCACGTGGTTGGGCAGGCACGCAAACGGCTGGGCGCACACGATGTTGGGCGTGCCGCTGTCGATGAGGTCGACCATCTCGGCCGTGAGGAGCCAGCCCTCGCCCATGGTGTTGCAGAGCGAGAGGACCTCGGACGCCTTGTTCGCGAGCTCGAAGATGTCCTCGTAGGGCGTGAAGCGCTCGGACTCCCTGAGCATCTCGTCGATGGGCCTGCGCAGCCCCTCGACCGCGTCGATCCCGATGCCGTGGGTGAGCCGGGTCGCCGCCTTGGTCCCCAGCTCGTGGTTCATGTTGATCTGGTTGGACATGCCAAACAGGAAGAAGTCCATGAGGCCCGGGACGTCGGCCTCGCAGCCCTCCTGCTCGATGACCTTCACAAGCTCGTTGTTGGCCGTGGGGTGGAACTTGACCAGGATCTCGCCCACCACGCCCACGCGCGGCTTGCTGCGGTCGTTCACGAGCGGCAGCGTGTCAAAGCGGCGCACGGTGTCGCGGCACAGCTCGTAGAAGGCCTTGCGGTCGGCGCTGTGGGTCAGGAGCGTCTTGGCGCGACTCATGAACGAGTCGTACAGGCGGTTGGCGGAGCCCTTCTCGGCCTCGTAGGGACGTGTGCGGTACAGCACCTTCATGAGGAGGTCGCCGTAGAGCAGCGCGTACCCTGCCTTGAGGATGAGCTTGGGCTTGAGGATGTTCCAACCCGGGTTCTTCTCGTCCAGGCCACCCGCCACGGAGAGCGAGATCACCGGGATGTCCGGGTGGCCGGAGTCCTTGAGCGCCTTGCGGATGAGGCCGATGTAGTTGGTGGCTCGGCAGCCGCCGCCGGTCTGGCTGATGAGCACGGCGGTGCGGCTGAGGTCGTACTTGCCCGAGAGGACGGCCTCCATGAGCTGGCCCACCACGAGGATGGACGGGTAGCAGATGTCGTTGTTGACGTAGCGGAGGCCGATGTCCACGGCGGAGTGGTCGACGGAGGGCAGCAGCACCACGTTGTAGCCCTCGGAGCGCAGGATCGCCTCGACCATCTCGAAGTGGATGGGCGACATCTGCGGAGCAAGGATGGTGTAGCCCTCCTCCTGCATCTCCTTGGTGTAGCGGACCTTCTCGAACGCGGCGCTCTTGGCCTCGCGGTACACGGGGGTGCGGCGCGAGAGGTCGGTCTGGCGCGCGTGCTCAAGCGAGCCGTCCGCCATGTGCACGCCCACGGGTCCCGCCTCGGTGGCGATGCCCGCGGCCGTCTCGCGCTCGAGCTCGGCGTGCTGCTCCTTGAGGGCGGCCATGAGCGAGCGAACGCGGATGCGGGCGGCGCCCAGGTTGCTGACCTCGTCGATCTTGAGCACGGTGTAGATCTTGCCCGACGCCTCCAGGATCTCCTGCACCTGGTCGGTGGTGAGGGCGTCCAGGCCGCAGCCAAAGCTGTTGAGCTGGATCAGGTCGAGGTCGTTCCTGCTCGCCACGAAGCGCGCCGCACGGTACAGGCGGCTGTGGTACATCCACTGGTCCACCACGCGGATGGGGCGCTCGGGCCTCATCTTGTGGGCGATGGAGTCCTCGGTGAGAACCGCGAAGCCAAAGGAGTGCACCAGCTCGGGGATGGCGTGGTTGATCTCGGGGTCGTTGTGGTAGGGGCGGCCGGCGAGCACGATGCCGTGGCCGTCGTGGTCCTCGACCCACCTGAGGGCGTCGTCGCCCATGCGGTGCATCTTGTCCTTGAACTCGAGGTCGGCGTCCCAGGCGTAGTTGACCGCCTCGTCGATCTCGCGACGCGTGATGGGCTCGCCGTGGAAGCGGCCCTTGCCGTGGCTGGCATCCTCGGCACGCTGCTGCGCGATTATCTCGAACAGTCGGCGCTTGAGCTCCCGCTTGTTGTCGTAGGGGATGAAGGGGTCCAGGTACTCCACCTTGGGGTCGCTCAGCTCGTCCACGTTGAGCTCGAGCGACTGCGGGTAGCTCATCACGATCGGGCAGTTGTAGTGGTTGGTCGCCGTGTCGTCCTCCTGGCGCTCCCAGCGGATGCAGGGCATCCAGATGAAGTCGGGGTCCTTGGCGAGGAGGTTCATGATGTGCCCGTGGCTCAGCTTGGCCGGGTAGCACACCGACTCGGAGGGCATGGACTCGATGCCCGCCTCGTAGGTCTTCTTGGTGGTCTGGTCGCTCAGCACCACGGAGAAGCCCAGCTTGGTGAAGAAGGCGTGCCAGAAGGGGTAGTCCTCGTACATGTTGAGGGCACGGGGGATGCCAACGGTGCCGCGCGGCGCCTCGTCGGAATCCAGGCATGGGCGGTCAAACAGGAGCTTGTTCTTGAGCTCGAACAGGTTGGGGGCGTCGTTCTTGGCCTTCTTGGAGCCGCCGGCGCCCTTCTCGCAGCGGTTGCCCGTGATGAAGCGGCGCCCGTTGCTGAAGCTGTTGACGGTCAGCAGGCAGTTGTTGGAGCAGCGCCCGCAGTGGACGTTGGTGTGCTTGACCTTGAGGTTGTCGATCTCGTCGCGCGAGAGGATCGTGGACACGCCGTCCGCGCCCGCACGGTCGCGCGCGAGCAGGGCGGCGCCAAACGCGCCCATGGTGCCCGCGATGTCGGGGCGAATCACCTCTCGCCCGGTGAGGAGCTCGAAGGCGCGCAGCGTGGCGTCGCTCATGAAGGTGCCGCCCTGGACCACCACGTACTTGCCAATCTGGTCGTAGTCGCGCAGCTTGATGACCTTGAACAGCGCGTTCTTGATCACCGAGTAGGAGAGGCCCGCGGCAACGTCGCCGATGGTGGCGCCCTCCTTCTGGGCCTGCTTCACGCGGGAGTTCATGAACACGGTGCAGCGGCTGCCCAGGTCGATGGGGTGCTCGCCGTGCACGGCCGCCTTGGCGAAGTCCTGGACGCTCATGCCCATGGAGTCGGCGAAGTTCTGGATGAACGAGCCGCAGCCCGAGGAGCACGCCTCGTTGAGCATGATGTGCTCGATGACGCCGCCCTTGACCTGCAGGCACTTCATGTCCTGGCCGCCGATGTCGAGGATGAACTCGACGTCGGGCACGAAGGACTTGGCGCCGCGGAGGTGCGCCACGGTCTCGATCTCGCCGGAGTCGGCCTGGAGCGCCTCGATGAGGATGCCCTCGCCGTAGCCGGTGGTGGTCACGTGGCCGATGGTGCAGTCGCTGGGCAGGTGGTCGTAGATGTCGTCCATGATCTTGCGCGCGGTGCCCAGCACGTCGCCGTTGTTGTTGTCGTACCAGGTGTAGAGGAGCTGGCCGTCCTCCCCCACCACGGCTGCCTTCATGGTGGTGGAGCCGGCGTCGAGGCCGATGAACACGCGCCCGTGGTACTTGGTGAGGTCGCCCTTGGGGACCACCTGCTTGTCGTGGCGCTCCTTGAACTCGCGGTAGTCGTCCTCGGTGGCGAACAGGGGGTCGAGACGTGCGACCTCGGAGCCCTGCGTGCCCTTGAGGTTGTCGAGCGCCGAGATGACCTGCGCAAAGGTGACCTGCTTGTCAGACTCGCCGGCAAGGGCGGCGCCGGTCGCGACGAAGAGGTGGGCGTTCTGGGGGATCACGCGGTGCTGCTCGTCCAGGTCGAGCGTGACGTAGAAGCGGTTGCGCAGCTCGGAGAGGTACTGCAGCGGGCCGCCCAGGAAGGCGACGTAGCCGCGGATGGGATGGCCGCAGGCGAGGCCCGAAACGGTCTGATTGGCGACCGCCTGGAAGATGGAAGCAGCCACGTCCTCGCGCGCGGCACCCTCGTTGAGCAGGGGCTGGACGTCGGACTTGGCAAAGACGCCGCAGCGGCTGGCGATGGGGTAGATGTGCTGGGCGCCCTTGGCGAGCTCGTTGAGGCCGCCCGCGTCCGTCTCCATGAGGGAGGCCATCTGGTCGATGAAGGCGCCCGTGCCGCCGGCGCAGGTGCCGTTCATGCGCTGCTCGATGCCGTTGTCGAAGTAGATGATCTTGGCGTCCTCGCCACCCAGCTCGATGGCGACGTCGGTCTGGGGGATGAGCGTCTCGACCGCGCGCTTGGAGGCGATGACCTCCTGCACGAACTCGAGGTCGAGCCAGTTCGCCAGCAACATGCCGCCGGAGCCGGTGATCGAGACGCGCATGGTGGGGTCGCCGATGACGGACTCGGCGCGCTCGAACAGGGCGCGCGCGGTGGCGCGGACGTCGGTGTGGTGGCGCTCGTAGTTGGCGTACACCAGCGTGTCGTTCTCGTCGATCACGGCGAGCTTGACGGTGGTGGAGCCCACGTCGATGCCAAGGCGCAGGTGCGCGTGGCGCAGGTCGACGGGGTTCTTGGGATACAGCTCCGCCCCCCGCTGGGCAAGCTCGATGCCGCGGTTTGCGCGGGCCTGCTCCCTGTTGGACTCGGGGTAGTTAGTCATGGTCCGTCTCCTTCATGTCAAGCATGTCAAGGCATATGGCGTTGACGTCAAACTCCAGGCTCTTGCCGTACAGGTCGCCCGGGCGCACGAACATGAGCGCCGTCATCAGGCGCGCCATGACGGGCACGGACTCCTCCATGCCGGTGGCGAGCCAGCGCTCCAGGACGCCCACCTCCGCCGAGATGGCGAAGGTGAGGTAGTAGTCAAAGAAGGGAATGGCCCGGACGTCCAGGCCGTCGAGCGCGCGGTCCTGCACGGTCTCGCGCGCCATGCGCTTGACCCTCTGCGAGAACGCGGGGTCGCCCCCCTCCCCCAGCAGCGGGCGGAGGTAGGGGCGCTCGGCGAAGTAGGTGAGGATCTCGACAGACCCGGGGCAGGGGCGGAAGTGCGAGATGGCGTCCTCGAGCTGGTCGAGGGAGGAACAGGCGAGGTGCTCCACCAGGGGGCGGAGGTCCGCCACGGTCTCGTCCTCGATGGCATTGACGAGGTCGGGGATGTCCTTGAAGTGGGAGTAGAAGGTGCGGCGCGTGACGCCGGCACGGTCGCTCACCGCGGTGACGGTCACCTGGGAGAGGTCGCCCGCCTCCTCGATCTCGGCGGCGAGGGCGTCGCGCAGCGCCCGCCGAGTGCGCTTGCTGCGTCGGTCGAGCTGGCCGGAAGCCGTCTGCGTCCCCCTTGTCTGGACCCTCTCCGATGCCGTGTCGCGAAGTGCTGGTCGCATGGTGTGTGGGTCTCCGTTTCTTCACATCGTGTGCAGTTTTGCACAGCGCGTGAAGTATTGCACAACGTGAGAAGGAATTCTGCCCTCGGGACCACCGCTCGCGGGGAGACACAATCGCTTCACAGTAGGACGGGCATTTGCGACGGAGGAAACGAGGCGGCACGGCCAGTATGCCCCGTTGTGCTGGCAGCCAATTCCCGATGTGAGTGCTCATACCAGTCGCTACCTGCCACGCTTGATCAGTGGCCAAGGTGTTTGCCCAGTTGAGGCCCAACCAATGGTTCACCGCTGGCAGCAAACTCCCGAGGTGAGTACTCGCATCGGTCATCCGTTGCCAATCACGCCCCAAAGGTGGACTGAATGGCAGCAGGTTCCCGATATGAGCACTCACATCAGGAGTTATCTGCCAATCTTGCTTTCATGTCACGGGAAATGTTTCCCCTACCTGCACTTTCTCGGTTGGGACAATTCACCCATGCAGACAGGCATGCCAGGAAGTGCTCACATCGGGACTCTCCTGCCATCGTTGTATCCCTTATGTCAATCCCCTACCGTGGCAAAGAGCTCGACGAGGAAAGATGGCACCCAGAGAGATCCACGGATGGAAAATGGGCTCTTCCATTCCTCGGCCAACGATGGCCTCGCCCTGTGCAAGCGCGGGAGTCCATAGATTCCCCAACTGGGGAGCGCCAACAAAGGACTCATAGAGGAGAGCGGCCAGACTCGCGGCAAGGGTGGCGTGTATCAGCGGCGGCACCTTTCCACGCGAGCGCGTCCGGGTAGCCCTCGCTCCACGCGACTTCGTCTCCCTGCCGTCTGGCTTGGCGGTGCCCGAAATCGCGCCCCGTGTGTACACGCGGGATGCACTTTCTGGCAGGAGCGATGCAAGGCGACCCGCCAACTGGGATAACACACCGAGGAGAGAGCGACCGTGTCGGAAATCGCGCGACGTGTGTACACGCGGGACGCGATTTCTAGCATCCGGCGGTTGGAAGGAACCGCCCCCGTCTAGAATCACGCACCGTGTGTACACACGGGATGGACTTTTCGACAGAAGTTCATCTCGGCGCAGCGCCAACAGTGGAAACGCAGTGGTAGGCATGCACCATGTCGGAAATCGCGCGGCGTGTGTACACGTGGGACGCGATTTCGGGCAGACCTCGTTCGCCAGCACCTGCGCGGACGATGCCGATTGCCAAAGGCGGAGCAGCGATCCTCTTCGGGGGTTAGCTCGTCCCATGGAGGAGCGCCCCTTCTCCCCTCTCTCTGACTCCTGAGCCCCAGCCTGAAGTTGACTCGGGGGCGTTCGGCCTTCGCTACGGGAGAGACCCAACGACCACTCGTACGGGATCCCTCACATCAGGGCTCTGACCTTGGCAACGACTCGCTCGCGGAGTGCCCCTACGAGCGTTCCGCTGCCATGCTTCGAATCTGTTTCTCCGGCAGCCCGTGGGGCCAAGGGCAATCCGTCGGCAGACAGACAGCCCCTTCCCCTTCCATGACTCGTTCCGTGAGGGAAGGGCTACTACACTGAGGCCTGGTTGTGGTCGAAGCCGCCGCGGCACGGCCCGCGCCGGAGCGCCCACGCCGTCGGACTGCCCCGACGGGGGAAGCCCGCCCCTCTCGCCCCGTTGCTGCGCCTCTCTCCCCTTCTTAGACCCCTTGGAATCTCTCCAAGTGGACGAACGGGGCCGACCCCGCACACACACGCGGAACCGACCCCGTCGCAGGCAACGCACCCTTGGCCAAACGCGGAGAAAAGACCTACTCGATCACGTTCCCCTCGTCGTCATACCGATAGAATCCCTCGCCGACCGCGATGCCCGTCTTTCCCTGGTCCACATAGCCCTTGAGCAGCGAGACCATCTGTCCGGCAGGGGACGTCGGGTCGTCCGCGCCCGGCTGCATCGAGATAATCTTGAGCGCAAGGGGAAGGCCGACCTTGTCGATCTTGCGGAACGGGGTCTGGTCGGGCGTCGCACCGGTGTCGAGCTCCCAGCACAGGTCGACCGTCGCCGGGTCGGTCACGCCGGTCGCCACCAGGTACAGCGCCGCCTTGAACCAGGGGATCAGCAGCGTGTTGAGGATGTAGCCCGGCTGCTCCTTGTTGAGCTTGAGCGGGACCATCCCGATTGCATGGGAGAACTGCTCGGCAAGCCGGAACGACTCGTCGCTGGTGCGGTCGTGGCGCATGAGCTCCGTGAGGTTGTTGCGCCAGATCTGGTTTGCAAAGTGGAGGGTCATGTAGCGGTCGGGACGCCCGGTGGAGTCGGCGAACGTGCTCGGCAGGAACGTGGACGAGTCGGTAAGGAGCAGCGTCCTCTCGGGCAGGTGGCTCGCGAGCCTCTCGTAGAAGTCGCGCTTCTGGTCGGGGTCCTCGTTGATGCACTCGATCACAACGTCGGCGTCGCCAAACGCCTGGTCCATGTCGGTCACGAGCCGGATGCGCGAGAGCCTCTCCTCTGCCTGCTCCTTGAGCTGGTCAATCTGCTCGTCGGTGAGGTCGCGGTCATCGGAGAGGCCGCGGCAGTACTGGCCGCGGTCCGCCTTCCAGGCATCGAGCGCCGCGAGGATCTGGCGACGCACCGCCTGGAGGCGCGGCTTGGCGCGCTCGACGGAGGCCACGCCCCTGAGCCAGACGGTGGTCTCGAAGCCCTTGTACGCGACCATCGACGAGATCTGGCTTCCCTCCGTCCCGCACCCCGCGATGGTGACCCTCTTGACGTCGCTGATGTCCATCTCGACCGCATCCCTTCGAATGGTTGGCGTTGCCGGTGCGCGAGGGGCGACCTCACGCGCCCTGACCACCGTGCACGGTATGCCCGCAGGCGCGTGTGCAGGGGAGAAAATCGGCAGGTGGAGTCGTGGGCACGTGAGATGGGCGGGTGCTACCGCGACAGGAACTCGTCCAGGCGGGAGAGCGCCAGGCCGTACCGTTCGACCTCGTGCTGCATGTGGCTTCCCGGCCCAACTTCGAAGGCAACCTCGCAGCCGCCCGCCCGCAGGATCCTGGCGCACGCGCCCATGTTGTCCTCGACCGAGCGCAGCATCGGCTGCGGGGCATGCTTCTCTCGGCTGCCGACGGAGAGGAAGGCGTATCGCCCCGATAGGCCCGTCCCCGGCTCCGCGCAGACCTCGCGCAGGTGGTCGACCCACCCCGGGTACCACACCGAGCCGGAGATGCACCCGCACGCGTCGAAGACGCCGGCGTGGGCAAACGCATACAGCGAGAACAGCCCTCCCAGCGAGTATCCGCAGACGGCTCGGCGAGAGGGTGAGAGGTGCCGCCCCCGCTCCAGCGAGGGGATCGCGCTGGCCGTCAGCCACTCCAGGGTCGCGGCGGCATGACCACCGTAGTCCGGGCGCCCACGGAAGGCCGACTCCGCCGGCCAGGGTGTGAGGTTGTCTCCCCAGTCCCCCACCGGCACGCGCACGATGGTGGACTCCCGCCCGGCTGCGACGCGCGCGAGGTCGAACGGGAACTCGGGCGCGTATATCACGTAGATGACGGGACCGGCGGGGCCGGCGGCGCCGGGGAACAGCTCCATATCGGCGCCATCCTCCCAGGCAGGCAGTCCGCCCTCCTCGGGACGCCCCTCGTCAGCAGCTCCATTCCGCGGGAGGCCAGCGGATGCGGTCGCACCCCTGTTGCCCCGATCCCCCCTCCCCGCCATGGCATCCCCTCTCGCCTTCGTCATCCCCGTCCCGCCACACCACCGCAGCGTGGGCGCAATCCACCCGCGCCTGATTCCACGCGCGCACGACGTGGCGTTTCAGCAATCTTATGGGATATGCGCCTGCGGTGCTTCGGCATCCCCGAGGGCATCGGCGGACGCCGCACCAGATAGAATCCAGGCAACCGCGGGCTAACCCACCATCCACAAGAACGTGCCTCTGCCGGAGAACCCTTGGCGCGACGCGGTGCAGGGAAATGGGGTCCACCATGACTCGCGGTGATGGCCACCTTGGTGGCGGGAAGAGTCTTACGAGAAGGTCGTTCCTGCTCGCCGGCCTGATGGGTGCCGCTGGCCTTGCCGGCTGCTTGTCCGTTCCCACGCTCCCGATCGCTGGCGGCTCGGACGGCTCGGCCTCCCCCACGGGGGGATCCGCCTCCGGCGACCGCGCCTCCGTCACCATCGACGACGCCGCGTGGCACTACGACTGGGACAACGACGTCTACTACCAGATCGGCATCCGCTACTGCGCAAACCCCGCCGCATCCGAATACGAGTCGATGGCAATCTACGTGCCCGGCGCGTACTTCGTCGGCACGAGCAACGGCGACGGGACCTACACCTGCCACGTGGACGAGTCCGCGACGGTGGGTGCCTACGCGGCATCCGCCGCACCCGTGGTGATTCCCGTGAACACCGCGGGCTACTCCGCGCAGAGGGCGCCCATCTCCTACCAGCCCGACGGTCTCGCCGAGTACCTTGAGGCGGGGCTGGTCTACGTCTACGCCGGCTGTCGCGGTCGCAACAACGGGACGAACCCGGACGGGACCGCGTTCGCGGGCGGCGCACCATGGGGCGTCACCGACCTCAAAGCGGCCGTGCGGTGCCTGCGCTACAACGCCGGATCCATCCCCGGGGGAGCCAAGCGCGTCTTCACCTTTGGGCACTCGGGCGGCGGGGCGCAGAGCTCGCTCATGGGGGCCACGGGAGACTCCGCACTCTACACCCCCTACCTGCAGGCAATCGGCGCCGTGCTCACCGACGACTCCGGGGCTAACATCAGCGACGCAATCACCGGCTCCATGTGCTGGTGCCCCATCACCGCGCTCGACATCGCGAACGAGGCCTACGAGTGGATGATGGGACAGTTCAGCGCCAGCGGGACGAGGGCGGACGGAACGTGGACCGCGCTCTTCTCCCATGACCTCGCCCGCAAGTTTGCCGACTACGTCAACGACCTCGGCATCACCGACGTCGACGGCAACACGCTCGCGCTGCAGGAGGGTGGGGAGGGAATCTACACCTCGGGCAGCTACTACGACCAGGTGAAGTCCGCAATCGAGACGTCGCTCAACAACTTTCTCCAGGACACGCGATTCCCCTATACGCCCGACTCCAGGTCGATGGCGGACGGCGGGTTCGCGGGTGGTGGAGGGACGGGCGAGAGGACCGCGGGCACGGATGGCGTGGGCGGGGCCATGACGCATGTTGCCTCCGCAGCGACCGAGGACGACAGCCCATCGGACGGGAACGAGCCGGTCACCTACGACACGGCGGAGGACTACATAGACTCGCTCAACTCCGACGCAGAGTGGATTGCCTACGACCCCTCGTCCAACACGGCCACCATCACGAGCGTGGGCGAGTTCGTGCGGCACCTCAAGCCCACCTCCAAGGACGTGGGCGCCTTCGATGCGCTGGACAGAAACCGCGCAGAGAACTTCCTGTTTGGCAACTCGCATGCAGACGCCCTGCACTTTGACCCGATCATGTCCAGCCTGCTCGAAAGCGAGAGGGACGAGTACGCATCATGCGAGGATTATCGGTCGGGCTACGCGAGCGCCTACGCGGGCGACATGGATAACGTCGATGACCTGGGGACCTCGAGCTCGGTGCGGCAGGAGATGTACAACCCCATGTACTTTGTGGCAGAGGGGCTCGACGGGTACGGGAGCTCGACGCCGGCACCGCACTGGCGCATCCGCACGGGGATACAGCAGGGCGACACGTCGCTCACCACCGAGCTCAACCTCGCCCTGGCGCTGAAGGCGAACCCGGCGGTCAAGGACGTTGACTTTGCCACCGTGTGGGGACAGGCGCACACGACCGCGGAAAGAACGGGGTCGAGCACCGCAAACTTCATCTCGTGGGTCAGGGACTGCTGCTCGTAGGGTGCGAGTTCCCAGGCGAGAGGAGCGACGACCTCGGCCGCTGCCCCATCCGCCGGCATCACGGTACGCCTCGCTCCCACTAGCTGCCGAACAGGGGCGACTCCCAGAAACGGGGGTCGCCCCCTCTCTTGTGCCGCAAAGTTCTTGTCAGACGTCGCCCGCGCATGAATCCGACGATGCCCAGACCCTCGGACTCCAAGCCAAGCTCCACGAGGCAGGGAATCAATGGTCTAAGAATGGGAGAGCTTCGGTTCGCTCGCGGACCGAAGCTCTCATACTCCGCGGAGGGGCCCACTGGCAATGAACTCCTGATGTGTGCGCCTTCGCGGGGCTCTGGCTACCATGGCGGCGTCCCGGCGTCGCGTCCCCCCAGTTGGGCTCCCGTCAGCCCCATGACGGTGGCAAAGAACTCCCGATGTGAGTGCTCAAATTGGGAGGCGGCTGCCATCCGAGCCCGAAAGGGAGCCCGCTTGGCAGGGAACCCCCGACGTGAGCACTCATGTCGGGAGTTTCCTGCCATGGGCTATTCGTCAGGCATGGGCCGCTGTCCTCCCACCTGGGGAAACGTCCGCCATCCCCGATGCCCAGCCCTTCTCCCTGACGGGAAAGTGCTCACATCGGGCTTTGGCCGCCATGGGTCGGCGGAACGGCGGATTGCCGGCGGGAAGTCGCCCGCGTGAGCACACACGCAGGGCTTCCGCTGCCAATCGGGACGGAAACGGGACCCGGCTGGCAGGAACTCGCCCGCGTGGGTGCCCCCCACGGGCCGTTCGCTACCAAGGGCGGTCCGCCATCCCCTCTTCTATGAGTCATTTACCTGTGGACAACGTGGCTGCATGGCTACCGTACGAAGTACTTAGCCAGGCGAGCGGGGAGAGCAGGGATTCCCCCTACCATGCCAGGGGGATGGCGCACGTTTCACGCAGGGTGGCGCGTCTCTCCCCCAAGGTGGCGCGCTTTGATAGCAGCGTGGCACGCGATGACGTTCTTTCGTCTCCCCCATCCCCGTATCCTTCTCGTCGTCAAGCAATACTGGTCTCGTCGCTCGTCTACGTCCTGCCGCTTGGGGGCAGGCATGCGGCGCGAGAGGATTGACGCCACGTCCGCCCAGATGCAGGAGCCCCCGGAGGACAACGCGTTTGCAGAGTTTTGGGCTGCACCGTGGAAGCGGCCCCGCGCAACGTCATCGGCTTCCGCTCTGCCGACATGGACGTGCCGTTCGTGAGCCACAACGATGCCATGTGGAGCTACTTTGAGCCCGAACTGGGGCGTCGCCTCGCCGAGCTCGAAGCGGACGAGTCGTTTGCCGCGCGCGTCCGCAGCGCCCTGGTCGAGATGCTGCCCGCCGGCGAGTGCGGCGCCGACGACGTTGCACGGCGGCTGGGCGTGAGCCGCAGGAGCCTGCAGCGCAAGCTGAGCAACGAGGGGACCACGTTTCAGAAGCAGCTCAACCACACGCGCGAGCTCCTCGCCAAGCACTACCTGGGCACCACCGCCATGGGGACCGACCAGATCGCGTACCTGCTGGGTTATCTGGAGCTCAACAGCTTTCTGCGCGCGTTCAACTCGTGGTGCGGGATGAGCCCGAGCGAGTGGCGCCGCCGGCACGCGGAGTAGCCGGTGCGCCATGGGAGGGTGCCCCGGCCAAGGCCGTTGCCCGTCTCCCCCCGGAGCCCGACAATAGCCGGGCCCATCTCCCCCAGGATCCGACTAAGGCAGCCGACCATCTCCCCCGGCGTCCGTCGCCGGCGGTCGCCCGTCTCCCCCGGCGCTCCCCGGCACCCGTCGCGGAACCCGGAAGTAGGTCTCGTAAGATTTGTCGCGTTTAGGCCTCCCCTAAACGCGACTTTTCTTATGGGATTCGAAGTTCCGTAAAGATTGACGCGGTTAGGAAGCATCTAAACGCGTCAATCCTTACGAGACGGCTGGGGCAGGGGAGAGAGCAGGGAAAGTCCGGACCAGCCGGGAACCGGCGGCGTGGGAGGTCTCGGGGAATCCGGGCCGGCCAGACCCATCGACAATGTGGGAGGCCAGGTAGTCAGGGCTAGGCGAGACACGGCGGCAGGAACGGGAACCGGGAAAGTCCGGGCCAGTCGGCTAATCCGTGAGGTTAAGGGCCCCTTGCCCATCCGGCGGGCGAGACGCGCGGGCAGGCAGAGGCCCGGCTATGCCAGCGGGATGGGTGCCCGACCCAGGCGGCGCGTGTCTCTCCCCTTTCGCTTCTCTGGTACATTCCTTACAAGTCTCGCGGTTGGTGTCGCGATACTGCTGAGAGGAAACGTCCTGCCTCGGCTGGGGCGGCATCGCCGCATGTCTTTGACGGCGATGCGACCGGGGGCGACAAACGCCCAGACCAACACGGAGGTGCGCGTGAGCCACTTTGGCCTCGACAACGAGAGGTACTCGACCATCAGCCGCTATGTCATCGCGACGGCCATCGTCCTGGTGCTCGTCGTCAACGTGGGCATCTACCTGCCGCAGATTGGGGAGGCGCTGGGAACCGCGGGGGCGTGGGTCCTCGCGATCGTGAACCCGCTCGTCATCGGCGGGCTGGCGGCGTGCCTCCTGTGGCCGGCGGTCACGCGGGTCGACGCCTCGCTCGCGCGCGTGGGCATCCTCCCGCGGTCGGAAGGCGCCCGACACGCGCTGTCGGTCGTTATCGTGGTGCTGGTCGTCGCGGGCCTGGTCGCCGTGATCGTCTCGGCCATCCTCGCGTTTGTGACCAACAGCATCCGGTCAATCTCGTTTGGCAACCTCGCCGAGCTGGCGGGTTACGTCAAGAGCAGCATGCCCCTGGCGTTTCAGGGAATCGAGAAGGCCGCGCTGTCGCTGGGTGCCAGCCAGGCGGACGTGGACGCCGCGCTCAGCAGCCTCCAGCACGTCTTTGCCACGTCGGGCGGAAACCTGGGACAGACCGTGACATCGAGCTTTGACGCCGTGAAGGACTTCCTCTCCAACACGGTGCTCGCGACGGTGATCTGCGTCTACTTTCTGATCGATGCCCGGAACCTGGCCGACTACTGGCGCCGGGCGCTCGGCTCCATGCTGGGCGAGAGCGCCTACGAGCACCTGCAGACGTTTGCCGACGACGTCCGCCGCACGTTCACGGGATACATGCGCGGGCAGTTCGTCGATGCCCTGCTCATGGGCATCGCGGTCACCATCTCGCTGTCGGTGGTGGACGTCCCGTACGCGGTCCTCATCGGCATCGCCACGGGCATTGGCAACCTCATCCCCTACGTGGGGCCCATCGTTGCATACGCCGCCACGGCCCTCTCGTGCCTGATCGGCGCCGACCTCACCACGTTTGTGGTCTCGGTCATCGTGCTGGCGGTGATCCAGTTTGTGGACGGCCAGATCGTGAACCCCAAGATCCTGGCCGACTCCGTGGAGGTCCACCCCATCGTCGTGATCGTCGCGCTCATCGTTGGTGGCAAGGTGGGCGGCGTGCTTGGCATGTTCGTGGCCGTGCCGTGCGCCGCGCTGGTCAAGATCTACTTCGAGAGGTTCGTGACGTGGCGTGCGGCGAGGCTCTCGCACCGCGGGAACGAGAGGCCCACGGGAGACTAGCCGCAGCTCAGGGGCCGGCGTTCCCGCAATGAACGCGCACGCAACCGCAGGCGGTACGGCCGACGGGGCCACGGAGCCCGCGGGAGATTAGCCGCAACCTGGGGCCGGCGCTTCTCTCCCCTGGCAGTGGCCTATGGGGGAAGCCACGGTCGACGGCACCCACGCGCGCGGACCTCATGAAACACGGGGGCTCATCGGGAGGATGCCCCGTCGCCGACCACTGGCGGGCGACTCGTCTCCGCCATATGACCCACAGATAGCCCGTCATCGGAACCATGCGTTTGACCAAATCACACTTCCCCAGTAGCATCTTCCGCAACCTGAAGGACCGGGTGCAGAACGGAGGGAGCCATGAGGCACATGCCACAGTCCATCGCGTCGACGGGACGAATGACCAACGCGTGCCGCCCCGCTCCCTGCACTCGAATGATGTGCGGGACGCGGCACAGGGCCAACTAGGCAAAGGCACAGGTGAGACACACCGCGCCATGCTCCCAGGGCCCTGCCCGAGGGTCCCTTCTCGTCCCTCGCCACGTCCCGGCCCCACATACCGGCGTTGGCTGGCTCGGCCACCCCATAGACACCCGAATGTGAAGACGACGGCAGGAGGCAACGTGCCTCTCGCCCATCACCCACCCCACCGCGCCACAGACTCGGAACGCCGTGCGGTGACATCCCCAGTGCCATGGGACTGCCTTGTGCATTCGCACAATCGCACGCAACCACTCATTCGAATCGCAGCTTGCAACCACTCCGACGAAAGGAAGACCGATGAGCCTCTGGACATCCGTGAACGAACTCAAGAACCTCTCCTGGGTGGAGCTGTCCCACCAGGTGAACAACGACAGCCCCTACTGGAGCGGCTTCCCGGACGGATCGATCGAGCTGGGGGCGGTGATCAACGACTTTGACTCCGACGTGCTTTCGGCGCTGATCCAGACCTTCAAGTTCCCCGGCCAGTTTGGCACGCACGTCGACTTTCCCGCGCACTTTGACCCCAAGGGGGCATTTTCGCAGGACTACTCCCAGCGTGACCTGGTGTTTCCGCTCGTGGTGATCGACATCTCGGACAAGGCGGCCGCAAACGCCGACTACGAGCTGACCATCGCCGACATCGAGGAGCACGAGCAGAGGCACGGCAGGATTCCCGCCGGCTCGTTCGTGGCGCTCCGCACCGACTGGTACAAGCGCTGGCCCGACGGCGACGCCCTCGCGAACCTGGACGCCAACGGGGGCGAGCACGCCCCGGGCTGGACGGTCGAGACGATCCGGTACCTCCTGGACGAGCGCGGCGTCGAGGCGATTGGGCACGAGACCCTGGACACCGACGCCTCCGTGGGAGCCGAGCGCGCCGGCGACCTGGTGGCCGAGCGCTACATCCTCACGCGCGGCAAGGTGCAGGTGGAGCTTCTCGCCAACCTGGACAAGGTGCCTCCCACCGGAGCGGTCCTCTTTGCGTCCGTACCCCGCATCGAGGGCGCGACCGGGCTGCCCGCCCGCGTATGGGCCATCTTCGAGGACTAGGGAGAGAAACACCACGGAGAGGGCTCACTGCCGGGAGGATGCGCCCCGCTGCCATGACCAAGGCATGTCTCGCCCGCCCCCTCGCAAACACCCCGCCGAGAGCCTCCACCACCTAGTACACCAGGCGCATGACCGCGACGAGGCCTTGGCGAGCCACGTCCGACGACAGTCTCCACAACGTACCACGGACCCCACACCCGCCACAAATCCACGCTTGACCCTCAAGTCACTTGAGGCCTTACCATCTCTGCCAGAAGGTCGGGACCCGTGGAGAGGAGGAGGCTGGCATGGGAGCAGGGCGGAGCGAGGAGCCCTACGCGGTCGGGCAGTTTGCCGAGCTCACGGGGACCAGCGTGAGCGCGCTCCACCACTAAGAGCGGTGCGGGCTCATCCATCCCCACCGCCTGGCCAATGGCTATCGCGTGTACGGCCGCGAGGAGGTGGACCGCATGCAGCAGGTCCTTCTCTATCGCGAGCTCGAGATGGGATTGCCCGAAATCCGCAGGATCCTGGACAGCCCCGACTTTGACAGGCGGGAGGCGCTCGCGTCACACCTCACGGAGCTCAGGGCGCGACGGGACCACCTGGAGGGGATCATCAGGAGCGTGGAGCGATCGCTCGCAGAGATGGACGGAGGTGCGCCGGTGGACGCGGAGGAGAAGTTCGAGGTGTTTAAGCAGGAACTGGTCGACCAAAACGAGGCACGCTACGGAGCCGAGGCCCGCGAGCGATGGGGTAACGAGGCGGTCGACGCGTCGAACGAGCGGTTCATGGGGCTGAGCGGCGAGGACCTGAAGCGAGCCGGCGAGCTCGAGGCAAAAGTGCGCGACGAGGTCGTCGCGGGCCTCGCGGATGGCGACCAAGACGACGCGCACGCCCGGGCGGCAGTGCGGGCGCACGCGGCGTGGCTCGGCCTCTTCTGGCCCGAGGGGACCTACTCCCCCGAGGCGCACCGCTCGCTGGCCCAGATGTACCTCGCGGACGAGAGGTTCCTCGCCTACTACGATGCCTGGGCACCCGGCGCGGGTAGGTTCCTTGCGAGTGCGATCGAACGTCTCGCCTAGGGGCTGCTGAGGAAAACGGAGTTGTGGCAATCCGCGGACGGGAACCGCCGAGAAACCGCAACCTTTGGCAGGAAATAGGGGCAGGATGAGGGGCACACGCCGCAAAAACTCCGCTTTCCTCATCTGGTGAGCCCTCCAGATTGCCACAGCTCAAGATTCCTCAGCACCCTCGGCGTTCTGGAGGTCCACCATCCCCCTTGCGATTGTCACAGCTCAAGATTCCTGAGCAGCAGGCTCCGTCGGGGACCACGGCCGGTGGCGTGCCCTCGACCCGGGCTCCCCATGCGATCCATAAGATTTGGCGCGGTTAGGGCCACCCTATCCGCGTCAATCCTTACGAAACTTCGAGTTCAGTAAAACTTGACGCGTTTGTGACACCCTAACCGCGTCAAATCTTATTGGGCGGGCGACGCACCATCCGATCAAGGGGAGGAAAGACCACGTGCCCGCATTCCAAACCTACACGGGACGAGGCCACACCACGCAATCAGGCGAGAGAAGAGACAACCTTCTCCAAAGCCGACACCCCATGGCAGATGAGTCGGATGAATGTACGCTCGCATCTCTCGTATGCATGAATCTACATTTATTTCAGCTCGTATCGGAGGTTTGCGAATTTAGTTCATTTCCAAATCCATTTTGTTACGGATGGGGAATGCGGCCGCCCGTGAGGCCGCAACGACAATAGAACTAAGTCAACGCACGGAGACACCGGGCGTCAGGTGCAAGCAACAAGGGACGGAGACACTAGCATGAAGGCAAACCTTTCTCGTCGCGACTTCCTCGCCGTCTGTGGCCTTGGCCTCACGGTCGGCCTTGTGGGTTGCGGCTCCACCTCCGGCAGCTCTAGCAGCAGCACGGACTCGAGCTCAGGCTCGGACTCCTCCGCGTCAGACTCCTCCAGCTCCTCGGGTGACTACAACCTGGTCAACGATGGCAAGCTCACGATGATCAGCAACTTCAACTTCCCGCCGTTCGTCTCCATTGACCCCGACAGCAAGGACTTCGTCGGCTTCGACGTGGACATGTACAAGGAGATCTGCAAGAGGCTCAACCTGGCGGAGAACATCCTCCCCTCCGTCCAGTTTGACACCATCGTCCCCACCATCAAGCAGGGTGGCAAGGCCGACATCTCGCTGGGTGCCATCACCATCACCGACGAGCGCAAGGAGGAGGTCGCGATGAGCGACCCCTACCTGGACTCCAACCAGTCCATCGTGGTGAAGAAGGGCGCCTCGGCAACCACGCAGGACGCCCTCAATGCAAGCGGTATGCAGATTGCCGTTCAGTCCGGCACCACCGGTGAGGACTGGGCCAAGGAGAACCTGCCCAAAGCCACCATCGTGCCACTGGACGACATCATCCAGGCCATGACCGGCGTGCAGAGCGGCCTCTACAACGCATGCGTCGCCGACCTGCCCGTGACGCAGTACGAGATCAAGATTGCCTACTCCGACCTCGAGATTCCCGACGGCGGAGAGATCCCCACGGGCGAGCAGTACGGCGCGGTCATCAACAAGAACAACACCGCCCTGCTCAAGGCCGTGAACAAGGCGCTGAAGGACATCAAGGCGGACGGCACGCAGGACAGCATCGAGAAGACCTGGTTCGGCTCCGTCATCTCCTCCTAACTCCAAGATCGACCTCCCTTTCCGCCGGTGCTCCCAGTCTCCAACGCCGGCGGTGCCGATAGGGCCTGCGACAATGTCGTGGGCCCTATCTTTTTCTCTATCTATTGTGCAAATACTGAGCTATTTATTCTCTTTCTTTTACGTTTTGAGTCTTGATTATAACTTTTCAGTTACGGTGGACGCGACGACGGTACCCACCCTGAAAGCAAGCGGCACAATGCACTCAACGCACGGAGCAACCCCCGGGCGCGCAACTGACAGCCAAGCAAATAGGGACGACAAGGGATGGTGGGAGCCATGACAGCTTCGAACGAGAGGAACATCACCAGGAAGGCATTCGTGAAGGGAGCTGGCTCCGCGCTCGGCATGGCGTTCGCGATGGGCCTTGCCGGCTGCAGCTCGGGAGGCAACTCGAGCTCGGCCTCGTCCTCGTCGGCATCATCCTCGGACTCCGGCGCCGCCGCAGCAGACTCCAGCGCGTCGGGTGCAAGCGAGTACATCCTCGTGACCAAGGGCAAGCTCACGGGCGTCTCGGACATGGCGTATCCCCCGCTCGAGTCCATCCCCGACGGCTCCACCACGCCCGAGGGCTTCGAGATCGACATGATGGATGCCCTGGCGAAGAAGCTCGGGCTTGAGATGACGTGGCTCTCGCCCACCAAGTTCGACACGATCATTCCCATGATCAAGCAGGGCGGCAAGGCGGACGTGGGCGTCTCCGCGTTCACGATTACCGACGAGCGCAAGGAGGAGATCGACTTCACCGAGTCGTACCTCGACTCCAACCAGGGCCTGGTGACACAGAAGAGCGCCACCGACAAGACCCAGGAGGCACTGGACAAGAGCGACAAGAAGATCGCCGTGCAGTCCGGCACCACCGGCGAGGACTGGGTGAAGGAGAACCTGCCCAACGCCACCTGCGTCCCGCTCGACGACGCAATCCAGGCCATGACCGGCGTGCAGAGCGGCCTCTACAACGCCTGCGTGATCGACCTGCCCGTCGCGAGCTACATGTGCACCAAGTCGTACACCGACCTGACCGTCGCCATCTCCATCGCCACGGGCGAGCAGTACGGCATCGTCGTGAGCAAGAAGAACACCAAGCTCACCAAGGACCTCAACGCCGCCATCGAGGAGATGAAGTCGGACGGCAGCCTGGACGAGCTGGAGAAGAAGTGGTTCGGCACCACGCTGTAGCCAGGCGTGAGACAAGCGACACACATGGCCCGGGGCCCGTTGTTTCGGCTGCGGGCCTTTTCTTATAATTTTTTCTATTTATGCAAGTTTTCTTGACAGTTTGTATCTGATTTCCCACTTTTTGATTACATCCAGCCTCTGATATGCCCCATCCGTCTGCAAGCGAGACAGAATGATTTCAGCGCACTGAACCACTCCCAGGTGCACGTTTGAACGAGTTCCGAACACAGGACGGAGACAGCAGCCATGAAAGCAAACCTCACTCGTCGCGACTTCCTCACCATCTGTGGCCTTGGCCTCACGGTCGGCCTCGCTGGCTGCGGAAGCAACTCAACCGCCAGTTCCTCGGGCAAGCCCTCCAGCAGCTCGTCGGCACCCGACTCCGCCTCGTCCGACTCCTCCAGCTCGTCGAACGACTACCACCTGGTGAAACCCGGCAAGCTGACCCTCATCAGCGAGTTCTACTACCCGCCGTTCACCTCGATTGACCCCGACACCAAGGAGTACGTAGGCTTCGACGTGGACATGTACAAGGAGGTTTGCAAGCGGCTCGGACTCGAGGAGAACATCCTCCCGTCCGTCCAGTTCGACACCATCGTCCCCACTATCAAGCAGGGCGGCAAGGCGGACATCTCGTTCGGGGCCATCACCATCACCGACGAGCGCAAGGAGGAGGTGGCGATGACGGACCCCTACCTGGACTCCAACCAGTCCATCGTAGTGAAGAAGGGATCGTCCGTTGCTAAGCCGGAGGACCTCAACACCAGCGGTACGCAGGTCGCAGTGCAAGCGGGCACCACCAGCGAGGACTGGGCCAGGGAGAACCTGACAAACGCGACGATCGTGACCCTGGACGACATCATCCAGGCGCTCACGGGCGTCCAGAGCGGCCTCTACAACGCCTGCGTCGTCGACCTTCCCGTTGCAGAATACGAAATCAAGGAGGCCTACTCGGACCTCGAGATTCCCGAAGACTGCCAGATTCCCACTGGAGAACAGGTCGGTGCGGTCATCAACAAGAACAACACCGCGCTGCTCAAGGCCGTGAACAAGGCGCTGAAGGACATCAAGGACGACGGAACCGAAGACGAGCTGGAGAAGAAGTGGTTCGGCACCACGCTGTAGCCATGCGAGAGACAAGCGACACACATGGCCCGGGGCCCACGGAGCGACTCAGCGTTCCGCGGGCCCCGGGCCTTCTCTCCCATGACGCGCAAGGCGATGGGCTCGCCAGCCCCAGCCCTACACCAGCCCCGCCATCTGCATGAGCGGGACCAGCACGAAGGGCACGAACGCCGCAGGGAGCATGTTGGCCACCTTGATGTCCGTCACCTTGAGGAGGTTGGTGCCCACCGCAAACAGCAGGAGCGACCCCGTGCACACGACCTGCGTGATGATCGCCTTGGTGACCACGCTCCCCAAGAGCGCCGCCAGCGCGGAGAGCACGCCCTCGTAGGCGAGAAGCGACAGCCCGCAGAACGGCACTCCTATGCCCATGGTCGCGGCGAGCGGGACGCAGACCACCAGGTCGATGAGGCCCTTCGCCACGAGCGTGGAGTGGTCCAGCTGGATGCCGCTCTGGATGGAGCCCATGATCGCCATCGCACCCGTGCAGGTGAAGAGCGTCGCCGCCACAAAGCCCTCGCTGAAGCTCCCCAGGCGCTCCGACCCCGCAAACTGCTCGTTGAGCCTGCGCTGCACCCGCTGGCCCAGCCGGTGCACGTGGCCGTCGATGTCCAGCCGGTAGCCGATCAGGCACCCCAGCGCCATCGCGAGGGTAACCACGATCACGCTACCGCCGTTGACCATGCCCTGGACGCCCACCAGCACCACGGCGAGGCCCTGGCCCTTCAGGAGGAAGTCTCCCAGGTCGTCCGAGACCCGACCCTTGAACAGCAGGCCAATGATGCCGCCGGCGGCAGCCTCCAGACCATTCACCAACGCACCGAGCAGTATCACGACAACCCCCAACAGACGACCTTACACACGGTGGAACAGCATATCCCCCAGGGAGACGACATGCCAGCGGGATGGGCGACGGACGAGAGGAACTCCCCTCTCCCCCGTCGCCCGGCAGACCTGGCGCTAGTCTCCCAGCAGCTCGATGAGGTCCTCCTTGCGGAGCGACCCCAGGCTCATGCCGCCCCCCGTGCCCACGACCTGGTCCGCCAGGTCGCTCTTGGCCTCCTGCAGCGCCAGGATGCGGTCCTCGATGGTGTCGCGCGCGATCACCTTGTACACGGTCACGTCCCTGGTCTGGCCAATGCGGTGCGCACGGTCAGTGGCCTGGTCCTGCGCGGCGGCGTTCCACCACGGGTCTGCGTGCACGACCACGGACGCGCCCACCAGGTTGAGGCCCGTGCCGCCCGCCTTGAGCGATATCAGGAACACCGGCGTGTCGTCGGCGTTGAAGGCGTCCACCAGCTCCAGGCGGCGCCTCTTGGGCGTGGCACCCGTGATGGTGTAGTAGGGCACGTCCCGCTTGTCCAGCTCGCCCGCGATGATGTCCAGGTAGCTCGTGAACTGCGAGAACACCAGCATCTTCTGCTGCGCGTCCACCACCGAGTCCACCAGGTCCATGATGGTCTGGAGCTTGCACGAGGGGCCGTCGTAGTCCTCGTACAGCAGGCGGGGGTCGCAGCAGATCTGGCGCAGGCGCGTGAGCTCGGCCAGCACCTGCAGCTTCTGGGTGCCAAACGAGTCGTCGTCGCCCTTGCTGAGCGAGACGCGCAGGGCCTGCTCGTGCGCCAGGTACAGGCTGCGCTGCTCGCCCTCCATGCGCGCGTACACCACCTGCTCGAGCTTGTCGGGCAGGTCGCGAAGGACGTCTGCCTTGAGCCTTCGCAGCACGAAGGGGCCGACGGCCTCGCGCAGGCGCTCGGCAACCTCGTCGTCACCCTCCGAGATGGGGGCCTCGTAGCGCTCGCGGAAGCGGTCGTAGGAGCCCAGGAGCCCGGGCATCAGAAAGTCGAAGATGCTCCAGAGCTCGGACAGGCGGTTCTCGATGGGCGTGCCCGTGAGGGCAAAGCGGTGCTGGGCGTCGAGCGCCTTCACGGCGCGGGCGGCGAGGGTCTCGTGGTTCTTGATGTACTGGGCCTCGTCCAGCACCTCGCACCAGAGCGGCATCCGCGCCCAGCTCTCCACGTCACGGCGCAGGAGGTCGTAGGAGGTCACGTAGACCTCGTGCGACTCGCCGCGCACGCGGGCGCGCTCGGGGACGGTCCCCGCAACCACCGCGACGTCCAGCTGCGGGGCAAACTTCTCAAGCTCGGCCTGCCAGTTGTACACCAGCGACGCGGGGCACACCACGAGCGTGGGACCGCTTCCCCTGCGCGAAAGCAGCAGGGAGATGAGCTGCACCGACTTGCCCAGGCCCATCTCGTCGGCGAGGATGCCGCCAAAGCCCATGTCGCACAGGGCGCTCAGCCACTGGAAGCCCGCGACCTGGTATGGGCGCAGGCTCCCCCGCAGGCTGGCGGGAAGCTGGTAGTGCGAGGGGTCCACGGAGCGGAACGACTCCACGTAGTCGCGGAACGAGGCGTCCTTCTCGTCGTCCCCCATGATCGAGTCGAGCAGGAAGGCCTTGTACGACGGCACACTCACGTGGCCGCGCGCGAGGTCGCGGGACGAGAGGCCCAGCTCCTCGGCAAGGCGCTCGGCCTCCCCCAGGTCGAGCGTGGAGAGGTCCAGGAACGAGCCGTCCCGCAGGCGGTGGAAGCGACGGCGCTTGCAGTAGCTCGAGAGGAGCGCGTATAGCTCGTCGAGCGGCAGGTCGGTGGCCGAGACGGACAGGTCTATGAGGTTGGAGCGCACCGACAGCTTGAGCCTGACCTCGGGCTTGGAGCGGTTGAGGAGACGGTCGAACTCGGGCGTTGTGTACACGGAGCCGATGCGGGAGAACTCCGGCACGCCCTCGAACATCAGCCGGGCAATGGGCACGTCCGCCTTGGCGGGGATGGTGGCGATGGCGCCCTCGCCCACCGTGAGGTAGCGCTGGGCCAGACGACGAGCGTCCGTCTCGGCCGCCACGTCCCTCCCCACGTCCATGTGCTGCCCCAGCTCACGCGCGAGGACGTGGTAGCGCCTCTCTCCATACACCGCCTGGACGTCGCAGGTCACGCCCACGTCGCGAAAGTCGAGGTAGAACTCCAGCTTGCAGGGGACGGGACGGAGGCGCGCGACCTCCTCGGGAACGCTCACGCTCATGGCGCGCTCGAGCTGCGGAAGCAGCGTCGCGGCAAAGCGTGGCACGTCCTTCTGCGAGAGGGTCAGGTGCGGCGTGGTGCTGTCGTACACCCCGGTGAGGAACGACGCCTGCGCGGCAAGGGCCGGCGTGCAGCGAAACAGCGTGCCCGACTGCACGGCGTACAGGCGCGACCCACCGGAGAAGAACTCAGCCTTCCCTCGGCGGACCAGCTCAAAGCCGTCGTCGCCCGCCTCCACCACGTTCAGGGCGACGTTGGGGTCGCCGTCGCGCACGGTGACGGCATGGTGCCCGCCATCCTGGGAGGAGGACTCAAACACCAGCTCGCCCTCCAGCATGACCTGCAGGAGATCGTCCACCTCGGGGCCCGAGAGCCTGAGCTCGCGGCCCGGCATGGCCGAGGACTGGCCGCTCGAGGCGTACACGCGGCCGTACATGCGCTCCGACGCGTAGGAGCGCCGGTTCTGCACGCAGCGCGCGAGGAAGTCGAGAAGCTCGCGCGAGCGCTGGTCGAAGGCGTCCGGCTCGTGGACGAAGGCGAGCTTGCGCCCATACTCGCGGAACGCCCTGCTCGAGACGTCTGCCACGAGGTCTCCCAGGCTGCGCACGACGTACGACCCGCGCGACCCGCACACGCGCAGCCGCAGGAACAGGTCGCGGTCGTGCACGAGCGTGGGCTCCAGGCGGATTCCCCCCGGCGGCTCGGGGGTGGCGGTGCCCACCCGGGGACGGGCGGCGACGGCGGTGCGGTCGAGGTACTCCCCCAGCACGGTGGACGTGCTCGCATGCTGGAGCCGGTCGTAGCCGCGGTACCCGGAAGGGTCGCGGTTGAAGTCGAGCGCGAGCGCGATGCTGTGCTTGCACGGGCCGGGGTAGCGCGCGGCGGCGGGGCAGGTGCAGTCGAAGCCCAGGACCGTGTCCGCCGCCTCGTCGAACTCTATGGTCGCGTCGTAGTGGTCCGCGTACCCCGACGACGACGCGACCTTGCCCCTGATCCTGGTGACGCCCCCGTCGTACGAGCACTCCCGGTCGCGTATGCTCGCACCGCGCTGGGCGATGATGCGACCGCGGCCGAGGATTGCCGGCCTGCAGACCTTGTTGAGGGCGATCTCAGAGATCAATGGCACCTCCCGCGAGTCATGCCCCTCTCCCCCGCCGTCCCGTTGGCGGGAAGGGTGCAAACTCCTAGGTTAGTCCCTCGCGGGCACTTCGTGCGACTCTATTTCGCGCGTGGCGCGCCCGCCAACCCAGATCTCGCTCACCAGCACGGCGGCGAAGATGAGCGCGAAGCCAACGGCAAGCTGCGAGGTCAGGGCCTCGCCATACAGCGTGATGCTGAAGAACGCAGCGAATACGCTCTCGAGCGAGAGGAGCAGGGCGGCCTTGGCCGGCTGCACGTGCTGCTGCGCCACGTTCTGGATCAGGAGCGCTGCCACGGACGAGAGGAGAACCACGTAGGCCATCTGACCCCAGAAGTCGGGCGTGAGGGCGGCGAAGTCGGGGGCGGGCTCGGCGGCCAGGGAGTAACCGAGGCAGATGAGCGAGCTCACGGCAAACATCACGACGGTCATGGTCACCGCGTCGTGCGCGCTCCCCACCCTGCCCACGGCCACGATGTTGAGCGCGAACAGAACGGCGGATGCCAGGGTCAGGAGGTCGCCGCGACCGAGGTAGAGCCCCATGCTCCCGTCGAGCGAGAGGAAGCCGACGCCCACCAGGCACAGGAGAGCCCCCACGACGTTGTTGGCATGGGGCCGATGGCGGGTGACGGCCCAGTTGATGAAGGGGACCATCACGCAGTAGGTGGTGGTCAGGAACGCGTTGCGCCCGGGCGTGGTGCCGTCAAGCCCCACGTTCTGCACCAGGAAGGCGAGGCCCTCGGGAACGCCGATGAGGAGCCCGGCCAAAACGTGGGACCAGTCGAGGTTTTCAGCGAGGCGCCGCCAGAAGATCGCGACCATCACCAGGGTCGAGAGCGAAAAGCGCAGGGTGAGAAGCCAGCCGGGGGTCATCTGCCCAAGGGCCCCCTTGAGGACGATGAACGCCCCGCCCCAGATGGCAGCCACCGTGGCGAGGAGGACCTGGTAGCCCCAGGTCGGTATGCGCGGATGCCTGATTTCCATGCGCCGAATTGTAGCAGGCGCGCCATGGCGACACGGTCCGGAGCTGGGGGAGAGGCCCCTCTCCCCTTGGTCGCGGCACGCTCCCCCGGCGTCAGGGTTATCTTGGATGTGAATAACGACGCCCCCATCAAGTTGACCAGTGAATAAAGGGCCACCCCCTATTTTGGATGTTGTCACCGTTCACGGATACGGCCTTGCATCCGCTGGCCTAAAATGAATGTGTCTGGCATGTTGCCGGCGGTGCCCTGCCATCCAGGGGGACGGCGTGGCACCGAATGTGCGTCTGGGACAGGGCCCGGACGCCGTTGTGGTGGAGAGGAGAATCATGCAGTATTCCGCAGAAGTGGAGAAGATGTGCCCCGTGACCAAGGGCGCATACCACGGTCCTGCGCCCATCCCCGAGGAGGGCAAGTGGGTCCAGGCCAAGGAGATTTCTGACATCTCCGGCTATACCCATGGTGTGGGCTGGTGCGCTCCCCAGCAGGGTGCCTGCAAGCTGAGCCTCAACGTCAAGGAGGGCGTCGTCGAGGAGTGCCTGATCGAGACCATCGGCTGCTCGGGCATGACCCACTCCGCTGCCATGGCCGCCGAGATCCTTCCCGGCAAGACCATCCTCGAGTGCCTCAACACCGACCTCGTGTGCGACGCCATCAACGTCGCCATGCGCGAGCTCTTCCTGCAGATCGTCTACGGCCGCACCCAGACCGCGTTCTCCGAGGGCGGCCTGCCCGTGGGCACCGGCCTCGACGACCTGGGCAAGGGCCTTCGCTCCATGGTGGGCACCATGTACGGCACCAAGGCCAAGGGCGCTCGCTACCTCGAGCTCACCCAGGGCTACGTCACCCGCATGGCCCTCAACAAGAACGACGAGATTGTGGGCTTTGAGTTCCTCAACCTGGGCAAGTTCACCGACGCCGTCAAGGCCGGCACCGATCCCAAGGAGGCCGTGGACAAGGCCATGGGCCACTTCGGCCAGTGGGACCAGGCCGTGAAGTTCATCGACCCCCGCACCGACGAGGAGACCCACGACCCCGAGTCCAAGTTCCCCGTCCACGAGTAGAAGAAGAGGAGGCTGAATAACACCATGGCAGTTACGTTTGAGGGTTACGAGCGCCGCATCGACAAGGTCAACAAGGTGCTCGACAGCTACGGCATCAACGGGCTCGAGGATGCCGAGAAGATTTGCCTGGACAAGGGCGTGAACGCGCGCGACATCGTGTTTGGCGTCCAGTCCATCGCCTTCGAGAACGCCGCCTGGGCCTACACCGCGGGCTGCGCCATCGCCATCAAGAAGGGCGTCAAGACCGCCCCTGAGGCTGCCTCCGCCATCGGCGAGGGCCTCCAGGCCTTCTGCGTGCCCGGCTCCGTCGCCGACGAGCGCAAGGTCGGCCTGGGCCACGGCAACCTGGGCGCCATGCTGCTGGGCGAGGACACCGAGTGCTTCGCCTTCCTCGCCGGCCACGAGTCCTTCGCCGCCGCCGAGGGTGCCATCGGCATCGCCAACAACGCCAACAAGGCCCGCAAGAAGCCGCTCCGCGTCATCCTGAACGGCCTTGGCAAGGACGCCGCCCAGATCATTGCCCGCATCAACGGCTTCACCTACGTGAAGACGCAGTTTGACTACTACACCAGCGAGCTCAAGATCGTGGAGACCATCCCCTACTCCGACGGCCCGCGCGCCAAGGTCAACTGCTACGGCGCTGACGACGTCCGCGAGGGCGTTGCCATCATGTGGCACGAGAACGTCGACATCTCGATCACCGGCAACTCCACCAACCCCACGCGCTTCCAGCACCCCGTCGCTGGCACCTACAAGAAGGAGCGCCTGGCCGCCGGCAAGAAGTACTTCTCCGTCGCCTCTGGTGGCGGCACCGGCCGTACCCTGCACCCTGACAACATGGCTGCCGGCCCCGCCTCCTACGGTATGACCGACACCATGGGCCGCATGCACTCCGACGCCCAGTTTGCCGGCTCCAGCTCGGTGCCCGCGCACGTCGACATGATGGGCCTCATCGGCATGGGCAACAACCCCATGGTCGGCGCGACCGTCGCCTGCGCCGTCGCCGTCGAGGAGGCCATGAACAGGTAGGCTCCTGCCGCTTGTTTGGCTTTCGTTCTGCCCTGGGACCGTCACCTGCGAGGTGGCGGTCCCTTTTTCTGCGCGAGGCGACCTGGGCGAGAAGGGCGAGGTGCCGGCTGCAGCGCGGCATTCACGCCGGCTTCACCCCCTCGCGCCCCCGTTGGGTCGCCAGCCCTTCAGTCACGGCGAGGGTACCGGCCGTTGCGACCTTCCCCCTGTCCCGGGCAACCCCCCTCCCCGAATGTCCGGCTGTGTCCTCCCCTTTCGTCGCGCGCGTCTTCATTCGCAGCTTGACCAAGTCAAAGAAGGGGACGGATCGAACGCCTACGGACCTGGGGGTCCGCGCCTGGACGTCAGGCGACGGGGCATTCCAACCTCCTGGCAACCGTGGACCAAACTTTATGCCCGGAACTATTGGCAGGCCAGGCACCTGAACCCGCGTTCTACAGGTGGGACCAACGGAAGGTAACTGCCTCTGCCAGAAAGTGCACCACGCGTGTACACACAGGATGGACTTTCTGACTGCGTTGAGTTGCCGACACCCTGCCAACAGGGGAAACGCCGCAGAGGAGGACGGCCTCGTCAGAACCCTCGTACCGTGTGTACACCCGGAATGGGCTTTTTGACATCTGTGGGGTAAGGAGGGCTATCCCCGTCTAAAATCCCACGCTGCGTGTACACACGGGATGCACTTTTTGGCTCTTCGACGTTTCTAGTGGGTAGCGCATGCGACGGTCGTCTGCGCCGA
>CAJMNO010000006.1 GCA_905214865.1 uncultured bacterium | reverse complement strand
GAGGGCAGGGCGAAGTTCGACGCCGACTGGGAGAAGGTCTCCGCCGGGGCGTAGGGTGCGATAGACTGAGACGAGCCGGGGGCTAGCTGGCCTTCCGGCTCGTTTTCCTAGAAAGGAGAAGGGCACCATGGCCGAAACCAGGTCTCAGCACACCGACGCCGAGCTCGAGAAGATCGCCGCTCGCGTTCGCCAGGGCGTCATCGTCGGCACGCACGCAGCCAAGTCGGGTCACCCCGGCGGGTCGCTGTCCGCGGCGGACATCTTCACCTACCTCTACTTCGAGGAGATGGACGTCGATCCGCAGAACCCCGATGACCCCAAGCGCGATCGCCTCGTGCTCTCCAAGGGCCACGCGGCGCCTGGGCTGTACTCCGTCCTCGCGGAGCGCGGCTACTTCCCTCCCAAGGAGCTCGAGACGCTTCGTCACGTCGGCTCCAGGCTGCAGGGTCACCCCAACATGAACGACACCCCCGGCGTCGACATGAGCACGGGTTCGCTGGGCCAGGGCATCTCCGCCGCCGTGGGCATGGCGCTTGCCGCCAAGCACTGGGGCGAGACCTGGCGCACCTACGCGATCCTGGGCGATGGCGAGCTCGAGGAGGGCCAGGTGTGGGAGGCCGCCATGTTCGCCGGCAACCATGGCCTCGACAACCTCTGCGCCATCGTCGACTGGAACGGGCTCCAGATTGACGGAACCATCGAGGAAGTGAACCCCGCCACCCCCATCGCGGAGAAGTTCCGCGCATTCAAGTGGCATGTCGTCGAGGTCGAGGACGGCAACGACTTTGCCCAGCTCCGTCCCGCCTTCGCCGAGGCCCGCGCCACCAAGGGCGCGCCCACGTGCATCGTGGCCAAGACCGTGAAGGGCAAGGGCGTCTCGTTCATGGAGAACCAGGTGGGCTGGCACGGCAAGGCCCCCAACGACGAGCAGTTCGAGCAGGCCATGGCCGAGCTCGAGAGGGGGGAGTAGGCATGTCGGCAGATAAGAAGATCGCAACCCGCGAGAGCTACGGCCACGCTCTGGTCGACCTCGCCAAGGACCACGACGACTTCGTGGTGCTCGACGCCGACCTCGCCGCGGCAACCAAGACCGGCATCTTCAAGGCGGCGTATCCCGACCGCTTCTTCGACTGCGGCATCGCCGAGTCGGACATGATGGGCATCGCCGCTGGCATTGCGACCACGGGCCGCGTCGCCTTTGCGAGCACCTTCGCCATGTTCGCCGCCGGCCGCGCGTTTGAGCAGGTGCGCAACTCCATCGGCTATCCCCACCTCAACGTGAAGATCGGCGCCACGCACGCCGGCATCTCGGTGGGCGAGGACGGCGCCACGCACCAGTGCTGCGAGGACATCGCGCTCATGCGCACCATCCCGGGCATGACCGTGGTCGTCCCGTCGGACGACGTGGAGGCGCGTGCCGTCGTGAAGGCCGCCTACGAGCACGAGGGTCCCGTGTACATGAGGTTCGCCCGTCTCGCCACGCCCGTCTTCAACGACACGCCCGACTACCACTTCGAGCTGGGCAAGGCAGTCACCCTGCGCAAGGGCTCCGACGTCACCATCGTCGCCTGCGGCCTCATGGTTGGCGCTGCGCTCGAGGCGGCGGAGTCTCTCGCCAAGCAGGGCGTGGACGCCGAGGTCATCAACGCCCACACGGTCAAGCCGCTCGACGCGGACGCGATCTGCGCGTCCGCCGAGAAGACCGGCCGCGTGGTCACGGCGGAGGAGCACTCCATCCTCGGCGGCCTTGGTGGCGCCGTGTGCGAGGTCCTCTCCGAGCGTCATCCGGTGCCCGTCCGTCGCGTTGGCGTGCAGGACACCTTCGGCGAGTCCGGCCCCGCCGTGGAGCTTCTCCACAAGTACGGCCTGGATGCCGATGGCATCGAGAAGGCTGCCCTGAGCTTCTAGCGAGTGGCGCCTCTCCCCGCGAGGGTTCAGTCGGCCAGCCCCGGTTTGCCTGGGGCTGGCCGACTTCGTTTCTGGAACCGGCTTCGCTCCCCTGTGGTTTTCCTCAGGCGAGAGGGGCGATGGGACCAAAATCGGCAGCATGCTGAGGGGGAGCGGCACTGTGCCAGAAATCCCGCTTTGCGTGTACATATGGAGCGCTTTTCCACCACCGGGTGGTCATAGGCGGAGGTTCTGGGTCAAGAAAGCCATGGCGTGTGTACACACGGGAGTGAGTTTCTGCCAGAGGGCACTTCGCTCTGGTCGCGAATGGCAACAAGTGCGTCGCGTGTGTACACACGTGGGCGACTTTCTGCCAATGTTATAAATTTGATTCAAAATCAGCTGGGAAAACGTGATGACGAAAGAGGTTGCTGTCTGGAACTCCGTCGCGTGTGTACACATGCGATCGACTTTCTGCCAATCGGCCCTCCTTTCAGCTTTCAATGGCAAGGAAAGCCTCACGCGAGCACTCCTGAGGGCGACTTGCTGCCATGATTGCGGGATTGATTGACTGCCAACTGGTGAAACGCTAGGAGGGGGTATGGGGGACCTTCTCGATGTGCTCACGCGGGGAGTGCTGCCAAAGCACGAATCCTGATATTGATGGGTTGAGGCGGAGTCCCTGCGAGGGAGGAGCTGCGGGACTGAGGGGGTGGGAGCTCGCCTACGAGGGGTGCAAGGACATCCCCTCGCGCGCGAAGTCCTCCGCCAGCCGGTGGGAGGGACCTCGACCGAGGGGCGACGCCCCTCTCCCCCGCGACATCCCGAGGACTCCAGGGGTATACCAACGTTTGCGTGCCAAATTTAGCGTCGCCACCTGTCCCACCAACGGAGGGAAACCGATGAACGAAGTCATCCAGAACATGATGGACCGCCGCAGCGTCAGGAGCTACGGCTCGCGTCCCGTCCCGCGCGAGCTCGTGGAGCAGGTGATCCAGGCGGGGCTGTGGGCCCCGAGCGGCATGGGCCAGCAGTCTCCCATCATCGTGGCAGTCACCAACCCCGAGCTGCGCGACCGTCTCGCCGAGGCAAACCGCAGAATCATGGGTGCCCCCGAGGGGACCGACCCGTTCTATGGAGCGCCGGTCGTGCTGGTCGTTCTTGCCGACAAGGCGCGTCCGACGCACGTGTACGACGGCTCGCTCACGATTGGCAACATGCTCAACGCGGCCCACTCGCTTGGCCTGGGCAGCTGCTGGATCCATCGTGCGCGCGAGGAGTTTGAGGAGGGCGAGTTCAAGGCGCTCCTGGGCGAGCTCGGCGTGACGGGCGACTACGAGGGCATCGGCCACGTGATCCTGGGCTACGCCGCCGACGAGCCAAAGGCGCCGGCGCCGCGCAGGCCAAACAGGGTCTTCTGGGCGGAGTAGGCGGGAACGGACGGAGCGGGCGGCGTCGTGCGAGGTCGGGTGCGTTGTGTCCGGCCGCGTGCGGCGTGCGTCAGCTATGCCCAAGGAATGTGCGGATGAGGGCCCATCTTTCCGTCCGTCCTAATACTTGGACGAACGGCCGTGTTTCCGTCCATAATTGACTGGTTATGAACATGTGTGGGAA
This sequence comes from uncultured bacterium, assembly GCA_905214865.1. GTDB lineage: Bacteria > Actinomycetota > Coriobacteriia > Coriobacteriales > Atopobiaceae > Olsenella_H. The sequence goes on along the minus strand of CAJMNO010000006.1, from coordinate 101,069 downwards.
GGGAGACGCTCCCGTGGAGGAACAGGAACAGGCATCCCAGGCTCGGTCGCAGGGCCAGGGGGAGAGGGGCGAGTCCCAGGAGGCGGCGCGCCCGCGCCATGCCGCGCCAAAGCCAGGTTCCGTCCCGTGGGACGAGGACCCCGAGACCGCGATGTCGCTCATGCTGTCCCGCCATGCGGTGCGGAGCTTCACCGACGAGCCCATAGACCAGCAGACCCGCGAGGCACTGCAGCGCGAGGTCAGGCGCGGCAACGAGGCGGGCCGGCTCCACATGTGCCTGGCCTGGGACGAACCCGAGGCCTTCGACAGCAGGCTCGCCCACTACGGAAACTTCTCGGGCGTGCACAACTACCTGGTCATCGCCGGTCCCGCGGACAAGGGGCTCGAGGCTCGCGCGGGGTACTTTGGCGAGAGGGTCGTGCTTCTCGCCCAGCAGCTTGGCCTCAACAGCTGTTGGGTCGCCATGAGCTACAAGCGGCGCCTGGTGCGCGCGAGCCTTCCCAAGGGGGACCGTCTGGTGATCGTGGTCGCGCTGGGCCATGGCACCACGGAGGGGAAGATGCACCCGTGCAAGAGCATGCCACAGGTCTCCAAGCCGGCCATCAACGTACCGGCGTGGTTCACCCGTGGCGTCGAGGCGGCGCTTCTCGCCCCCACCGCGATGAACCAGCAGGGGTTCTGGATCACCCTCACGGGGAGGCGCGACCTGCAGAGCCGCGACATCGTTCAGATCCAGCCCGGCGGAGGCCCGTGCGCCAAGATTGACGCAGGCATCGCCCGCCTGCACTTTGAGCTGGGGGCGGGGGAGAAGAACTTCGCCTGGCAGGACAACCTCCTCTAGCTGGCAGCAGGCTGCCCTCGCCCCAGACGCGGCACGCCGCTGGCGTGACGGCAGCGAGGACGGACGGTTCGCCTCGCCTTCGAGGGACGGGCAAAGGGCAGCGACGTGGGCAGTTGACGTAGGCCGCCGGGGCCCGCACGCAGCCGATCAGACCGGCTGCCAGCCGCGACCGCCGCCCCTCTCGCCACGGTACGTTCCCTAGGCCACGACCCCCAGCACCACCAGCGCGACGCAACCCACGAGCACGGCGAAGTCGCGTGCCACGAGGGGGTAGCGCTTGAACGAGCTCTCGCGCGTGCGGAGGTAGAACCCGCGTTCCTCCGCCGCGAGGGCGGTCGCGTCCGTCTTGCCCACCGAGCTCACCAGCAGCGGCACGCACAGCGGGAGCATCAGCTGCAGCTTGCGCAGCGGGTTCTTGGTGTCGTACTCCACGCCTCGGGCGCACTGGGCCTCCATGATGGCGTTCATCTGCTGCGAGAACACCGGGACAAAGCGCAGGGCCGTCGTGAAGGTGAACGCGTAGCGGTAGGGGATGTGCAGCACCTCCACGCAGGCATTGGAGAGGTCCACCAGCTTGGTCACCGTCAGCATGAGGATGAGGGGCAGCGCCACGCCCATCAGGCGCAGGCACGCCTTGGTGCCGGTCTCCAGTCCCTCGGAGGTCATCCACAGGAACACGGGGCTGCCGCCGCGCACGAAGGCGGTCTGCAGCAACAGCATGACCACGGCAAGCGGGACCAGCAGCTTGAGGAGAGAGACCAGGCGCGACGAGGACTTGGCGTACGCCCCCAGGGCAAAGGTGAGCGCCAGTAGCCCCAGCAGCATGGGGTAGGTGTCCGCCAGGAAGGTCGCGATGATGATTGCCGCCGCCAGCGCGAGCTTGGTGACCGGGTTGAGCCGGTGGAGCAGCGTGTTGCCGGGAACGTAGTCGATGGCGTTAAGCACGGCCAACCATCTCCTCGGTGAGGTCGACGATTCCAGAGACCTGGCTGATGCCCGCAAACTCGGGCGAGACGTCCCGCGCCAGCGCCTGCGACAGCTCGATCACCTGCGGGGCCTCCACGTAGGCGCGCCGCATCAGGTCCGAGTCGCAGAACGTCTGCGTGGTCTGGCCCCTGCCCAGGATGCGACCGTCGGCCATGACCACGATCCTCTCGGCAAAGTCCGAGACCACCTCCATGTCGTGACAGACCATGATCACGGCGCAGCCGCGCTCCGCCATCCCCGACACGGTCTCCATCACGGTCATGCACTCGCGGTAGTCGAGCCCGCTGGTGGGCTCGTCGAGCAGCACGACCTCGGGCTCCATTACGACTACCGATGCCAGGGCGACCATCTGCCGCTGTCCGCGCGAGAGCGAGAAGGGGGCCTCGTTCGCCGGGAGGCCAAAGCGGTCGATTACGGAGCTGGCACGACGGCGCGCCTCGTCCTGCCCCACGCCCTGGAGCTCCAGGCCAAAGGCGACCTCGTCCAGCACGGTGTCCTTGCACAGCTGGTTGTCGGGATTCTGGAACAGGGTCGAGCAGTGCGCCGCGATCCTGCTGGTGGGGACGTCCGCGGTGTCGATGCCGGCGATCCTCACAGACCCCGACGAGGGCCTGAGCAACCCGTTGAGCAGCTTGGTGAGGGTCGTCTTCCCGGCGCCGTTCTGCCCCACGATGCCCACGACCTCACCGGGGTACACGCACATGTCCAGGTTGTCCACCGTGGCACCGCCGTTGGGGTAGCCAAAGCACACGTCCTGGAGGAGAACCACGGGCTCCGCCCCCTCGGAGTGGGGGCGGGTGGCGGCCACGTGTCGCGACCCCGCGCGGAAGTTGCCCTCCGTCACCTGGCGGGGCGAGTCTCCCACCAGGCCAGCCACCAGGCGCTCCGCCTCGGGGACGGTGAGGCACGGCTCGCCCCCCTCCACCAGCCCGTGCCTGGCGAGGCTGTTGTACACGCGCGCAACGCGGGGGCTGTCCACGCCTATGCCGCGGAGCCTCTCCCCATGCGCAAACACCTGGCGGGGCGTCCCGTCCAGCACGAGCGAGCCGCGGCTCATCACGAGCAGCCGGTCGCAGTAGCGGGAGAGGAGCGCGACCTTCTGCTCGATCACCACCACGGTGATGCCGGCCTCGCGGTTGACCTTCTGCAGGGTGTCGAACACCAGGGTGGACGAGGCGGGGTCGAGCGCCGCGGTGGGCTCGTCGAGCAGCAGCACGCGCGGCTGCAGGGCGAGAATGGCGGCGATCGCGACCTTCTGCTTCTGTCCGCCGGAGAGGGTGGCGATCTCGCGGTCCCTGAGGTCGGAGATGCCCACGGTCTGGAGCGTCTGGGAGACGCGCTCCTCTATCTGGTCGTGGGGGACCCCAAAGTTCTCGAGCCCAAAGAGCATCTCGTCCTCGACCACCGACGCGACCATCTGGGTGTCGATGTCCTGCAGCACGCTGCCAACTATTCGCGAGATGTCGGTGAGCGTGACCTCGCAGGTGTCCCTCCCATCCACCAGCGTGGCGCCGTAGAGCGCCCCGCGGTAGTGGTGGGGGATGGCCCCGGACATCACGGAGGCAAGCGTTGACTTGCCCGCGCCGGACGGGCCTATGACGCCCACGAACTCGCCCCGTCCCACGGAGAGGGAGACGTGGCTCAGCGCCATGTCACCGTCCTGGCTCGACGGGCCCTCGTAGGAGAACGAGACGTCCCTCAGCTCGATGATTGGAGAGTCTGCACTGGATGGCATGGATACCCCTTGATGACTCGCTTCTGCCCGCGTTGCGCTGATGGGCCGCCCGGCCCCAGCCGAACGGCCCATCCATGGTAGCCGACCCGTGTTTCCGTGCGCTGACGGGAGGCCGGCGCACGCCTTGCGGGCGAGCCTAGTCGTTGAGCTTGAGGGCCTTGCGGATGGGGAGGTAGAGCGCCTGCACCAGGATGGCGTTGAACACGGCGGTGAGCACGACCACGGGGAGCATGGCGGCGGCGAGCTGCTGGGCGGCTCCGATCATCGCGATCTTGATGACCATGAAGATGAGGCCGGAGACCACGGTGGTGACGAAGGTGCCAACCAGCGGCACGACCTTGGCGGCCTTGCCGCCCATCATGCCGTTGACGATGGCGGCCATGAGCATGGCGGCAACGCCCTCGGCGGCAAAGTCGATGAACGGCGAGGTGGTGGTGATCTGGATGACGGCGGCGGAGATGAGGCCGATCACCAGGGCCTGGGCGATGTTGGGCCTCACGACGAGGATGGTGAGGCAGAAGGCCGAGATGATGAACTCGGGGCTGATGAGGCCGCCCGTGGCGCCCGAGATGGCCTTGCCCACGGTGAAGTTGAGGATGAAGCCGGCGGCGAGGAGGACGGCGAGGAGGACGAGCGCCCTCACGTCGAGCTTGCCGTGGTCTGCGGAGGTGACGGTGCGTGCCTGCTGGGTGTTCTCGGACATGGTTGCTTCCTTTCGCTTGTGCCTTGTGGCGGTGTCTGGAAATCGTGGCGAGCAGATGCGTGTGCCAACACATAAAGGGGGCCCCGGTCCAACCGGAGCCCCCTCTGTACGCAAGATGTATGGCGCGAGAGACTCACGATCGACCGATCGAATGCGAATCGCGCCACCACCAGTTGTTGGACGTGCCTGCAAGGCTGACGGCGTTGCGGTTCATCTCTGGCGCTCCTCTCACATTGCTCGGCCGCTGCGTGCGGCGTGTGTCGGTTGTGTGGAACTATACGTCCCCGCCGAGTGGGGATGCAAGCCACATTGCGTAAACGATCTGTTACGTCTCAAGGCGATGCGCCCGCTGGGGGAGGCCCCTCCACCGCCGCATGCCCTACGGCGCGGCATGGCCTGCTGCCAGCGCGAGGCGTCCCAAGCCGCATGCGCATCTTCTCTCCCCATGTATAGGAAGCGGGTCAAAGTGGGACTATGTACCGATAGCTTTTATTCAGGCTTCGCACGTTTGGGATTGAGGCGGCGTCGCGTCGACCACGTCTGGTCGTAGGCGCTGAGGGGAGGGACGCATGGCGCTCGGGGGAACCAAGGGACGGAACGACCGGTCCACCATGAGAAGGACGCTTCACTACTTTTGGCAGGTCACGAGGCAGAAGATGGGTGCCTTCGTGCTCTCCATCGTGAGCTCGGTGGGCTACATCGCCCTGCTCACCTTTGCCAACACCTACGTGATGGGCCTCATCGTCGATCGCGTGCAGGCATCCCCGGTTCCCGGCGACCAGGTCCTCGCGGTCTTTGGCCCCTACATCCTGGCCCTGCTCGTGGTCAACGCCGTGGGCCAGACGCTCTCAAAGCTCCAGGACTACTCGGTGTACAAGCTCGAGATCAACGGTGACTACCAGCTCTCGCGCCTGTGCTTCGACACGCTGTCCAACCAGTCGATGACCTTCCACAACAGCCGCTTTGGCGGCAGCCTGGTGAGCCAGACCTCCCGCTTCGTCTCCGGCTACTCCGGCCTGGTGGACGTGGTCACCTACTCGCTGTGGCCCACTATCGCCTCCGTGGTGCTGACCATTGGCATGCTCCTCCCCGTGGCGCCCAGCTTCGTGGCCGTGCTCTGCGCGATGCTCGTACTCTACGTGGTCCTGGCGTATCGCATGTACAAGCGCATTCTGCCCCTCTCCGCACAGGCGTCGACCGCGCAGAACAAGCTCTCGGGCGTCCTCTCCGATGCCGTGACAAACATCCTCGCGGTGAAGACGTACGGTCGCGAGGACTACGAGCGCGGCCTGTTCACCAGCGCGGACCGCGAGGCGATGGCGGCCGAGAACCGCAACATGCGTGCGACCATGCGCCGTGGCTTCACCACGTCGGCACTCATCACGGTGATCATGTTCGTCGTCTCGATATTCGTGGCCGGGGGCAACGCCTGGTTTGGCATCAGCGCCGGCACCTTGGTGATGATGTTCACGTACACGTACAACCTCACGATGCGCTTCAACTACTTCAACTCGATGATGCAGCGCATCAACCGCGCCTTTGGGGACGCCGCCGAGATGACGCGCGTGCTCGACGAGCCCACCCTCGTGGCCGACGCCCCCGACGCTCGCCCGCTGCAGGTGAGTGAGGGCGCCATCGACTTTGAGCACCTGGGCTTCCACTACCCCGACGCACCCGAGGACGAGGACGTGTTCCGCGACCTCAACCTGCACATTCCCGCGGGGCAGCGCGTGGGCCTGGTGGGGCGCTCCGGCTCTGGCAAGACCACGCTCACCAAGCTGCTGCTGCGCCTGGACGACGTGCAGGAGGGTCGCGTGCTGGTTGACGGCCAGGACGTGAGCAAGTGCACCCAGCAGAGCCTCAGGCGCCAGGTCGCCTACGTGCCGCAGGAGGCCCTGCTGTTCCACCGCACCATCCGAGAGAACATCGCCTACGGAAGGCCCGACGCCACCGAGGAGCAGATCGTCCGCGCCGCGGAGGAGGCAAACGCGCTCGAGTTCATCAGGCGCCTCCCCCAGGGCTTCGACACCATGGTGGGCGAGAGGGGCGTCAAGCTCTCGGGTGGCCAGCGCCAGCGCGTGGCCATCGCCCGCGCCATCCTCGTGGACGCGCCCATCCTGGTGCTGGACGAGGCGACGAGTGCCCTTGACAGCGAGTCCGAGGCACTGGTGCAGGGCGCGCTCGAGAACCTCATGCGCGGGCGCACCTCCATCGTGGTTGCCCACCGCCTCTCCACCGTGGCGTCGCTGGACCGCATCGTGGTCCTCTCGCACGGCAGAATCGTGGAGGACGGCACCCACGCCCAGCTGGTGGCTCAGGGCGGGGAGTACGCCGGCCTGTGGAACCGCCAGACCGGCGGGTTCCTGGAGGGCGACGCGGAGTAGGCGTCCCGCCTACCCACGGGTGTTGGTTGCGGCGCGGCGTCCATCCGGCGGGGGCGATGGCGCGCCCGATGCCGACGGATGCCGGTGACGGGCGAGGTGTCCGGCTCCTCTCGCCCAATCCGCGATGCGCGCCCAGGGCTCCCGCGCTAGCCTAGTGGGGCAAGCGTTGCAACCGTTTGAGAGGGCCTGCATGGACATCTGCTGCTACGTCACCTGGTTTGGCGTCTTCAGCCTGGGCGGGTGGGTGTACGAGTGCACCTTCTGCGCAATCAAGAACCGTCGCTGGGACAACAGGGGCTTCCTGTTTGGCCCCGTGTGCCCCATCTATGGGTTTGCGGGCGTTGCGGTTCTGCTCCTCCTGACCTGGCTGCCCAAGGTCCTTCCCACCACCTCTGCGAGCATGCCCTGGTGGAAGGTGTTCGTGTTCTGCTCCGTGGGCAGCGCGGTGCTCGAGTACCTCACGTCCTACCTGCTGGAGCGGTTCTTCCACGCGCGGTGGTGGGACTACAGCAAGATCCCCCTCAACCTCAACGGGCGCATCTGCCTGCCGTTCGCACTCTGCTTTGGCCTCGCCGGGACGCTGGGGTACTACTACCTGGCCATACCCATCGCGTCCGTGTCCTCGGGCGTGCCGCTCGTGACGTGGGAGGTCTTTGCCCTCGTCATCGTGGGGCTCATGTGCGCCGACCTGGGGCTTACGGTCTCGGCGCTCACCGACCTGGGCAAGCGCATCGAGTCCGCCCAGTCCGCGTTCGACGCCGTCATGGACGTGGCAGTCACGGACATCGCGTCGGGTCGCCCGCCGCTCGGCGAGGACGTCTCGCAGAGCACCAAGCGCATCGCCGCCGGTATGTCCGGGCTGCAGCGCCGCGCGCTCCGCACCGTCACCAACTTCACCAGCGAGCGCAGGAACGCCGCCGCCCAGCGACTTCGTCGCGCCCTGGGCATGGCTGAGCGGGAGGCCCACGAGGCGGGGGAGAGGCTGGAACGCGACGCCCAGGAGGCCGGCGAGCGCGTGGAGCATGGCCTGCACGAAGCGGAGGAGCGAATCGAACGCGAGGCGGACGAGAGGGGCGATCGCCCTGATCGCCGGGAGCATCGCTAGGGCGGTTCGCGCTCATCCGCTCGGTATTGACTCCAACAGTCGTCGCGTTTTCTCACTGACCGTTCGCGCGAGGGCAAGCGAGGGGCTCCACGCTGCCGCTGACAAGAGGGGTATTCAGGGTCATAGAAGGGCGAGTGGGAATCCCTACGAGCGGGTGTCAGCGGGGTCCCAGTGGTGAGCGGGAGCGCGATGCCTTCGGGCACGACGTCGCACCGTTCCCTCGCAAGTAGCCCTGTCGTGGCCGGTAGTGCGTCAAGGCCTGAATCACGGCAGCGGAATCCCCACGTGAGTGCTCGCGCGAGCGAGTTGCTCCCGTTCGTCCGTCGTCCTGGGTGACCCATGGCAGCGCACTCCCGATGTGAGCACTTTCCCGTCAGGGGGAAGGGGCGGGTGCTGGGGTTGACAGACGTTTCCCCAGTTGGGAATGAAGCGGGGTATGTCTGCCAACTTGCCCATGGCAGCAAACTCCCGAAGTGAGCGCTCGCGTCGGGAGTTTGCTGGCAGACGGGCCTCTTTACGGGTTCGGGTAGCAGCTGCTTCCCGATATGAGTACTCACAACGGGAAGCAGCTGCCATGGATGCATTCCTGATGGGAATCCAACTGGGGAAACGCGATGCCGATCGCTGACGCGGCAGCCGAAGCCACGAGAAGGTGCACATATCGGGAGTCCTTTGCCAGTGGGCCCGCCGTGGGATGCGTCTGAACCGCAGCATTGTCCTCGCTTGCAGGAAAGAGCCCTTAGAAGGGAGCATTGTGACCCGTCACACACCGAGGAAGCCGGCTTGTCCGGAAGGCGTGCGCCCCGTCTGGCGTGCGGGGGCCGTCGCGAACGGGCCAAGGCGGAGAGCCTTGGCCCGAGGTTGGCGTTGGTCCGACGCCCTCTTAGAAGATTTTCCGTACCGTTACCGCTACGCATGTCGTGAGGTCAGGGGAGGGGCGACAACTTCGCCGCACTCCTCCCCCGCGTGCGACTATTCCTCGATCACGTAGGCGTTGACGATCTGGCCGAAGACCATGATGTGCGGGTCACGGTTGGCGCCTACCGCCCTTCCGTCCACGTCCTGGGGGTAGAACCGCTCGCGCACGTCCGGCGTGTACAGGTCAAGCTCCTGCGGCTGACGGTAGACGACCTTGCACTCCAGTGTTAGCGGCAGCTGGGCGATGCCGGGAACGTCCACCTTGCGCGAGTCCACCAGCGTGAGCCCCAGCTCGCCGACCTTGTCCACCTCGTCACCGTGGTGGCTCCCGCAGAACCCGACGATCTTGCGGTCAAAGTCCCCCAGCGGGACGTTGACCGTGAACTCGGGGTTCTTGTCCAAGAGCGACACCGTGTGGCGGTGCAGGCGGATGAACGCTTCGAACATGGGGACCGACCAGTTGGTCCCCAGTGCGCCCCAGCCAATGGTCATGGTGTTCACGCGCCCCTCCGCCTTGGTGGTGAGGAGCACCCCCTTGGGGATTGCGCTCACGATCTGTCCCGCGTACTCCTGGTAGTCGACGTCCCTTCTCTGCGGCATGCGCCCCCCTTGGTTCGAATTGTCCGTGGGGAGTTGATACCCGCGGCGGCAGCGCCCCAACAAACGGCAGCGTGGACGTCGTACGGCCACCCGTGGCGTGGGCCAACGCGCCATCCGCCCGCCTCGCGTCCCGGCGGTTCGCCGCGGATAACGTATGATACGTAGGCTGATGGCAAACCGTCCCGCGCGCGTCGCGGGCACCCACGAGGGAGTGAGCATGGTCAAGGAGATCTGCAAGGACGACGAGGTCCTGGGCAAGAAGTGCGCGAGGGCAACCGCCGAGGACGCGGACGTGGCACAGGACGTCGTCGACACCATGCGGTCGGTCGAGGACTGCACCTGCCTGGCGGCAAACCAGATCGGCGTCACCAAGTCCGTCGTCGCCTACCTGGATGACGAGGGAGGGGTGCATGTCATGTACAACCCCCACGTCATGATGGGGCTGCAGGCGGCGCGCGTGACCGAGAGCTGCCTCTCGCGCGACGAGCCCGTCAAGGCCACCCGCTACGCAAAGGTCAAGGTCCGCTACGAGGAGCTGGTGGACGGCAAGCTGGTGCAGCGCACGCGCGACTTCACCGGCTGGACCGCCCAGATGATCCAGCACATGTGCGACCACTGCCGCGGCAAGCTGGTCTAGCGCCGGAATCCGGGCACGTCCCGTGCGAGGCGCCGGGGGAGAGCCGCGTCGCCCCTCGCCCCGACGCCATGGCACGGGCTGCCCGTCCCACGCGCCTGCCGCGCGTCTCGCCCCCCGCCTTGGGCTCCCCTAAGGTGTGAGGGAGAATTGTCAAGACAGGCCACCTTCCTGCACGTTTGTGGGGGAAGGAAATATGGTCAGGTCTTGTCCCCTTTCCTTTTGCAACCTTAGGCATTCTTCCGGAGGTGGTCACCATCCACGCGCTCAGGGGCAGGCTGCCCAGGTTGGGCTACGTGCTGTGCGTGGTGGCGTGCGCCGCCTTCGCGTCGGTCTCGTTCACCTACGGCGAGTACATGTTCGAGTCGGGCTACATCCTCGACCGAACGGGGGCCACTCGGGAGTTCCTCTCCCTCACGGCAATCATCTCGATCTTCCTCTTCGCGATGTGCGAGGTCGTCGTGCGCGTCACTGACCGCATGGGCAGGCGCCGACGCTGGGATCCCGTGTCCGGCCTTCCCATCGGCCTCATCCCCGAGGCTGCGGAGGGGGAGAGGGACGCGGCCACCGCCGGCCGCGGCGTCTCCCGTCGGCATCGCGCCCTCCAGGTCGTCGACCGCCTGACCCCGCGCCTGACGCCCCGCTCGGTCGTCGTGTTCGCCCTCGTGCTGTTTGCGCTGTGGATCCCCTACCTGCTGGCGGCCTTCCCGGGCTCCATGAACTGGGACGCGTTCTACCAGGTCTCGATGTACCAGCGCACCTACCCCGTGTACCAGATCCCCTGGCTCGAGACCCACAGCATCGTGGAGGGCGCGTGGCTCTCAGACCACCACCCCGTGTTCGACACGGTCCTCTACGGCCTCTTCACCAAGACGAGCCTCGACCTCACGGGTAGCTGGAACGCGGGCGTGTTCGCCTTCGTGGTGCTGCAGGGGCTCGTGACCGCCGCGACCTTCTCGCTTGCCATTGCCTACCTGCGCCGCCTTGGCGTCCCCGCACCCCTCAGGCTTGGCGCCTTCCTCTTCATCGCGGTTCTCCCCTTCTACGGCATGTACGCCTTCACCATGGTCAAGGACTCCACCTACAGCCTGGTGTTTGTCACCTACCTGGTGTTCCTGTGCGAGGTGGTCCGCTCCAGGGGAGAGGTGCTGCGCCGCCACCGCTGGGTCGCCGTGTGCTTCCTGCTCCTCGGCGTGCTGCAGGCCCTCACCAAGAAGTCCGGCGCCTACATCGTGATCCCCACCTGCCTGGTGTGCGCGGTCGCCTTCCGCGGGGTGTGGAGGCAGTTCGTGGCCCAGGCGGCGACCGTCGCGGTCATCATGTGGGTGATTCTCCCGCACGTCATCTTCCCGCTGTTCGACATCATCCCCGGTGGGGTGCAGGAGCCGCTCAACACGCTGTTCCAGCAGACCGCACGCTACGTGATGTACCACGGCGACGAGGTCACCGACGAGGAGAGGGAGGCCATCGACGCCGTTCTGCCCTACGAGGCGCTGGTGATCAACTACCAGTACGACGACGCCGACACGGTCAAGGCCTGGTACCGCTACCAGACGGCGACCCGGGCGGACCTCCTCCGCTACATCCGCGTGTGGTTCCAGATGGGGCTCAAGCACCCCGAGGTGTACTTTGACCAGATCGTGGGCACGGCGAACCTGTTCTTCAACGCCCACGGCATCGTGTCCATACAGTGGCATACGGGCGACATAGACCCGGAGGGGGCAAAGTACGTGTGGCACCCCATGGCGCTCACGGGCTACCGCCTCACGATGCACTCCATCTACAACGACCTGCTCGACAGCAGCGTTCCCCTGTGCCTGCTGTTCAGGGTGGGACTGTACTCCTGCTGGATCCCGTTTGCCGTGCTGTGCTACCTGGTGCGCCGCAGGGGACCCGGTGCCCTCGTCATGCTGCCGGTGCTCCTGAGCATCGCGACCTGCCTCCTCACGCCCATCTTCACGGCGCGGTACGCGCTCCCCGTCATCTACGTGGCGCCGTTCCTCGTTGGGCTGGCGTTTGCCCCCGTGAGGCCGACCGAGAGAGGGGACGAGCCCGCGGCGCGCCCGGTGCCTCCCGAAGGCGAGGCGCTCCCCGCCCGCTAGGAGCCACGGGCAGGGTTGGGGTTCTCGCTAGGGGAGAGGCACCGTCCTCACAGCCCCAGGAACATCTCGTGGATGCGCGTGTCCCCGTCCAGCTCGGGATGGAAGGCCACGCCGAGCTGGTTGCCCTGCCGCACCGCCACGACCCGGCCGTCCACGCGCGCGAGCTCGGTCGCACGGGGGCCCACGCCCGCCACGTAGGGGGCTCGGATGAAGCTCATGGGCACCTCTCCCACCCCGTCGAACTCTGCTCGCGCGTGAAAGCTTCCCAGCTGCCGGCCGTAGGCGTTGCGCTCAACGGTCGCGTCGAGCGTGCCGAGCCACGGCCCCACCTGGTCCGGGCGGGGCTTGCCCTGGCGGGAGGCGTCGCCGCTCACCTGCGCCGCCAGGAGGATCAGGCCGGCGCAGGTCCCCAGGACCGGCATGCCGGCGAGGATGCGCTCGCGCAGGGGGACCAGCATGCCCTCCTCGCGCAGCAGCCGGCCCTGGACCGTCGACTCTCCCCCCGGCAGCACCAGCCTGTCAAAGGGGCGGTCGAGGTCCTGTGCCTGACGCAGCTCAAACCAGGGCTCTCCCAGGCGGTCGAGCATCGCCTCGTGCTCGGCAAAGGCCCCCTGCAAGGCGAGAACCGCGGTCGCCATCACTTGCTCCTCTCCGCCATGAGGGTTTGGATCTCGTCCTCGTTGATGCCGACCATCGCCTCGCCGAGGTCCTCGGACAGCGCCGCGATGCGCTCCGGATCGTCGAAGTTGGTGACCGCCCCAACGATGGCGCGGGCGCGCTTGGCCGGGTCTCCGCTCTTGAAGATGCCGGAGCCAACGAACACGCCCTCCGCCCCAAGCTGCATCATCAGGGCCGCGTCCGCGGGCGTCGCCACTCCGCCGGCGGCAAAGTTGACCACCGGGAGCCTGCCCTCGTCGTGGACGGAGCGCACGAGGGACACGGGAACCTCCAGGCGCTTGGCCTCCTCAAACAGCTCGTCGTCGCGCAGGCTTGCAACGTGGCGGATCTGCGAGTTGATCAGCCGCATGTGCCGCACGGCCTGCACCACGTCGCCCGTGCCCGGCTCTCCCTTGGTACGGATCATGCTGGCGCCCTCCGCGATGCGGCGCAGGGCCTCGCCCAGGTCGCGCGCGCCGCACACAAACGGTACCTGGAACTGGGTCTTGTCGATGTGGTACACGTCATCGGCGGGGGAGAGGACCTCCGACTCGTCGATGTAGTCAATCTGGATGGCCTGGAGCACCTGCGCCTCAACAAAGTGGCCGATCCTGCACTTGGCCATCACGGGGATCGAGACCGCCTGCTGGATGCCCTTGATCATCTTGGGGTCGCTCATGCGGCTGACCCCGCCCGCCGCGCGGATGTCGGCGGGGATGCGCTCCAGCGCCATGACCGCCGCCGCTCCCGCCTCCTCGGCGATGCGCGCCTGCTCTGGCGTGGTCACGTCCATGATGACCCCGCCCTTCAGCATCTGTGCCAGCTCGCGGTTGAGCTTTGCCCGCTCCTGGGGCGTGGTGTCGGTCTGCTGCGCCATGCTTGTCTCCCTTGCGTCGTTGGCTGCGAAATTGCGCAAGGCAGATGCTAGGGGCAAACTGGGATGGTCAAAATAACCAATACGAGACTAGTATGTAAGACCAGAATAGGATCAGTTTAACAAGCTCGATAAGACCAGATGGGTGGCCCCATGCTCTCGTACGACATGTCGCGGCGCGGCAGCCTCAGCCGCTACGAGTACCTCTACCGGCGGATGCGGGACGACATCCTCTCTGGTGCCATCGCCGCGGGAGACAGGCTCCCCTCAAAGCGCAGGCTCGCGGACGCGCTGGGCGTCAGCCTCGTCACGGTCGAGAACGCCTACGCGCAGCTCGTCGCCGAGGGGTACGTGACCGCCCTCGAGCGCAGGGGGTACTACGCCAACGAGCTGCCCGTGCCTCATGGCGTGCGGCCGCACGTCGCCGCGTCCGTCTCGCCTGGCCCCACGGACGATGGGAAGGGGCCCAGGCTGCTTGCGGACTTCTCGTCGCCCGCCACCCTCGCCGACTCCTCCGCCGCCAACCTGTGGGAGCGCGCCCTGAGGCAGACGCTGTCACAGGAGCCGCGGGAGGAGCTGTTTGCCGCCCAGCCGCCCCAGGGCACGCTCCGCCTTCGCCGAGCGATCGCACGCTACCTGCGCGGGAGTCGCGGCGTCGACGTGGACCCCTCCCGCATCGTGGTCGCTGCGGGGGCGCAGGCCATCTATGCCATGGTCGCCCGCCTGGTGGGGTCGGGAGGGACCGTTGCCGTGGAGGACCCGGGGTATCCGCGCGTATGGCAGACCTACGCGGCCTGTGGGCTCAACGTGGCGTTTGTGCCCACGGACCGGGAGGGCATGCGCGTGGGCGAGCTGTCACGCACCGGGGCGACCCTCGTCCATGTCATGCCCTCGCACCAGTTTCCCACCGGCTGCGTCACCAGCGCGTCCCGCCGCTACCGCCTCCTTGGCTGGGCTGCCGAGGGGAGCGGGGACGGGGATGGCCCCGCCCGCTACGTGGTGGAGGACGACTACGACTGCGAGTTCCGAATGTCCGGCCGCCCGATCCCCCCGCTCCTCGCGTCCGATTCCTCCGGCAGCGTCATCTACGTCAACACCTTCTCAAAGAGCCTGAGCTCGGCCCTGCGTCTGGCCTACATGGTGCTGCCGGCGGGGTTGGCCCAGGCATGGGAGAGGAGCCTGTCGTTCCTCTCGTGCACCGTGAGCGTGGTTGACCAGGTCGCCCTTGCCCGCCTGCTCGAGTCCGGGGACTACGAGCGCCACGTCAGCCGGTACCGCTCCCAGCAGCGGGCGCTCCGTGACCGGTTTGTCTCCGCGATGGGGGAGTCGTCGCTTTCGGGGATTGCGCATGCGGAGGAGAGGGACTCCGGCCTCCACTTCGTGCTCGCCCTCCCGTCAGGTGACGGAAGCCCGGATGCCGAGCGCGCCATCGCGCGGGCGGCGTTAGAGGGCGGCGTCCGTCTCGCCCCGCTCTGCGGCTACGCTCACGAAAGCCGCAACGCCTCGCGTGGTGACGGGCTGTGCAGGTTCGTGATGCAGTACGACGGGCTGGAGCCCGATTGCATTCCCCAGGTCGTCGAGGTGCTGGCGCGAGCGGTGCGGTCGGTGGGGGCGGGCTGAGTCGGGGGCTGGCGTCACCGGGTCGATGCTTCCCTCCGAACGCCCGCGTGCTGTTCGCAGCTGCGTTGGCGGTAGGCGTCGTCGGGCCCATGCCAACGTACGGTCTTCGGCGGGTGGTCCACCGCGGCGGTGCCGCCGGCGTCGTCTGGCCCGCATCCTCGACCGGTCGGGTCCACCTCAAGAGGGGCTCGCTGCGCGTTGGCATCTTCCTACGTGCGATTTCGTCAAAGAGCTCAAGGAGGGGAGAGGCCAAGTCATATTTCCTGGAGCGGGATTTGCCCAGCCAGGGCAACCGACACGATGGACAATTAAAATATGAACTTTGTCAGCAATCGCGTCGCGTGTGTACTCACATGGGGGACTTTCTGCCAAGGTGACTGCGCCGTTTTGAATCGTCGCAGGTAAACGAGGTATCGAAACATTGGGGCTCTCAACGATGGCAGCAATCGCGTTGCGTGTGTACACATGCGACCGAGTTGCTGCCAAATGGAGGCTGAAAAGTGGTCTCTGCGGCAGGAAACACGTCGCGTGAGCACTCGCGAGAGCGAGTTTCTGCCAAGGTTAGAAGTTTGATTGATTGGCAACCGAGGAGACGCAGAACGGCGACAGAGGAGGCGGTGAAAAGGTGATCACGCAGGGAGCGGCTTGCTGTCAAGGTTTGGGTCTTGACGAATGAGCTTCCCCGAACGCCGTCCTCTCGGACACGGGCTGGTGACGGCTCGGAATCGGGTCCTTGTCGACGAATCGACGCCGTCCCCTCGGACAAGGGTTGGTGGGTGAGACGTTTCGCCGAACGTCCTTCCGGCCAAGATCGTCCAAAGTCCAGAGAGGGGGGTGTGCCCCTGCAAGCAGGCCATGCCTGTCCCTCGTCCGCCAATCTCTCCTGGCTTGCCTCCCCGCCGCCCTCCAAGCCAAGGACCTGTTCCTTAGTGGCATCAGGATTCAAAATATGGCGGGGGAAGCCCGACATGAGTGCTCGCGTCGGGAGTCTGCTGACAAGATTAGAATGCTGATTTGAAATGTCCTGGGAGGTTATGACGCCGGGCTCCTGGCCTGGCAGCGAGAGACCGATATGTGTACACACACCGGGAGTTTGCTGCCAAACTACTCCGTTCCCAGGCTCGAATGGCAGCGGGAGCCTGATGTGAGTACACATAGCGGGAGTTTCCTGCCACCGCGCAAGCTCTAACATGGCTAACCTGCGGAAACCCGTCTGCCTCTCGGGGTCAATGGCGGTGGGAGCCCGATGTGAGTGCTCACTTCGGGAGCTTGCCGCTATGATTAAAACATTGATGCAAGATCTTGGCCTCGGGTGACCCGTCCGGACGCTCCTCCAAATGTCGGATGCCCGTCATCCTGCCGGCAGGGAGTCGGGGAAGGCACGGGAGAGACGGACGCGTGTGCTGCCGTCCCGGCTCGCAGGCCCTCTCCCTCCTCTTCCTAGAGTTCTTTTGACGATGCTTGGGAACAGGTGGACGCGGGGGTTTGGATTGATGGCTTCCAAAGTTCCGCTGGATGCCAAGGGGGCGGGGAGCGAGGGAGTGGCTTCGCGTCTCTCCCTCCGGTCTGCATGCCGCATCCCTCGCGCCTGGCCTGACAAAGGTGGAGAATGGTCTGCCAGAGAACAGGGTTCCGCAGGGGAGACGAACGGGGATTCCGCCCGTCGACCCCTGTCGAGTGGTAGGGAGGGTCCATGGCAAAGGGGTTCAAGTCCGCCCATGGTCACGCAAAGACGGGCAAGCCGGCAGCGAGCGGGCCAGCCAAGGCAAAGAGCCAGGCCACGCCGGGGGCCATCGGCTCCGACGGGCTCACCGACGAGGAGCGCCAGGCCCTGGTGCGCCGCAAGATGCGCAGCTCGGTCATATCGGTGGTCGTCGGCGTGGCCATTCTCATCGTCCTCGCCGTCATGGGGATCCACTAGCGCGTCTGCCTAATCCTGCCTCACGTTGGCGTGAGGGATTTGGGTGCGCATCCGTGCCAGGGCGATGTGCGCCCCTCGCGGTGGGTAGGATGCAGGTGCTGAACAACCTCAACCAGAAAGCGAAGGCATCACATGCCAAGGAGCGACAAGCCCGTGAAGATCGTCCTTCTCACCGGCTACCTGGGGGCGGGCAAGACCACCCTCCTCAACCACATCCTGTCCAACGACGAGGGCATTCGCGCGGCGGTCATCGTCAACGACATCGGTGAGGTCAACGTCGACGCGAGCCTCATCCGCGACGGCGGCCTGTCCAAGACCGACGACCTCATCCCCATGACCAACGGCTGCATCTGCTGCACCCTCTCGGACGACCTCGCCAGGCAGCTGGGCAACATCGCTCAGTCCGGCGACTTCGACTACATCATCATCGAGGCCTCGGGCATCTGCGAGCCCATCCCCATCGCCTACACCATCTCGGCCTTCTGCGACCAGAGCAAGAACGGCGGCAAGGCCCCCCTTGACCTGGACAACATCGTTGCGGTGGTGGACTGCGCCCGCATGTTCGACGAGTTCCATGGTGGCAAGGACCTGCTTGCCGACAACATCGACGAGGACGACATCGAGTCCCTTCTCATCCAGCAGCTCGAGTTCTGCACCACCGTGGTCCTCAACAAGACCGACAAGGTGACCCCCGAGCAGATCAGCGAGCTCAAGGCAATCGTCCGCAGCCTGCAGAAGGACGCAAAGATCGTGGAGGCGACCCAGGGGAACGTCCCGCTCTCCGAGGTGCTCGACACCAACCGCTTTGACTTTGACCGCGCCTACAACTCGGCCGCCTGGCTCGACGCCATGGACCACCCCGAGGAGCACGAGGACCCCGAGGTGCTGGAGTACGGCATCTCGACGTTTGTGTACGAGCGGCGCCAGCCCTTCGACATCGACCGCCTGTCCGACTACGTGACCACCTGGCCCGACGACATCATCCGCACCAAGGGCATGGTCTGGGCCTCGCAGGACCCCGACATGTGCTACGTGTTCGAGCAGGCCGGCCAGCAGGTCACGCTCAGCGAGAACGGCCTGTTCGTGGCGTCGGCCCCCGAGGAGGAGCGCAAGCAGATCATCGCCGAGAACCCCCAGGTCATGGACGACTGGGATCCCGTGTGCGGCGACCGCATGACCAAGCTCTGCTTCATCGGTCGCAACCTTGACAAGGATGCCATCGTGGCGGGGCTCGACGACTGCCTCACCGACTGGGATCCCAACGCGGACGAGCTTCCGCAGGAGTAGCGGCCCGGCATCGGGCACGCGTCGGCGCGACGACGGAAAGGGGCGGTGCAGGCAGGTGAGAGTGGCGATCATCACGGGCGCCTCGAGCGGCCTGGGGCGCGAGTACGCGCTCTGGGCCGACACCCAGGGCTACGACCAGATCTGGCTCGTGGCCCGTCGGGAGGAGCGCCTGCGCGAGCTGGCGACGTCCCTCTCCACCGAGTCCCGGTGGTTCTCGCTCGACCTTGCCGAGAGGGGCAGCGCCACCAGGCTCGCCGACGAGCTGCGCCGGGAGTCGGACCGCCCCGAATTCCAGGTCGCCCTGCTGGTCAACGCCGCCGGGTTTGGCAAGTTCGCCAACGTGGAGGACATGTCGCTCGAGCAGACCGACGCGCTCGTGGACCTCAACTGCCGCGCCGTCGCCGACGTCACGCGCGTGTGCCTCCCCTACCTGGGGCGCGGCAGCCGCGTGCTGCAGCTTGCCAGCTGCGCCGCCTTCCAGCCCCTGCCGGGGCTCGACCTGTACGCCGCGAGCAAGGCGTTCGTGCTGTCGTACACGCGCGGCCTCAGGCTCGAGCTGCAGGGGAGGGGCATCCGCATCACGGCGGTGTGCCCCATCTGGGTCAGGACCGAGTTCAACAAGGTCGCCCGCTCGTCCGCCGGGGAGGGCCAGACCACGGTCAGGCACACCTTCCCCAACCTGAGCCCCCATCACGTGGTCCGGTGGTCGTGGCGGATCAACTCCATCAACTACCCGGTGGCCACCTGTGCCGTGAGCTCCTTCGTCATGCGCATCGCGGGCAAGGTGCTGCCCGCGCCGGTGGTCATGGGAGTCTGGCAGCTGCTCAGGCGTCTGTAGGGGAGAGGCGCGTCGGCCCTTTGCCGGACGGCGCTGCGCGGGGCGGGCGGAATCGTCTCGGCTGCCGATGGGGTGGTGCCAGTCGCGCGAACCCTGGCCGTTCCGTCCCGTCGCACCAGCTTCCTGTTCCGTTGCCCCTCGCCGCGGCCCCGACTTCCCCTCGTCCCGTGGAGGTCGGCCCCAAACCCCACGCCCGCGCCCCTCTCGCCGTACCATGGCACAGGATGACCAAGGCGAGAGGAACCGGGGGTCCCATGCTGCAGGCGGCAATCTTTGACATGGACGGACTCATGATCGACACCGAGCCCATCTGGGACAGGACGTGGGTCCCCGTCCTGGCGGACATGAGGGTCACCGACATCCCCCGCGACTCCCTCCAGACCATGATCGACATGAGCCGCGGCGCGGGGATCGACCAGATGCGGCGCGCCCTCGACGGGCAGCTCGGTGTCGGAAGGGTCCCCGCCGAGGAGTTTCGCCGCCGTCAGGTCGCGTGCTTCAACCGTTTGTGCGAAGAGGGCGTCCCCGCCAAGCCCGGCCTGGGGGAGCTGCTCGCGCATCTCCGCCGCGAGGGCATCCGCACGGCCGTCGCGTCGTCCAGCCCCCGCGACATGATCGACGCGCAGCTTCGCCGCGTCGGAGCCCGCGACATGGTCGACCTGCTCGTCTCCGCAGAGGAGGTCGAGCACGGCAAGCCGGCGCCCGACGTGTTCCTCGAGGCGGCGCGTCGCCTGGATGCCGAACCGGGACGCTCGCTCGTGCTCGAGGACAGCCTCAACGGCATCGAGGCGGGCTGGCGCGGCGGCTTCCTGCCGGTCATGGTTCCCGACCTCATCGCACCGGATGACGCGGCCCGCGAGCATGCCGTCGCCATCTGCGGCGACCTCAACGAGGTGCGGGACCTCATCGCCGCCGGCAAGTTGGGCTAGCCTCTGCCAGCCCGATTGGTGGGGGCCAAGTTGCCACGTCCCTCTCAACTGGGAACGCAGGTATCTCTTGCCCGCCTTCGGGTCGCGTGCCGCGCGTGACCGGGCACACTCGGCGCTTCGGGCGTCCTCCCTCCTGAGGCTCGCCGCGTGCCGCACATGACCGTTGCCATTCCCTTAAGGGCAACTTTCCAACCCCTGGTCAAAAGCGGGTGGGGCATGTCTATACTTGTCAGAATTCGACACCATGGACATGCCCTGTCGAGTCCGGCGAGACGCGTTTCGGCCTGTCCCGGGAGTCTGGTCGTGCAATGGAAAGGGGAACCACGTGTCTGCGATTAACTCGCTCAAGGCGAAGGCGATCTCCGTCGCCGTGAACAAGGGCTTTGACATGCTCTACGACGACTTCGACGGCAACCTTCCCAAGGTCGAGTCGATGGTCAACAAGTTCGCCGGCTCGGGCGACAAGATCAACGACGCTCAGCTGCGCCTGTTCAACATGGTCATGGGCTACATGAAGGACCCCGACAACAACTGGCGCCGACTCGTGGACAACGTGATCAACAACGTGGACCGCGAGGTCGCCCGCACCTTCGTGCAGAACTTCTTCGTCAACTCCGTCACCCTGGGCGGCAACATCCAGCGCCAGGTCAACGAGCGCGAGGGCTGCAACTGCCCCTGGGCCATCCTGATGGACCCCACCACGGCGTGCAACCTGCACTGCAACGGCTGCTGGGCCGCCAACTACACCGACTCCAAGCAGAAGTCGATGACCTTCGACGAGCTCAACTCCATCATCACGCAGGGCAAGGAGCTCGGCACCTACGTCTACCTCTACACCGGCGGCGAGCCCACGCTGCGCAAGCGCGACCTCATCCGCCTGTGCGAGCTGCACCCCGACTGCTACTTCAGCGCGTTCACCAACGGCACCCTGGTGGACGAGGAGTTCGCCGACGAGATCGCGCGCGTCAAGAACTTCATGCCCGCCTTCTCCATCGAGGGCTTTGAGGAGGCCACTGACGCCCGCCGCGGCAAGGGCACCTTTGCCAAGGTAACCCACGCCATGGACCTGCTGCGCGAGCGCAGGCTCCCGTTTGGCGCCTCCATCTGCTACACCAGCCAGAACTACGACTCCATCACCTCTGACGAGTTCATCCAGTTCCTGGTGGACAAGGGCGTCCTCTTCGCCTGGATCTTCACCTACATGCCCGTTGGCCTGGGCGCTCCCGTCGAGCTCCTCGCCACCGCCGAGCAGCGTTCCGGCATGTACCACAAGGTCCGCGACAACTGGCGCAACAACGTGCCCATCTTCTTCGCCGACTTCTGGAACGACGGCGAGTACACCGGTGGCTGCATCGCCGGCGGTCGTCGCTACCTGCACATCAATGCCGGTGGCGACGCCGAGCCCTGCGCGTTCATCCACTACTCCGACAGCAACATCCGCGAGAAGAGCCTGCTCGAGTGCTACAAGAGCCCGCTGTTCAAGAGCTACCAGGCGCACCAGCCGTTCAATACCAACATGCTGAGGCCGTGCCCGCTGCTCGACAACCCCGGAAAGCTCTCCGAGATGGTGCACGAGACCGGCGCCAAGTCCACCGACTACACGCACCCCGAGGACGTGGACGAGCTCGAGGGCAAGACCAAGGCCGTCGCCGAGCGCTGGGCCGTTGCATCCGAGCCGCTGTGGGAGAAGTCGCCCAAGAAGCGCCTCTCCGACCGCCTCGCCGCCGAGGGCAAGGACCCCAACGGCTGGATCAGCTAGGGCTGCGTCGCCTGCGTCCCTCTCGCCTGGCGTTGCTGGGGGAGAGGGGCGTTGTCCCTTTGCCGCGAGCCTGCACCCCGCCCCGTGCTGCGAGGCGGGGCTGACCCGTCGGCCCGCTCGTCGCCTCGGCCCCATGCTCGCTCTCCTGGCCCGGGGCTTGTTTGGCCGTCCCGCTCCTCTCGCCCGATTCCTCTCCCATGGCACGCCTCCAAGGGACCTTGGGTTTGGACGAGGCTCCCCTTGGGTAGAACTACTTTACATAAACGAACACCCACGCCGCCCTTCGGGGCGGCGTGGCCCGTAAAGAGGGGAGAGAGCGTCATGAACATGCAGACCGAAGACGACGAGGTGGTCTTTGTCAACGATAGGGGTACCGTGATGGGTCGCGTCTCGTTCCCCATGGACGACGACGGTGTCGCCAACTTCAACGAGACGTACGTGGAGCCCTCCGAGCGTGGCACCGGCCTCGCCGGCAGACTCATGGGACAGGCCGCCCGGCACCTGCGCTTCGCGGGCGTGAAGGCACGTGCCACCTGCCCGTACGCGCAGCGCTGGTTCCAGAAGAACCCGCAGTACAGCGACATCCTGGTTGCCGAGTAGGGGTTCGCACGGGTGGGGGGGTGCTGCACGTGCGGTTGTGCGTGCCTGCTCGCGTCAATCAATCTCCCGCCCAGTGCGAGGGGCCAACCTAAAGGGGTCCGTGGTCCAGGTGGACGCGGACCCCTGCTTTGCTGTCGCTGCTCCCCGGACCCCCCCATCAGGGGTCTCATAAGATTTGACGCGTTTACAGGGTGCTAACCGCGTCAATTCTTACGGAACTTCGAATCTCGTAAAGAAACGCGCGTTTAGGCGGACATAAACGCGTCAATCCTTACGAGACACGAAAAATAGCTCCGCCCCAGCTACTCGACGCGCCTTGGCACCCCGGCCGCCGTCAGGATCCTGGCGAGTTCATCTCCCCTGGCTGCCTGGGCAAACGAGAAGCGAACCACCATGACCCCGGCCATCGACAGGCGAGACTCGCGAAGCCTCTCGTCGCAGAGGACGTCCACGGCGCTTCTCCCGCCGGTCATGTCCTCCCGCCAATACTTCTCGCGTCCGTCCAGCTCGCCGGCAATGCGGGTCCCGTCCTCGCGTGTCCACAGATAGTCAACGCGAAACGTCCGCCCGCCCCCAACCGGGTCCGCAATCGGAACCTGCAGCGCCGGCCTGGCGAAGCCAAGCTGCAGCATCCGCGCGCGGGCGAAGGACTCCCCTCCGTTCTCGCTCAGCCCGTCTGCCCAGTATGCGGTTCGAAGCGCCTCCGACCTCTTCGCCCCCATCAACTGGGACTCCCGCACCAGCCGAGACAGCCCATCCACCGTGTCGCCGCATTTCCTCAGGTGGGAGTCCGCGACCGCAAGCCCGCGAGCAAAGCCAAGGCTCCCCAGGCAGTCCGTAACGGTCTGCTCGTAGTCCGTGACCCGCAGACCGTCCACGAGGACCCACCGCCTCTTCAAGGCGTGCCTTCTCACGTGGAGCGAGCTGGACCCTCCCGCCCCATCGATCCCCGTGACACAGACGACGCCCGGGTCGACACAGGGGACCTCCAGCCCGTGCACGAGCGCCGCCGACCCATTGCAAAACAACCAGTCCGGATGGAGAAGCCCAACCGTCCTGATCACGGCAAGGCACTGCCCCTCCGGCGAGAGCCCCTCCCACGTCCCCCTTCGCATGAAGGCGGAGGGAAACGGCCTCACGAGGTCACCTGCCATCTGCCTTCTCCTCAGCAGGTCCCTCTGTCGCTTGCCGGCAATGGCGCACCTTCCCTCGCCCTCCGCCTCGTCCAAAAGAAGCTCGACATCCCTTTGCCGCGCCTTCCAAAAGCCCTTCCCCATCCAACCCCCTTCCTCGAGTCCGATTCCTCCAACATAACCGCTGGTAAAGCAGGGGAGAGAAGCGCAGCAAACTTTTCCGCACGCGCCTTGCCCTGGCATCGCGGAAGTCTGCAGCCCCAAACTGTGCGCCCTGTGAAGTCTCCCGCCAGCTAGCGGCGTGGGGCGGATTCGCGAGCACGCGCACCCAATCGACGCCGTACTCGAAACGGGCTCGTAAGGCCCCGTACCTCCCTGACTCTGTTTCCTCGGTGTCACGAGGGGGGCAGCCCAGACCTGCCGTGGCACCTCATGCAGTGCTGCTGCGTGGCCCAATCAACTAGTGGGCGGGGCCCATGCCCCATGTCCTCACGGCAAATGGCCCAGGCCCGCGCCCAGGGCATGGACCCTGCGCAAGTCCGCAGTCGGGGCACGTGTAGCTTCCCCATCTCAGGGCGGCAGCGAGCACGGAGGGCTGCCATCCGCCCCTTCACTGACTTCGCCCTTCCCCAATGCCAGCAGGACGTCCGCCCAAACCTTTTGCAGCGTCCCAAACCCGTCGCAGCCAGTGGCGTGCCGCCGCGGACCCCCCCAGCTTGTCTCGCCTGCTCCCGCCGTCCCGCCCGTCGTCGCGATACCATGGGTCGTACAACACCACGCGAGGGGAGAGACCCGCATGCACTACGACTTCGAGACGACCCTGGACAGGAGCGGCACAAACGCGCTCGCCATCGACGGCCTTGGCAAGATTCCCGGCTTCTCCCCCGACCCGCCCAAGCCGGGCTGGGACCTCATCCCCATGTGGGTGGCAGACATGAACTTTGCCGCCCCCGCATGCATAACCGATGCCATCATCCGCCGCGCGCGGCATCCCGCCTTCGGCTACTTCCTGAGGCCCGACGCCTACTACGACGCCATCTCGTCCTGGCACGCCCGCCGCAAGGGGGTCACGGACATCCGCCGCGAGTACGTCGACTACCAAAACGGCGTCCTGGGCGGCGTCTCAAGCGCCCTCGCGGCCTTCTCGGCCCCCGGTGACGAGATCCTCATCAACTCGCCCACCTACGTTGGGTTCACCAAGACGCTTGCCGCGATGGGCCGTCGCGCCCTCCACAGCCCGCTCGTGAGGGACGCCGAGGGCACCTGGCGCATGGACTACGACGACATGGAGCGCAAGCTCCGTGACCACCACGTGCATGTCGCGATCCTCTGCTCGCCGCACAACCCCTGCGGCCGCGTGTGGGAGCGCGAGGAGCTGGAGCGTGCCATGCGGCTCTTCGAGCGCTACCAGTGTGTGGTCATCGCGGACGAGATTTGGAGCGACCTCGTGCTGCCCGGCGCGCGGTACGTCTCGCCCCAGTCGGTCACGCCCTGGGCGCACGACAACACCATCTCGCTCTTCGCCCCCAGCAAGACCTTCAACCTTGCGGGCCTGGTGGGCAGCTACTCCGTCACCTACAATGCCCGCCTTCGCGACCGCATGCGCTCCGTCTCCGACGCAACCCACTACAACGAGATGAACGTCCTCAGCATGGAGGCCCTCATGGGGGCGTACGGCGACGAGGGCGCCGAGTGGCTCGACCAGCTCCTCCCCGTCCTCAACCGCAACGTCGACCTGGCGTGCGACTGCGTGCGCGACCGCTTCGAGGGCGTCAGCGTCTATCGCCCGCAGGCCACGTACATGCTGCTGATCGACTGCTCGGGGTGGCTCGGCGAGCACGGCTGGACCCTCCCGCAGCTGGAGAAGGCAGGCTGGGACGTGGGCGTCGCCTGGCAGGACGGCGCCGCGTTCCTCGCACCGCAGAGCATCCGCATCAACCTCGCGCTGCCCACCAGCAGGGTCGAGGAGGCCTTCCGCCGCCTGGACGAGCACGTGTTCAACGCGTAGCGCCGTCGCGTCACTGCGCCCGACAGACCCCTAGCGCCCCTGCACCATGAGCCAGGCGTCCGCGACGATGTTGGCGTGGTCAAAGGCGAGGCCGTCGCCCTCCACGTCCGTCGCCCGCGGAAGTCCGGAGATCGGCAGGCGAGAGGCGCCAAACGACACACGCAGCACCTCGTCCCCATGGCTCAGGGTCAGCTCCTCCCGCGCGCCCTCCGACCTCGCCGTGACGTCGAACCACACCGCCCTCGCCGCGTCGTCGCCGGCGTGGACCGTGACGCCCCGTCGGTCAAGCGCCACGAACGCATACGAGACGGTCCATCCGCGCGGGTCGCGCCCGGGCGTGCTGTACAGGCGCAGGGGCTCCAGGTCCAGCCCCTGCGCGCCCGTCTCCTCTGCAAGCTCCCTCGCGGCGCACTGGTCCGCGGTCTCGTTGGGGTTGGCGAACCCGCCGGGCGTGGCCCAGCAGCCCAGATAGGGGTGGCCTCCGCGCTGCACCAGCAGCAGCTGGGTGCCCTCTTCGTTGCGGCGGAACACGCAGATGTCCGCGGTAAGTGACGGCTGGGGGTACTTCTTGGGCGTGTACCGCGCCAGGAACTCCTCCTCGGTTAGGCCGTTCTTGTCCCTCAGCTGGCTTCCGTCACGACGCATCGTCGGTCACGCTCCCAAGAATGTAGGTTTCGCTCCACACACCCTCGTACCCGTCACGGACCCGCCGCTACAGGTCGCTGACCTCCAGCCGCGCGGCGTCGGGGCGCGCGTAGTGCCCCACCGCGTCAAACTCCCACTTGGACGACACCACCTCGTCCATGTCCAGCTCCGCGTAGGCAACGTCCTCGCGGTCCCACATGGGCTGGGTCACGTAGTGGCCGGTCGGCCCCAGCACGCAGGACCCGCCGCGATAGACGGTCTGCGGCAGCGCCTCCACCTCCTCGGGGTACGCCAGGCCCTCGGGATAGTCGTCGCGCCGGATGTACGGCGCGCAGTTGACCACAAAGCAGCGCCCCTCGATCGCGATGTGCTGAAGCGTCGCCTGCCACTCGGGGTTGTCGTTTGTGTTGGGGGCCAGGTAGATGGTCACGCCCTTCTGGTACAGAGCCACGCGCGCGAGCGGCATGTAGTTCTCCCAGCAGATCAGCGTGCCCATGGGGCCCCACGGGGTCTGCGACACGGGGAAGTAGTGGTCCTGCGCGTCTCCCCAGATCAGGCGCTCCGCCCCCGTGGGCTTGAGCTTGCGGTGCAGGGCGTCGATGCTGCCATCGGGGGCAAACACCAGGTTGGTGTTATAGAGCGTGCCGTTGGTGGGGTGCCGCTCGGAGATGCCCACGCTCACCCACGCGTTCGCGCGCGCGGCAGCCTTGCCAATCGCCGTGGTCTCGGGGCCGCCCACCACCACGGAGTTCTGCGCGTACATCAGGTAGTCGCCGCGGCCCTCGGGTTTGCGGGCGCCCAGCACAAAGCCAAAGTTCATCCCGTGGGGGTAGCCGGGAATCAGCAGCTCGGGAAAGACGATCAGGTCGCTGGGATGCTCCCGGGCAATGCGGTCGATGCGCTCCACGACCCGCCGCGTGCCCTCCTCGCGGTCAAACAGCACCGGCTCGCTCTGAACCACCGCGATGCGGCATGTTCCCTGCAGGTCCCTCATGGCTCTCCCCTCGTCGAAATCGTTCAGACGATGGTGCCACAAACGGCGGGGGAGAGGGGCGTTGCAATCCGGCCTTCCGCCGCTCCCCCTGGCAGCGGGTCCCCGTGGCCGTAGCGGCCCACGTGACCCCGGCGCCAAGCCGGGATCCGCGTGACCGAGGCGCGCCGCTCCTCTCCCATGCCGTTGTCGTGGACTCGGGTCCGTCGCGCACCCGAGGTGAAAATGTGGGTATACGCATCACAGTTTGGAGAGAGACGCAGGGTACGTCCCTGCCACACAACCCGATGGGAGCCCACATGACCACCTTTGACGACCTCAAGCTCTACGTCCTGCCCGGCTGCCCGTTCTGCGCCAAGGTCGACGCGTTCCTGGACAAGAACGACGTCAGCATCGAGCACCTGGACGTGACGCAGGGGACCAACGGCGACGACCTGGTGCGCATTGGCGGAAAGCGCCAGTGCCCCTGCCTGCTGATCGACGGCAAGCCGCTGTACGAGAGCGGCGACATCATCGACTACCTGGCCGGTCGCCTGGGCACCCAGGCCCCCGCGCAGGAGGCTGCGGCTGGCGGTGCCTGCACCTTCACCCCTGGCGGCGGCCACACCTGCGAGTAGCCTCGCGCCGCTCGTCGAGAGTCGCCGGTCAGCATCGCGAACACGCACGTCTGCCGCGCGGCTCGTGCCATGGGCCGTCACCCCGCCTCGAGCCACTCACGCCTCGCATCACCAGTCGGCCGTCTCGTCCGTCATCCGCGCGCAGTGGCCAGACCCCGCAGCGTTAACCCCTTGGGGCAAACTCGGGCCGCCCCTCTCGCCTCGTGCTACCCTCTGCAGGGCAGTGCGAGTGAGAGGAGCGGCCCGTGTCAGCCGAGTCGACGAGGGAGTACCTGGCCCGCTTTGGGCTGGACGACAAGATCATCACCTACGACGTCCCCACCGCGACGGTGCAGCAGGCGGCAGACGCCTCGGGACTCGAGCCCGGCCAGATTGGCAAGACCATGGCCTTCGACGTGAAGGGCACCCCCGTGCTGGTGCTGTGCGCCGGAGACGCCAAGGTGTGGAACTCCGCGTTCAAGCGCCAGTTTGGCGTCAAGCCCACGTTCATCAGCCCGGACGAGCTGGAGGGGCGCGTCGGGCACCCCATGGGCGGCGTCTGTCCCTTCGACGTGCGCGAGGGCGTGCAGAGCTACCTGGACGTCTCGCTCCGGCGCTACGACTTCGTGCGCCCCGCGGCGGGCTCCGAGAACACGGGCGTGGACGTGACCATTGACCAGCTGCCCCGGGTCGCGAACTCGCTGGGGTGGGTCGACGTCTGCAAGGGCTGGCGAGAGTAGCCGGGGCATCCGCTGGCGGCCCGTCCCGCCGGCAGGGACACGTCCCACTCGTCCCGCCACCCGCCGACGCGCCCATGCGCGAGGTTGCCGGCTCGTCTCGCCTCGCCCTCCCGGCGCACGACCTCCTCGGGAGCGTCCTACAATTCTGGTGACGGCACGCTCTTGGAAGCGTCACACCAGAAAGGGGACTTGCATGCGCAACTTCACGTTCTCAATTCCCACCACCATCCACTTTGGCAAGGGCCAGATCTCGCACCTGTCCGAGCTCAGGCAGAGCGGCACCAAGGCGCTCCTGGTGTACGGCGGCGGCTCCATCAAGCGCAACGGCATCTACGACGAGGCCCTGCGCATCCTGGGCGAGGCCGGCGTGCAGGTGAGCGAGCTTTCCGGCGTTGAGCCCAATCCCCGCATCCAGACGGTCCGCCGCGGCGTTGAGACGTGCAAGTCCGAGGGGATCGACATGGTCCTCGCCATCGGCGGCGGCTCCACCATCGACTGCGCCAAGGTCGTGGCGGCGGGCGCCAAGTACGACGGCGACGCCTGGGACCTGGTGCTCGACCGCACCAAGATCAAGGACGCCCTACCCATCTACTCGGTGCTCACGCTCTCGGCCACGGGTTCCGAGATGGACTCCGCGGCGGTCATCTCCGACATGACCAAGAACGAGAAGTGGGGCACGGCGGCAGAGTGCCTCAAGCCCACCATGTCCGTCCTCGACCCCACCTACACCTTCTCGGTGTCGCGCAGGCAGACCGCGGCGGGCACGGCCGACATGATGAGCCACACCTTCGAGAACTACTTCACCAAGGAGCAGGGTGCCGACGTGCAGCTGCGCTTCTGCGAGGCCCTGCTGCGCACGATGATCAAGAACGGGCCCATCGCCCTCGCCGAGCCCGACAACTACGAGGCGCGCGCCAACCTCATGTGGGCGGCCAGCCACGCGATCAACGGCCTGGTCTCCGAGGGCAGCGCCGACCCCTGGTGCGTGCACCCCATGGAGCACGAGCTCTCTGCCTTCTACGACATCACCCACGGCGAGGGCCTCGCCATCCTCACGCCGGTCTGGATGGACTACGTCCTGAGCGTCAAGACCGTCTCCGCCTTTGCCACCTACGGACGCAACGTGTGGGGGCTCGTCGGCAGCGACGACTGGTCGGTCGCGCACGACGCCATCGCCAAGACCTCCGAGTTCTTCTTCAAGACCATGGGGCTCCCCGCCAACCTCCGCGCGGTGGGCATCACCAGCGACGAGCACTTTGAGGTCATGGCCGAGAAGGCCGCGCGCCGCACCATCAACGCCTACGTCCCGCTCGACAAGGACGACGTGGTCAACATCTTCCGCGCGGCGATGTAGGGGCGGGGTCGTCTCTCGCTTCACCCGGCCTCCAGCCGCGTATGGCAACACGGCGTGGCCGGCTTCCTCCACCACGCCGTCGTCGGCACCGAACTCAACGCCCCGGGCGCCTCGTGCGTCCGGGGCGCTCTCATGCCGGGGGAGAGAAGCGCCGGCTGCCAGCCGGTGGCCGTTCCAATTGGGTGAAAATGAACTTCTCGCTTGCCAACGCTTCCCATGGTGCTACCCTCAGTTCAATTCACGCGGGATGCGAGTTCTTAAATTGAACTCTTACATTCCAGAAATTGAACTTGGAGGCCACGTGGAACAGAGGGAAGCCCAGGAGGACCAGCGCACGGCAACCTTCGCCAGCCGGCTCTCGCGCCTGATGGAGCAGAGGGGCCTTAAGCAGGTCGACCTCCTGCGCATCGCCGGCGAGCAGGGTCACAAGCTGGGCAAGAGCCAGCTCAGCCAGTACCTGAGCGCCAAGACCATGCCCCGGCGTGAGATGCTCGCCTTTCTCGCCCACGCGCTGGGGACGAGCCCGGAGTGGCTGGGCGGGCAGACGGACGACGAGGGGGCGGTACCCACCGCCAGCGGCACCTCAAGGGTGAGAGACGACGAGTCAAGGCAACAGCCGAAGGGAAGCGCCATGCGCGAGTTCAAGAAGTCCAGCAAGCTCGACAACGTCCTGTACGACGTCCGCGGTCCCGTGGTGGACGAGGCCAACCGCATGGAGGCGGCGGGCACCCAGGTCCTCAAGCTCAACATCGGCAACCCCGCCACGTTTGACTTTCGCACGCCCGACGAGGTGGTGCAGGACATGGCGAGCCAGCTCACCGAGTGCGAGGGCTACTCGGCAAGCCGCGGCCTGTTCAGCGCGCGCAAGGCGATCATGCAGTACTCGCAGCTGCGGGGCCTGCCCAACGTCACCATGGACGACATCTACACGGGCAACGGCGTGAGCGAGCTCATCAACCTGTGCATGCAGGCGCTCCTGGACACCGGCGACGAGATCCTGATCCCCATGCCGGACTACCCGCTGTGGACGGCCTGCGCAACGCTGGCGGGCGGCAAGGCGGTCCACTATCGCTGCGACGAGGAGGCCAACTGGTTCCCCGACGTCGACGACATCCGCAAGAAGATCACCCCCAACACCAAGGCCATCGTGATCATCAACCCCAACAACCCCACGGGTGCGGTGTACTCCCGCGAGGTGCTCGAGGAGATCGTGCAGGTCGCGCGCGAGAACCAGTTGATCATCTTCTCGGACGAGATCTACGACCGCCTGATCATGGACGGGCTGGAGCACACGAGCATCGCGTCGCTTGCCCCCGACCTGTTCTGCGTCACGTTCAGCGGCCTGTCCAAGTCGCACATGATCGCCGGATACCGCATTGGCTGGATGGTGTGCTCAGGCAACAAGCGCATCGCCAAGGACTACATGCTGGGCATCAACATGCTGTCCAACATGCGCCTGTGCTCCAACGTGCCCGCCCAGTCCGTGGTGCAGACGGCGCTGTGGGGCCACCAGTCGGTCAAGGACTACCTGGTCCCCGGCGGCCGCGTGTTCGACCAGCGCGACTGCGTCATGGACGAGCTCGCAAAGATCGACGGCATCAGCTGCGTCAAGCCGCATGCGGCGTTCTACTGCTTCCCCAAGCTCGACGTCGACAAGTTCAACATCACCGACGACATGCAGTTTGCCCTCGACCTCCTGAGGGAGAAGAAGGTCCTCATCGTGCAGGGGACGGGCTTCAACTGGGACAAGCCGGACCACTTCCGCATCGTGTACCTGCCGCGCGTGAGCGTGCTGAGCGAGGCCATCCGCAAGATCGGCGACTTCCTGGAGTACTACCGGCAGTAGGGATTGCCTAACGACTTCGGGGGGCGTGAACCCCTGAACCTGCCATGGCGCGGGCGCCGCACCACCTCGGTGGCTGCGGCGCCCGTTCGATTGGCAGAGTGACATGGGTATAATGTGTGACAATGTATTACAGAGGGGCAAGGAGGCAATGACGATGGCGAGTGCGACGATGACCATCCGCATGGACGAGAGCGAAAAGCGGCTGGTAACCGACTATGCAAGGACTTTCGGCATGTCTGCCTCCGAGTTCATGCGGAGGAGCGCCCTCGAGAGGATCGAGGACGAACTCGACCTGGAGGATTGGAAGAGGGCCAAGGCAGAGTTCGATGACGATCCCAAGACGGTTGCGGCGGCAGAGATCGCGCGAAAGTACCTCTGATGTGGCGGCTCGTCTTCTCAAAGAAGGCTGACAGACAGCTTGCCAAGATGGATGCTGGGGTGCGGCGTATCCTAGTGGCTTGGCTGTTGAAAAATGTCGATGGCTGCGAAGACCCGCGTGCACATGGAAAGGGACTCACGGGGAGCCTTTCCGGCGCATGGCGCTACCGCGTGGGCGACTACCGCGTGCTCTGTGAGATCCGCGATGAGGAGCTCGTGGTTCTCGCCCTTGAGGTTGGCCACTGCCGCGAGATATATAAGAGAAGATAGAGCAGAATCTAAAGCTTGGCATTCTGGCGAGACTCGTAACAACTTTGTAGGCTAGCGGCAAGCCACTTCACCTTGATTGTTGCGTTCGCGCTCAGAGCGGCAAAACACCCACGTGAAACTTACCTACACGTGGGTCAAAAGAGGCCCTGTAAAAACTCACGCTCAGGGTTGGTTTCCAAATTATCCGAAGCGTACTCCATCTGGACAACTCAAGGCGCTACGAGAGCTCTGGTTAATGTTCTTGCAGGAGCATGACGTTGGGTTTACGGGGCGTGCCCCAAGCCCAGAGCCCAACTGCTAAACCTTACGCCGCACGCGGATTCCTACCATCACAGGAAGACTGGCGCATCATATTCTGTTTCCTGAAGCCGGGCCAAGTCGGGTGGCCCGATGGGGGAGGGGAGAGGGACCATGAGAGAGAACTCACTCGGCCTCGCTGGCGCAGTGGCATCGGTCGCCATCGCAGCGGGTCTCGGGTTCGGTGCGATCGCGGCGACTCCTGCCATGGCGGCGGACTGGAAGGGGACCCAGCCCATGCACCGCCTGTACAACCCCAACAGCGGCGAGCACTTCTACACGGGCAGCGACGCGGAGCGCGACCACCTGGTGAGCCTTGGCTGGCGCTCCGAGGGCGAGGGCTGGGTGGCACCCGTGAAGTCAACGACGCCCGTCTACCGTCTCTACAACCCCAACGCCGGCGACCACCACTACACGATGAGCAAAGGCGAGCGAGACTACCTCGTGAGCGTGGGCTGGAACTACGAGGGAATCGGCTGGTACAGCTCTGACACCAAGGCCGTGACCCTCTACCGGCAGTACAACCCCAACGCGAAGGCCGGTGCCCACAACTACACCACGAGCAGGGCCGAGAGCGACTACCTCGTGAGGGTCGGCTGGAACTTTGAGGGCACCGCCTGGTACGGCACCACCAAGGGGGCGAGGCAGGACCCACTCGCTAATGTCTACGAGCCCAAGCCGGCTAACCTCAGCGTCGCACTCAGGTTCTCGGTCGATGCTAAGTCTGCCATCGCCAACGCCGCGGCGCTGCCCGACGGCACGACCTTCTCGTGGGCCTCGGCTCCCGATACCTCCCGCGAGGGCACGTCCACCGGAACGGTCAGGGTCAAGTACCCCGACGGTACGACCGACGCCGTGCGCGTCACCGTGAATGTCGCGCGCACCGAGGCGCAGAAGAAGGCCGAGGAGGCCCAGAAGGCTGCCGATGCCGCCAAGGCGGACGCAGACGCAAAGGACGCCGCCACGGCACAGGCCAAGGCGTCCCTTGACGCCGCGCAGAAGGCCTACGATACAGAGCCCGCCGCCACCGGCGTCTTGACCATGGCGGAGTTCCTCGACTCCATCTCGAACGGCAAGTACTCGGAGTGGGCCGCGCAGACATATTCGAGCACCCTCAACTCGAGTGTGACTAACAAGGCCAACGGGTCGAGCATGACCTACGACAACTTCCTCGCCGCGCTCGACTACATCGACAAGCTCAACCAGTACCGCACTTCGCACGGCCTCGATGCCATGACCGTGAGCGGCTACGAGATGGCAGGACAGATGCTCGAGTGCGACCTCGTCGACGACGGCACCCTCGAGTACCACACGAGCTTCTGGGGCTGCGCTGGGTTCAAGGATCTCTCGTGGGGCTATCACAAGGGCTCATACTATGGTGACGCCGTCGATGGCTGGCTCTCCGAGCGAGACGACTTCAAGGAGGATGCCGAGGCCTACGCCACCAACGGCTACAAGGTCGCAGACGGCAAGTACACACCTGCTTCGGACGAGTACAGGGCGGCCCTCGCAGTCGTGGATTGGTCCAACGAGCCCTCAATCCATGCGTTCTACAACGAGTACGTGGGCAACATCAACGGATACGTCTATGCCGCCAAGGGTGGCTTTACCGTTTATGGTCACTGGACTAGCCTCACCAGCTCTGCCAAGTACATTGGCATGGGCCACAGCGAGAGCGTCCCTATCTACATGTATGCCGACGCGGCGGGCGGCCACAGCAGCGGCGTCGACGGTGACGTCGCCGGCACCACGAACTACTTCCGCACCCTCGCCGCCAAGGCGGAGGCCGGCACGCCCTCACAGAAGAAGGCCACTCTGAAGGAGGCGCTCGACAAGGCGCAGAAGGCCTACGACGAGGCCAAGGCGGCGTCTGATGCTGCCGACAAGGCTGCGCAGGAGGCCCAGGCCAAGGCCGACGAAGCCAAGAAGGCGGCTGGCGGCTTCTAAGCGGTGCCGCAAGTGCGGGAGAAGGAAGCGCGCATAGGTAGAGACAGCGTTCCGAGGGGCGACCTTGACGCTATGGCATTCGCGGTGGCGTCAAGGCTGCTGTGGTAGAGGGGGATGCGCAAGAGTGTCCGTTGGGCGCAGGGCCGCACGGCTGCCCCGCGATTGAGTGTTGGACGTGAGCCCCTGCTCGGCAAAGACCGTTTGGAGGGAGGTAAGCCATGAGCCTGGGGTACGGAGGGGTCTGCAGGAAGGCGCTGGAGGACGAGGAGACCGTCATCTACACCTACCGGGGGGAGAACCTCAACCTCCCGAGGGGCGAGAGGGAGCGGGTCGAGGCCATCGAGGGGATGTTCACGATCCAGAAGTCCGCCCTCGAGGAGCCAGAGATACACGAGAAGGTAGTGAGGGGCCCGAACGGCCGCAAGAGGCTCGTGCGCAAGAAGATAACGCACTTCCCGCACCTAGACGAGCACATCGAGGACGGGACGGTAAGGGTGGACGAGCTCTGCGGCGTGGACGTCGCGTTCAAGGAGTCGGGAACATACCCACGGTGCGCGCTCATCCTCATCACGAAGGTCTTCGAGCGCTACATGGAGGACGGGGTCCTTCCGGACAAGGAGAGCTTCTTCAAGTAGCGCCCTCGATACCAAAAGAGCGGGGGGCCGGTGCTCCTTTCCCCGGCAAATAACCCGGGCGGCCTCCGACACCCACAGTCCAAATCCTACCGTCTCACGCCAGCCCGCCCTAGTCCCCAATGCCGCGGCTGTGACGTTGTCACGCATTAGCAACCTCATATCTATCAAAATGGGCATAATTATGGCTAGATAAGTCTGCTGTGACGGAGGGACCATGGCCGCAATCACGATGGGCCTCGCCGAGGTCAAGAACAACTTCTCGAAGGTCACGGCGGAAGTGAACCGCACCGGCCGCCCCGTCACGGTTCTCAAGAACAACAGGCCCTGGGTGGTCATACAACCGGCAACGCAGGCTGCCGAGGGCGGTGCAGTCGACGTGGCGGTTGACTTCATGGACGAGTACGCCGACGTCTTTCGAGAGCTCGCCAAGTGAGTGGGGCGCATCGTTTCACCAAGCGGGAAGCCATTGCCATTCACGACGCCTCGATAGCACGCTTTGGAGGCCTTGCCGGCGTGCGGGACGAGGGTCTGCTTGAGTCGGCTCTCGCCCAACCATGGCAGACGTTCGGTGGCCGGGACCTCTACCCTAACGACGTCGAGAAGGTCTGTCGGCTCGCCTTCGGCGTTATTCGCGACCATCCGTTTGTGGACGGTAACAAGCGCGTTGGCACGGCGCTCCTCGGCGCCGGGCTGCGTATGGCGGGGTTTGAGGGGCTGGTCAGATGGGTTAAGTCCGTTGTGGGATAGCCAGTTCCATCCGCTTCTCAATTCTCTCCCCGCCTGCCTTGCAACAGCTCGGGCCACGATGTTGGAGGTACGCGCTTCTCCAAGATCACGAAGTGAAAGCCCCAGGTGAACGGTGTCGACCTCAGCCCGCGTAGCGGGGGTCGGCCGTCCGCATCGACCAGGGGTAGCGCTCGAGCAGGCGGTCCCACGCACCTCTCACCTGTGTGGGTATGTCCATGTGGGCGAGAAAGCCCTTGCCGCGGGGGCCGTAGCCGTTCTCGTCGTCGGTCAGGCGGGGGATTTCGCCCATGAGGAGGGTCAGGTACCGGCTCGTGTCCCACATGCCGAGGGGTGCGTGGTCGTAGGCGAGTTCGCCATCGCGCACGGTCACGCGCACCTAGTAGGTGGCGAACGCGATGGGCAGCACGCCGGGCATCTCCTTGGTGGCCAGCGCAACCATGCGCCGCTGCATGGTGGCGTCCTGGGAGAGGATGAGGCTCTTGCAGGAAATCCCCCGATCGGCCAGGAGGTCGCGCAGGTAGGTGATGTTGTTGCCGCAGTTGGTCGAGCGGGTCTCGAGCAGGTCCGCCTTGAGCCCGTGGACGTGCGACACGTACGACGAGAAGATCTGGGCCTCCGTCGCATCGCCGGCGAACGTCAGGTCCGGGCAGAGCTCGCGGACCTTCTCCCTAAACGTCTCCGTCGTGTGGCCGGCGCCTCCCACTATCACGTAGGTGCGTGCGACGCCCGCGCGCATGGCGTCCGCCAGGACGTCCCCGCCGGCGAGGATGGAGCCCCCAAAGAGTGCCATCACGTCTGCCTGCGCTACGCCATATCGCTCGTCGAGCGCCCTGGGAGTGAGGGAGGGCACGTCCCTCGTGCCCAGGAAGCTCGCGAGGACGTTGACGTCGCGTGCGACCTGCTCCAGCTCCTGCTCGGATGCCATGCCCTTCTCCCCTCGGGACGCCCTTGTCATTTTCGCTTGAACGATTATCTCTCCCGAGCTGTCGCGTGTCGCGCGCCTGGCGACATTTGCTCCCATGTCCTGTACGTGGGTTGGGTGACGCTTGACTGGATTCGGGAAGCATCGAAGGGTCTCAGAGGTCATTGCTACGTTTGTACACCATTATATGTTGCAAATGTCTTGTAATATGAGACAATCGCAACATGAAATATCATGATTACAGAGGGGCACTCGATGAACTCTCGGCTTCCGAGGGGGTTTTTACTGCTGCCCAGGCAATGCGTCTGGGCATACCGCGCCAAGTGCTCTCGCGGGCGTTCTCCGAGGGCCACGTTGATCGCCTGCTTCACGGTGCTTACCGTGTAGCTAGCACGCCTCCGTCCGAGACGGACGAGCTGTCTGCCGTATGGAAACTCACCGCTCCGACAATGTTCACAGGGGAGCGTATGACGTCTTTCGACGGTATCGTCATTGGGGGGAGCAGTGCCGCAAGCTTGCTGAACCTGGGAGACCTTTGGCTCTCTCCCTATCGCCTCTATGCTCCGAGTCGCATCAACTCAAGGCTCTCCTGCGTCCGATTTGGCGTGAGGTGCATCGAGGAGCGCGATGCCACATGGCTTCACGGCCTTCCCGTCACTAGGCCCGAGCGTACCCTTGTTGATTTGTGCCTGGACGGCGAGGACCCTTCCCTTGTGGAGGATGCGTTCTCTGATGCAAGGGCACACGGAATCGACGACTCTCGCCTGTATGAACTGATCGCTCTGGAGGGCAAGAGCCAACGTACCCGCAAGCTGCTTGGGGTTCTTAGAGAGCATTTCGGAGAGGGGGAGAGGATTGTCCACACCAGCTGAAGATAGCGGGGGGACGGGATTCGCCTACCGAACCCCACGCGCCCTCGAACAGGCAGTCAAGTCTGTGGCAGAGGCGTCGCCGATGGATACGGGTCGTGCGGTCCAGTCCTTTTGGTTCCATCGTCTGTTGTGTCGGGTGTTCTGCGACTCTCGCTCAGGTTTCGTTCTTAAGGGTGGTCGAGCGATGCTTGCCAGAACAATGGATGCTCGTGCCACCAGGGACGTTGACTTGCTTGCAGAAGGCACTTCAATCGATGAAGCCGTGGAACGGCTCAAGGTGGCGGCCTCTCTTGACCTTGGGGATCACGTGCATTTTGTCTTTGAGAAAGTTCGTCCGATAAAGGCGCGGGACGAATATAGGACCGGGGCAAACGTTACGTTTGTTCCCTGGCTTGGCTCGAAGCGACTGCAGCCGATTTCAATTGACCTTGTTGTAGATGATGTCCCTTTGGAGAGAGCCGAGAGGATGGTTCCTGCCGACAGGCTTGAAATCCGCGGAGTCGAAACATTTGAGTACCTGGTTTATCCTGCCGAGGCGGCCCTTTCAGATAAGGTTTGCGCAATTCTCGAACGCCATGACGGGGGGCCATCTTCAAGGGTGAAAGACCTTGTTGACATTGTGGTCTACGCAACTTCAGTTGATATCAACGGGTTGGACTTCCAGAATCGCCTACGTCGCGAATCAGGTGCCAGGGGCCTCGAGCTGCCCGATCAGTTCGACGTCCCTAGGGAATGGCGGGGCACTTATGAAACGAGCACAGCAAGCTCGTTGCACAGACGGGGCTTTCCGAACGCTATTCGAAGATGGAGAGCGCGGTGGTCTTTTCCGCATTGGTGGTGAATCCCGTGCTCCAAGGGGCGGCTTCCGATTTGACCTGGAGTCACGAGGCGCTTGAGTGGAGGTAGACGAAAAGAAGGGAGAGAGAGGGACGCTCCGCTTCCTCCGCCCGCGTGACGGTCGCCGCCGCGGGGCGGGTGGCTTGGGACCGCGCCCAACGCGCGCGGGTACCATCTGCTGGGGAGGGGCGTCCTCCCGATGTCAGCCAAAGCTCGGAGGAGCCATGTCCCCATCCCTTTCGCTCGCGCTCGTCGGCATCGCGTTGCAGGCGGCGTTCATCCAGAGCGACCGCTCGCACCGCTATGGCGTTGCCGCCGTCCTCAAGGGGCTTGCGTCTCTCGCCTTCGTGCTCCTGGGTCTGTGGGGGTCGTTCCAAGGGGTCCGGGCGGGCGGGGCGTCCATGGCGTCGTCCCTCGTCTGCCTTGGGCTGGCCTGCGGTGCGGTGGGGGACGTCCTGCACGCGCTCCGGTTTGTCCAGCCGGTCAAGCGCGTCGCCACGCACCTCTTCATGTCGGGTGCCGTGAGCTTCTTCCTCGGGCACGTCGCCTACCTGGGGGTGCTCGTGCCCTCTTGCCCGATGCCGGGCATCCCGCTCCTGCTTGCCGTGGTGGCAGTCGCCGTGGCCTTTGCCGTGCTGGGCCCGCGGATTCGCCTGCGCGGCGCCAGGCGCCTGAGCGGGGTGATCTACCTGGGAGCGGTCGTGAGCGTCGCGTCCTTCGCGATCGTCGGGTTCCTCTCCCAGCCGTCCCCGTCGCGTCTGGCGTTCGCGCTGGGCGGGATTCTGTTCGCGGTGTCGGACACGCTGCTCGCGATCAACTCCTTTGGAGGCGGGAGCACGACGGGGCGCCGCGTCGCGAGCCTCTCCACCTACTACGCCGCCCAGCTGCTCATCGCCGGCAGCCTGTGGCCGTGAGGGACGCCGCCCGGGTTTCCCGCGGTGGCCGAGCGGGCGAGGATGGCTTCCTGCCCGTGGGACGGGCCTGGCAGCCGTCGCGCAGCGTCTCTCCCCTTGGCTTTGGTGGGGTTGGCTTGCGACTTGCATCGCGTCTGTGGGGTAAGCTATCGCAGTTGACACTTCGTGGAGGGGGAGGACCATGGCGGAGAAGAGGGCGCTTGATCTGGCAAAGCCGCTGGGAGAGCTGCTGGAGGGGAACGAGGACCTGCGCCAGACGCTGATCGAGCTGGGATTTGAGGAGCTTCCGGCGGAGAGGACCATCCCCGAGCTTGCCAAGGACGCCGGGGTGGACCTGTCGGTCATCGCGTTTGCGCTCGAGGCCTCGGGGTACGACGTCCAGGGCTACGAGTCCGAGGACGACGGCTACGAGAGCCCGCTGCCCGACATGCTCAGCGTGCTGTTTGACAACAGCTATCGTGGCGAGAGCCTGCCTGACGCCCCGCTGCCGGGAGGGGAGGCCGCTCCGATGCTCGCCAACCTGGAGATGGCGATTCGCCGCGCGCAGCAGGACGGGACGCTTCCCAAGGATCCCGCCGGGAAGTAGGCGGCCTCGTCCCAAGGAGCGTTGGGGTTTGCGTCGGCATGGAACCGTGGGCGCCGCCGGCCTTGCGCCCTGGCGTGCGGCAACAAGATGAGTTGAGCTTTGGCAGCGGACGCCTCGCGTGAGTGCTCACGTAAGGCTTCAGCTGCCATTTAGGGTCAAGGAATGGGTTGAATGGCGACAAATCGCCCGCGTGAGCACTTTCGCGCCGTTCCTGCGATGGGTCAAGCTACGTTTTCCCAGTTAGGGATCCATCAATCCTCGAACCTTGGCTGGAAGTCCTCGTGTGAGTACACACGCGGGGCTTACGTCGCCCATCGGGGTGGGGACGGGACCTGTTTGGCAGAAACCCGGTCGCGTGTGTACTCACGCGGGCCGTTTGTTGCCAGGGATGGGCATCAAGGATTTGCGGCAGCGAGATGACCTGCGGGAATGTGGGTTGGAGCCTCCCACCGGGGAGGGTGGGTCGCCAAAGTGCTCACGCGGGCGAGCTGCTGCCAACGCTGTCAGTCTCCTTGACCTGAGGTCGTACTCTGGGGTGGAAAGTCATCAAAATCAAAACTATGGCAGCGAACTACCAATGTGAGCAGTTCCACGTGGCGCCTATCGCCCATGGGGTCACGTTTTCCCAGGTATCAGACCATCAAGAAGGGGCCGTGGCAGCAAACTCCTGATGTGAGCACTCACATCAGGCTCCCGTTGCCATTGAGGTCGAGGAGGGGGATCGAATGGCGGCAGGCTCCTGCTATGAGTACTCACATGTGGCTTCCGCCGCCACTTCGGGACAGCCGTGGGTTCAAACGCCTCGTTTACCTGGGAAATCGTCTGAGGACATCCATTCCCTAGCCAAAACCAGTTCTGAGAAGTGCTCACATCAGGCTTCTGCTGCCGTGGGTCCTAAGTTACTGGTGATGAGTCCTTGTCTCACGGAGTACTGCCCATGTC
Organism: uncultured bacterium; assembly: GCA_905214865.1. Taxonomy (GTDB): domain Bacteria; phylum Actinomycetota; class Coriobacteriia; order Coriobacteriales; family Atopobiaceae; genus Olsenella_H. The sequence goes on along the minus strand of CAJMNO010000006.1, from coordinate 59,915 downwards.
AGTGCCCTCTTTGACCTCGGTGGCTTCGACATGCCCGCGTACTGTGGCTGGAATCCCACGCGCCCATATTGGCGCCAGAGAGGTTGTCCCGTTGGCCGTCGGGAGGGGCTCCGGCTCCGATTGCCACGGGTCTCCCCAGGGGCCAGGGGGAGAGGATCCAGCCCCGATCGCCGTGGGCCTCTCCCCTTGGCCGCGAGCGAACCACCAGAATGCGTGCCACATAACCCCAGCTCAGAGCCTTGCCATGCAATCTGCACGCAACGAAAGCGCATCCTTGCTGCGGCGAAACTTGGCGAGTCCGTCCACCGTCGCCCGCGCTCGCCTACGGTTGGTTCACGGGTAAGCCACAAGGGAGGGAGCCGGGATGTCAGAGTCGCATGGCCGCTGCAGGTGGGAGGGGCGCGGAAGCGCCATGACCAACTTCCACGACGAGGTATGGGGACACCCCACGCACGATGACGGGAAGCTCTTCGAGCTCATGTGCATCGAGACCCAGCGCAGTGGGCTCAGCTGGTCGCTTGCGGTGAGCCGGTGGTGCGAGCTCCGCCGCGCCTACGCCGGCTTCGACCCCAACGTCCTGGCGACCTGGACCGAGAACGACGTCGACTTCGTCCTGAGCGTGCCGGGCGTGATCCGCAACCGGTGGAAGGCCCGTGCCATGATCGACAACGCCCAGGCGTTCCTGCGCGTGCAGGAGGAGAGGGGAAGCTTTGCCAACTACCTCTGGGGCTTCACGGGGGGAGAGGTGATCGACCACTGCCCCCACTCCCTCCGCGACATACCGGTGCGCACGGACATATCGGACGAGCTGGCGCTGGACATGAAGCGCCGGGGCTTCAAGTACTTTGGCCCCGCCAACGCATACTCGTACCTGCAGACCACGGGCGTGGTGAACGACCACCTGGCCTCCTGCTGCCTTCGCGAGCAGGGCTAGCGTCCCTCGGGCGGGCTCCCGTCGCGGCTGCGGCGGGCGGCCCGCCCCCTGTGCGTGGCACGGGGCACCACGCCTCGCCCACGCTCGTCTCCCCCAGCCCCTATACTTGCGAGAAAACAAGAAGAGGGGGAGAGATGCCAGACATCCGAGACGTCGCACGTCACATGAAGCTCGAGAGCCCCGAGATGGCCTCGGTCAGCCTGGAGGTGCGCAACGACGCCCTCCTGCGCATCAAGCAGGCGCTGCAGGAGAGCAAGGAGCGGATCTTTGCCGCCAACGCCAAGGACCTCGCGGCGGCGGACGAGGCGAACGTGGCCCCGGCGGTGCGCAAGCGCCTGCTGTTTGACGAGCACAAGCTTGCCGACGTGTGCGCCGGCATCGACAGCCTGGTCTCGCTACCCGACCCCGTTGGCCGCGTGCTGCTGCGCCGCGAGCTGGACCAGGGCCTCGTGCTCAGCCGCGTGACCTGCCCCATCGGGGTCATCGGCGTGATCTTCGAGGCGCGCCCCGACGCCATGGTCCAGATCTCCACGCTCTGCATCAAGAGCGGCAACTGCGCCATGCTCAAGGGCGGGTCCGAGACGCTCAACACCAACCGGGAGATGTTCGAGGTCATCCGTGCCGCGGCCCTCTCCGCCGGCCTTCCCGACGCCTGCCTGTACCTGGCCGAGGCGCACCGCGAGGTCGACGAGCTGCTGGGCTGCTACGGCTACGTTGACCTGCTGATCCCGCGCGGGTCCAACGCCTTCGTGCGCTACATCATGGACAACACCAAGATTCCCGTCATGGGCCACGCGGACGGCATCTGCCACGTGTACGTGGACAAGGCCGCCGAGGTTCCCATGGCCGTGCGCATCTGCCTGGACGCCAAGACCCAGTACACCGCCGCCTGCAACGCGGCCGAGACCCTGCTCGTCCACCGCGACGTCGCGGCGAAGTTCCTCCCGCCGATGGCGGAGGCGTACCGCGAGGCGGGCGTGACCCTGCGCGGCGACAAGGCGGTGCGCGACCTCGTGGGCTGCGAGCCCGCCACCGAGGACGACTGGGACACCGAGTACCTTGCCCCCATCATCTCGGCCAAGGTCGTGGATGACATCGACCAGGCGATCGACCACATCAACCGCCATGGGTCGCACCACACCGACGCCATCGTGACCGACGACGACGCGGCGGCCAAGCGCTTCATGCGCCTGGTGGACTCCGCCGGCGTGTACCAGAACGCCTCGACCCGCTTTGCCGACGGCTTCCGCTACGGCTTTGGCGCCGAGGTGGGCATCTCCACCGGCAAGCTGCACGCGCGCGGCCCCGTGGGCCTGGACGGGCTGGTCACCTACAAGTACGAGCTCCGCGGTTCCGGTCAGGTGGTGGGCGACTACGCCGAGGGGCGCAGCCACTTCCACTTCAGGGACCTCGACTAGGGGAGAGGGGCGGGCGTGCCGTCCGTGCGGCTCCCCCATGGGGCAGACAACGTGGCCGGGCTCCTGGTGGTGACCCGCGGGGCCATCGTCTCGGGCGACTCGATGCGCGCCATGGTCGCGCTGTCCATGCTGTCCGGCCAAAGGGACCGCCTCTCGTCGCGCGAGGTCATCGACCTGCTCGAGCGCTCCTGCGTCTATGGCACGGGGGCGCTCGTCTCGTGCGCCTGGGACGCCCTCGCGCCCATCCCCTATGCCGGCTGGGCCCTCGCCCTCGCCCTGAGGACGGCGCGGGAGGACGTTGCCCGCGTCCTTCTCGCCCGCGGGGCGGACCTGCTCCAGGCACCGCCCAACCTGCCGGCGGGGGAGGAGGGCGCACGCTCCCTCTCGCGCCTCGACCTCACGCGGGGAAGCGCGGGGATCCTGCGCGACGCCTTCGCGCGGTCCGTCTCGAGCGAGGCCTTCGAGCCCTTCGTGGGAAACGAGCAGCTGTGCGGCGGGTCGTTCTCCACCTCCACGGACGTCGCCGCAACCTGCGACCTCGTGGCGAGGCTCGCTGCCGACGGCCTGTTCGACCCCCTCGCCTACGCAGACCTCCTGAGGGCGGCCCTCGCGCGTGCCAACGCGGTGACGCTCGATTCCGCCGCGTCCCGCCCCGGCGAGGCGGAGGCGTGCCTCTCCCTCGCGCGGAGGATGGGGGACCTTTGGAGAGGGGGCGGTGCCGGGGGAGAGGGGCGCGTGGCACAGGCGCTGGGGCTCTTCCTCAGGGCGGGCGTGTGCGACGCGGTCCTGGCGGTGGTGTGCGAGCTGGCGCCCTCGCTCGTGGCGGACCAGCTCCGCGACGGCACCTGGCTGTCCCACAACCCCCAGGTGGTCGCGACCATGGTCCCGCACCTGGCGGGCATCCCGTCGTCCCAGGCGCCGGCACTCGTGCGCTACCTGTGCCGGAACGGGATGCTCGCCCAGATGAGGGAGGTGGCAGAGTGGCCGTCGTTCCTCTCCCCCTCCCTCGCCCGCATGGGTCTCTCGGTCGCGTCTGCGGCGGGCCATGCGGAGCTGGCCGCCTGGCTGCTGGGGAGGTCGCGCGAGCGGCAGCAGGCCCCCGACCACCGGTCGGAGGACGCGGACGGCGACCTGGGGGAGCTGGGCGACCTCCTGTTGTAGGACAATGCGGGTGGCTGGCACAGGCGTCCGGGACCTCATCGATGGCGTTCCGGCAGGGGTCGGGAGGGGTGGCGACCAGATGGCAGGGGACTCCGGCATGGCCCCGTCGCGTCGTGACGACAGTCCCGACAGGCTGGCGGCAGACACCGTCCGGCTTGCCGTGAGCCGCGCGATCTCGGGCAGCTACTTCCTCTCACAGGCCGCCGGCATGCTCACCCCCCAGCCGTCGTCGGGCCTGGGCGCCCCCTTCGCGACCGACGGCCGCACCCTGTGGTACGACCCCGAGTGCATCCTGCTCGACCTTGGCCGCACGCGCGAGCCGCCCGTCAGGGACTACGTGCACGTGCTGGCCCACTGCCTGCTGCTCCACCCGTTCATGGGCGGGGAGGTCGCCAAGGACCCCGCGGCGTGGCAGCTTGCCTGCGACATCGCGGCGGAGAGGATCGTGGCAGAGGTGTGCGGGCCGCGCCCCGGCGAGCGCGGGCAGGCGCAGGGGGTGGTCCTCTCCCGGCTGGCGCGCGACCTGGGCGAGCCGCTCACGGCCGAGAGGGTCTACCGTGCCCTCCGCGAGGGAGGGTATCGGGCCTCCCGCCGGTCCTGGCAGCGCGTGTTCCGCTGCGACGACGCGTCGGGATGGCTTGCCGGCGCAAGTCGGGGGCATGCGTCGGGCTCCTCCGACGACGGCGGGGGAGAGGCCCGCGCCACCGGGGCCCAGGGCAACCCCGCCGGCAGCGGCGGAACCCCGCCCCCGGGCGCGTCGGGCCGCGCGCGTCACGGCGACGGCGGCCCGGATGCCCGCGGGACGGGCGACGGCGACGGAAGGCGTCCCCTCTCCCCCCGCGAGCGCGACGAACTCCGGAGGCGCTGGGAGCACGTGGCCAAGAGCACGGCAGTTGACCTGCGCACGCTCTCGCGCGGCCGCGGGCAGGGTCTGGGCGACCTGGAGTGCCAGATCGAGGCCGCCACGCGCCATCGGGCAAGCTACGCGGACTTCCTCAGGCGCTTTGCCCGCGAGCGGGAGGAGATGCGCGTCTCGCCCGACGAGTTTGACTACGCGTTCTACGAGCTGGGGCTCAGCCTCTATGGCAACATGCCCCTGATCGAGAGCCTGGAGTACCGCGAGCGCCGGACCCTGCGCGACTTCGTGGTGGTCATCGACACCTCGGCGTCCGTGTCGCCGGCCATGGTCAGACGCTTCGTCGACCTGACCTTTGGGATGCTGCGCGACGGCGGTGCCATGGGTGACAGGACCAACATCCACGTGGTCATGGCGGACGCGGGGGTGCGCAGCGACGTGTGCCTGTCGAGCGAGGAGGACCTCAGGCGCTGGCAGCGCGAGGTCCGCGTGGTCGGTGGCGGCGGGACGGACTTCAGGCCCGCCTTCGACTACGTGGACCGGCTTCGGCGCGAGGGGGGACTCCGGGACCTCTCGGGGCTGGTCTACCTCACGGACGGCTGGGGCATCTATCCCAGCAGGGTCCCGGACTACCGGGTCGCGTTCGTGTTCTACGACAGGGACTTTCCCGCGGCGTCGGTTCCGCCGTGGGCGATCAAGGTGGTGCTCGACCCAGACGAGCTGGGGGCGGGCGAGGACGAGGCGCAGGGAGGCGTACGGTGAACATCCAGCAGGCGGCGGGGCAGGTCGAGGGCGCGGTGCGCGCATACCTGGCGAGGGACGACGAGGGGATCTACCTCATCCCGCCCCAGATGCAGCGGCCCATCATCCTCATGGGGCCGCCGGGCGTGGGGAAGACGGCTATCGTCTCGCAGGTGGCCGAGCGGCTGGGCCTGTGCTTCGTGAGCTACTCCATCACGCACCACACGCGCCAGAGCGCGCTGGGCCTCCCCTATATCCAGGACGAGGAGTTCGAGGGCGAGCGCTACAAGGTCAGCCGCTACACCATGAGCGAGATCATCGCATCGGTGTACGACGCCATGCGGTCGTCGGGTGGGCGAGAGGGGATCCTCTTCCTGGACGAGATCAACTGCGCGAGCGAGACGCTCATGCCCTCCATGCTGCAGTTCTTGCAGTACAAGACCTTTGGCCAGCACCGGCTGCCGATGGGTTGGGTCATCGTGTGCGCCGGCAACCCTCCCGAGTACAACCGCGCGGCACGCGAGTTCGACCCCGCGATGATGGACCGCCTCAAGCGCATCGACGTGGAGCCCGACCTCGACGCGTGGATGGGCTATGCCGCCGCCCATGGCGTGCACCCGGCCATAGCCTCCTACCTGGACGAGAAGCCCGAGAACTTCTTCCGGGTGCGGAGCACCGTCGAGGGCACGCGCGTGGTGACCGCGCGAGGCTGGGAGGACCTCTCGCGCATGCTGCAGGCCTACGAGCGCGAGGGGATCGACGTGGACCCCTATCTGGTGGGGCAGTACCTGCAGGACGACGAGGTCGCCGAGGACTTCTCGCTCTACCTTGAGCTGTTTGGGAAGTACCGCGAGGACCTGGACGTGGCGCGGGTGCTCGACGGCCTCGCGGACGACGCCACCGTGGCGCACGTCTCCGAAGCGGACCTGGACGAGCGCATGGCAGTGGTGAGCCTGGTGGAGTCGGCCCTGCTCGCGGGGGTCCACGGCGTGCGGATCGAGGAGGAGGCCGTGCGCCAGGTGCGCGACATCCTCAAGACGCTGGGGGACGAGCCCCAGGCGGCGGGCGCCGTGGTGTCGGACTGCGAGATAGAGCTGGCCGGGCTGGTGTCGCGCGGCTTCGCCTCGGACCGCCGGCGCGCCGTGTGCGCCCGCAGGCTCGCCCTGCTCCGCGAGCTCTGCCCCCTGGTCGCAAAGGGTGGCCTGGACGGCGCCAAGGGACGCTACAACGACGTGGTGAGGACCCTCTCCCATCGCGTCAGGCGCGTCTCGGCACAGGTCGACCACGCCATCGACTTTATGTCGCGGGCGTTTGGCGAGGGAGAGGAGACCCTGGTCTTCGTCACCAGGCTCTCCGTGGACCCCGAGTTCATGGGCTTCCAGGCGGCGCATGGCTCGGACTCCTTCGTGACCTGCGCCAACGCCCTCATGCTGCAAGACCGCGGCCTCGACCTCCTCGACCGTCTCGAGGCGCTCCGCAAGGGGCGGGGGTAGGAAGGCGCGCTGGCCTCGTCGGCAGACGAGACGACCCCCATGCCTAGGCCGCTGGGTCCCTGGCATGGGGGTCGCGTGTCTCGCTTGCCTTGATCGCTACCTGTCGAGCTCGCTGCGCAGCTGGTCGGCGACGGCCAGGATGAAGTCCTCGGTGTTGAGCCTGATGGGGCTGGGGATCGAGGTGATGCGCGCAAGGTCGCCGGTCATGCGGCCGCTCTCGATGGTGTCCACGGTCGCGCGCTCCAGCGCGTCGGCAAAGTTGACCAGCTCGGGCAGGGAGTCGAGCTCGCCGCGCTTGCGGAGCGCCCCGGTCCAGGCAAAGATCGTGGCGACCGAGTTGGTGGACGTCTCCTCCCCGCGCAGGTGCTTGTAGTAGTGACGCTGCACCGTGCCGTGCGCCGCCTCGTACTCGTAGTAGCCGTGGGGCGATACCAGCACCGACGTCATCATCGCGAGGCTCCCGAAGGCGCTCGAGAGCATGTCGCTCATCACGTCTCCGTCGTAGTTCTTGCACGCCCAGATGAAGCCGCCCTCCGCCTTCATGACGCGGGCCACGGCGTCGTCGATGAGGGTGTAGAAGTACGTGATGCCGGCCTTCTCAAACCGCTCGCGGTACTCCGCCTCGTACATCTCGGCGAAGATGTCCTTGAAGCGGTGGTCGTAGGTCTTCGAGATGGTGTCCTTGGTGGCAAACCACAGGTCCTGACCGGTGGCGAGGGCGTACTCAAAGCAGCTGCGGGCAAAGCTGCTGATGGAGTCGTCCAGGTTGTGCATGCCCTGGATCACGCCGGGGCCGCTGAACTCGTGGATCAGCTCGCGCGTCTGGGTGCCGTCCTCCGCGGTGAAGACCAGCTCTGCCCTGCCCGGGCCGGGAACGCGGATCTCGGCGTTCTTGTACACGTCGCCGTAGGCATGGCGTGCGATGGTGATGGGCTTCTTCCAGTTGCGGACGACGGGCTCGATGCCGCGCACCACGATGGGGGCGCGGAACACGGTGCCGTCGAGCATCGCGCGGATGGTGCCGTTGGGGCTCTTCCACATCTTCGACAGGCGGTACTCCTCCACGCGCTGGGCGTTGGGGGTGATGGTGGCACACTTCACGGCGACGCCCAGGCGCTTGGTGGCGTTGGCGGAGTCCACGGTTACCTGGTCCTTGGTCGCCTCCCTGTTCTCGAGCCCCAGGTCGTAGTACTCGGTCTTGAGGTCCACAAACGGGCAGATCAGGTCATCCTTGATCATCTGCCACATGATGCGGGTCATCTCGTCGCCGTCCATCTCGACGAGCGGCGTCTTCATCTGGATCTTCGCCATGCGCTTACCTCCGTGCACGCCTTGCGGCTAGAGGGCTGTTAACGACCAACCCAGTGTAGCCGTGGAAGGCTGCCGCAACGGCAATGTAAGCGGGGCGTATCTGTTTTTTAACGAAGCGAAGCGGGCGGCGCCATTGGCGCGGGAGCCACGGTCGTCTGGTGCTGCCAACGGCGGGGCTTGCTGCCGCGTGTGGGGGGTGCCGAGCCACATCCGGCCTGACTCCGTGCGGCATTCGGGGAGGCTGCCGAGGAAAGCGGAGTATTGGCAGTCGCGGACGACACCGAGAGCTACGTGTGGGCGCTCGCGAGGGGGTCTGCCAACCGTTCCGTTATCCCGGCGACCGATGGCGGCCAAGGCCCGATGTGAGCACCTTCCCGTCAGGGGGAGGGGCCTGGGTATCGGACCTTGTCGACTTTTCCCAGTTGGAAGGCCTTCGGTCGCAAAACGTCGCATGACCCATGGCAACGGGAGCCCGATATGAGTACTCACAACGGGAGTTTCCTGCCAAGTGGGCCTCTCTCCGGGTCTGGATGGCAGCTGCTTACCGGTATGAGTGCTCACGTCGGGAGTTTCTCGCCAGGGGAGTGATGCCGGCGGCCGACCGACTGGGGGAAACGCAGCGCAGCCACGACTCCGTGGCTGCAGAAACCACGCAAAAGTGCTCGCGTCGGGAGCTTCTCGCCATTGGGCCCCTGAGGGAGGCCCCTGGCGCGCGGCGGCACCCGTCCCTGGCAGGGAGGGGCGCCGCGGGGACGGCCGTGGGCCTGGCGCCCGGAGCTGCTGAACAGCCCGGATGGTCAACGAACCGTCCCATTCTCAGCCCATCGACACCCCGTCGCAACCGTGGTTGCCCGAGGCCCGAGGTGCCTGGCATCGCGTGGCCTCCCCGCGTCAGGAAGCGTCCACGTATGCACGCATGGGACAGGGTTTTCGACGGGCGAGAGCCTTCTGGGCCTCTACTTTCTGCCAACACTTGCATTTCCCCAGCGGCTGCCGCCCGTGGATTGCCAGCACTCGTAATTCCTCAGCAGACACTCTGCCCAAGTCCCCCCCAAAGAGCCCCGGGGTGACTCCCAGAAACCCTAGGCCAGGACGTCCTGGGGCTGCAGCCAGGAGGGCTGCTCCTCTCCCACGACCCTGGAGCAGGCATAGGCGCGGGGGAGCGAGAGGACCGCGGTCCCCTGGTAGTTTCCCGTGGGCTGGGGCGCAAGGGCCAGCGCGCAGTCCGCCTTGTCGTCGCTCACCAGGCAGAGGGGGAGCAGCAGCCGCATGGAGTCCGTCTGCGGGTCAAAGGCGGGCGCGACCGTGCGGTAGCTTGAGCGAGCCCTGCGGAGGGCGAGGTCGCAGGCGTCGTCGAGGGCGCGTCCCACGTGGCGGTAGGTCCCCGGGTCGCCCTTGATGGCACGCGAGAGCTCGGTCTGCGCCCTCGCGTCACCCGGGTTGGAGAGCACGCGACCAAGGGCCTCGCTTGCCACGGAGCTCGTTCCCACCTGCTCCTGCAGGAACGCGCGCGGCAGGCGTCCGAGCTGGCGCATGACCAGCGACTCGGTGTCCAGGACCACCATCCTGCCCGGCTGGGGGAACACGTCGCCTATGCGCTCCAGGTAGCGGGCTGGCTGGGGCAGGGGGTCGAGGGACGCCACCAGGAGCGCCCCCAGCTCGCCGGAGCCGGCGGTGCAGAACCCGCTGAACTGCCAGGGTATGTCTCCCCTGTGCGGCGCGAAGCAGGCGTAGATGTCCTGCCAGAAGGCCGTGTGGAGCCCGGTGTCAAAGGCAGCCAGCGACCCGTCCGCCGCAATGCGCACGCCATCGGTGGCGAGGAGGCGGTGGAACGTGACAGTGAGGTACTCGCGCAGGATGCCGTAGCGGCTCGCCTTTCCCACGCCCTCGCCGGGGTAGTTCCAGCGCTCGGGGGCCGCCATGGTCGCCAGGGCGCCCAGGAGCTCGTCCCACGAGCCGATCACGGCAAACTGGGCGAGCTCGCGTGCGGGGCTCGCCGTGGGGGCCATGCCAAGGGATGAGCCGGCAAGGTCGCTCCAGGCGCCCTCGTCCTCCTTGGGCAGGCCCTCCAGCCCAACGGCCTGGTGCGTGTCTCCCGTGCCGTCGTCGCCGTCCACGTATGCCAGCGCCCAGCGCTTGCCGGCGGTCGCCTTGGAGGAGCGGCGCAGCGTCACCATCACGTGCGAGGAGCCGTCCTCCTGTAGGTAGCGCAGCGGGAAGGTGACCTTGCTGCGCGTCCCGCCCAGGGATCCCGTCGAGCGGGCCACGCGCCAGTCCTCGTCCAGCACGGACATCACGTCCGCATCGATGGGCAGGGTGCGGTACAGCAGCTGGAGCAGGCGGTCGGTGCAGTGGACCTCGCTCGCAAAGTCCTGCGGCAGGTCTGCCTGCAGCCTGACGGGGGAGGGGATGTCCGACGCCACGACCGCGGGGGTCGCGGGCTCGCTGTCCTCGGGCCTCTCTGCCGTCGCGTCGGGCCGTGCCGCCTTTCGCGCACGGGGGGAGTCGTGGCGTGCGGTGCCGTTGCGGTCCGATGGCTTCGCCTCCGTGCGGGGCGAGAGGGGACGCCCTCCCTCGGCCCGGGCAACTTCGTCGGCCTCGCGCCTGGCACCGTCCTCCGCCTCGCGCAGAGCGGCGTCCAGGTCCTCCTCCATGTCACGGTAGGGGTCGTAGGTGATGGTCAGCTTGATGGGAGGCTCGCCGTCCGTCGGCGCCGCTCCCGGGTTGCCGGCCGCGGGCCCCTGCGTTGGGACGGGCGCATGCTCCGCCGAAGCGGCGGCGTCCGTCTCGCCCCGGGGCTCGCCGGCCCCGTGCGTCTCGCCCCCGGCATCCCTCGGGGACTCCGCCTTCGCGTTCGCGCCGTCGCCCTGGGAGGCTGCCTCGGAGGGCCCGACCTGTCGTCCCGCGTCGGCCGCCTTGGCCGCCGTGGCGTCGGGCCCGGCCTGCGACGGCACTTGCGCCGTCTCGGTGGCACGGTCATCCGCCTCGACGGTAGGTGCCGCCTTCGGCTCGTCGCGTGTGACAGTCTGGGCCGGCTCCGCTGCATCCGCTGCGGACTCGACGGCCCTTGCGCCGCCCTCGTCCCGCTGGGCCGCGGCATTCTCGGTGTCGGTGTCCCCGCGCCTCTCCCTGCGATGGCGGGGCTTCGCGGGCTTGGGATCCTTGCTGCTCTTCTTGTGCTTCCAGGCCTTGGCGCCCTTGGCGGGTGCCTTCCTCTGGTGCTCCTCGCCGGCGTGCGCGAGCACCTGGCCCCACTCCTCCTGGCGCTGCACCGTCACGTAGGTACGGCCCTTCTTGAATACCGTGAGCTTGATGAACTCGGGCATCTGGGAGAGGAGCTGCTGCACGTCGTCGCAACCCACGTCGGCGGGGTCAACGTCCTCCTCGCTCAGCAGCTCCTCGACCTTGGGGAGGGGCGTCTGCACGCCGACCCCGAGTCGCGTGGAGAGAAGCTGGTAGAAGTACAGTCTGTTGCCGGGTGTGAGTCTGGGCATGATGGGCTCCAAGCTATGTTTGCCCGCCGCGGGGCGGGGTTGGTGGTACGTCGAGCGCTCCTTAGGTTACTACCCAATGGGGGCCCCTCCCCGGCCGGCGGGGCCACACGAGTGGCACCTTGCGGGTGGCATGACCCCTCACCTGCACAAACAAGAGGGACCGCCACCCGGTTCATTCCGGGCGACGGCCCCTCGCATCGCTCCTCTGCCAAGTGGTGTCGGCGGGGTTACTCCTCGGAGTCCTCCTCCGCCACCTCCGCCTCGGCCTCAGCCTCCGCGTCCTCCTCGGCGGCCAGCTCCTCGTCTATCTCGGCCTGCTCCGCCGCGACCTCGTCATAGCGGTCCGAGACGCGCTGGAACAGGTCGTCGTCCAGGATGTCGACCAGCTCGTAGGTCTGGTCCTCCTCGTACTCGTGGTATCCGTACAGGTACACGTCGTCCGACCCGTCCTCGGGCAGCAGCGCGATGTACTCCTCGCCGTCGAGGTCGAACACGCCCTGGACCTCGCAGCGAACCTGGGTGCCATCGTCAAAGTCGATGTCGATGTAGTCGGTTGCCTCGTCGTTCTCGCTCATGGGATCCTCCCATCGCCGGATGTTCGCAACGTGCATAGACTGGACTCTAACAGGATGGGCCGGCTGGGTGGAGGCGCAGTCGGCAAGTTGGCAAAAACCATCGCGGGAGGTGCCGGATGACGGACGGTCGGACGAGGCTGTTCCTGGCGGTGCTGCCAGACGAGCGGGTGAGGGACGAGCTCTGCCGCACGCAGCGCGAGGTCGCCCCGCTGCTTGTGCGGGGCAGGCCGACCGCGCGGGGCAACCTCCACCTCACGCTTGCCTTCCTCGGCATGTGCGACGCCGGCGAGCGTGAGGCGGCGGTGCGCGCGCTGGGTGACGCCGCCCGTCAGGCGAGGCCCCTCCCCCTTGCGCTCGGCGGGGTGGGGGTGTTCGAACGCCGGCACGGCGGGAGCGTGGTGTGGCGGGGCGTCGCGGACGGTCCGGGGCTCCAGGGGCTCGTCCGCCTCCAGGCGTCCCTCGTGCGGGCCCTCGCCGACCAGGGGCTGGGCGACCGGCTCCCGGCAACCGCAACCCAGTTTCTCCCGCACGTCACGCTCTTCCGCGGCGCCCGGCCCAAGGATGGCTGGCAGCCGGTGGTGGGGGATGGGGGAGAGGCGCGCGCCTCCTCTCCCCTGGCTCGTCCCGCCGGCATCCCCGCATTCCGCGTCCAGGCGGCGAGCCTGATGTGGAGTCACCATCCCGAGGGAGGCGAGCTCACCTACGACGAGCTGCTCCGCGTGCCCCTGGGCGGCGCCTGAGCGGCACCCTCCCCCGTCCGACGTGCGGTATCATCGCCCCAGCCCGCGCATGGGGCGCGAGCGAGGGAGACGGGGGATCGCCATGCCCAAGGGCCGCATGGAGGCGTTTAGCGACGGCGTCATCGCCATCATCATCACGATCATGGTGCTGGGGATTTCTGCCCCGGAGGGCTCTGGGATGGCAGACCTGCTGTCACTCGGTCCCGCCGTGGTGAGCTACGCGGTCAGCTTCGTGGCAGTGGGGACGTACTGGAACAACCATCACCACCTGCTCAACCTGGTGCGGCGCACCACGGGGCGCATGCTGTGGTCCAACCTGCTGTTCCTGTTCGTGCTCTCGTTCTTCCCCCTCGCGACCGACTGGAACCAGAAGACAAACTTCGCGGCCCTTCCCACCACCTGCTACATCGTGCTCAACATGCTGGTCTCGCTCTCGTACATGAACCTGGAGCGCGTGATCCGCCACGCCGTGAGCTGCCAGCGCTCCACCAGCGGCATGAGAGAGCTGCAGCACAGGTCGCTCGCCAAGGAGCGCTGGACGTTGGGGCTCGAGGTCGTGGCGCTGGTCCTCGCCATCGCGCTCCCCACCACGCGCCTGGCGTTTGTCGCGATGGTCCTCGCCTTCTCGCTGTGGGTCATCCCCGACCTCAGGATCGCCCGGCTGTTCGACGCTCTGGCGACCTACGAGGACGGCGAGGACGAGTAGCCCTCCGCCCGCCATCGGCCGCTGCGTCGCTCCCACGTCTTACAATCGAGGCTTGGCCCACGGCGCTCCGTGGGCGTTGGGGGAGAGACGAGCGGGGAGGGGTGCCCCATGCCAACCATGGAGGACGCGCGGCAGGCGCTCTCGCGCTACTTTGGCTACGAGTCGTTCAGACCGGGTCAGGCCGAGGTCATCTCGTCCATCCTCGGCGGGCGGGACAGCCTGGCGGTCATGCCCACGGGTGCCGGCAAGTCCGTGTGCTACCAGATACCGGCGGCGCTCCTGGGCGGCCTCACGCTGGTGGTGTCTCCGCTCATCTCGCTCATGGGCGACCAGGTGCGCTCGCTCAAGGAGGCGGGCATCCGGGGCTCGTACCTCAACTCAACGCTCAACCCGCGGCAGCAGGAGATCGTGATGCAACGGGCGCTGGACGGCTGGTACGACATCATGTACGTGGCCCCGGAGCGCCTGCAGGACGGTCGCTTCCTGGAGTTTGCCAGCCGGGCGAGCGTGCCCCTGGTGGCGGTGGACGAGGCGCACTGCGTGAGCCAGTGGGGACAGGACTTCCGCCCGGCCTACCGGGGGATCGCGGGGTTCGTGGACGCCCTGCCCAAGCGTCCGGTGGTCGCGGCGCTCACTGCCACCGCGACGGCTCGCGTGCGTGCGGACATCGTCTCCCTCCTTGGCCTGCGGGACCCAACGGTGCAGGTCAACGGGTTCGACCGTCCCAACCTCACGCTCGCCTCCTTCGAGCTCACGCCCAAGGCGCGCGAGCGGTGGGTGGTCTCGTACGCGCTGTCCCACCGCGAACAGAGCGGCATCGTGTACGCGACCACGCGCAAGAAGGTCGACGCGCTCGCGGAGGCGCTGCGCGACGCCGGGGTACGCGCCGTCGCCTACCACGCCGGCTACGACAACCAGAGCCGCGCCGCAGCCCAGGAGGCCTTCGTGAGGGACGACGCCCAGGTCATGGTGGCCACCAACGCGTTTGGCATGGGCATCGACAAGTCCGACGTCCGCTACGTGGTCAACGTGGGGCTTCCCCTGTCGCTCGAGGAGTACTACCAGGAGGCGGGTCGCGCGGGTCGCGACGGCGAGCCTGCCGAGTGCCTCCTGCTGTGGAGCCGCGGCGACATCCGCACCTGCCACTTCCTGATCGACAACACGGAGTTCCCGCCCCAGACCACGCGCGCGGACAGGGAGCGCCTCCTCGCCAACCGCAACGCCCTGCTCTCCAAGATGATCGGCTACGCCATGAGCGACACCTGCCTGCGCGGGAGGGTCCTCTCCTACTTTGGGCAGGCGGTCACTCTCCCGGACGGCGGGTGCGGCGGCTGCTCGGTGTGCAGGCGCCTCTCGCCCGACGACTACCTGGGCACAGTGCGCTCCCGCACCACCTTCGGCCGTGGCGTGCGCGAGCGCGAGCTGCCCAGCGAGGCGGAGGTCACCGACGAGGACGAGCGCCTGTTCCAGCGCCTGAGGGCACTGCGGAAGTCACTGGCCGACGAGGCGGGCGTGCCCCCGTACGTGGTCTTCTCCGACGCCACGCTCCGTGCCATGGTGCGGCGCAGGCCCACCACGCGCGAGGAGCTGCTGCAGGTCTCGGGCGTGGGCAAGACCAAGCTCCGTCGCTACGGGGACGAGTTCCTGAGCGAGCTCAGGGGAGAGTAGCGCAGCCTCCCGGCATGGGATGGCCCCCGCCCGCCGTGGCAAAACGCTTGCGGCAACGTTGCCGGGCCGTGGCCCGCGCGCTGGTAGACTTGGGGTGAACGCACCGGTCGCACCAAGGCACACGGAAGGCGAGTGATCCCATGATCTACACCGTCACGCTCAACCCAGCGCTTGACAAGACCGCCCAGGTGGACGGCTTCACCCTCGACCGGGTCAACCGGATCTCGCAGCTTCGCAGCGACCCGGGCGGCAAGGGCATCAACGTCTCCAAGGTCATCCGCCAGCTGGGCGGCACCAGCGTCGCCTACGCGGTCCTGGCGGGCAACACCGGCAACACCATCGCCGCCATGCTGGCCGACCAGGGCATCGAGCTCCGTAGCTTCCAGGTCGAGGGCGAGACGCGCACCAACCTCAAGGTCGTCGACCCCACGGGAGACACCCACACCGACATCAACGAGCCCGGCCCGCAGGTGAGCGACCAGATGCTGGACGAAATGCTGGCGCAGCTCGTGGACGTGGTGGAGCCCGGCGACATTGCGGTGCTCTCCGGCTCGCTTCCGCGCGGGGCAAGCCCCAGGACGTACGCCACGTGGGTCTCGGCCCTGAAGGAGGCGGGCGCCAAGGTCTTCCTCGACGCCGACGGCGACAAGCTGGTGGCGGGCATCTCCGCCGGTCCGTACCTCATCAAGCCCAACGAGATCGAGCTCGGCTTCATGCTGGGCCGCAAGCTCGACACCGACGACAAGGTCGCGGAGGCGGCGCGCGAGCTCGTGGAGAAGGGCCTGGACAACGTCGTCGTGTCCATGGGTGGTGCTGGCGCCATGTTCGTGAGCCGCGACCACGTGGTGAAGGGCGGCTCCGTCAAGGTGCCCGTGGGCTCCACGGTCGGCGCGGGCGACTCCGTGGTGGCGGCGCTCGCCTACGCCGAGGACCTGGGCATGGGGCTGGACGACACCGTCAGGCTCGCGATGGCCACCGGTGCCGCCAACGTCATGCAGTCCGGCACGCAGGCGGCTCCCCGCGACCTCGTTGACTCCCTCGTGGACAAGGTCAGCGTCACCAGGCTGTAGGTAGCCCGTCGCCGTTTGCACCAGGTCCTGGGGGAGAAGCCCCTGCCCCATCCCCCGGCCCATGCCACTGGCTGCCGCCCTCGCCCTCCTTTGGAGGACGGGGGCGGCTTGTCTCTCCCCTTAGCTCTCGTGATGGCCCATCGCGCGCTTGGCCCTGAGGTTGCGCAGGTTGGTGACCGTGCCCTCCATGCCGTGGGGGACGTATGTCAGGCTGGCGAGGTCCTGCGGCAGGTATTCGGCCAGGCTCAGCTCGGCGGCCTGCTCCACGTGCTCGGGGGCGGGGCCGGGGACTGCCTCCAGGCCGTACACCGTGGCGCCCTGTGCCGAGAGGCGCTCTTCGTACCAGCTCATGGGGTCGTTCGGCCGGTCGCCCCGGGCATCCGAGCTCCGCCACGTCAGGCGGTACCCCGCGAGGTCGAACTGGGTGAGCGAGAAGTCGAAGAGCGGCTGGCTGTCCGTCTTGAGCACAACGCTCCCACCGGGGGCGAGCACCGTGCGATAGCGCATCAGCTGGTCCAGGTGGGTCAGTCGCTGCCAGGCGTCGCGCTTCTTGGGGAAGGGCGTGGGGAAGTTGAGGATGATGCGGTCCACCTCCCCGGGGGAGAAGAGCTCGTCCACCGCGGACCCCAGCGCCGGCACCAGCACCAGGTTGTCCAGGCCTCCCTCAACCGCCTTCTGCGCGGCGTAGGCGATGCAGATGGGCTCGGCATCTATCCCCACGAACAGCACGTCCGGCTCCCGTGCGGCGGACTCCGCGGCGAAGCCGCCCTTGCCGCAGCCCAGGTCCACCTTCAGCTCGCGGAACGCCGTCCTGCCGTCCAGGGGCGTGCACGCCTCCCGCCACGCCCCCGCGTACGAGCGGGGGTCGACCTCAATGGCGTCACGGTAGCGCTCCAGGCGCTCCTCCAGGACGAAGTGCTTGGGAAGTCGTGCGTGAAGCGCGTGCATGCGATGCCAATCTGCGAGGTGGGCTGCGAACGGGTTCGATTCTAGGCCAGAGGGCCCCAGCCGTCGCACGGCGAACCATCCCGTCCGGGGGTGGCCGTATGATGGCACGGTATCCCGACGGAAGGGTCCAGCATGGAACAGGAACAGCCGCGCGAGTCGAGCTTCCTCGCACTTCTCTCCAGGCTCAAGTACATCGAGCGATGGGCGCTCATGCGCAGCTCGCGCCCAGAGAACCTGGGGGAGCACTCGCTCGAGGTCGCGATGATCGCGCATGCGCTGTGCGTGATCGGCAACCAGCGCTACGGTCGTCACCTCGACGCCGAGCGGGCGGCGCTCGTGGGCATGTACCACGACGCGTCCGAGATCATCACGGGTGACATGCCCACCCCCGTGAAGTACGCCAGCGGCACGCTCCGCGAGGCGTACCGGGCCGTGGAGGACTCCGCGCAGGAGAGGCTCCTGCAGACGCTGCCAGACGACCTCCGCCCGGTCTACGAGGGCATCTTCAAACCTGACGGGAGCGAGGACGACGTTCTTCTCCACCGCCTGGTGAAGGCAGCCGACAAGCTCAGCGCACTCATCAAATGTCTGGACGAGCGGAGTGCCGGCAACACCGAGTTCGTCACCGCCGAGAGGACCACCAGGACCGTGCTCGAGGAGATGGCTGCCGAGCTGCCCGAGGTCCGCGACTTCATGGAAGAGTTCCTGCCGTCCTACGGACACACGCTGGACCAGCTGCTGTAGGTCGCTCGGCATGTTCCGTGGGCTGCGCAACTCTCCGCGATGCCCGCGCGCGAAGGAGGGACCAGTCTCCGGGGTCAAAGCCCCTCGGGCGAAGTGCTCAAGGAAGGGGAGAGGGGCGTGCGCCATGCACGACGGCCAACCCGTCGCGTGCGGGAGCTGGCAAGGTTCCATGGGTGAACGTGCTCGTGTATGGTCGGACCGTCTGCCCCATGGGGGAGTCTCTGCTGGTCCGGCCCCCCTTCGGGACCTGCCTGATGGAGTACTGCTCGCGAGAGCCCCCGTAGCCACGACGCTCGCGCGGGAGAAGGGCCCATGGCATTGAAGAGGGCATCATCCTCCGTTGGCAGCAAATGCGCCGCGTGAGCACTCGCGCGGGGATTGTGCCGTCAAGATCGAATGTTTGACGCATCGTCAACTGGGGGAACACGGGCAAGGCCGCCGAATGTCGACTACTGACCGACAGGATGCCCCTCGATGGCAGCCAGAGCCCGATGTGAGCACCTCCCCGTGGGGGGACGGGCCGCGAGAGCCGAGCAAGCCTGACATTTTCCCAGTTGAGACCTTATCGGCGAACGCATGTCACCCGTTCCATGGCGGCAAGCGCCTGATGTGAGTGCTCGCGTCGGGAGTTCGTTGCCAAACAGGTCCCCCTCGGGGATGGAATGGCAGGGGGAGCCGGATATGAGCATTCACATCGGGAGCTAGCTGACACAGTTGAAATTATGATGTGAGACCAACTGGGGGGAACACAATCCTCGCCCATCCCTCTGATAGGCGACTCCCGGCGCAAGTGCTCACATCAGGAGTCTCTTGCCAGTGGGTCCTCCAAGGGTGCCCTACTCGCAACACGGCATGCACCCGGTAGGGGGAAAGATCCTCGAGCAGGGGGCCATGTTGCCTCGCCCCCCATGGGGACGCCAGCTTGTCTATGAGGTGGACGATCCGTCCCATTCTTAGCCCATGGATGTCCCGCGGCTACCGTGGTGGCGTGGGCCTCAAGGGGGCTGGCCATCTCTGGATTCGCCCTGTGTCAGAAGGTACGTCCCGCGTGTACACGCGGGACGAGGTTTTCGACGGAGGGGGGTCTCCAGCCCCAGAGGAACGGGTCTGGTGCCGGGAAGTCCACCCCGCGTGTACACGCGGGGTGGACTCTATGGCAAAAGGGGGACGCCCCGCACGGGACGCCCCCTCGTCTCTCGCATGATCCTCGCGACTAGTCCTCCTGCACGTCCTGCAGCGTGTTCATGAGGGCGGGCGTGACCTGCTTCTTGCGGCTCACGACGCCCGGCAGCGTCGCGATGCCGTCGACGGGCTGCACGTTGAAGGCGCGCGCGACGATGTCCTCGGCGCCCTCGCCGTAGTACAGCATCTCGGTGGTCTGGCTCTTCACGTCCGTGAACATGTAGAACACCAGCGGCAGCTCGTCGTTGGCCGCGCCCTCCTTGAGGTACGGGCCAACCAGGGCCTCCGCAGCCTTGCGACTGTTCTCGGTCATGAAGCTGCCCTGGCCCACGCCAAAGCGCGCGTTGCCACGGGAGAAGATCTTGAAGTCCTGGTGGAAGACCTCCTCTGCCGTGCGTCCGGTCAGCTCCGCGCCGGCATCGAACATCTGGTCGGCGTACTGGTCAACGTCCTCGCCGCAGATCTTGGCGAGCGCGCGGCCCGCCTTCTCGTCGAAGGGCGTGCAGGTGGGGGAGCGGAAGCACAGGGTGTCGGAGAGGATGGCGCTCATCATCAGGCCGGCGATGCTCTTGGGGATCTCCACGTCCTGCTCGTTGTACATCTTGTACAGGATGGTGCAGGTGCAGCCCACGGGCTCGTTGCGGAACATCGCGGGCGCGGACGTCTCGATGGAGCCGATGCGGTGGTGGTCCACGATCTCCATGATCACGGCCTGCTCAAGGCCGTCGACCGCCTGGGAGCGCTCGTTGTGGTCCACGAGGATGATGTGCTTCTTGTTCACGTTGAGCAGGTTGGGGGTGCTCACCAGGCCGGCGTAGCGACCGTCCTCGTCCAGCACGGGGAAGAAGCGGTGGCGCGACTGGGTGATGGTCTTGCGGGCGTCGTCCACGGTGGAGTTGACCGAGAAGCTCAGGACGTCCTTTGCGGGGAGCATCTTGGCGCGCACGGGCGTGGACATGCTGATCAGGCGAGCGGCCGCATACGTTGAGTAGGGCGTGGTGATGACCGAGCAGCCGTTCCTCTCCGCCGCCTCCTGCACCACGTGCGAGAGCTCGGCGCCGTTGCACACGATGAGGCAGCTCGCGCCGCTCTCCACGGCAAAGCGCTGGGTCTCGTAGCGGTTGGTCACCAGGACGATGTCGCCCTTCAGGATGTTGCCCTCCATCATCTCGGGCGTGGTGCCCACCACCACGTTGCCGCTCTCCACGCAGGCGCCCTCGTCGCCCATGACCATCTCGCCCTTGAGCGTCTCGACGATGTTGGCGTACCTGGTCTTGGACTCCGAGACCACCGTGGTGTCAAACACGTCCATGTTGGCGTTGGCGATGTCCTTCACCGCGATGATGCCCTCGAGGCTACCCTTCTCGTCGGTGACGGGGAGCGTGTCGGTCTTGGTCTCGCCCATCAGGTTCCAGGCCGAGAACAGGCTGGTCTCGCGGTCGATGCCCGCCATGTGCTGGATCTGGATGTCCTTGATCTGCGGGCGCACGCTGGTGATGAGCTGGGGCTCGGGCACGCCAAAGTGCTTGAGCACGAAGGCGGTCTCGCGGTTGATGGTGCCGGCGCGGCGCGGCTCGTACTCGATGTCGCTCGTCTGGTTCTTGAGGTATGCAAGGGCTATCGCGCTGCAGATGCTGTCGGTGTCAGGGTGCAGGTGACCGATGATGTTGACCTTGCGGATTGCCTCGGGCATGTGACTCTCCTTGTCTCGCCGCCAGTGGGGGCCGGTGGCACGGTGTTGGTGATACAAGGATTGTGCCACGTGCGCTGGCGCATTTCCCAAAAAAGCCCGCTTGCCGCGTCGGGGGAGAGGGGCGACGGCACAAATGCACGTAGGATGCACATTTGGCCGGCAGCGCCTTGGGGGCCAGTGTTGCTCGGGGTCCACGGCCGGCCCGTGCCCGACGCTGGCGCACGCGGCGCGCCCGCGCGGCGGATTGGTGCCGCACTGTGGCATCCGGAGGTGTAATATGACGAAAATATGGTGAAACCGTGTGCTATGCTAATTCAGTTTGCACGGTGGTTTTTTCAAACACCAATAAACGCGACTCAAACGCAGCAGGGAGGTTCGATGAGGTACGTGAGCACGGGGGGTCGACCAGTCACCCAGTCGCTCCTCGGCATCGTCTCCCTGGTGGTGCTCGTGCTGAGCGTCGCCGTGCTTGCAGCCGCCGTTGCGCACTTCGCGTTTGGGCTCGACGTCCTGGGCGGCTTGGGCAAAATGCTCTTTGGCCACAACGGGGTCCTGGACGCCGGCTCCCCGCTCGTCGCCGTGACCTTCGTCGTCAACCTCGTCGCGGCGGCCGTATCGGGGGTCTTGGGGCTGCGCGCCTCGCGCCACCGCAGGTTCGCGCTCCCCGCGTCGGTTGCCGCCGCCGCCTGGCTCACGCTCTCCGTCGTGGGCATCGGGTTCACCGTCTTCGTGGGCGGGGTCGTGGGGAGCGTCCCGGCGTACGTGTGCAACATCGCCGCCGCCATCCTGTGCGTGTTCCTCGGCCTCGCCGTCAACGCCGAGGCATAGGGGGGACGCTAGCGCGGCATGCGGTCGTGGTTCACGGGGCGGTAGAACAGCTCGCGCGTCTCGTCCGCGTCTCTCGCCTGACCCAGCGCCCACATGGTCTTTGCCACCAGCGCCTCGGTGGTCATGTCGTCTCCCTTGAGGATGCCCGGGTGCTCGGCGTAGTCGTGGCCCACCTCGTAGACGCCCAGGTCCATGCCCTCCTCGTTCACCTGTGTGGTCAGCACCAGCGTGCGGCCGGACCCCACCCAGTCAAAGATCGCTCGCTTCCACGAGCCGCCCTCGTACTCGGGGATGCCCCCGATGCCAAAGGTCTCGAGTATGACCGCCTGGTAGTCGCGGGCGAGGAGGCCCAGGATGCTCGGCCTGAGCTCGGGCGTCAGGCGCAGGACCACCACGCGCTCGTCCAGGGAGCGGTAGAAGGTGGGGCGAGAGGTGCCGTCCGCGCCGGGCAGCGGCCCCACCGGCTGCCCCGTGATCGACATGCCCATGGCGACGTCGCGCACCACCCGGTTGCCGCGGATGACCGCGGGGAGCGGGTAGTTCACGCTGGTGAAGGCGTTGTAGCTCATGGTGCGCTGCTTGTGGGCGCGCGTTCCGGCAATGACCTTGCCGCCAAAGACCACGCTCACGTCACGCGAGCCGGGCGTCACCGCGTACAGCACCGAGTGGTACAGGTTGAGCTTGGCATCGGTGAACGGGTTGGCCATGGGCTGCTGGGAGCCCGTGAGCACGATGGGCTTGGGGCTGTCCTGCACCAGGTAGCTCAGGGCCGCCGCCGTGTACGCCATGGTGTCCGTGCCATGCAGGACCACGAAGCCGTCGTAGCCGTCGTAGGCGTCCTCTATCACGTCGCGTATGCGCAGCCAGTCGGCGGGGCGCATGTTGGTGCTGTCTATGTTCATGGGCTGCACAAAGCCCACCTCCGCCACGTCCGCCAGCTGCGGCACGTAGGCGGCAATCTCGGTGCCGGTCAGCTGGGGCGAGAGGCCCCGCTCGTCCTGCATCGAGGCGATCGTGCCGCCCGTGGCGATGATGAGGACCCTCCTCATGCGAATCTCCTCTCGGCCAGCGCCTCGACCTTGAGCGCGATGCCCTCCGCCGTCTCGCGCGTGGCGACCACCTTGTCCGCCAGGCACAGGATGACCGCCTCGCGGCAGGTGGGCGGCGCGGGTGTCAGGGGGAACATGTGGTGGCGGACCATGTTCTGCTCCACCGGCCCTATGCCAAAGTCGCGGATGGCGTTCCTGCAGGCGGTGCCGGGGTGCGTGAAGCCGTGGAGCCGGTGGCTGGGGTCGCTCACGTGCCAGTCGTACAGGAAGTAGTCGTGGAGAAGCGCCCCGCGCACGAGGGCGCGCTCGTCCACGGGCAGCCGGGTCGCCTGCGCCATGCGCACGCAGGCGCGCGTCACCGCCAGCGAGTGGGCGCACACACTCGTGGTCCCGTGCTGGATGCAGCGCCTCTCCACGTCCATCCCCGCCGAACCCATGATGTCCTCGCCGTGGCGGGCGATCAGCTCCGCCGGCGTCGCCTCCCGCTGTATGGGCATCCTCGCGCCCCCTGAAACCATGCGACCCCCTCTCCTCGCGGCGTCCATTGTATGTGACGGCACCGCGTCGGCCCGCCGTCCCCGCGGGAGGGGAGGGCACGCGCCCCTCGGGGAGGGCCGGAACCACATGGCCCTCACATCTCGCCCGCCCGCACACCGTAGAATGTCCCCTGGAACCATCACCGAGCCCCGCAAAGGAGCAGCATGGCAGAGTTCATTTACCAGATGTACAAGGCCCGCAAGGCGTTTGACGACAAGGTCGTGCTCGACGACGTCACCATGGGCTTCTTCCCCGGCGCCAAGATCGGCGTGGTGGGCCCCAACGGCATGGGCAAGTCGACCCTGCTCAAGATCATGGCCGGCATGGAGGAGGTCTCCAACGGCGAGGCGCGCCTCTCGCCCGGCTACTCGGTGGGCATCCTGCTGCAGGAGCCCCCTCTGGACGAGGACAAGACCGTGGGCGAGAACATCCGCGAGGCCTTTGGCGACGTCCTCGCCAAGGTGGACCGCTTCAACAAGATCGGCGAGGAGATGGCGGACCCCGACGCCGACTACGACGCCCTCATGGCCGAGATGGGACGCCTCCAGGACGAGATCGACGCCGCCAACGGCTGGGACGTCGACAGCCAGCTGTCGCAGGCGATGGACGCCCTGCAGTGCCCCGACCCCGACGAGCCGGTGACCCACCTCTCCGGCGGCGAGCGCCGTCGCGTCGCGCTGTGCAGGCTGCTGCTCCAGGCGCCCGACCTGCTGCTGCTGGACGAGCCCACCAACCACCTGGACGCCGAGAGCGTGCTGTGGCTGGAGCAGTTCCTCAAGAACTACCAGGGCGCCGTTCTCGCCGTGACGCACGACCGCTACTTCCTCAACAACGTCGCCGAGTGGATTTGCGAGGTCGACCGCGGCACGCTCTACCCGTACAAGGGCAACTACTCCACCTACCTCGAGACCAAGTCCGCGCGCATGGAGGCGGAGTCCAAGCAGAGCGCCAAGCTCGCCAAGAAGATGAAGAGCGAGCTGGAGTGGGTGCGCAGCTCCCAGAAGGCACGCCAGGCCAAGAGCAAGGCCCGTCTCGCCGCCTACGAGCAGATGGAGGCCGAGGCCCAGCGCGCGACCAAGGTCGACTACACCGACATCCACATCCCCGTGGGCCCCAGGCTGGGCTCCAAGGTGCTGGAGGCCAAGGGGCTCTGCAAGTCGTTTGGCGACCGCGTGCTGATGCACGACCTCAGCTTCACCCTGCCCCGCAACGGCATCGTGGGCGTCATCGGCCCCAACGGCGTGGGCAAGTCCACGCTGTTCAAGATGATCGTGGGCCAGGAGACCCCCACCTCCGGCGAGCTCGACCTGGGCGAGACGGTCAAGATCAGCTACGTGGACCAGAACCGCGAGGGGATCGACCCGCAGAAGAACGTGTGGGAGGTCGTCTCCGGCGGCAACGACTACATCCAGGTGGGCGACCAGGAGATCCCCAGCCGCGCGTACGTGAGCGCCTTCGGCTTCAAGGGGACCGACCAGCAGAAGCGTGCCGGCGTGCTCTCGGGAGGCGAGAGGAACCGCCTCAACCTGGCCCTGACCCTTCGCCAGGGCGGCAACCTGCTGCTGCTGGACGAGCCCACCAACGACCTTGACACCGAGACCCTGGAGAGCCTGGAGGAGGCGCTTCTCGCCTTCCCCGGCTGCGCGGTCATCACCAGCCACGACCGCTGGTTCATGGACCGCATCGCCACGCACATCCTGGCGTGGGAGGGCACGGACGAGGACCCCGGCAGCTGGCACTGGTTCGAGGGCAACTTCGAGGACTACCAGCGCGACCGCGAGAAGAGGCTGGGCCCCGACCTCTCCAAGCCGCACCGCCTGCACCGCAAGCTCACCAGGGACTAGGCCCGCGACCGCCGCGACGGGGGACGTCTCCCGTCGCGGCGTCTCTCTGCCCCTACGACGAGGACGCGGCCGCGAGTCCCTCGGCGAGGGGGCGCGACAGGTCGAGGTCCATGTCCACCGAGGTCGAGATGCCCGCCACCTGGCCCGTGGACGTGTACTGCCAGATGGCGAACGCCATGTCAAGCGTGGGGGCGGAGGTGTACGAGGCGTACCAGTACCCGTACGTGTAGAGGGACGCCGCGTCCATGCGGGCGAGGTCCGACTGGTTTCCGTACACGATCGCGGTGCGCCCGCTTGCCTCGATCGTTCGGCAGAAGGCGTCTGCGATTGCGCGCATCTGGTCGTTGGACAGGCCGTAGATGCGCGACCCCTGGTTGCCCGTTGGCTCGTAGTCAAAGGCGACGGGGTACGAGAGGGACGTGCCCTGCAGCTTCTGCAACACGTACTGGGCCTCCTCGACGGCCTCCGCCTCGGTCGTGGCCTGCGAGTAGAAGTACGCGCCCAGCTCCACGCCAGCCGCCTGCGCGTCGGCAACGTTCTGCTCGAACTTGGCGTCCTCCACGATGGTGCCGTTGCTCGACCCGCGGTAGCCAACGCGCACGAAGGCGAAGCCGATGCCATCCGCCTTGACCGACCCCCAGTCGATGTCCCCTTGGTGCTCGGAGACGTCGATGCCCACGCGGCTCTCGGTCACGCCGTCCACAACGTAGCGCGGCCTCCCATCCAGGCCGAGGGAGAGCCTGGACCAGTCGTAGGGGTTGGTGTGGGCAACCGACGAGCTGGGGAGCGCCGAGCCGGCAAAGCTGCCGGCGGAGGACTCCGAGACCAGGACCCTGGAGACCGCCAGGAGCACGACGCAGGCGATGGTGGCGACCATGATGATGCGGCCGGTGACCCGGACGGCCCCCGCCGGTCGCGCGGAGTGCCG
The DNA here is from genome assembly GCA_905214865.1 of uncultured bacterium. Lineage (GTDB taxonomy): Bacteria > Actinomycetota > Coriobacteriia > Coriobacteriales > Atopobiaceae > Olsenella_H. The sequence goes on along the minus strand of CAJMNO010000006.1, from coordinate 33,995 downwards.
GCCGGTGTGCGAGGATCCGCGTGACGCCTTCTTCCTTGGCGCCGTCCTGGCGCTGCGCGAGGTCGCCTTGCCGGCTGGCTTTGACGAGTGCCGACCGCCTCCGGTCGTGCCCTTTCCGGTCCCCTTCGAGGCGTGCGAGCCCTTTGACGAGCCGGACGCGGAGGCTCCGTGCCTCGTCGCGCCTGCCTTCGCCCTGCCTGCCCGTCCGCCCTTGGATGCCATGGGCCTCTCCCTCGCTCGCGTCTGACTACGTATACCACGACGGCGTGAGGTCTCCGCCTGCGCGTCCCGCCCTCCGCGTCACCTCCTTGGGGCCGCGCGTCGTATCATGTCACCGTGCGGGGGAGACCCCGAGGCCAAGAGCGGGGGAGGAACGATGTCTGGTGACGCCCTGACCAACACGCCCAAGCTGGGGTTTGGGCTCATGCGGCTTCCAAGGCTCGAGGACGGCCAGATCGACGTGGAGCAGACCTCCCAGATGGTCGACATGTTCCTCGACGCCGGGCTCACCTACTTCGACACGGCGTACGTGTACGAGGGGTCCGAGGAGGCGACCAGGAAGGCCCTGGTCGAGCGCCATCCCCGGGACTCCTACACGCTTGCGAGCAAGATCAACGCACGCCTGGGGTGCGTCGACGCCAAGACGTGCAAGGCGCAGCTCCAGGAGTCGCTCCGCCGCACGGGCGCGGGCTACCTCGACTACTACCTGCTCCACGCGCTCCAGACGTCCAACCGCGACAACTACGATCGCTACGGCATCTGGGACTTCGTGCGCGAGCAGAAGAAACGCGGAGTCGTCCGTCACGTTGGGTTCTCCTTCCACGACTCGCCGCGGATGCTGGACGAGCTGCTCACCCTCCACCCCGAGGTCGACTTCGTGCAGCTGCAGATCAACTACGCCGACTGGGAGAGCCCCACGGTCTTCTCGCGCGAGAACTACGAGGTTGCCCGCAGCCACGGCAAGCCGGTGGTGGTCATGGAGCCCGTCAAGGGAGGCAGGCTCGCTAACCCGCCAAGGGAGGTGGCGCAGATCCTGCGCGACGCCAACCCCCATGCGTCCCTCGCCAGCTGGGCGATCCGCTTCGCCGCCTCGCTCGACGGGGTCATGACCGTCTTGAGCGGCATGTCAACGCTGGGCCAGGTGAGGGACAACGTGGGCTACATGGCGGACTTCCACCCGCTCGACCGGGGGGAACGCGAGGCGGTGTCGCGCGCCCGCCGGGCGCTTGCGGGCGTGGAGCAGGTTCCCTGCACCGCCTGCCGCTACTGCGTGGAGGGGTGTCCCAGGGACATCCCCATCCCAGACGTGTTCGAGGCGCTGAACCAGGAGCTCCTGTGGGGCAATCCCGCTCGCGCGCGCAGGGAGTATGCGGAGGCCGTCCGCGGGCACGGCGGGGCGGGCGACTGCATAGGGTGTCGGCGCTGCGAGGGCACCTGCCCGCAGCACATAGAGGTCACCTCCTGGCTCCGCAGGGCGGCCCAGGACCTGGCGTAGGCTCGTCTCGCATGGCGGCAGGCCATGCGCGTCGTGATGTCACCTGCGGCTTGCGGCGGCGCGCCGTCTCGCCCAGCGGCTAGTCGCTGCCGGACGGCGAGGGTGCCGCCTTCGCGTCCTCGCCGCTCTTGGTGACCGAGATCGCGTCGTTGGCGGCGGAGAGGTCCAGGTCTATGTCGACGTTGCCCTCGATGCCGTCCACGGTCCCCTCGTCGGTGTACTGCCACAGCGCAAAGTTGAGGTCCATCGTGGGATGCGAGCCGTACTCCGCGTACCAGAAGCCATACTTTGCGAGGTCGCTCAGGTTGTAGAGCGAGAGGTCCGCGGAGTTGCCATAGATGATCGTGGAGTAGCCGCTGCTCCAGATCCTGTTGCAGAACGCCTTGGCCACCTTCGTCATCTGGTCGGCGGAGAGGTTCGAGACCCTTGTGCCGCTGGAGTCGTTGGTTGGCTCAAAGTCGAAGGCGACCGGATAGTCGATCGAGGCCCCGTCGAGCATCTGGAGCGTGAGGTCCGCCTCCTCGCGGGCCTCGTCCTCGGTCGTCGCCTGGGAGTAGAAGTACACCCCAACCTTGAGCCCCGCCGCCTTGGCGTCGCTCAGGTTCTGCTTGAAGTTTGAGTCGGCGCACACCTTTGCGCCAATCGACTCGCGGTAGCCCACGCGAAGGTACACAAACCGTATCCCGGCCGCCTTGACCTTCTTCCAGTCGATGTCGCCCTGGTGCTGGCTCACGTCGATGCCCAGCACCGACTCGGTGCTCCCGTCCACGGCATAGCTGTAGTAGGAGCCGCTGGTGTCCAGGTTTGACCAGTCGTACGGCTGCTTCAGGAGGGTCGGGCTGTCTGCGGCGGCAAACTGCAGGCCGACGAGGCCGTTGGGCTGCGAGATGTCCGCGTTCTGGTCCTGCGCGGACGAGTCCTCCACCTTGGTCTCCTCCTGTGGCGCCAGCAGTGAGGGGTGCGTCACCGTCACCGCCACCACCACGACGATCGCTGCGGCGACGAGGGCGATGGGGAGAAGGAGCTTCCGCCTGCGCTCGCGGCGCATCTGCTCCCTCTGGTTTGGCCGCTGGTTCGCGATGGCCTCGTTCGCGGTACGCATGGCGCGGTCCTCGCTCGACCTGCGCGCGTACGGCTGCTCCCTCCTGCGCTCGGGGCGCTGCTGCGTGCGGCGGGGCTCTCCGGGCGCGCGCGTCGGGCGGGGGCGTGGACGCTCCTCGCGGGTCCGGCGCGGTGCCTCGCGGGGCGTGGCGGTCCTCCTCGACGGGCGCGTGGCGGGGCGGGCGGTGCCCCTGACCTCCGAGCGGTCGGTTCGGCGCCCACCCGAGGACGTCCGCTCGCCGTAGGGGCGCGCGGCACCCCTCGAGCGAGGGCTCGCCGACCTCCCCCGGGGCGTCCCGGACGAGCGGCGCCTGTCCCTACCCTGGTCGCGCGACGCCACTAGATCACCACTCCGTCGCAGTGGTCGATCTCGTGCTGGATCGCCTCGGCCTCAATGCCGTTGAACCGCCCCGTCCTCGTTCGCATGGACGAGTCCTGGTACTCAACGGCGATGCGGCGCCACCTGGAGGCGGGCCTGGTCCCCTCGAGGCAGAGGCAGCCCTCCTCCGTCTGGTAGGGACCCTCGTGCCAGACGATGCTGGGGTTGTACATCACGCGTGGTCGTCCATGGCGGTCGAGAACCGCGATGACGCGGACCTGCTCGCCGATCATGTTGGCTGCCATGCCCACGCAGCCGTCCGAGTGGGCGGCGAGCGTGTCGGCAAGGTCGGCCCCTATCGCGAGGTCGTCGGCGGTCGCCGGCCGGGAGGGGCGGGCGAGCAGGATGCGCGAGCGCACGATGTCACGAACCAAGGCCCCTCCCGTCTTCGCATGCGGACTTCCCCATTCTCCCAAAAGAGGATAGCGAAGCCATGGAGAAGGGACCGCCCCGCATGCCGTCGCCGGCCTCCTTCAGCCACTCTTGGCCAGCTTGCGGCACGAAGCACCCATTGTCCGGGGTCGAGGTTAGCAATCTGCTAGCTAAATAGCTTGTAATAGCTTGTTCTAATATGCTAATCTTTACCCTATGAGAGCCAGGGAATGGGCCGAACGAGAGGGCCTCAACGAACAGACGGTGTGGAAGTGGTGCCGTGAGGGCAAGATGCCGGTGCCCGTCGAAAAGACGCAGACCGGCGTCTGGCTTGTGCATGACCCGAAGTACGAGGCGCCGCTGGAGGCTCCCGCCCGCGGGCGCATCGTCTGCTATGCCAGGGTGAGCTCGGGCGACCAGAGGGCGGACCTGCAAAGGCAGGCCGACCGCCTCAAGGCCTTTGCCATCTCCTTGGGGGCCGTGGAGCCCGAGGTGGTCACGGAGGTCGGAAGCGGCATGAGCGACCGGCGGCGCAAGCTCAGCCGCCTCCTCGCGGACCCTGCCGTCACCACCATCGTCGTCGAGCATCGCGACCGCCTCGCCCGCATGAACGCGGGACTCATCGAGAGCGCGCTCGCGGCCCAGGGGCGTCGCATCATCGTCGTGGACGACACAGAGCTCGACGATGACCTCGTGCGCGACATGACCGAGGCGCTGACCTCCTTCTGCGCGAGGCTCTATGGGAGGCGTGCCGCCAAGCACCGCGCCGAGCGTGCCCTCGAGGCGGCGAGCTGCGATGATTGAGGCCGTCAAGGTCGTGCTCGACCCCACGCCCAGGCAGGCGCGCATGCTCCTGTCGCACGCGGGCGCCGCCCGCTTTGCCTACAATGCCGGGCTTGCCCACGTAAAAGGGCAGCTTGAGGCAGGGGAAAGGCCCGACCTCTCGCACTACGCCCTTCGCCGTTGGTGGAATGCCAACAAGGACGCCCTCGCCCCCTGGTGGGCGGACAACTCCAAGGAGGCCTATTCCTACGGCCTCGAGTGCCTGTCCCGTGCGCTCAGGTCCTTCTTCGACGCCAGGCGCGGCAGGCGCAGGGGGAGGGCCGTCGGCTTCCCCAGGTTCAAGGGCAAGGCGAGGGCCACGCCCAGGTTCGCCTACACGACCGGCTCGTTCGGCCTCATCGCCGACGACCCCAAGGCCCTCAGGCTGCCAAGGATAGGGCGCGTCCACTGCATGGAGGACGTGGCGCGGCGGGTCGGTGGCGCCCACGTGACGCGGATGACCGTCTCGTGCCGCGCGGGCCGCTGGTCCGCCTCGCTCACGGTCGAGCGGCCGGATGCAGCCTCCCCCCAGCCGAGGGGCCCCTCGGTGGGGGTGGATCTTGGCATCTCACGTCTCGCCACGCTCTCCGACGGCACCGTGGTCGAGAACCAGAGGAGCTATCGGAGGGGCCTCGCCCGGCTGCGCAGGGCCCAGCGCGACCTCTCGCGCAGACAGAAGGGGTCAAGGCGTCGTGCCAGGGCAAGGCGTCGCGTCCAGCGCATCCATGCCCGCATCGCCAACCAGCGCCGCGACAACCTCGAGAAGCTCACGACACGTCTCGCCAGGGGCTACTCGGAGATCTCGATCGAGGACCTGAACGTGGCGGGCATGGTGGCAAACCACAACCTCGCCCAGGCCATCGAGGACGCATCGTTCGGGGAGTTCCGCCGCGAGCTCGAGCGCAAGTGCGCGAGGGCCGGGGTCGCCCTGCATGTGGTGGACCGCTTCTATCCGTCCAGCAAGACGTGCTCGGCATGCGGGACAGTGAAAGCCAAGCTGCCCCTCTCCGCGCGCACGTACCACTGCGACGTGTGCGGCCTCACCATCGACCGCGACCTCAACGCCGCGATTAACATCATGGTCGCCGGGAGTGCCCCGGAGACCCTAAACGCGCGTGGAGGGGACGTGAGACCGGAGGGCCCCATGGTCCCGAGGCAGTCCCCGGCGAAGCGTGAACCGGGCGGGCACAGAGGTGCCGCAAGACCCGGAGCTGGCGGAGGCAACCCCGCCATGCAAGCTAGAACAAGCTAGTTTGCAACGGTATACTGCAAATTACCTCGTACCTCGCACGATGAAAGGAGCGACGATGTCGGCGCGACCGCTTCACGGAGTCAACCTCACGGGCTGGCTTACGCTCGAGCCGTGGGTGACCCCCTCGCTCTTCGTCGACTCCGGGGTGCTCGACGAGGCGGCGCTCGTCAGCGCCATCGGTCGTGAGGACTACCGGGGACTCGTCCGCGCCCATCGCGCGGACTTCATGTCTCAGGCGGACTTCCTGCAGATCGCCTCGCGCGGGTTCAACGCCGTGCGCCTCCCCGTCCCCTGGTACGTCTTTGGGGAAGACGGCCCCACGCCCGGCCCCTTCGTCGGATGCGTCGAGCTGGTGGACGACGCCTTCGATTGGGCGGACGAGATTGGCCTCAAGATCGTGCTCGACCTCTGCATCAACCCGGGCGTGCGGGGGGTCGAGGCCGAGCTCGTGCGCAACCATGGGGACTTCGCCTCGTACCGCGAGGACATGCTCGACGTCATCGGGATGCTCTGCGACCGCTACGGCACGCGTGCGGCCCTTGCCGGCATCGAGGTTGCGGACGACCCCAACCCACAGGTCCGGCGCGGGCTCACGCTCAGCGACGGCGTCCCGCTCCACGTGCTGCGCAACTACTACCGTGACGCGTACGACCGCATCCGTGCCTCCGCGGGTGACGACGTGATGGTCATCGTCCCGGACGCCGGGCAGCATGGCGCCTGGGGACGCTTCATGGCCCAGCGCCGCTACCACAACGCCTGGCTCGACTGCCACCTGTACCGCTACTTCGACAACGTGGGGTCAATCGGGCCCACCGCCATACGCAAGCTTGCCGACCGTTCGCGCAAGGAGCTCGACCAGGCGCGTCGCAGCGGCCTTCCCGTGATGGTGGGCAAGTGGTCCGGGTCGCTCCCGTTCGCGGACTCCTCCACCACGCCCGAGGGGCGCATCGCCCTTGAGCGCGTCTTCATCTCCGAGCAGATCTCCATGTTCTCCGGCTGCCCGGCCTGGTTCTTCCAGACCTGGAAGACGGAGGGGCGCCTCGCGGGGTGGGACGCCCGGGTCTCGCTCGCCACGTTCGAGCGGGGGATGTTGTGCTAGGGGAGGGCGGCGCAACCTGGGGCGCCGGGCTCCTCTCCATGGTGGGCACCCCCATCGGCAACCTGGACGACGCCTCTCCGCGTGCCCTGCGAACGCTCGCGGAGGCCGACCTCCTGCTGTGCGAGGACACGCGCGTGACGGGCAGGCTCCTCTCCCACTTTGACATCCGGGTGCCACTGGAGCGGTGCGACCAGAACGTGATCGCCGACCGCGTGGAGAGGGTCCTCTCCCTTCTGGACGAGGGGGCTCGCGTGGCCTTTGCCTCCGACGCCGGCATGCCCGGCGTGTCCGACCCTGGCCAGCAGCTGGTCGACGCGGCGCTGGATGCCGGCCATCGCGTCGAGGTCATCCCCGGCCCGTCCGCGGTCACCTGCGCCCTCGTTGCGTCGGGCCTCCCCATGGAGCACTTCTTCTTCGAGGGCTTCCTCCCCCGCAAGCGGGGGGACCAGCTGCGCCGCCTGGGCGAGCTGGCGGCGATTCCCGGCGCCATCGTGCTGTACGAGTCCCCCCACAGGGTCGCAGCCACCCTCGCGAACGTGGCGCAGGTCATGCCGTCGCGTCGCGTCGCCCTGGTCCGCGAGCTCACCAAGCTGCACGAGGAGGTCGTGCGCGACGTCGCCCCCGCACTCGCCCGCGAGGTCGCGGAGCGGGAGGGCCTGCGCGGCGAGTGCGTGGTGGTCATCGCCCCGCCGGGGGAGGACGAGCTGCGCAACGCCCGGGCCGTGTCGGCCGAGCTCCCGACCCTGGATGAGGCGATCGCGGAGGGGCTCGCGTCCGGCGAGCCCAAGAGCGCGCTCGCCAAGGCGCTCGCCAAGCGGTACGGGATCCCGCGCGCCCAGGTGTACGAGTGCGTCCTCCGGGCTGCCAGCGGGTCGTAGGCGTCGCCCCGTCGCCCCGCTCCTCTCGCCCGCCGCTGGAAACCATGGCGCATGGCGGGTGTTTTTTCGATTGAGTCCGCCTCCCGCGGGTCTCCATGGCTCCCAGAGTACAATTGCCCCCGTTGTACGTTCCGCCATCAGGAATCGGGAGACCCCATGAGCGACAAGCCGTCCTTCTTCATCACCACCCCCATCTACTACGTCAACGCAGCCCCCCACCTGGGGACCGCCTACTCCACGATCCTCTGCGACGTCCAGGCGCGCTACCGCCGCGCCGCGGGGTACGACGTCAAGTTCCTCACGGGGATGGACGAGCATGGCGAGAAGGTCGAGGAGGCAGCGCGCAGCCACGGCATGACCCCGCAGGAGTGGTGCGACAGCCAGGCGCCGCTCTTCAAGGACCTGTGGCGCGAGCTCGAGATCTCCAACGACGACTTCATCCGCACCACCGAGCCCCGCCAGGTGCACGCCGTGCAGTACCTGTGGGACCGCATGAGGGAGTCCGGCTACCTGTACAAGGGCAGCTACGACGGCTGGTACTGCGTGCCCGAGGAGACCTACTTCACCGAGACCCAGGTGTCGAAGGCCGACGAGGAGCGTCACACCGAGGGCCAGCACCTGTGCCCCGACTGCGGCCGTCCCCTGGAGCGCGTGCAGGAGGAGTCCTATTTCTTCAAGCTCTCCGCGTTCCAGGACCGCCTGCTCAAGCTGTACGACGAGCGCCCCGACTTTGTCCAGCCCGACTTCCGCATGAACGAGGTCCGCAGCTTCGTCGAGGGCGGCCTCCAGGACCTCTCGGTCTCGCGCACGAGCTTTGACTGGGGCATCCCGGTCCCCTTCGACGACAAGCACGTCACCTACGTGTGGTTTGACGCCCTCCTCAACTACATGACGGCGGTTGGGTATGGCGTCGACACCCCCGAGGCCAAGGCGGAGTTCGCCCGCCGCTGGCCGGCCCAGTACCACATCGTGGGCAAGGACATCATCCGCTTCCACTGCGTCATCTGGCCCGCCATGCTCATGGCCATTAACGAGGCGCTGCCCGAGCACGTCTTTGCGCACGGCTTCCTCATGGTGCGCAACGAGGAGACCGGCAAGGGAGAGAAGATGTCCAAGTCGCGCGGCAATGCCATCGCGCCGCGCGAGGTCATCGACATGCTGGGCGTGGAGGGGTACCGCTACTACTTCATGACCGACTGCGTCCCGGGCGAGGACGGTGCCATCAGCTTCAACCGCATGGAGCAGGTCTACAACGCCGACCTGGCCAACAGCTGGGGCAACCTGGTGTCTCGCTCCCTCAACATGAGCGCCAAGTACTTTGACGGCAAGACCCCCGAGCTCGCGGACGGCTGGGCGGAGAGGGACAACCCGCTCCGCAGCATCGCGCTGGGCATCGAGGGGCGCTACGCGGAGCACATGGACAAGCTCGAGTACGTGGCAGCCAAGGACGTGGTGATGGAGCTCGTGCACGCCGCCAACCACTACATCGAGGACTCCGCGCCCTGGGCGGTCGCCAAGGACCCCGCCCGCGCGCAGGAGCTCGCGGACATTATCACCAACCTGCTCGAGTCCATCCGCATCTGCGCCCACCTGCTGGCGCCCTTCATGCCCAGCACCTCGGAGGAGGTCCTTCGCCGCATGAGCCTTGGCGGAGAGGCGCAGACGGACGACCTCGCGGCCGTCTGCGAGTGGGGTGGCCTCGCCTCCTCCGTCCCCGTCACCAAGGGCGACGCGCTGTTCCCCCGCCTCCAGGCCAAGAGGGGCTAGCGCGGTGGCGGACGCCGGCGACAGGCCCTGCTCCTGGCTCGCCAACCCGCGCCAGACCCGTCTGGTGCTGGAGGAGTTTGGCCATGGGGCAAAGCATCGGCTTGGCCAGAACTTCCTGGTGAGCGACTCGGTCATCGCCTCGATCCTGGACCTCGCCCAGCTGGGCGAGGACGACGTGGTCTTCGAGGTGGGGCCGGGCATCGGCACCCTCACCGTGGCGCTGCTCCCGCTTGCGGGCGCGGTGTGCTCGGTGGAGGCGGACCGGTCGCTCGAGCCCGTGCTCCAGAGCACGTGCGCCCGCGACTCGGAGCGGTTCGCCCTCCTCATGGGCGACGCCCTGGGGGTGGGGGAGGACGACCTCGCCCAGGCGGTCTCCCGGCTGGGCAGGCCGCTTCCCTCCCCAAGGCCAACCAAGCTCGTGAGCAACCTCCCGTACCAGGTCGCCGCCACCATCATCCTGCGTACGCTCGAGACCATGCCCCACGTGCACCGCGAGGTCGTGATGGTGCAGGCAGAGGTCGCCGACCGCATCGCGGCGACCCCGGGCGGGCGCGACTACGGCGCCTACACGGCCAAGCTCGGGCTGTACGGCACGGTCACGGGGTGCTTCGAGGTGGGGCCGGGCAACTTCCTCCCGCCCCCGCACGTGCAGAGCGCCGTGGTGCGCATCGACCGCAGGCCGGCCCTGGACCCGCAGACGGGGGAGCACCTCTCGCCCTCCATGCTCGAGGCGACGGCGCGCGTGATTGACGCCGCCTTCGCACAGCGCCGCAAGACCATCCGCAACTCCATGTCCTCCTCGGGGTTTGACAAGGCGGCCCTCGACGAGGCGTTCTCGCACGCGGGGATCGAGCCGACCGTCCGGGCGGAGCGGCTCTCGACCGCAGACTTCGTCGTCCTCGCCCGGGAGCTCGGCGAGGGGGCGTTCGCATGAGCGGGAGGCACTCCCTCAGCTCCTTCCGGCTCGACGCGCTCACCTGGGAGGACGGCTCGCTGTTCCACGACGTGCGCGGCCGGGCCGTGGAGTGCCCCGCACCCCTCGCGCCGCTTGCCGACACCCACGGGCACCTCACGGTGTTCCGCGAGCACGAAGCCGCCAACGCCCTGGCGCGGGCGGCCCTCGCGGGGGTGAGGCTCCTCGTGGTCCCGGTCGACCCGGCGGACGACGTCCGGGACGTCCCGAGGTTCCTGGACTGGTTCGAGGCCAAGGTGGGCGAGGCGCGCGGGATGCTCGACAGGTACGCCTCCATCGGCCTGGTCCCGCCCGAGTTCCCGGCCCGGCCCGGCCTGCCCCAGCTGCTCGACAACGTGTGGATCGTCGCGGGGGTCCACCCGTACGGTGCCGTCGACTACCTGGACGACCCGTCGGTGGGGGAGAGGTTCTCGCTCCTGCTCGACTCCCCTCGCTGCGTGGGCGTGGGCGAGATAGGCGTGGACCTCGGCCCGTACTCCGACGTCCCGCCCGAGCCCCAGGAGCGTGCCCTGCGCGACCAGCTCCGCGTGGCTCGCGAGCGCGACCTCCCCGTCGAGCTGCACGTTCGCGACGCCCGGGACGACGAGGCCGTCACGGCGCACACCCTCGTCGCCCGCGTCCTGCGCGAGGACGGCGTCCCGCGACGCGGCTGCGACCTCCACTGCTTCACGCAGGGGCCCGAGGTCATGGCGCCGTTCGTGGAGCTTGGCTCGCACGTCGCGTTCGGCGGCGCCGAGACGTTCCGCTCGAGCGACGACATCCGCCAGGCGGCGGCCGAGTGCCCCGAGCGGCTGATTCTCTCGGAGACGGACTCCCCGTACATGGCCCCCGTCCCCCTGCGCGGGGAGGAGTGCGAGGAGGCCATGGTCGCCTTCTCCGCCGCAAGCCTCGCCCAGGTGAGGGAGGATGCCGGGACCGCCCCCCGCCAGCGCACGTACGATGCGCTCTGGGACAACGCGCGGTCGTTCCTCTCGCTCTAGGCACCGGTGGCCGCGAAGGCCGCCGCCTCCGGCGATGCCTTTTCGGGAGCAGTGGCAAACCTGAATGGCACCCAACTGTGAAGCTGCAATACAGTTCTGTGGTGTCTCTCCCACGCAAGCCGCCACGCACCGGAGGTGCCCATGGAAGACCGCAAGGGGCTCGTCAAGATCAGCGAGATGGCCGCCCTCAACGGCATCTCGCGCCAGACGCTCATCCTCTACGACAAGAACGGCCTGCTCAAGCCCGCGTACGTGAGCGAGTCCGGCTACCGCTACTACAGCATCGGCCAGATTCCGCAGCTCAGGCTCATCTGCCTGCTCAAGGAGATGGGCGTCCCCCTCGCCCAGATAGGCGCCTTCATGCGCGACCGCTCGGTCGACGGCGTCATCGAGCTCCTCCTCCAGCGCGAGGATGCCATCCAGTCCCAGATCGAGCGGCTCCAGGAGCAGCTGAGCGAGGTGCGTCAGCTGGGCGAGCTCTTCTCCCACTCCGCGACCAAGGCGCGCTCGGTCAACCTGCCCCGGGTGGAGTGGCTCCCGCAGCGCAAGGCGATCTTCTCGCCCTACCCCGAGGGGGACATGGACGTGATGAAGCTGCACCTTGCCCTCATGGGCGCCTGGGGGAAGCTGCTCGATGCGGGGATGCTCCCCTCCATGGGGTTTGGGTCCGTCCTGCGCGCGGCGAGCCAGGGCACGCCGAATCCCCTCGACGGGGCGGGCAGCATCGTGCTGGTCCCCAACGGGCGGGACGTGCCCGGGGCCACCATGGTCACCCTCCCGGAGGGCGAGTACGTGACCATGTACAAGGTGGCGATGCCCTACGACTGGGAGCCGGTGAGGAAGCTCCTCGACTGGATGGGCGAGAGGGGCCTCGTGCCGTGCGGCGACGTCTTCGACCTTTGCGTGCTGGACTCGGCCTTCTACAACGAGGAGCACCACGCGGACCTCTGCAGGCTCGAGATTCCCGTGCTGCCGGAGGGATAGGCCTCCGCCGCGTCCGCCAGCGTCCCTCTCCCCAGCCAATTCCAAGCCATTTGGGAAAAATGTGCTTGACTTGATAGTTGCAACACACTTCTACCCTCGTGCCGAAACGGGGGTGGGGAAGTCATCCCCACCCCATACGCGACGTGCAGGAGGGACAACATGGCAGAGATTCACGACCTGAGAAGCGCGCTCGAGTTCCTTGAGGGAGAGCAGGGCCAGCTGCTGACCACGGACACCGAGGTCGACCCCGACGCGGAGGTCTCCGGCGTCTACCGCTACGTCGGCGCGGGCGGAACGGTCATGCGCCCGACCAAGGAGGGCCCCGCGATGCTCTTCAACAACGTGAAGGGCTTCCCCGACGCCAAGGTCGTGATCGGCATGCTCGCGAGCCGCAAGCGCGTCTCGCAGCTCATCGGCATGGACGAGGAGCACCTGGGCCTCGAGATGGGCAAGAAGCTGCAGCACACCATCCCGCCGGTGATGATCGAGGAGGGCAAGCACATCGACTGCCAGGAGGTCGTGCACAAGGCCACCGACCCCGACTTCGACCTGCGCACCCTCGTGCCCGCCCCCACCAACACCCCCGAGGACGCCGGCCCCTACATCACCATGGGCCTGTGCATGGGGCATGACCCCGAGAACGGCACCTCCGACGTCACGATCCACCGCCTCTGCATCGAGTCCAAGGACGAGCTGGGCATGTGGATCACCCCGGGCAGCCGTCACCTGGGCGCGTTCTTTGACCGCTGGAAGGCCGAGGGCAAGGACATGCCCATCTCCATCTCCATCGGCCTTGACCCCGCGGTCTACATGTCCGCAGGCTTCGAGGCCCCCACGACGCCGCTCGGCTACAACGAGCTGCAGATCGCAGGCGCCATCCGCAACCGACCCGTTGAGCTGGCCAACTGCCTCACCGTTCCCGAGAAGTGCATCGCCAACGCCGAGTACGTGCTCGAGGGCTACCTGCTGCACGACAAGACCATCCGCGAGGACGTCAACTCCAACACCGGCAAGGCCATGCCCGAGTTCCCGGGCTACACCGGCGACGCCAAGCCCGCGCTGCCCGTGATCAAGATCACCGCCGTCACGCACCGCGAGCATCCCATCATGCAGTCCTGCATCGGGCCGTCCCACGAGCACGTCTCCATGGCGGGCATCCCCACCGAGGCGTCCATCTACAAGATGGTCGAGACCGCCATCCCCGGCCGCCTGCTCAACGTCCACGCGGCGCCCTGCGGCGGCGGCAAGTTCGTCGCGATCCTGCAGTTCAAGAAGAGCAGCAAGAACGATGAGGGCCGCCAGCGCAACGCAGCGATGCTCGCCTTCTCGGCGTTCAGCGAGCTCAAGCACGTGTTCCTGGTGGACGAGGACATCGACATCTTCGACATGAACGACGTCATGTGGGCCATGACCACGCGCTTCCAGGCCGACCGTGACCTCATCGCGATCCCCGGCTGCCACTGCCACGTGCTCGACCCCTCCAACGACCCCGCGATGGATTCCTCCATCCGCTTCCACGGCATCGCGTGCAAGGCGATCTTCGACTGCACTGTGCCCTTCGACCTCAAGGACAACTTCCAGCGCAGCAAGTTCCTCGAGATCGACAAGCAGAAGTGGGCCAAGGAGCTCCAGGCCTAGTACCCGCAAGCCTCGACGTGGCGCGGGCGCATCCCGCCCGCGCCCCAAGGGAAGGATTGGTTCGTGAAACTCAACAAGAAGACCGTCGGCCTGTTCGCCGGCCTCGTCGTCCTCGCGACCGTGTGGGTCGCGCCCCTGAGCGCGCTCGGCGAGATCAGCGCGCAGGGCCAGCACTGCCTCGCCCTCACGCTCATGACCGTCGTGTGGTGGGCCTGCGGCGTCGCCCAGCCCGCGTACGTCTCGGCCATCTACCTCTCGCTCCTCATCCTCACCGGCACCTCGGACGCCGAGACGGTGTTCGCCTCGTGGACCAAGATGCAGATGTGGATGGTCATCGGCGCCTACCTCATCGCGGCTGCGGTCAAGGAGTCGGGCCTGGGCGAGAGGATCGCCTACTGGTTCGCGATCAAGTTCGTGCGCGACTGGAAGTCGCTCGTGATCAGCATCTTCGCACTCACCTTCATCCTCTCGCTGATCATCCCGCACCCCTTCCCGCGCGCGTTCATGATCCTCGCGGTCATGATCGCCATCTGCGACGCCGCCAAGATGTCCAAGGCGGACAAGGTCAAGGTCGGCTTCCTCACCTTCGCCGCCGCCGCGCCCGGGTCCATGTTCTTCCTCACCGGCGACGCAACGCTCAACCCCCTCGTCGCCTCGTACGCCAAGGACGGCGTCTCGTTCATCCAGTGGTTCTTCTACATGTCGGTGCCCATGCTCGTCGCCACGCTCTGCACGCTCTTCCTGGGGCTGCGCCTCTTCAAGCCCGAGCGTGAGATGACCATCGACTTCGACGAGGTCAGGGAGCGCCAGGAGGCACTCGGCCCCGTCAGCACCAAGGAGAAGCGCGTCGTCGTGTGGCTCGTCATCGCCATCGCGCTCTGGCTCACCGAGTCCATCACCGGCTTCAACATCGGCTTCGTGACCCTCATCGTGGGCGCGGCCATGGCGCTCCCCGTCATCGGCGAGGTCCTCACCCCGTCCACCTGGAACTCCGTGCCCATCAACACGCTCGTGTTCCTCACCGCCGCCATGGGCATCGGTACCGTGGGCAGCGCAACGGGCATGAACCAGTGGATCGCCAACGTGGTCCTTCCCAGCTCCGTCCCCAGCAACATCTTCGTTCTCGCGCTCCTGATCGCCGCCATCACCGTGATCATCCACATGTTCATGGGCTCGGTCATGGCGGTCCTGGGCATCTGCGTCCCGGCGTTCCTGGCGTTCACCTCGGGTACGTCCATCAGCCCCATCGCCGTGAGCATGATGGTCTTCTCCGCCATCAACATCCACTACATCCTGCCCTTCCACAACCTTGCGATCCTGGTTGGCGAGGGCGAGGACGCCGCCGGCTACAGCTCCAAGGAGGCCATGCGCATGGGTATCCCCCTCACCGTCGTGGTCTTCATCGTCGTGCTCGTGGAGGCCGCCTGGTTCCACATGCTCGGCCTGATGTAACAGGCTTCCCTTGGGAGCCGTCCGCCCTGGGCGGGCGGCCCCGCGGGGCTGCGGGGTCCCGGGCTGCATTCCAGCCGTGGGGCCCCGCTTCATTTGTAACTGGCTTTCATGCGGACCGAGGAGTCCATATGCGCAAGATCATCGTCGGCATCAGCGGCGCCACGGGCGTCCAGATTGGGTATCGGGTCCTGCAGGCGCTTGCGGGGGTGGAGGACGTCCAGACCCACCTCGTCGTGAGCGAGGGGGCCAAGGTCATCTTCGGCAGGGAGACCGGCCTCTCCATGGAGCAGGTCGAGGCCCTCGCGGACGTTACCTACGACAACCGAGACCTGGCCGCCCCCATCTCGAGCGGCTCGTACCGGACCGACGGCATGATCGTGGCCCCGTGCAGCATGAAGAGCCTCTCGGCCATGGTCAACTCCTACGACGACGACCTCCTCGTGAGGGCCGCGGACGTGTGCATGAAGGAGGGGCGCCGTGTCGTCCTGGTCCCGCGAGAGATGCCCCTCAACCGCAGTCACTGCCGCAACCTCCTGCGAGCGGCCGAGGACGGCTATTCCATCGTCCCGCCCATGCTCACCTTCTACAATGGGTGCGAGACCACGCAGCAGCAGGTTGACCACGTGGTCGGCAAGGTACTCATGCAGTTTGGCATCGACTACGACCGCTTCGTCCCCTGGCAGGGGTAGGGCAGTGCCTGCCCGGGCGGTCACGACGGGAGGTGGGACCATGGCGGGGGGAGACGACCTCCTGGTCCTCGTAGACGTCCTCGACCAGCCGGTGGGCCAGGCGGAGAAGCTCGACTGCCATCGCCGCCACCTCCTCCACCGGGCGTTCTCCGTGTTCCTCTGGCGGCACGTGGACGGCAGGACGCAGCTGCTCCTCCAGCGCAGGGCGTTGGGGAAGTACCACTCCGGGGGGCTGTGGGCCAACTCGTGCTGCTCGCACCCGCGTGTGGGCGAGTCTCTCCCCCAGGCGGTCGAGCGCCGCCTCGCCCAGGAGCTGGGGGTCACGGGCGTCGTCTGCCACGAGGTGGGCTCGTTCGTGTACTATGCGCCCTTTGCCAACGGGCTCGCCGAGTACGAGTACGACCACGTGATGGTGGGGGAGTACGACGGCGACGTGCGGCCAAACCCCGACGAGGTCATGGACGTGCGCTGGGCCTTCGCCGACGACCTCGCGGGCGAGCTCGCCCGCGACCCCGGCTCGTTTGCCGCCTGGTTCATCACCGCAGCCCCCATGGTGCTGAGGAATCTTGAGTTGTGGCAATCCGCGCGCCCGAACAACTGAGGAATCTCGAGTTGTGGCAATCGTCGCCGGCCCTTTATTGCCACAGATCGCGTTTTCTCAGCAGAATCCCGTCATAGCGGCGCGAGCGTCCGTCTCCAATTGCCACAACTCGCGTTTTCTCAGCAGGCAGCTGCGGCAAGCGCCCTCAGGCTGCAAGAACGGGTCTCCTGGCGCCCGGTGGCCTCGAGCTTTCCCACACCGTACTCTGCAAGTCCCCGGCGAGGCTTGGGGGCTGCCACCCCAGACCAATCGACGCCCCCTCTCGTGGGGTACGCCCGGACCATCTCGCGCTTGCGTAGCCCGGCCGTCTCCTGGTAGCGTCGGTCGCAACCCGACGCGCCCCCACGCACGATCACGTGCGAGGAGACGCCCATGCCAAGTTCCCCTGTCCTTTCGCCGTGCGCGCCGGGGCGCTCCGGGTCGCCGCTGCGAGACCTCCTGTCAGACGTGGGCGAGCTGATGTGGCCCACGCGCTGCCTGGGGTGCGGGCTCCCGGGTGAGCTGCTGTGCCCCGACTGTCGCGCCCGTCTCCCCTGGATAGACCAGCGCTACGCCTGCCCCGTGTGCGGCGCCCCCTTTGGCTGGCTCACCTGCACGGAGTGCAAGGGAGACTGGGAGATGGGCGCCACCGTCTGCGCCCTCCCGTTCTCGGGCGTCGCCGCTCGCATGGCCTGTGCCCTGAAGGATTCGCACGAGCTTCGTGCCGCCGGGGTGATCGCCGCCGCCATGGCGACCGCGCTGGACGAGGCGTCCTCATGGCGCGCGTGCGAGGGAGGCACTGGGCGGCTTGCGCCGGACGTCGTCTGCTTTGTCCCCGCCACGCCCGAGGCGTACCTGCGCCGCGGCTTCGACCACATGGAGCTCGTCTCCCGCGAGCTCTGCCGGCTCAGCGGCATCCCGCTGCTGGACGCGCTCAGCCGGTGCGGTGCGCGAGACCAGCGCAAGCTGGGGAGGGACGAGCGTGCCCGCAACCTCAGCGGCACGGTCGACGTCGTGGGAGACGTTCGCGGACTCAGGGTTCTGCTCGCGGACGACGTGGTGACCACCGGCGCCAGCATGAGGGAGTGCGCGAGGGCGCTCCTCGCGCGCGGCGCCTCCGAGGTCACCTGCTGCGCGCTCGCCCGGGTGTGGTGAGGTCCCGAGGCCCCAAAACCGTTCCGCGGTGGCGTCACTGACCCCTCGTTGGAAGATTGCAACCGTTTATGCAATGGCATCCCTGCTTCCATGCGGGTCCGCGACCTCCATGAGGGGCTTGCTGGTATACTCTGACTCGCTTTACCCAGGTCTGTGGTTGCGGGCGCCCTCGTGGCTCCCTAGTCCATGGCAGACGAGGTCAAAAGGATCCACGTAAGCGCGTGCGTGCGCGTGCGCGCGAGCACGGCTCGTCCTAGAGGTAAGTCGCACCGCCCGTCTACACATGGGGCATGGGGCCTCGCGGGCGAGAGGGCCTCCAGTCGGGACACCGCGGTGCACCCGGCAAAAGCCCCTGTGCGCGAGTGTGGGGTCAAATACCAGGTCAGCTGGGTAGGGCATTGGGATGGCGACGAACGCGCGGGGTGTTGGGAACATGCAGAGCAGGGTGGCCAGCAGGGCGGTGGCGGCAGGGATCGCGGCGTACGTTTCGTTCTCGTTGTGCGCCTGCTCAGTCCCGTCCCTTCCCGGCCTCCCCAAGGCAAGCTACCCCTCCGTGGCGGAGGCGACCGCCTCCCTCTCGTCCGGCAAGACGGCGACGGTGGACGACTCCGCGCTCGTCTCGCCCGGGACCCTCACCGTGGGGGTGCGCACGGGCGCGGTCTCGGCACCGGTGCTCGTGGAGGCGCAGGACGGCTCCCTGAGCGGCCTGGACGTGGACCTTGCGTCGGCGATTGCCGACGAGATGGGGCTCAAGGTCCGCTTCGTGGGCGTTTCCACCGTCAGCGACTCGTTGGGCAAGACCTGTGACATCGTCATGGACCTCTCCGACGGCGAGGCGTCGTCTGCCAAGGTGGTGGGTACCTACGCCGAGTCCGCGACGGCCTTCTTCCACAAGGGCGACACGGGAATCGCCAAGGTGGGCGACCTCTCGTCCAAGACCGTCGGCCTGCAGGACGGCTCCATGTCGCAGAGGGCGCTCGAGAACACGGGCCTCGTGATGAGCGAGAAGACCTACTCCAACCTCAACGACGCGTTCTCCGCCCTGGAGGGCGGGCAGATCGACTACGTGTTGTGCGACGCCTGCTCCGGCGCGTACCTCGCGAGCCAGTACGACGACATCGCCTTCGTGGGGACGCTCGACGCGGCGAAGACCTACGGGGTCGCTGTCTCGAGCTCCAACGCCCAGCTCGCGGATGCCGTGCAGTCCGCCTACGATGCGGTCTCGTCCAATGGCGTCTACGACCTGGTCCGCTCGCGCTGGCTGGGTGGCATGGCGCAGCTGGGGACCCAGAACCAGGTCCAGGACGTCCCCGAGTCGTCCGGCGACGCCACCTCGCTGTCAGGGGACTCCTCCGACGCGTCCTCCGCCACGTCGCAGGCCTCCCTTACGGGCGTCGGCACGGGGGCCGTGAGCGTCGCCAATCTGTGACCGCTTGTCGAATCCGCCTGTAACCCAAGAGCCCAAAGGGGTATCTAGAGGGCACAGTAGGTTGTCTCCTACGAAGTTCAAACGCGACAAGAGGAGGTACTGATGGTCGACATCAAGATCTCGGGACGCAAGGTCTCCGTTACCGATGGCATGCGCCAGCGTGTCAACGAGAAGATAGGGGACGCCCTCAAGGTCTTCGACATCAAGCCAATGTCGTGCGACGTGGTGCTACGCGTTGACAAGAACCGCTCCAACCCAGAGCGCAAGATGTGCGAGGTCACCGTGTTCGTCCGCGACAACGTGGTGCGCGTCGAGGCGGCGGACGAGGACATGTATGTGGCCATCGATACCGCGGCGGACAAGGTCACCCGCCAGCTGCGCAAGTACAAGACCAGGGTGGTCGACCGCAAGCAGCGCTCCGCGCAGACCATTCGCGGGGGTGCCACGATCGACGACCTGGGCGACCTCATCGAGGCGGATGACGACGACCAGCTGGTCCGCGAGAAGTACATCGACCTCAGGCCCATGTCCGAGGAGGAGGCGCTGGTGCAGACCGACCTCCTGGGGCACGATTTCTATGTTTTCGAGAATGCGACCACCGGACTCGTCAACGTCATCTACCACCGCCATAATGGTGGTTATGGAATCCTGAAGCCCAGGATCGAGACGGAAGACGGCGAGGCATAGGAGCCTGATGTCCGAGAACAAGTCAGAGCCACAGAACCTGACCCCGGCCGACGTCGAGCGCGTCGGCCGGGCCTATCATCAGAAGAGGAACGTCCGCATCATCGTGGACTCCACGGCAGACTACGCCCCCGGCGTGGCGGAGCAGCTGGGCGTGGAGGTCATCCCCTTCCACTACGTCGACCCCGAGGGGGTCGAGCACGTGGACGACATGTGGAAGTCGCGCGACCCGCACGAGTTCTACGAGTTCATGCGCAAGAATCCCGAGGCCCACTTCCACACCGCGGCGGTCACGCCAGGCAACTACTACGAGGTGTTCGCCCGTGCCGCGAGGGATGGCATGCCCACCATCTACCTCGGCCTCAGTGCAGGGCTCTCCAGCTCCATCGACTCCGCGCGCCAGGCGGCGCAGATGGTGCGGGACGAGTTCCCTGGGTTCGAGATCTACGTGGTTGACACCTGCTGCGACTCCGCGGCGGGCGAGCTCCTGGCAATCGAGGTCTGCCGCCAGGCGTCCAACGGCCTCAACGCCCGCGAGCTCGTGGAGTGGGCGGAGGACGCCCGCTACTTCATCCATGGCTACTTCACGCTCGAGAGCTTCGATGCGCTCGCCGCCGGCGGTCGCATCCCGCCCGCGGCGGCGAACGTGGGGGGTAAGCTCGACATCAAGCCAGAGCTGTCATACGACCTCAACGGCGCGCTCACCCTCCGTGGGATGTGCCGCGGCCGCAAGAAGGCGCTTCGCGCCATCCTGCAGGACTTCCGCGACAACTATGCGCACGACACGTCGCTCCCGCTCGCCATCGTGAGCACCGACGCCAGGAAGGACGCGGACTGGCTCGACGCCCAGGTTCGCAAGGAGAAGGGCTGCGAGGACGTCACCATCATCCACAGCACCGTCTCGCCCATCCTGGGGTCGCACGTGGGTCCCGGCATGGTCGCCCTCGTCTTCTGGGGCACCGACCGAAGGGAGAAGGTCTCCCTCACGGACCGCATAGCCCGCAAGGTCAGGAAGGGTTCCGCCGGCAGGGCGGAGTAGAGCAAGTTGGTTTTGGGGGCCGTCCGGCGAGCAGCAGGGCGGCCCTTCCGTCTGGAGAGGAGCCAGCACATGGCCCTAGGCAACAGCGCCAAGGTCGCATTCATCGGCACCGGCATCATGGGAGCCCCCATCGCCGGCCACATCATGGACGCCGGGTACGACGTCACGGTCTACAACAGGACAAAGTCAAAGGCAGATGGCCTGGTGGAGAGGGGCGCCCACTGGGCGGACGACGTGGCTGCGGCGGTCGCGGGGGCGGACGTGGTGTTCACCATGCTCGGCTATCCCACCGACGTGGAGGACGTGTACCTCTCCACCAACGGGATCCTGCGCTCGTCCAAGAAGGGCGCGTTTCTCATCGACCTCACCACGAGCTCTCCCGACCTCGCGCGCGACATCCACGGTGCCGCGGAGGTCGACGACCGCCACGCCTTCGACTGCCCGGTCACGGGTGGCGAGGAGGGGGCCAAGGCGGGCACCCTCACGCTCTTCGTGGGCGCCACGCCCAAGGAGGCGGAGCCCGTGCTCCCGCTGCTCCAGTGCTTCTCGTCCAAGATTACCTACTTTGACCAGGCCGGCGCAGGCCAGACGGTCAAGCTCTGCAACCAGGTGTCGCTCGCCTCGTGCATGATGGGGTACGCCGAGGCAATGGCCCTCGCCGAGGCGTCGGGCGTGGACGTCGCCCGCATGCTCGAGGCGGTCTCGAGCGGCATGGGCGGCTCGGTCGCCCTCCAGAGGCTCGCCCCCAAGTCGCTCGCGGGGGACTACCGCCCGGGCTTCCTCTCGGAGCACCTCCTCAAGGACGTGACCCTCTCGCTCGACGCGGCCGACGAGCTGGGAATCGGCATGCCCTCCACCGCCACGGCCGAGAACCTGTACAAGCTCCTGTGCCAGGTGGGCGGCGCGCGGCTGGGCACCCAGGCCATCTCGCTCCTCTACGCCCCCGCCGAGGTGGGGGAGAAGGCCGGGCTCGACTGGAGCAAGGCCAAGGTCGAGGATGAGGACGGCGACGGCTGCTGCGGGGGCCATGGGGACGGCTGCTGCGGCGGGCACGGAGACGGAGAGGGCCACGAGTGCCACTGCCACCACCATGACGGGGGCGATGAGTAGGTGTCCGCGTTCTCCATGGCCATCGTTGCCCTGCTGCTGTTCCTCTTCGGCATCGTGGTGGGGAGCAAGATCGGCGCGGAGATGGCCAAGAACGTCGTCACCACCAAGGAGTATTGGCTCGCCAACCTCAAGATCGTCGTGGTGGGCGTCATCGCGAGCATGGTCATCGGGCTCACGGGGTTCTCGCTCCTCGCTGGCGTCGCCATCGGTGGCATGGGAGGTGCCATCGCGGGCCTCAAGATGGAGTTTGGCGAGAGCAGCGGCCCCTGGAAGTTCATCGACCGCTCGCTGGGCGTCAACAAGGACCAGCTTCGCCGGGCGGGGGACAAGAACGCCGAGGCAGTCAGGCGCGCCCGCCGCGACGGCACGCCCATGCCCGAGTACATGAGCGTCTCCCAGGATAACGAGGAGGGGGAGAGGGACGCGTCCAAGGGGGCTGCCAGCGCTTCCAAGGGCTTCAGGAACCGCCGGGGGAGCAGGGGGTAGCACCCGACCGGGTCTCTTACTCGAACCACGCACGCAGATGGGGCGGCCCCGGCACTTGCCGGGGCCGCCCCTCGTCGTACCGTCCCTCGGGCCTACTGCTGCTGGGGCTTCCTGAGGAAGAGCCTGCCCGTGGACCTCACAAAGGCGCAGAGTCTCAGGTTGACCTCCTCGATGGGGATGTTGCCGTACTCGCCCTCCATCCAGGCGCGGTAGGTGCGCAGGATGCCTCCCACCAGGTAGTCGGACAGCATGATCTGCGTGGTGGGGTCGTCCATGTCCTGGTTGTCGATCCAGGCGTGGACCTTCTTGTCGAACATGGCGCCCAGCGACTTCACGAAGATGTCGGAGCTCGCCGAGTTGAGCACGCGGCCGTAGAAGCCGTAGCTCTCGCCCATGTACCTGCCCAGCTGCTCCAGGACCGGTAGGGGGTTCTCCAAAAAGGCGGAGTCGAGCGACTGCTGCAGCAGCTCCGACGCACGCTCCACCACCTCGTCGATGACCTGGTGCAGCAAGTCGTCCATATCGTCGAAGTGTGCGTAGAAGGTGCCACGGTTGAGGCCGGCCTCCCGCGTCACGTCCGTGACGGTGATCTTCTCGTAGGGTTCCGTCGCCAGGAGCTTGAGGAAGGCCTCCTTGATGAGGCGAATCGATCGAAGTGCGTTTCGGTTCTTCTTTTCGGCCATCGTTTCTCTCAATCCAAACAATCTGCCCTCTGCGTGACCGACAACAAACACCAAGAGCTGACATTGGTGATTGATGCCGTCTCCCCCATAACAATAATTGAATGCGGGTAGAAAACAACAGGTGTTCAAAGACCAACAGTAGTACAGAAAAGGCGAGCGGTGCGAGAGGGGAGCTGGACTGTCGATGGATGGGTTCTTCAGGGGTGTGCTGAGGCACAGAAAGCTGGTGACGACCATCTTCGTGGTCCTCACCGCCATCAGCCTGGCATGCATCCCCATGGTGAAGATCGACGCGAACATGAGCGACTACCTGCCGCCAAGCGCCAAGTCGTCGCAGGACCTGACCGAGATGAAGCGCGTTTACGGCAATGACATCACCAATGCCCGCGTGTACGTCACGGGCATCTCAAAGACCGAGGCGCAGAAGTTCGACGACAGCCTGAAGGGGCTCGACGACGTCGTCTCCGTCACCTGGCTGGGTGACGAGGTCAACATGGACGAGCCGCTGGAGGTCCAGGACCAGGACACCATCTCGGACTGGTGCGACGGTAAGGGCTACCTGTTCCAGGTGGTGCTGGCGAGCGGAACCGACCAGGCGCAGGTGGACCAGATCCGCTCGATGGCCAAGTCGCTCTCGGGTGCCAAGCAGGTTGCCATCGACGGCTCGGCGGTGGACGATGCGGCCAACCTCGCCACCATCAACACCGACATGGCCAAGATCATGACGATTGCCGTGATCACCGTGTTCGTGATGGTCCTCCTCAACACCACCAGCTACCTGCACCCCGTGGTGATGCTCCTCACCATCGGCGTCGCGATCGCCCTCAACATGGGGACCAACATCTTCAGGGGGACCATCTCGTCCATCACCCAGCTTGTCGCCTCGGTGCTCCAGCTCGCCGTGTCGATGGACTACTCCATCGTCCTCCTCACCAACTTTGGAAGGTTCCGCGAGAAGACCGACGACCAGTTCGAGGCCATGGTCATGGCCATGAGCAAGTCGTTCCCCGTGATCCTCTCGTCTGCCGCCGTGACGTTCTTCGGGTTCCTCTCGCTCGCCGCGATGCAGTTCCTGATCGGCGCCGACATGGGCATCGCGCTCGCGAAGGGCATCGTGTGCTCGTTCCTCTCCATCACGCTCCTCATGCCCTGCATCCTGTACGGCATGCGCAACGCGGTTGCCAAGACCTCCCACAAGCCGTTCTTCAAGAGCTTCCGCAAGATGGCGAGCTTCTGCCACAAGGGTGCCATCCCCGCGTTCGTGATCGCGCTGGTGCTCGCCGTGCCGTGCCTCATCGCATCCGGTCGCGTGAGCTTCACGTACGGTTCTGCCGCCAACGAGTCGCCCACGTCACAGGTCAAGATCGACGGGGACATCATCAACAAGGCGTTTGGCGAGTCGCAGACCTGGGCGATCATGGTCCCGGAGGGGGAGTGGAGCGAGGAGACCGAGCTCGTGGACGAGCTCAAGGCGCTCCCGACCACCAAGCAGGTGCTCTCGTACTCCACCATCGCGGGCTCGGCGCTGCCCACCCAGCTGGGTGACAAGAGCGACGTGAGCCAGCTCCTGAGCGGCGGCTACAGCAGGATCGTCCTCACGTCGGGCATCCCCGACGAGTCCAAGGGCGCCTTCGACCTCGTGGAGAAGGTCCGCTCCATCTGCCAGAAGCACTACGGCGACAAGTACCGCCTGGTGGGCAATGCCGTCTCGTACTACGACATCCGCTCCGTCACGTCATCGGACTCCACGACGGTCAAGTTGGCGTCCATCCTCGCCATCGGCGCGGTGCTGCTCGTCATGTTCAAGTCCATCTCGATCCCCATTATCCTGCTCATGGCCATCGAGGTGTCCATCTGGATCAACGAGGCGGTCCCGTACTTCACGGGCGAGACGGTCAACTTCGTGGCCTTCCTCGTGATAGACGCGGTGCAGCTTGGCGCCGCCGTGGACTACGCGATCATCTTCACGGAGGAGTACCTGGCAAGGCGCAGGCGCATGCCCAAGGCAGACGCGTCCATCCAGTCGGTGGAGAAGACCGCGCAGCCCATCATCACGTCGAGCTCAATCCTCATCCTCGCGTGCCTCGGCATCTACTTCACCGTGTCGAGCCCCATGATCCAGCAGGTGGGTATGCTCATCGCGCGCGGCGCGCTCATCTCGGTGATCGAGATCTTCTTCGTCCTGCCCCTGCTCTTCACGGGAGGCGACGCCTTTGTGCGCCACACCAGCTACAAGCTCGGGTTCTATCGGGGCGAGAGTGACGGAGGCGATGCCACGGCGGCACCCACTAGGGCGACCGGCGACAAGGCGTGACCCCACCAAGGCACAGGAAACGTTGACTGACTGAAATCGGAGTGACCAGACATGAGCAAGAGCACGAGGCGGTATGCGAGCGGAGACCTTCCCGGAAGGGGCGGCATGGGGCGCGGCAGGCGGGTCATGGCGGGTGCCATGAGCGCGGTCCTGGGCATCTCGATGTCAATCCCCTTCGGTGCCGTGCGGGCCATGGCGGACGAGGCGAACGGGCAGACCACCGACCCCGACTCCACCGAGCAGAAGGGAACCTCCCAGACCGCCAAGAAGGAGATCGTCTACGCAAAGACGGATGCCGCGGGCGAGAAGAGCGGCGTCTACGTGGTGAACTACTGGGACACCGACACCGCGCAGGACGTGAGCGACCCCGGCACCTACACCAAGCTGCAGAACCTCACCACCTCGCAGAAGCTGGACGACGATGGCGGCAAGGTGGACGTGACCACGCTCGCCGGCAAGCCCTTCTACTACCAGGGCGACCTCGACGCCTCGACCCAGCTTCCCTGGAACGTCTCGGTGACCTATCGCCTCGACGGCAAGGAGGTCTCGCCCTCTGACCTCGCCGGCAAGGACGGCGACCTGGACATCGAGCTCAAGATCGACGGGCTCTCCGACGACACCAGCACGGCCGACTTCGCCAAGAGCTTCATGGTCCAGGCGCAGGGGACCTTCGACAACGGCACCTTCTCGCTCTCCGACGCCAAGGACGCCACCATCGCGACCGTGGGCAACAAGACCGTGGTCACCTACCTGCTGCTCCCCGGCAGCAACGGAGACTGGCACATCAAGGGCAAGGCGAGCGACTTCACCTACTCCGGCTGGCAGATAGCGGCCATGCCCATCTCGCTCGACACCAACGTGAGCGACTACGACACCTCAAAGCTCACCGATGCCACGTCCAAGCTCCAGAGCGGCGTCGACCAGCTCGACCAGGGCGGCAAGTCCCTCGCCGCTGGCCTGTACCAGCTCAACGTCGGTGCGGACAGCGCCGTCGCCGGGGCGGCGAAGCTCGGGGCGGGAGCCACGCAGCTTGCGTCGGGGTCCGACAGGCTCGCGTCAGGAGCGGGGCAGGCGGATGCCGGCTCCGCGGAGCTCGCCGCCGGGGCCAGCCAGCTTGCCGACGGCGTGAGCAGGCTCCAGCGAGAGGGGACCAGCGCCGTCTCCTCCGGGGCAAGCCAGCTTGCCGACGGCACCTCGCAGGCGGTTGCGGGGACGGAGCAGGCCGCAGCGGGCGGGCGTCAGGTCGCCGACGGGGCGAGCCAACTCTCGAGCGGCGTCTCCGCGCTGCAGTCCCAGGGGACCAGCCAGGTTGCCAGCGGCGCCTCCGCGCTCCAGTCCGCCCTTGCCGCAAAGTCGGGTGACCTCGCACGGCTCAAGTCGGGTTCGGCGCAGGTCGCAGGCGGCGTGAGCCAGCTGCAGACACAACTCGCCAGCACGCTTCCCAACATGCTCACGCAGGCCAGCACGCAGCTCGACTCCCTGCAGGCGCAGATCGCCCAGATCCAGGGCGAGGTGGACGGCATCAGCTCGTCCGCCCAGCAGCTCACGCCGCTCGCGCAGAAGACCGAGTCGGATGGCCAGAAGGTGGCGAACGACCTCAAGACCGTGCAGTCGCAGCTCGGTGGCCTCAAGGAGAGCCTCTCCTCGGCCGGTGGCAGCGCGGCGACGGCGGCGCAGCAGGGTGCGGCCGCCGCCCAGTCCGCCGGCTCCGCCGCCCAGAAGGCGCAGTCCGCGGCATCGAGTGCCCAGTCCGCCTCGGGTGACGCATCGTCCGCCGCGAGCGAGCTCTCGGGGCTCCTGGGCGACGCGAGTCTCACCGACGCGCAGAAGGCGACCATCACGGATGCCATGAACAAGGCGAGCAGCGCCGCGAGCTCTGCGGGAACCGCCGCGCAGGGTGCGGGTGACGCGGCGTCCGACGCCAGCAGCGCGGCCGGCAGCGCCGGGGACGCCGCCAAGAGCGCCCAGTCCGCCGCGCAGGCCATCCAGGGCGTCGCGGCGGCGGCGCAGGGGGTCGACACCCAGACCCTGTCGAGCGACGCCCAGACGCTGGCGGGCGACCTCGTCACCATCCAGAAGGGAACCGGCAGCCTCACCAGCAGCGCAAGCGGCGTGCTCGACCAGTCCGGGAAGGTCCTCGACAGCTCCAAGCAGCTCGTCTCCGGCACCCAGCAGCAGCTTGCGGGGATGCAGGGCCAGCTCGACCAGCTGAGCGTGCTCGCGGGTGGCGCGCAGAGCGTCGCGGACGGAACCAGCGAGCTGGTCGACAGCCTCACCACCGAGGGCACGGACGCATCGGGCAATCCCACGCTCCTCAGCGCGGCCGAGCAGCTCTCCGCGGGTGCCGCGGCAGTGGACCAGAACGCCTCCGCGGCCGCCACGGGCGCCAAGCGCGTCTCTGATGGCGCCGCCCAGCTCGAGCAGGGACTCGACACGCTGCACAGCGGGTCGACCAAGCTCGATGCCGGCGCGAGGAGCCTTGCGAGCGGAGCCAAGACCGTGGACGACAACGCCAAGACGGCCGCCACGGGCGCCCGCACCCTCGCGGGCGGCGCGTCGACGCTCAAGCAGGGGCTCGACACGCTGGGCAGCGGCACCACCGCCCTCAGGACCGGCGCGTGGCAGCTTGCCACCGGCACCGGCACCTTGGAGGACGGCCTGGGCACCCTCGCAGACGGCACCGGGACCGCGTACAGCGGGTCCGAGGAGCTCTCGAGCGGCCTCGACACCCTCGCGGCGTCGGTGGACGGCATGGACCAGAAGGTCCTCGACCAGGTGCAGCAGGCCATCGACGAGCGCCTGGGAACCGGCTACGCGCTGCACTCCTTCGTCGACCCCAGCAACTCCAACGTCAAGGACGTCCAGTTCGTCTACGTGGTGAGCGGCGTCAAGAAGGACGACTCCTCCAACAAGGGCAAGGACGACGACTCATCCAGCACGCAGGACGAGTCGTTCACGCAGCGCCTCACCGACCTCTTCTCGAACAAGGGGAAGGACGAGTAGGAAACGGCACGCTCCGCGCCACTGAGGACGGCGTGCAAGGGGGCCCGGATTCACGGGGGCGAGAGGCCCCGGGATCCGGGCTCCCCGCGTTTCCCCATGGCATCGCGGCCGCCGCGGAGTGGCACGTTCCTCTCGCCTAGGTTCGAAATCCCCTCGTTTGGGTACGAAACCTCCGTATGTTCTGATATATGCTCTCGCGGGGCGGGAACTGCCCCGCCGACTTCCCGCAGGAAAGGAACGCACCACCAATGAGCGACACCAACCAGAGCTCGATGGCGGTTCTCATCGACTACGAGAACCTCGCCCTCGGGACTGGCAAGCGCCGGCGCAACGGGCACCAGGACCCCGGTCCGCGCCCGGACGTCAAGCGCATCCTCGAGAGGCTGGTCGACAAGGGCCGCATCACCGCAAAGCGCGCCTACTGCGACTGGCAGCGGTTCGAGGACGCCATCACGCCACTCCACGAGCTCGGCATCGAGCTCATCGAGATACCCGACCGCGCCTACACCGGCAAGAACTCGGCCGACATCCGCCTTGCCGTCGACGCAATGGAGATGTGCCTCACCAAGGACCACATCGACACCTTCGCGATCCTGTCCGGCGACTCGGACTTCTCGCCACTCGTCGCCAAGCTCAAGGAGTTTGGCAAGACGGTCATCGGGGTGGGCACCAAGGAGGCGACGAGCACCCTGCTCGCCGAGAACTGCGACGAGTTCCTGTTTTACGAGGACATCGTCAATACGGGCGGTATCCCGGACTACGCGGCAAAGGTCCCCAAGGAGAAGCACGAGTGCTACCAGCTCCTGTTCGAGACCATCGACGCGCTGCAGGGCGAGAGTGACAGTGCCGTGCTCGCCTCGCGCCTCAAGGACACGATGCGGCGCAAGCGCCCGCAGTTCTCCGAGAGGAGCTTTGGCTACCGGTCGTTCAGCAACCTGCTGCGCGAGGCGTCAAAGCTGGGCTTCATCACCATCCACCAGGATTCTAAGAGCGGCACCGTCATGGTAGACGGCTTCTGCGAGTAACGAGAGGGGATACACGCAATGGCAGACCAGGACAGCAAGGACCGGGCGGCGCTGGACGTCCTCATGGGGCAGCTCTCGGGCGCGGGGAGGAGGGGACGCCAGGAGGCGGCCCACACCATCGAGGCCATCGCCAGGACGAGCCCCGACGCGCTCGTTCCCTACGCGCCCAAGCTCATCGACGCGCTCGACCGCCCCGAGGCGCAGACCCGCTGGGAGGTCCTCTCGGCCCTCTCAGAAATCGCCAAGGTAGATGCCTCTTCTGTGGTGGATGCCTTCGACGGTGCCGAGGCCTCGCTCTTCGACGAGACGTCCGCGGCCGTGAGGCTCCAGGCGTTCAGGTTCATCGCCCAGTACGGCGCCACCTCCGAGCAGCGCTCCGAGGAGGCCTGGCCGCTCCTCGACGAGGCGATCCAGTGCTACCACGGCGACCCCGAGTACCACGACATGCTGGTCTGCCTGCAGGAATTCGTGCAGGGCAGCATCTCTGATAAGGTGAGGGCCGCGGTCGGCGCCCGCGTTGGCTTCGATGCCCAGAACGGGCGCGGCTACACCAAGACGTACTCCAAGCAGATCCTGGAGGAGTGCTCCCGCAAGTAGCGCGGGGCGCCGGCACCAAGGCGAGCGGCCCTCCCCGCAGCCTGGGCGGCAGGGGAGAGGGGCGCGCCATGCCAAGGTGCTACCATCTTCCAACGTTGGCACTATTGGCAGGTGCGTCCCAACTCGGCGCGCCACTGCAAGAGGGGGAGTCGATGGCAGACACCATCAACGACAACGAGGACGAGAGGCCGGAGGAGGACCAGCCCAAGGCCGACGACGCCACCCAGGCGGAGTCCCAGGCCGAGCAGGGCGACGCAGGGGCCCGGGGCGACGACCAGCCTGACGGCGAGGGCGACAAGCCCGGGAAGGTCGACGAGAAGGCGCTCGCCAAGGAGAAGAAGGCTGCCGAGAAGGCGGCGAGAAAGGCCGCCAAGAAGGCGGCGCGTGAGAAGGACAAGAAGGCAAAGGGCAAGTCCAAGGGCCATCGTGGCCTCCCTACCTTCGTCTGGGTCATCATCGCGGTCGTGTGCCTCGCCGGCGGCATCGCGATCGGTAAGTTCTTCCTGGGCGGCGTGACGTCCGCGAGCGGCAAGACCACCGTCTCCGAGGGCCAGCTCGACACCGTGGTCGCCACCTACACGTACAATGGCAAGACTACCAACCTCACCGCGCGCGATGTCATCCAGATGAACTCGACGCTCGACAACGCCAAGGACAGCAACGGCAACTACACGCTGCCCACGGCAGACGCGATCCTCTCCGCCGCCCGCTCCCAGATCATCCAGCAGGAGGCCGAGGCCCAGGGCATCTCCGTGTCGGATGACGACGTCAAGTCCTACGCCAAGGAGCAGCTGGGGACCGACGACTTCGACACCATCGCGTCCAACTACGGCATGGACGCCGACACCGTGAAGACGATCCTCAAGCAGTCCGCCGAGATGAGCAAGCTCAAGGACAAGGTCGTGGGCGCCACCTCAACGCAGCCCACCGCGCCGACCGCCCCCAGCGACGGAAATGACCAGACCGCGTCCGCGGACTACGCCAAGTACATCATCGACCTCGCGGGCGACGAGTGGGACTCCAACAAGGGCACCTGGGCATCCACCGACGGCGACTACTACAAGGCGCTTTCCAAGTACACCATCACCAACGACTCCGCCACGTACGAGGCGGCGGAGGCGGCGTACTACGTTGCCTATCAGAAGTACTCCACCGAGGCCTCCGAGGCGTCGACGCAGTGGACCAGCTATATCGACGGCATCCTCTGCAACGCCTCCATCTCCATCTCCAGCCTCGCCGCGTAGGAGCGGCCCTAAGGCCATAGCGTCCACGGGGGCGGGTCGGGCTTCGTGCCCGGCCCGCCCCCTCGCGTTCCTGGGGAACGAATCCCCGCCCACCGGCCCCGTCCGTTATGCACGCCCAAAACGGGGCAGAAGAGCCCTGTGCAAATCGCCGTCCCTCTCCCCCGAGGGGAGAGGGACGTCCCCCCCCGCGACCCAGAGGTGGTGTCCGTGAAGGTCATCGTGAGCCAGTGCCTGCGCGGCGTCGCCTGCCGCTACGACGGTGGTGCCAAGCCCGACGACGCGGTCCGCAGACTGTGCTCCCGCGTTGAGGCGGTGGGCGTGTGCCCCGAGTCGGCGAGTGGCCTCCCGGTCCCGCGCCCTCCCGCCGAGCAGCGCGATGGCCGCGTGTTCCTCAGGGGAGGGACGGACGTCACGGGGGATTTCGAGAGGGGCGCAAGGCTCTCGCTCGAGCGCGTCCGTGCCTCGGGAGCCCTGGATTGCGCCGCGCCGCTCGCCGTGTTGAAGGCCAAGAGTCCCTCGTGCGGCTCGGGCGTCATCTACGATGGAACGTACACAGGAAGTCTCACCAAGGGGGACGGGCTGTTCGCCTGCCTCCTCAAGAGGGAAGGAGTCCGCGTGGTTACCGAAGACGTTGTGAGGAGCTGCGCCCCGTCCGTCGAGCATCCCGTCGCCATAGTGCTCGGTTCCGGCCTCGGCCACCTGGCATCGCTCGTGAAGCCCGTCCGCAGGATCGACTACCACGACATAGAGGGCTTCCCCGAGGACGCGCGCCCGGTCCAGGGGCACAGCTTCGAGGCCACCGTGGGCACGATCGACGACGTGCCCGTGGTCGTCTACCCGGGGAGGATCCACCTATACCAGGGGTACGACCCCGCCGAGGTCACCGCCCTCGTCCGCCATGCGCACCACCTGGGGTGCCGCGACATCATCTTTGCCTGCGCCACCGGTGCCGTTCCTGGCAACGCCAACATCGGCCTCGGGATTCTCACCGACCAGATCAACCTCACCGGTCGCAACCCGCTCGCGGGCCGCGACGTGCGCGACCTGGACACCCCGTTCGTCGGCATGTCCGACGCCTACACGCCCTACCTCAGGACGCTCGCCCGTGGCGTGGCGGACGACCTGGGCATCACCGTCGAGGAGGGCGTGTATGCCGGCGTGCTCGGACCCTCGTTCGAGACCCCGGCGGAGGTCGCCGCCATGCGCGCCATGGGCGTCTCGTACGTGGGCATGTCCACGGTGCTCGAGGTCATCATGGCGCACGCCCTGGGCATGAACGTCCTGGGGCTCACGCTCGCGGCCAACGAGTGCGGGAACCCCACGGTCACTCACCAGAGCGTACTCGAGGAGGCCGGCCGCCACGCGGACGACTTCGAGCGCCTGGTGCGCGGCATCATCCGCCTGCTGTAGCACATTCCGTCGCCCGAGCGTCACCGCCCGGTGGTGCCGGGGAGAGGAGCAACACACCATGAAGATCCCCGTGATCGGCGTCGAGGCCTGGCTCAACGACTGGGACCGCCTGGCAAAGTGGGACATCGGTGAGTCGACCATCGCGTCGCTCACCATGGACGAGATACGCCAGCTGGATGGCGAGGGTGGCGCGACGCTCGACGAGGAGGTCGCCAAGGCAACCATGGACTACGGCTGGATCGAGGGGTCGGCCGCCTTCAAGGACGAGGTCCGCAAGCTCTATTCCACCGACATCGCCCCCAGCAGGATCCTCCAGACCAACGGGTGCACGGGCGCCAACCTCAACGCGCTCCTCTCCGTCGTGGAGCCTGGCGACCACGTGATCGCCGAGTATCCCACCTACGCCCCGCTCTACGAGATCCCCCGCATGCTGGGTGCCAAGGTCGAGTACTGGCACATCCGCGAGGACCTGGGCTGGCGCCCGGACATGGCCGAGCTCCGCAGGCTCGTGAGGCCCGACACCAAGCTCATCTGCATCAACAACGCCTCCAACCCCACCGGCACGGTCCTCTCTGCCGATACCATCCGCGAGATCGCCGACATCGCGCGTTCGGTGGGAGCCTACGTCCTCTGCGACGAGGTCTACCTTCCCATGGAGAACACCGAGGACTACGTGTCCCTGGCAGACGTCTACGAGAGGGGCATCGTCACTAACTCGATCTCAAAGACCTACTCCACGCCGGGTGCGCGCATTGGCTGGGTCATCGCGGACGACCAGATTGCCGACCGCATCCGCCACTACCGCGACAACACCATGATCTGCGGTGGCGTGTTCAACGACACGCTCGCAACCTACGTCCTGCGGCATCGCGACAAGGTGCTGGAGCGCAACCGCAAGATCATCTTCGGCAACCGCGACATCGCGCAGAAGTGGATAGACGAACAGCCCAGGGTCTCGTGGATTCCGCCCAAGGGCGTCTCCACCTCGTTCGTGCGCTTTGACATTCCGGTGGGCGACGAGGAGTTCTGCCTGCACCTCATCAAGGACACGGGGGTGCTCCTGGTGCCGGGTTCGCGCTTCGACATGCCCAAGGGTGCGCGCCTGGGCTACTGCGCCAGGCCTGAGGTCCTGCGCGAGGGGCTCAGGATTCTGGGCGAGGAGCTCGCAAAGTTCGACTAGACACAACGGTGGGGGAGAGGGGCCAAGGCATCGGCCCCTCTCCCCCTTCCACATTGGGCGGGGTTTACCTGCGGATATCCGGCCTCCTCCCACTCAGTGACGAGGACAGGATATTCAGTTTTGTGTGCGTCCCGTGGAGGCGCGCCTTCCCGGCCCCGCGGGGCGGCCCGCCGCG
>CAJMNO010000005.1 GCA_905214865.1 uncultured bacterium | reverse complement strand
CTCTGTCAGCTGCACTTACCCTGCCGAAGCTGCACTAGCTTTGGCAATCAACCCCACAAGTTGCCGTGGAAGCGCACCGCGCCCAAAGGCGAGCCACGCCGAACTCACTCGGCCCTGGGATGCGCCTGTCGCGCCTCCTCGAGCAACCTCTGCGCCGAGAGGTGCGTGTACACCTGCGTGGTGGCGATGCTCGCATGGCCCAGCAGCTCCTGGACGCTCCTGAGGTCGGCGCCCCCCGCGAGCAGCTCGGTGGCGAAGGTGTGCCTCATGGCGTGCGGCGTGAGCGTGGGATCGAGCCCCGCCTGCGCCACGTGGCGCTCGAAGCACGTGCGCAGCGCGTCGGCGGACATCCTCCTTCCCCTGGTGGAGAGGAGCAAAGCCCGCGTGGGCTCGCCGCCCCTTCGCCTGGCGGCGAGCGCGGGCCGAGACTCCTCGAGGTAGTGCCGGACGATGCGGCAGCACCCCCGGTATATGGGGACGATCCTCTCCTTGGACCCCTTGCCGAAGAGCCTGACCTGTCCCTGGGCCAGGTCGACGTCACCCACGTCGAGCCCCGAGGCCTCCGAGACCCGGGCGCCCGTGGCATAGAGCAGCTCGAGGAACGCGCGGTCCCTGAGCCCGCACGCGTCGCCCATGTCGCACGTGGAGAGGAGCCGGGACGCCTCCGCGTCGCTCATGACGCGCGGGAGCGGCCTTCCCGCCTTGGGGCTCGAGACGGCGGCCGCGCCGTCGACCGACACGACGCCCTCGCGGAGAAGCCATCGGTAGAGCGTCCTGAGCGAGGAGAGGTGCCTGCTCACCGTGCGGGTGGCGTATCCCGCCGAGACGAGCTCGGCGAGGTAGCCCCTCAGCTGCCGGTGCGACACGAGCAGGGGGTCAACGCCCTCGCGCTCCGCCCAGTCGCAGTAGGAGGAGAGGTCGGAGCCATAGGCACGGACGGTCTGCGGGGAGAGGTTCCTCTCCACCCGGAGCGAGCGGAGGAAGCGGGGGACCTGCCTCCTGAGCTCCGCCTGGTCGGCTGCGCGGTCGGGGGTCGCGGGGGCGTCAGCCACGGCTGGGGCCACCCGGGAAGAGGTCCGACCTCGACGCCAGGTAGCACGAGAGGTCCTCGGTGGCTCGGTCGGCATACGCCAGGTACCGCTCCCGCTTCTTGCGCCGCCCCCCGCCAAGGGGAGGCACCAGCCCAAAGTTGACGTGCATGGGCTGGTAGGGCTCGGTGGCGGGGTCGGTGGCATAGGCGACGAGCGACCCAAGCGCGCTGGTGCGCGGGAGCTCCACCGGCGGGAGGCCGCCCATCTGCGCGTACGTGTTGAGCGCGGCGAGCAGCCCCGAGGCGATCGCCTCGGTGTAGCCCTCGGTCCCCGTGATCTGCCCCGCCAGCCTGCAGTGCGTCCCAGGGATCGCGAAGGTGCGGTTGAGGACCCGAGGGGAGTCCACGAACGAGTTGCGGTGCATGACACCGTACCTAAAGAACTCGGCCTCCTCCAGCCCCGGGATCATGCGGAACACCCTCTTCTGCTCCCCCCAGGTGAGGTTGGTCTGGAAGCCCACGAGGTTGTACGCGGTCCTCTCGGCGTTCTCGGCCCTGAGCTGGACGGCCGCCCAGGGCCACCGGCCCGTCCTGGGGTCGGTGAGGCCCACGGGCTTGAGCGCCCCGTGCCTGAGCGTGTCGCGGTTGGTGCGTGCGACCTCCTCAACCGGCTGGCATGCCTGGAAGAGGTCCGCCTGCTCAAACTCCTTGGAAACGACCCGCTTGGCGGACACCAGCGCGTCGTAGAACCGGTCGTACTCCTCGCGGTCCATGGGGCAGTTGAGGTAGTCTCCCCCACCCTCCTCGCCATAGCGCGACTGCTCGAAGATGACGTCCCTGTCCAGGGTCTGGGCGTCCACGATGGGCGCGGCGGCGTCGAAGAACGCCAGGTGCTCGGACCCCAGCCTGCGGGTGAGGGCGTCGAACAGCCCGTCCGAGCAGAGCGGGCCGGCGGCGATCACGCACCAACCGTCGGGTATCTGGTCGACCTCCTCGCGCACGACCTCGATGAGCGGGTTGTCCTCTACCTCCCGGGTGACGGCGAGCGAGAAGGCGTCCCTGTCGACCGCGAGCGCCCCTCCCGCGGGAACGGACGCCTCCCTGGCAAGGGAGAGGAGCCTTGACCCCATCGCCGCAAGCTCCTCCTTCAGGAGGCCTGCGGCGCTGTCGTGCCGAGTCGCCTTGAGCGAGTTGGAGCACACGAGCTCCGCAAGCCGATCGGTGTGATGGGCGGGCGAGGCGACCGTGGGCCTCCGCTCGCAGAGCCTCACGGGAACCCCCCTCATGGCGAGCTGAAGTGCGCACTCGCTCCCGGCGAGCCCCCCACCGACGACCGTTACCTGCTCCGACAAGGCGGCTCCTCTCCAAGATCCCCCAGGCGCCCGGTCGCCAGTGCGGCACCGGGCCCTCTCGTGGTAGGGATTCTACCCGAGAGGGGCGCCGGCGTACGTCGAGGGCGACCCTGGGGGCGCGCCTCCACGCCAGGCGCCCGCGTCCCCCTCCATCGCAAGCCCCAAGGTGCCCTGCCCGTCCGTGACGTGCGTCCTCTCCCTCGCCAGGTACGCCTCGGCACTGAGGCTGAACCTCCCGTCGGGCATGCGCTCCACCACCCCGCGGGCCTCGTAGTCCGAGACGCACCTAATGACGTCGAGAACGGGCGCGTCCAGGTGGCGGGCGAGGTCGTCCGCGCGCATCGGCTCGCCCAGGAGCGCGCTCAGCACCCTGCCCATGGGCCTTCCGTCCCCATCGCCCGCCGACGCACGCACCACGTCGTAGTCGAGCGATATCCTCGCCTCGAGGTCGCGCTCGGAGGTGATGACGTAGGCGCCGTCCGCGATGAGCTGGTTCGCCCCCTGCGAGGTGGGAGAGAAGATGCTGCCCGGCACGACGTAGAGGTCCCTCCCCACCTGCTCAGCGGCGAGCGCCGTGCCCAGGGTCCCGGACCTCTCCCCCGCCTCAGCGATGAAGACGGCCCTCGAGAGCGCTGCGATGACCGGGTTCCTCTTGGGGAACGAGTACCTCCTGGGAGGGTTGTCCCAGCCCTCCAGCGAGACCACGGCGCCGCCCTGCGCCACGGCACGCTCGAACACGTCCTCGGACGACCGCGGATACACCCGGTTGACGCCGCACCCCGAAACCACGACCGTCCTTCCCCCGGCGTCGAGCGCGCCCCGAGCCGCTGCGGAGTCGCAGCCCATGGCGCCACCGGAGACGAGCGTGAGGTCGCACTCGGCAGCGACCCTGCCCGCGAGCCGCGACGCCGCGATGCCGTAGGGAGTCGCCTTGCGGGCCCCGATGACCGAGACGCTCTCCTGGAGGAGCGCATCGGGGTCTCCCCTGACGTAGAGGCGCTCGGGCGGTTCGGGCAGGTCGAGGAGCCGGGGTGGGTAGCCCTCCCCGCCACGCCTCAGGATGACCCTCTCTTCCATGTCCCCTCCTATTGCAGCCCGCGGTACAGGGACGCCTCGGTGACGTCGTCCCTCGAGACCGTCTCCCGGCCCTGCAAGTCCGCTATGGTCCTCGCGACCCGGGCGACCTTGACTATGGAGCGCCCTCCCAGGCAGTTCCTCCTGCCAAGCCCCTCCAGGCAGGCGGTTGCCCTCTCGTCCAGCCCGAGCCGCTGGGAGAGGCTCCCCGAGTCGTCGCCCCGACGCTCACGCCACGAGGAGAACTCGCGCGCCCGTGCAACCTGGTCCCTCATCTGCGCCGTCGTGGCTCCGCCGTCGCCTCCCAGCACCTCGCCCGACTCCGGGCGCCTCACGCCCAGGTGGATGTCGATGCGGTCCATGAGCGGCCCTCCGATGCGCGAGCGATACCGTTCGACCCGCCCCGGCGGGCAGGTGCACCGCCTGCCGGGGTCCCCGTAGTGTCCGCAGGGGCACGGGTTCGCCGCGGCGATGAGCAGGAACCTGCAGGGGAACGCGTACGTACCGTCCGCCCTGACCAGCCGCACCCGCCCCTCCTCCATGGGCTGCCTGAGCGCCTGGAGGACGTTGCCGGCGAATTCGGGGAGCTCGTCGAGGAACAACACGCCATGGTCGGCCAGCGAAATCTCCCCGGGGATGACCGGCCTGCCGCCGCCCACCAGCCCAGCCATCGAGACGGAGTGGTGGGGAGAGCGGAAGGGCCTCTCGCCCCGCAACGCGGACTCAGTGGGCTGCCCGGCAACCGAGGCCATGAGCAGGACCTCCTCCCTCTCGTCCTCGGTGAGGGGAGGGAGGATGCCGGGAACCCTCCTGGCGAGCATGGTCTTGCCGGCCCCCGGCGGGCCGACCATCAGCAGCCCGTGGGACCCCGCCGCGGCGATGGTGATGGCCCGCTTCGCCTCCTCCTGTCCGTGCACCTGCGAGAAGTCGAGGGAATCCTCCCCTCCGCCTGCGACGGGAGGGCAGGGCGGCGGGACGGGGAGCGACCTCGTGCCCTGCCTGAGCTCCGCAAGGCGGCACATGACGGCGACCTCGCCCCAGTCCGGCACGAGGCGGCAGTCGCGGGAGCAGGCGAGCCTGAGCCCGAGCGTTCCCGCCAGCCTCTGGTAGGCGACGGCGCCTCGAACGGGCTGCACCTCGCCCTCCAGGGAGAGCTCGCCCACGAAGAGGCACTCGGAAAGCCCCTCCGTCGGGATCTGTCCCGTGGCCGCGAGGATGGCGACCGCTATGGGCAGGTCAAGTCCCGTCCCGGTCTTGCGCAGCTCGCCGGGGGCAAGGTTGACGACGAGGTGGAGCCTTGGGACCTTGAACCCACAGGCGGAGATGGCGCAGCGAACCCGCGCGGGTGCCTCCCCAACGGCGGAGTCCGGCATTCCCACCAGGGAGATCCCCGGGATGCCAGAGGAGCATGCGACCTCGACCGAGACGGGCAGGGCCTCGGCGCCCCTGACGCAGGCCCCGGTGACGCAGACCGAGCCGCCCATCTACTCGTCCCATGAGAACGCACCCACCAGATGGCGGAGGCTCGCCTGCCTCTCCCCCACCACGTTGATGGCTATGACGTCAAAGCGCACGAACGAGACCTCGGGATGGAGCATCATGTACTCGAGCGCGATCCTGCGGTAGCGCTCCCGCTTGTCTGAGTCCACCGCCAGCTCGGGAAGGCTCTCGCGCTCCCGTCCGATGGCAAGCCTGGTCTTGACCTCGACAAGGACGTACTCCCCGTCCTCCCAGGCGACGATGTCCGCCTCCCCGGAGCGGCAGCGGAAGTTCCTCTCCACGATCTCGAGCCCCCGGCTCTCCAGGTAGGATGCGGCAAGCTCCTCCCCGCGCCTGCCGAGCTCGTGGGGCGAGAATTCCCTGGCGCCCTTTCCTCCGCGCTCCCCGCGACGGGGGCAGGGACATCCGTCCGACGCCTCGGGCGGCGTTGGCGCCACCGGCTCCTTCACGCACTCGCGCGTTCCCCCCATGGTCCCCGCGGACTCGTCCTCGCGGCCCTCGAAGGGGCACCCTTCCAGACCTGACATCGCATCCTCCCTTGCCTCGCACGACAGTGGGGCGATCTTCGCACGGGAGGGTGGCGCGGGACTCGCCCCGGCAGGGCGTGAGGCTGGCAGAACGGGCAAGGCGCATCGGGCACGCAGGGCCAAGCTGGTCGGAGCCATCAGCCGATACGGCGCGGGGTTCGACGCGAGACCTAGAAGAGAGGGGGCGTCTCCAGAAAGTTCCCGCAGAACGAGACGCGGTGGATGGGGGTGAGACCACGCTCTCGGATCGCCGCGATGTGCGCTGCAGACCCGTATCCCTTGCACTCCGCAAGGTGGTAGCCCGGGTACTCCTCGTCGTAGGCAACCATGATGGAGTCCCTCGTGACCTTGGCGACGATGGATGCGGCGGCGATCGCGGCGATGCGGGCGTCTCCCTTGACCAGGGTCTTCTCCCTTGGGTGGACGTGGACGGGGTTACCGTCGATGAGGACGCAGTCGGGCTCCACGCCCGCGTCATCGATGGCCTTGGCCATGGCGAACCTGAGTGCCGAGGCCATGCCCACGGCGTCGATGGAGGCAGGCTCCACGTGGGCTATGCCGATGGCCGTGGCGACCTCGGCGATGCGGGCCGCAAGGACCTCCCTGCGAGCCGGCGTGAGCTGCTTTGAGTCGTTGAGCCCCCAGATGATGGGCTCTGGGGGGAGAATCACGGCACCGACGGTGAGCGGCCCGGCTATGGCGCCCCTGCCGACCTCGTCGACGCCCATCACCAGGCCGGTCCCGCCCATCTGCGCCTGGAGCTCGTACATGGCCCTCACGCGGTCCCGCTCCGCACGCTCGGCGTCACCGCGACGGACGGCGCGGGCCACGGCGGCCCTGACCTGCTTGCGCGGGTCGTCACCATACCGCCTGACGAGGTCTTCGACCTCCTCGAGGGGGGCGTCGTTGATGATCGCGACGATCTCTCGCGCGGTCGCGCCCCGAGGGCCCTCGGACATGATGCCTCCTCACAAAAAGAGCCGCCCCGCATGGGACGGCTCCTCTCTACTCCAAAATTGGACTTAGCGCTTCTCGGGGATGCGAGCGGCCTTGCCCACGCGGTCGCGGAGGTAGTACAGCTTGGCGCGACGGACGGCACCGTGGCGAACGACCTCGAGCTTGGCGATCTTGGGGCTGTGGAGGGGGAAGGTGCGCTCGACGCCCACGCCAAAGCTGACCTTGCGGACGGTGAAGGTCTCGCGGGAGCTGCCGCCGCTCATGCGGATGACGTCGCCCTGGAAGACCTGCTCACGCTCGCGGTCGCCCTCCTTGATGCGGTAGTGCACCTTGACGTTGTCGCCAACGCGAACCTGAGGGATGTCCTCGCGGATCTGCTGACGCTCGATTGCGCGGATGTAGTCCATGGTTTCCTCGTCTCTAGAGGTGCCGTCGAGTACCGAGCGGCACATAGGTTTACACACAAGAGAGAATAATAGCCCCGCATGGCGATGAGCGCAAACATTGGAGAGGTGCGTCTCCCCAATCTTCCAAACCCACACAGATGGGGGCGCCACCGACGTTCCGGCGGCGCCCCCCTAGCGAGCTAGCTCAGCCCCTTGCCCTACTTGGTGGGAAGGGTGTGCGGGCCTCCGTTGGAGTTGATCTTGGCCTGCGCGCCCGCGAGGCGTGCGATAGGCACGCGGTACGGGGAGCACGAGACGTAGTCAAGCCCGAGGTCGTAGTACATCTGGATGGAGTCCGGGTCGCCGCCGGTCTCGCCGCAGACGCCGCAGACGATCTTGTCGTTGGCCTTGTGGCCACCCTCGACGCCCATCTTCACGAGCTTGGCGATGCCGTAGTCGAGCGTCTCGAACGGGTTGGACTTGAGGATCTTCTTCTTGAGGTACAGGGGGACGAACGCGCCCTCGACGTCGTCGCGCGAGTACCCAAAGCCCATCTGGGTGAGGTCGTTGGTGCCAAAGCTGAAGAAGTCGGCGTACTTGCCGATCTCGTCGGCGGTGACGGCGGCACGCGGGATCTCGATCATGCAGCCGATGGGGATCTGGAGGTCGACGCCGGTCTGCTCGGAGACGGAGGCGATGACGGCCTCAATCTGCTCGCGCTCAACCTGAAGCTCCTGGTAGGTGCCGACCAGCGGGACCATGATCTCGGGCCTGGGGTCAAGGCCGCGCTTCTTGAGGTGAGCGGTGGCACCGGCGATGGCGCGAACCTGCATCTCGGTGAGCTCGGGGTAGACGATGCCCAGGCGGCAGCCGCGGAGGCCGAGCATGGGGTTGGCCTCTTGGAAGGAGTCCAGACGGGCCAGCATGTCGCGACGGGCCTTGAGCTGGGTCTCGTTCTCGCCACGGTCCTCGGCGTGCGCCAGCGCGACGGCGTAGTCACGCGGGTTGTCGAGGAACTCGTGCAGGGGCGGGTCGAGCAGGCGGACGATCACCGTCTTGCCGTCCATGGCCTCGAACATCCCCAGGAAGTCGTCGGTCTGGGCCTTGAGCAGCTGGCCGAGGGCCGTCTGCTTGTCGCCCGTGCGATCGGCGAGGATGAAGGTCTGGATGATCTGCTTGCGGTCGCCCAGGAACATGTGCTCGGTGCGGTCGAGGCCGATGCCCTCGGCACCGAAGTCGCGGGACAGCTTGGCGTCGGCGGGGTTGTCCGCGTTGGCGCGAACGCCGAACAGGCGGCCGCGGGAGGCGTCGTGACGGACCTCGTCGGCCCACTCGAGGATGGTCTCGAGGTCGCCGGTGAGCTCGGGCCTGACCAGGGGCACCTCGCCCAGGATGACGTCGCCGGTGGTGCCGTTGATGGAGATGACGTCGCCCTCGTGCAGGACGATGTCGGTCCCGCTGATGCTGCACTCCTTGGCCTTGGCGTCGATCTTCAGCGCCTCGGCGCCGCAGACGCAGGGCGCGCCCATGCCGCGAGCGATGACGGCGGCGTGCGAGGTCTTGCCGCCGTGGGAGGTGAGGATGCCCTCCGCGGCGACCATGCCCTTGAGGTCGTCGGGCGTGGTCTCCCAGCGCACGAGGATGCAGGGCTTCTCGATGTTGTGGTAGTGGACCGCGGCGTCAGAGGAGAACACGACGGCGCCCACGGCTGCGCCGGGGCTGGCGTTCATGCCCTTGGCGACGACCTTGACCTTTGCCTTGGGGTCGAACTGCGGGTGCAGGAGCTGGTCGAGCTGCGAGGGGGCGACGCGCATGATGGCCTGCTCGCGCGTGATGCGGCCCTCCTCGACCATCTGCATGGCCACGCGGAGCGCGGAGAGGGCGGTGCGCTTGCCCACGCGCGTCTGGAGCATCCAGAGCTTGCCGTTCTCGATGGTGAACTCGAGGTCCATCATGTCGGCGTAGTGGTCCTCGAGGATCTCGAAGACGTGGTAGAGCTCTTTGCCCGCCTCCTCGAGGCCGGGGATCTTCACCAGGTCGGAGATGGGCTCGGTGTTGCGGATGCCGGCGACGACGTCCTCGCCCTGGGCGTTGACCAGGAAGTCACCGTAGCGCTCGTTGGTGCCGTCGGCCGGGTTGCGCGTGAACGCGACGCCGGTTGCGGAGGTGTTGCCCTTGTTGCCGAAGACCATGACCTGGACGTTGACGGCGGTGCCGAGGGTGTCGTCGATCTTGTTCTGCTTGCGGTACAGGATGGCGCGCTCGGTGTTCCAGGAGCCGAAGACCGCCTGCTCGGCAAGGCGGAGCTGCAGGTAGGGGTCCTGGGGGAAGGAGGCGACGCCCTCGGGCGCGACCTCGGGGTGAGCCGTGGAGTCGACGTTGACCGCGAAGATCTCCTTGAACGTCTCGGTGAGGTCCTTGAGGTCGTCGGCATCGAGCTCGGTGTCGAGCTTGACGCCGCGCTCGGCCTTCTTCTCGTTGATGGCGTCCTCGAACAGCTGCCCGTCGACGCCCATGACGACGTTGGAGAACATCTGGACGAAGCGGCGGTAGGAGTCCCAGGCAAAGCGGGGGTTGTTGGTCTGCTTGGCGAGGCCCTCGACCGACTTGTCGTTGAGGCCCAGGTTGAGGACGGTGTCCATCATGCCGGGCATCGAGAAGGGCGCGCCGGAGCGGACGGAGACTAGCAGGGGGTCGTCGGCGTCGCCGATCTTCTTGCCCATGCGCTTCTCGAGGTCCTTGCGGTAGACGTCAATCTC
The DNA here is from genome assembly GCA_905214865.1 of uncultured bacterium. Lineage (GTDB taxonomy): Bacteria > Actinomycetota > Coriobacteriia > Coriobacteriales > Atopobiaceae > Olsenella_H. The sequence goes on along the minus strand of CAJMNO010000005.1, from coordinate 132,759 downwards.
GTCGAGCACGCCATCAGGCCACACGTTGCCGGCGCCCGAGTACGCGACGCAGGTCTGGCAGGTGATGGTGAAACCGGGAGGGACGGGCAGGCCGATGTTGGCCATCTCGGCAAGGTTGGCGCCCTTGCCGCCCGTGATCCACTTCGCCTCGTCGACGGTCTTGCCGGCGACCTCGGTCACGTTGTCGCCGTTCTCGTCCTTCCCGAAGCGATACACATGCTTCTCAGCCATAGCACTCCTTCTGGTAGACGCTGGCCCGGAACTGCCGAACCGTTCCATACAGAAAATGTCTGACACCGAACCTGTCGACGCAGACATTTTCAATATCGGGATTTATTGTATCCAGCATCCCGTTTATGCGTTTGTCGGTCCATTCAACGGCGCTTATCCGCCCGTGAGAGGACCGTGCCCACCTTTGGGACGGCCTAGGGGTACCATGGGCCTGATTGCTACTGGACCTCCTGGACCTCGGTGTCGGTGCGGTGGCCGGGCTGGTAGATTGGCTCCTGGTCGGTGAGCGTGGAGAGGACCGTGATCGCGGGTCCAAGCAGGTCGATCGAGGGGATGCCCCTCTTGTCCAGCTCGCGGCGGATGTCGCGCCTGAGGTTGCGGTCGACCAGAGTGTGGAACACGGCGACGGGAACCCCGGGGTCGAGGTTGCGGTCGAGGTAGTCTTTGACCATGTCGACCGAGCGGACGTTGCCGAGCTGCTTGATGATGACGGCGTCCTCGCCAAACTGGTCCGCCGCAGCCTCAACCACGCCTGCCGCGGTCTTGCCACGCGCGTCGGACAGAACGAAGACGACCGGCGTCACGTGCTCCATGACGTCATCGTCAAGGGAATCTTCTGGCATGTGCGTTCCTCCCAACTCTAAAGTGCGCCGCCCCCGAGGGGGCGGGGCGGCGCCGACCCTACTTCTTCTTGGAGAGCGCCCCGATGTTGGCGACGCCCGAGAACACGCCGGCGAAGCGGTTGAGAAGCCTGAGGCGGTTCTCCCTTACCTTAGTGTCCTCGTCCATGACGAGTACGTCATCAAAGAAACGGTCAATGGGTTCCCTCAGCTCGGCGAGGGCGCGGCAGACGGCCGGATAGTCACGGTTTGCCAACGCTTTCTCCACATTGGCCTCACCCTGCCTGCAGGCCTCGAGGAGAGCGAGCTCCGCCTCGCCCATGCTTGCCTCGTCCGCCTCGCTCCCCAGGCTCGGGTCGGCGAGGTGCGCGGCGCGCGAGTACGCGGTGGCGAGGTCGTCGAAGAGCTCCGGGGCCTCCGAGCGGGCGTCCTCGAGGGCGTGCGCCCTCTGCAGGAACTCGTCCGGGTCGATGACGCCCACGGACGAGACGGCCTCGATGGTGTCGGGCGAGATCCCCTCGTCGCGGGCGATGGCCGAGAGCCTGCTCGCGAAGAAGGACGCGACGTCGGAGGCGACCCTCTCCGCGTCGAACTCGAGCCCCTGGTCGGCGTACGCCCTGAGGGAGCACTCGATGAGCGCGGGAAGCGAGACCTGCGGCAGCGTGCGAAGGATGGCGATGACGCCCAGGGCGGAGCGACGGACGGCAAAGGGGTCGGAGGAGCCGGTGGGCGGCTCGTCGATGGCGAACATGCCGCAGACGGTGTCGAGCTTGTCCGCGACGGCCACGCACTTGCCGACGATGCCCTGGGGCAGCTCGTCACCGGAGAAGCGTGGGCGGTAGTGGTCCCTGATGGCGTCCGCCACGCGGTCGTCCTCGCCCGAGGCCTTGGCATAATAGCCGCCCATGACGCCCTGCTGGCTGGTGAACTCGACGACCGCCTGGGTCACGAGGTCGGCCTTTGCGAGGTGCGCAGCGCGCCCGGCGAGACGTGCGATGTCCTCGCCCTCGCCGGCACCCTTCGCGACGGCGGGCGCGATGGCCTCCATGCGCTCCGTCTTCTGGAGCACGGTCCCGAGCCTCTCCTGGAACACGACCGACGAGAGCCTGGGCACGTAGTACTCCAACGGGTGCCTGAGGTCCTCGTCGTAGAAGAACTTTGCGTCGTAGAGGCGGGCGCGCACGACGCGCTCGTTGCCGTCCACCACGCGCTCGGAGCAGGCGGGGTCGGCGTTGGAGACCACGACGAACTCGCGCGTGAGGTTGCCCTCCGCGTCATAGATGGGGAAGTAGCGCTGGTTCGAGAGCATCGACTCGCAGATGATCTCGTGCGGGACGGCGAGGAACTCCTCGTCGAAGGTGCCCACCAGGACCGTGGGCCACTCGCAGAGGTTGACGACCTCGTCGAAGACCTTCTTGGGCATGTCGACCCTCGCGCCGCCGCGCTCCTCCTCGACCTTGCGGACGCCTTCGAGGATGACCTGCCTGCGCCTCTCGGCCGAGAGGACCCCGCAGGACTCCAGCACGCCCTCGTAGGCGGAGGGCTCGCTCACCACGTGCTCGCCGGGACCGAGGACGCGGTGGCCGCGCGTGACGTTGCCGCTGGTGACGTCGGCGTAGGTCACGGGGACCACGTCCTGCCCGAGCATGGCGCAGATCCAGCGGATGGGCCGGACGAAGGTGGCGTGCTCGCTCCCCCACCGCTGGCTGCGGTAGTTGGGCCACTGGAGGCCGGCGATGGTCTCCTCAGAGAGCCTGGCGAGGATGGGAACGGCGGGCAGCGAGGGGATGCTCTTCTCGGCAAACACGTACTCCCTGCCGTCGGCGTCCACGCGTCGCACGAGCTCGGAGGCCTGGATGCCGAACTTGCGAGCGAAGCCGGCGGCCGCCTTGGTGGGGTTGCCCTGGTCGTCGAAGGAGATCTTGGCCGCAGGCCCGCGCTTTACCTCGTGGACCTCGTCGGTGGCGGTGGGCACGGACGAGACGAGCACCGTGAGCCTCCTGGGGGACGAGACCACGCGGACGTCGCCGTGCGCGAGCCCCGCCTCGTCCAACCCCTTCTTCACGAGGGTGCCGATCTGCCTGACCGCGTTGTTGAGGGGTGCCGAGGGCATCTCCTCGGTACCGATCTCGAGTAGGAAGTCCTTGCTGTCGGCCACCTAGGCCACCTCCCCCTTCTTCTGGCTGCCCTTCTCCGCGACCTTGGCGAGGTACGCCTCGCAGCAGGCCTTTGCGATGGTCCTCACGCGCAGGATGTAGTTGGCGCGCTCGACCGCCGAGAGGGCTCCGCGGGAGTCGAGGAGGTTGAACGAGTGGCTGCACTTCATGACGCAGTCGTAGGCGGGCAGCGGGAGCCCTGCGTCGAGGCAGGAGTGGCACTCCGCCTCGTAGTCGTCGAACTTCTGGCGCATCATCTGGACGTTGGCGACCTCGAAGTTGTAGGCGGAGAACTCGCGCTCGTTCTCGAGGAAGACGTCGCCATAGGTCATGGGCGTGCCGTCGGGGAGATAGCTCCACACCAGGTCGTACACGGAGTCGACGCCCTGGGCGTACATGGCGATGCGCTCCAGGCCGTAGGTGATCTCGACCGGGACGGGGTCGACCTCGATGCCGCCCACCTGCTGGAAGTAGGTGAACTGCGTGACCTCCATGCCGTTGAGCCAGACCTCCCAGCCAAGGCCCCAGGCACCCAGCGTCGGGCTCTCCCAGTCGTCCTCGACGAAGCGGACGTCGTGCTGCGCGGGGTCGAGGCCGATCGCCTTGAGGGAGCCCAGGTAGAGGTCCTGGGAGTCCTTGGGCGAGGGCTTGAGGAGCACCTGGAACTGGTAGTAGTGCTGCATGCGGTTGGGGTTCTCGCCGTAGCGCCCGTCGGCAGGGCGGCGGCACGGCTGCGGGTAGCAGGTGCGCCAGGCGTCGGGGCCCAGGGAGCGAAGCGTGGTGGCGGTGTGGAAGGTGCCCGCACCAACCTCGCTGTCGTACGGCTGCATGACGGTGCACCCCTGCTCCGCCCAGTAGTGCTCGAGCGCCAGGATCAGGTCCTGGAACGTCAGCGCTTTATCGCTGCTCATCGTGAAACTTCTCCCATCGTTGTCGTTATGCGCCTCAGAGCGCGCCGATGTCGCTTGGCGGCCAGACGACGCAGACCACGTGCGACGTGATGCTGTCCTCGCTCACGGCGCCAAAGTAGCGCGAGTCGAGCGAGTTGGTCCTGTTGTCTCCCATGACCCAGACATAGCCCTCCGGGACCGTGTAGGGATACGAGATGGCCTCCTGCAGGCTGGTCGAGTGCTGGTCCAGCGGGTAGGACGGCTTGCCCAGCGTGTAGGGCTCGTCCAGGGCCTTGCCGTCCACGTAGACCTTGCCATCGACAAGGTCGACCGTCTGCCCACCCGTGGCGATAACCCTCTTGACCAGCGTCGTCGAGGGGTCATCGGGATCCGTGAAGGTCACGATCTGCCCCGCGGACACCGATGAGGTCTTGATGCTGACCTTCTCGCCTATGAGGCGGTCGCCCTCCTGGATGGTCTCGAGCATCGAGCCGGAGGGGACGATGTACACCTCGGCGACGTACCTGCGGATGACGAGCGCAACCAGGAGACCCGCGACGACGCAGAGGACGAGCTCGAGCCAACCGGGGATGCGATGTCCCTTGCCCTCACTCCTCGCCATGGTCCACACTCCCCTCTCGCTCGTCGATCACGCTGCGCGCCAGCTCCCACTCACCGGGCGTGAGCCCCGCCCCTTCGAGCAGGTCGGGACGCCAGGACGCCGTCCTGCGTATGGCACTCTGCCTCCGCCACTCGCGCACCCTCTGGTGGTCCCCCGACAGGAGCACCTCGGGAACGCGCAGACCATCATAGTCCGCGGGCCGCGTGTACTGCGCGTACTCGAGCAAGCCGTCCGAAAACGACTCGTCCCTCGCGCTCATGTCGTCCCCGAGCGCCCCGGGGAGCAGGCGCACGACGGAGTCGATCACGACGAGGGCCGCGAGCTCCCCTCCCGTGAGGACGTAGTCGCCCAGCGAGAGCGTCTCGTCCGCGAGCGTGTACGCACGCTCGTCCATGCCCTCGTAGCGGCCGCAGACCAGCAGCACGCGGTCGAGATGGGAGAGGCGCTCGGCGACGCCCTCGTCGTAGCGCGTCCCGCAGGGCGAGAAGAACACGACGTGCGGACGCGCCTCTCCGCGCCCGGAGATGTCCCGCACCGCCTCGAAGATGGGGGCCGGCTTCATGAGCATGCCCTGCCCGCCGCCGAAGGGCGCGTCGTCGACCGTCCTGTGCCGGTCGTGCGTCCAGTCGCGCAGGTCGTAGACCTCGAACTCGAGGATCCCCTGCCGCTGCGCGCGCCCCATGATGGAGGCGTCGAGGTAGGGGGCGAACACCTCGGGAAAGACGGAGAGCGTCTCGAACCTCACTGCGCACCCCCGATCAGACCCTGGGGGGCGCTGACCTGGATGGCCCCCGCAGGCGGAACGGAGGACACCACCTCGTCGATGACGGGGAGCAGGACCTCCCCGTGAGGTCCCTCCACGACCCACACGTCGTTTGCCGGCCCCCGCATGACCTCGGTAACGTGGCCGAGGTCACCAAGCCGGGCGTCATGGACCTCCCTGCCCACCAGGGCGTCGGCGTCGTGCAGCTCGAACCCGTCGGGAAGGTCATCCCAACGGGCGAGCAGCGTTCGGCCCACCAGGCGCTCCGCGGCGTTGAGGTCGTCGACCCCCGACAGCGAGACGAGCATGCCACCCTCGTCACCGGAGACGGACGTGACGACGCGGCTGCGCGGCCCCTTGAGAGCGGGAGGGACAATGCTGACCTCGAGCCCATCATGCAGGAGAGGGGGAAGGCCGTGAACGGGAACCGTCACGACCTCCCCCCTCCTACCGTGAGCCTTGGTCACGCGAGCTATGGCTCTGTAGCGTGTATGCAAGCTGCCTACCCCAAGACCTCAACCTCGACGGAGGTTCCGACACGAGAGCCAAGCGCGCGAGCGAGCGTGCGAATGGCCTTGATCGTGCGGCCCTTCCTGCCGATGATCCTACCGGCATCCTCCTCGTCGCAGGAGACCTCGATGAGGGCCGAGCCCTCGCTGTCGGTGACGTCGAGAGAGACCGCGTCCTCGTTGTTCACGAGGCCACAGACGATGTACTCGACGAGATCCGCGACCTTGTCGGAGGGAAGCTCCTCATCGGAGCCCATGGTCTGGTCGAGGGAATCGGCTTGATCCGCCATTTCCTCGGACACGGCACCTACTCCGCGGACTCGGCGGCGGCAGCAGCCTTGGCAGCGGCCTTCTTGGAGAGCTTCTGCTTCTTCTCGGGAGCGGGAGCGCCGGTGCGGACGATGTCGATGAGGTGCGAGACAGTCGTGCTGGGCTGGGCACCCTTCGAGATCCACTCGTCGATCTTCTCGAGGTCGAGCTCGATCGTCTTGGGAGTGGTGAGCGGGTTGTAGCGGCCGACCTGCTCAATGTAGCGACCATCGCGGGGCATGCGACCGTCGGCGACGACGACGCGGTAGTACGGGCGCTTCTTTGCACCGTGACGGGCGAGACGAATCTTGACTGCCAAAGTTGAACTCCTTCTTACGAGCGACGCTGTGGTCGGTGATGTGATGCGTCGCTAAACCACACAAAAGCCTGTATATCATACGCCACCGAGAGATGCCACCCCGCTACAAATTGTGTGGAACTCAGAAATGTGGAGAGCTTTTAGCATAAGCCCTCAAAAACGCCCCCGCGGGAAAAATGTTGAGCAGGATTTCAGTATTGCGAAGTAAGCTAGCCAAAGCTGCTGAAAGCCAATGGGAGTGGCTTTTGGGACACGGACATTTCCTTTCTAGGAGGTCGCATTGAACATCTTGGTCGTAGAGGACGAGCGGAACCTCGCCGACGCCATTGTCCACATCCTCGAGGACGGCGGATACAACGCAGAGGCAGCCTACGACGGGAAGGCAGGGCTTGCATCCGCGCAGAGCGGCATGTACGACGCGGTCATCCTCGACGTGATGCTGCCCGGCATGGACGGACTCTCCGTGGTCCACGAGCTGAGGCACGAGGGCAACTCCATCCCCGTGATGGTGCTCACCGCGAGGACCTCAACCAACGACAAGGTAGAGGGCCTGGACGCCGGGGCCGACGACTACATGACCAAGCCGTTCGAGGCCCCCGAGCTCCTCGCCAGGGTGAGGGCGCTCACCAGGCGCCAGGGCGACGTTGTCATCGACGAGCTCACGTTTGCCGACCTCAAGCTCGACCTCAACACCCACGACCTGAGCTGCGGCGAGCGCACCGTGCACCTCTCCGGCAAGGAGTTCGAGGTCCTGAAGATGCTGATGAGCCCCACCGCGCGCGTGGTCTCGAAGCAGGACCTGCTCACCCGCGTGTGGGGCACCGACAGCGCGGCCTCCGAGAACTCGGTCGAGGCGTACGTCTCGTTCCTCCGTAAGAAGATGGCGCACATCCACTCCAACGTGCAGATCACCACGCTGCGCATGCTCGGATACCGCCTGGAGGAGTTCAAGGCCCAGCAGTAGGAGGGCCGAGGGGTGCTCAAGAGGCTCAAGAAGAAGTTCATAGTCATCGTCATGGCGCTCGTGGGGGTGGTTCTCGCGAGCGTCCTTGGTTTCTCCCTGCACGCGAGCTGGTCCGCACAGAGGGAGCTGATCGACCACGCACTGGAGAGGAACCTGGAGGGCGACCTCAACTCCGTCCCCACCATAGGTGGGCCCCAGGGATCGAGTCACGGGGAGGGGATGCTCTCCATCGCCGTCATAGTCTCGGACGACGGGGTGATCCTGCAGACGAGCGACTACCCCGCCCTCATCAGCACTGAGACCCTGAGGAAGGTCATCCGCACTGCCCTCAAGTCGGCGGATGACGGCGGGGTCATCTCGGAGAGGCACATCGCCTGGAAGCGCGCGGTCCAGAGCGACGGCAGCGTGCGCATCTCGATGGTAGACACGACTGCCGCAGACCGCAGCTTCAGCAACCAGGTCGTGCGTGACGCCGAGATCATGGTGCTTGCCATGCTCGCCATGTTCGCCATCTCGTGGAAGCTCGCGGACTGGTCGCTCAAGCCCGTTGCAGACGCCTGGGACCGTCAGAGGCGGTTCATCTCCGATGCGTCGCACGAGCTCAAGACGCCCCTCTCGGTCATCCTCGCCAACTCGCAGATCCTGTTGGAGGACGGCAATCTGAGCGACGACTCACGCCGCTGGGTGCAGAGCACGCACGACGAGGCGACGCACATGAAGAACCTGGTCAACGACCTCCTGCAGCTGGCGAAGACGGACGAGGGGGCGGGTGGCGCCACCTCCGCCTTCACCAAGGAGGACGTGAACCTCTCGGACATCGTCGACTCCTGCACGCTGGAGTTTGACGCAGTCGCCTTCGACCGGGGCGTCACGCTCGACGCGAGCGTGGAGGAGGGCATCCACGTGCAGGGCGATCGCGAGTGGCTGGGGCGCCTCGCAAAGATTCTCATCGACAACGCCACGAAGTACGCCCGCAAGGGGACCGAGGTCAAGGTGACCCTCAAGCGGACGTCGCAGCACATCGTGCTCAGCGTCAACAACCAGGGCGACCCCATCGACCCCGAGGACCTGCCGCACCTGTTTGACCGCTTCTACCGCAGCGACAAGGCACGCAGCCGCGGCGAGGGCGAGCAGGGCGGCTTTGGGCTTGGCCTCGCCATCGCCAAGGGCATAGCCGAGGTCCACGGCGGAACCATCAAGGCCACGAGCACCAAGGCGGACGGCACCACCTTCACCGTGACGCTGTAGCGTCGACGCCTTGCCAAAGGGCCCCGGGTGACGTCTCCCCCGGGGCCCTTTTCCCTATACTTCTTGCCATGGACGAGAGAAGCGAACAACCGTTTGACGCGCCGGCATGGCATGGCCCCGCGATAGGCCTCCTCGACCTCGATGCCTTCTTCGCGTCGGTCGAGATGCTCGACCACCCCGAGTGGCGGGGGAAGCCGGTCATCGTGGGAGGGTCGCCCGAGGAGCGCGGCGTCGTCTCGACCGCCTCGTACGAGGCGAGGCGCTTCGGCGTCCACTCCGCCATGCCCTCGTTTCAGGCACAGCGCCTCTGCCCGCAGGCCATCTGGACGCACGGTCACTTTGACCGCTACCGCGAGGTGTCACGGGAGGTCATGTCGTTCCTCTCGGACGAGACGCCCCGCGTGCAGCAGATGTCCATCGACGAGGCGTTCTTTGACGTCACGCCCGGGAGATGGTCCCACGAGAGCCCCGTCGCCATCTGCCGGCGCATCCAGGGGCGCGTCTTCGCCCTGGGGATCACCTGCTCCATAGGGCTGGGAACCAGCAAGACGGTCGCGAAGATCGCCTCGGAGCGGCAGAAGCCCCGCGGCCTCACGGTGGTGACCCCGGGGACCGAGGCGGAGTTCCTCTCCCCCCTTCCCGTCGCCGCCATGAGCGGGATAGGACCTGCCACGGAGAGGCGGTTGGAGGAGATGGGCGTGAGGACCCTGGGACAGCTGGCGGCGCAAGACAAGGAGCGCATGCGCAGGCTGCTGGGATCCTTTGGGCCCACGCTCGTGCTGCGCGCCGCAGGCCAGGAGCGAAGCCCGGTGTCGATGCTCTCGGACGCGGAGGAGCCCAAGTCGGTCTCAAACGAGCGCACCTTCCCGCGCGACCTCGTGACCCGTCAGGAACTTGCCGCGGCGATCGGGCACGTGAGCGAGCTCACGGGCAGGCGCCTCCGGCAGCGCGGGCTCAAGGGGAGCCTCGTGACGCTCAAGCTCAAGTTCGACCGGCAGCACACCCACACCGCGCAGAGGAGGCTCCCCTGCCCCAGCGACGACGAGCACGAGTTTGGCCCGGTGGCCCTCTCCCTGCTCGACGGCCTCTGGCGGGAGGGGACGCCCGTGCGCCTGGTGGGCGTTGGCCTCAGTGACTTTGGGCCGCAGAGGCCCACGCAGCTCTCGCTCTTTGCGTCGGACGACGAGAAGGGCGCCGACCCCTCGCTCCGTCGCCTCTCGTCCGTGGCGGACGAGGTAAGACGCAAGTTTGGGGACGACGCCCTTGGCTACGGGAGGGACCTCAGGCTGAGGGACGACTGAGCGGCCCGCAGGCTACTCCTCCGGTGCCGCCTCGTCCTTGGGGGCGGCGAGCCCAAGGTCGACCCTCGGCGCCTCGCCCCACAGGCTCTCCAGGCGATAGAAGTCCCTGGCCTCGGGCTTGAACACGTGCACTACGACGCTGCCGTAGTCGAGGAGGACCCAGTCGGAGCCCCCGCGCCCCTCCATGGAGAGGGGTGACTCGCCGCAGTTGACCTTGACCTTCTCCTCGATACCGTCGAGGATCGCGTCCATCTGGGGCTTGTTCTGCGCGGTGCAGATGAGGAAGTAGTCGCAGATGTCCGAGACCTGGGAGAGGTCGAGCAGGACGATGTCGCCGGCCTTCTTGCCGTCCGCCGCGGTGGCGGCGACCTTTGCGAGCTGGAGCGGTGTGACTGTCATTCGAATTCCTTCCGAGTGCGGCTAGGCGCCCGTCCGTCCCAGGACGAGCCGGTTGTATATGTCAATGGTACCCGGATAGAGGTACCTGCGCGTCTGGACCACGTACTCCACGCCGCCGCAGAACGACTCCGCATACACCTCGTGCAGCGGGGCGTGTCTCCTGACCATGTCCCTGACGTGCTCGATCCCCGCAGACCCCTTGCGAAGCGGCTCGATCCCGTCGGCGACGAAGAGGACCATGTCGAGGGCGCCCATCGTGGCAGACCCGACGGTGTGCAGCGAGATCGCCCTCCACACCGCCTGCGGGAGCTCCGGGTAGCGCGAGGGGAGCTCGCGGGCCGCGGTGAGGCCGTGCAGGAGGGGCGCGACGAGTTCGAGGTCCACGCCCATGTCGATCCCCATGTCGCGCGCGCGGGAGACGAGCTCGGAGGTGGGCACGACCTTGTCCCAGTCGTGCAGGATGCCCGCCACCCTTGCCTGGAAGGGGTCCGCCCCGTACTCGACCGCCATGTCCTGGGCGGTCCTGGCGACGGAGAGCGAGTGCGCGTACCGCTTGGGCTTAACCTCCGCCATCCTCTTCTTGAGGTCCCCCTCCAGGCGGCGCACGATGCGCTCCTGCCCCGCATCGAGGGCCCCCTCGTCACGAACGCCTTCCATACGCATCCCCCTCAACCGAGCCGTACCTGGTCTGTCTCACGCCGTAGAGGTTGTGCTTGTGAATGTAGCCCGTCACCGCGTCTGGGGTGAGGTACCTCAGGCTCTGCCCGCGCGAGACCCGCCCCCTGAGATAGCTGGACGATATTGCGAGCGCCGGGACCTCGAGGTAGGTCACGTCAAACTGGTACGGGGACCCCTCGATCGCGCGCTCGGCGCGCGCCAGGTCGTACCCCGGCCTGGTGGCACCCACCAGGTGGGCGAGACGGGCGATGCGCCCCGCGTCCCTCCACCTCACGATGTCGGCGATGGCGTCGGCGCCGGTGATGAAGTAGAGCTCGACGTTGTCGGCATAGATGCCACGGAGCATCTCGAGCGTGTCCGCCGTATAGGTGACCCCCGGGCGGTCGACCTCGAACCTGCTCGCGACGAAGTGCGGGTTGTCCGACGTCGCGAGCAGCGTCATCGCATAGCGGTCCTCCCCCGAGCTGACCTTCTTGTCGAGCTTGAAGGCGGGCCGCCCGGCGGGCATGAACACCACGACGTCCAGGCCCAGGTCGTCAAACGCCTGCTCGGCGGCGACCAGGTGGCCGTTGTGGATGGGGTCGAAGGTCCCGCCCATGATGCCCAGCCGATAGGTCACCTTGGGGTCGCGGCCCAGGAGCGGGAGGTCGCCCCTTCGGACGACGCCCTCCGCCAGCCGCTCGATCTCGTGCTCCTGGAGTGCCATGCCCGCCCCCCTACAGCACGAGCAGCTCGTCGCGGTGGATCGCGGGCTGCCCGGCCTTCTCGGGGAGGAAGCGCGCGATCACGTCGAGCCTGAGGCCGCGCACGCGGACCATGTCGTCGGACGAGAAGCGCGTGACGCCCCTGCCCAGGAGGAACCCGTCGGGCGAGAGGACGTTGACCACGTCCCCCTCCTCGAAGGGGCCGCGGACCTCGGAGATGCCGACGGGGAGGATGGAGGCGCCGTTCTGCGTGACGGCACGCGTGGCGCCCTCGTCCAGGACGATGGCGCCATGGACCACCTCGGCGAGCCCGATCCAGAGCTTTCGGCCGCTCTCGCGCGGGTTGGAGGGGCTGGGCCGGAACAGGGTTCCCGTGCCCTCGCCGTGCACGGTCCGCACGAGCGCGCCATCCTCCCTGCCGCGGCAGATCGCCATGGGGATTCCCGCCGCGAGCGACGCACGGGCGGCCCGAAGCTTGGTGGCCATGCCGCCCGTCCCCACCGAGGAACCCGCCCCGCCCGCCATCGCGGCGATCTGCGGGGTGATCTCGTCCACGACGTGGATGAGGCGTGCGGTGGGGTCGCGTTGCGGGTCGGCGGTGTAGAGGCCGTCCACGTCGGAGAGGATCACGTAGAGGTCGGCCCCCACGAGCGAAGAGACGATGGCGCCCAGGGTGTCGTTGTCGCCAAAGGCGAACTCGGCGACCGAGACGGTGTCGTTCTCGTTGACCACGGGCACGGCACCGAGCTCGAGGAGGCGCGTGAGGGTGGTGCGGGCGTTGAGGTACCCCTCGCGGTCCGCGACGTCACGCCTGGTGAGAAGCACCTGGCCGCAGGGGATCCCGCGCTTGGCGAGCTCCTCCGCGTACGCCTCGGTGAGCGAGGCCTGGCCAGCCGAGGCGCAGGCCTGGAGCGTGGCCATGTCCGTGGGGCGCCGGTCGAGCGAGAGGCGCTCGAGCCCCGCCGCGACCGCGCCGGAGGAGACGACGACCACGCCGTAGCCCTCGCCCACCAGGCTCGAGACCTGGCCGCAGAGGGACGAGATGAACGCACGGTCCGGCCTGCCGTCTCGCCCCACCAGGATCGAGGAGCCGAGCTTGCAGACGATGACCCTCCTACCCTCCATCAGGACTCCTCCCCCGCCTGGTCGCCGGCGACCTCCTCGACCAGGGCGTCGTCGGAGTCGTCGAGCTCGGAGTAGTCGTCCTGCGTGCCCTCGCCCTCGAACTCGAAGGAGAAGCCCAGGATGCGGACCTCGTCGCCCGGCTTGACGCCGGCACGCGTGAGCTTCTCGTCAAGCCCCGCGCGGTCGAAGCGATGCTGGAGGAACGAGACCGCCTCGTCGTTGTTCCAGTCGGTCTGGACCACCATGCGCTCGATGGCGCCGCCCGAGACCCTCCAGATGCCCCTTGACTCCTGGGCGATGTGGATGGCGCGGTCCCTCCTCTGCCGCTCCCACTCCATCTCCTGGTTGGTGAGCCCGTCCTCCTCCTCGACCACGGCCTGTGCCCTGAGTTCCTTCACCATGAGCGCACACTCGGTCACGAAGTCCTCGAGCCCCTCGCCGGTGGCGGCGGAGACGGCAAAGAACCTGTGGCCGTCTGCCTCGGCCTCCCTGCGGACGCGCTCCACGGCCTCCTCGCACCCAGGGATGTCACACTTGTTGGCAAGGACGATCTGGGGCCTCTCGGCAAGCTCGCTGGCATAGGCGGAGAGCTCAGCGTTGATGGTGTGGTAGTCCTCCACGGGGTCTCGCCCCTCGTACCCGCCCGTGACGTCCACCACGTGGATGATGAGGGCGGTCCTCTCGATGTGGCGCAGGAACTGGTGCCCCAGGCCCTTGCCCTCGCTGGCGCCCTCGATGAGGCCGGGGACGTCCGCAACGACGAAGGAGTCGCCGAGCTTGGAGCGCGCGACGCCGAGGTTGGGCGTGAGCGTGGTGAAGGGGTAGTCGGCGATCTTGGGGCGCGCCGCCGAGATCCTGGCGATGATGGAGCTCTTCCCCACGGACGGCATCCCCACGAGCGCCGCGTCGGCCATGAGCTTCATCTCGAGCTCGATCCAGTGCTCGATGGCGGGCTCGCCCTTCTCGGCGAAGGCGGGTGCCCTCCTGACCGAGGTGACGAAGTGGATGTTGCCCCTGCCACCCAGGCCGCCCGGGGCCACGATGACCCTCTGACCGGGTTTGGTGAGGTCGGCGATCTGGTAGAGCGGCTTCATGGTGAGGGGGTCGAGCTCCCTCACGACCGTGCCGAGGGGGACGCGCAGGACAAGGTCCTCCCCGTCGCTCCCGTGCCTGCGGGCGCCCTTTCCGTGAGTGCCTCGCTCGGCCCTGAAGTGGTGCTTGTACCTGAAGTCGATGAGGGACGAGAGCTGCGGGTCGGTCGCGAGGACGACGTCGCCGCCCCGGCCACCGTCGCCGCCGTCGGGACCGCCCTTGGGAACGAATGCCTCGCGACGGAACGACATGCAGCCGGCCCCTCCGTCGCCCCCCTTGACGTTGATCCTGCACAGGTCGGTAAACGTGCTGGTTGGCATGATGGCCTCCCCACTTTGTGGCGCATGCGGGGAATCCCCGCTCTTGATGCAAAAAGGCGCCCCAATGGGAACATTGGGGCGCCAAACATTCTATGCGATAGGGCTACGCAGTACGAACGTGGACGTAGTGCTTCGCACCCTTGGTGAACTCGACCGTGCCGTCCGCAAGGGCGAACAGGGTGTCGTCCTTGCCGCGGCCAACGTTCTCGCCCGGGGTGATGTGGGTGCCGCGCTGACGGACGATAATCTGACCGGTCTTGATGGACTGGCCGCCAAAGACCTTGGTGCCGAGACGCTGGGCGTTGGAGTCGCGCCCGTTGCGAGAGGAGCCCAGACCCTTCTTGTGTGCCATTGTGATACCTGCCTATCTGAAGATGTTACGAAGCTATGAACGCTACTCCTCGCTGCTGGCGGACTTGGCCGCAGCGCCCTCCAGGGGAAGCTCGGAGATCTGGAGCTTGGTGAGGTTCTGACGGTGACCCTTGGTGCGGTGATAGCGCTTGCGCTTGTGGAACTTGAAGACGAGCTGCTTCTCGCCCTTGAACTGGTCCAGGACCTGGGCGGTGACCTTCTTGCCCTCGAGCGTGGCAGTGTCAACGATGGTCTGCTTGCCGTCGTTCAGAAGGAGAACGTCAAGCTCGACGGAGTCGCCAGGCTGCGCGTTGAGCTTCTCGACATCAATGATGTCGCCCTTGGCAACCTTATACTGCTTGCCACCAGTGGTAACGATTGCGTACATGTGTGAGCCCTTCATTACTGGTTGTAGTGCAACAGCCAACTATCATACTAGCGATGGGCCGCCCGGTCAACAGAACGCCACACTTCGCGAACAGACCACGCCTTGCACAGAATAGCGGGCAAACGCCTACCCTGACCTCGTATCGAGCCCCTCCACAAGAGAACCATCAACCCCCTCGTGCCACAGGCCCACGCGGCACACCGAGTAGGGCGGCACCTCTCGCCCAAGGACCCCCTGGGCGGCTGAGAGCAGGACCGCCGGCCTGAGCGACGCCTGATTGGTTGCCCGCGTCTGGAGCGTAAGCACCCCCGGCTCGTCCCAGTCCCACCCGACGAGGGTCTGGCCCAGGTCCACGACCTTTCTCTTCTCCCCCCTCATGTACTCGAGGGAGCCACGGTCGCGAAGCTGCCGCAGCGCGCCGTCGAGGGCATCGCGGTCAACCCCCCGGGAGAAGGACACCTCCCAGGCGGAGCGGGTGAGCCACGCCTCGAGGGCGGGAAGCTCCCTGGGGACGTATCCGCACCATACGGGCGCGAGGCCCGCGGGGGTCGCGCCCCTGAGCCTGACGAGCGCCTCGCCCTCGTTCACGCGGTCGGTCAAGAGCAGGTCGTAGTACTCGCAGCGCGAGGACGCACCCACGGGGAGCGCCTGGGAGAACTGGAGCCTGATGCGCCGCGCGAAGCCGTTGCCCACCGAGAACGGGAGGCCCGAGCGGCGGATGCAGCGGCCCATGGTGTTTATCACCTCGAGGTGGCCCAGGTACGCCAGGCGCCCGTCCTTGCCGTACTCGACGCGAAGCCTGTGGAGCTGCTCCCTACCTGGCATGGCGGTCACCCCAGATCACATTGTCGACCTCGAGCGTGGGGCACACGCCGCACCCCGTGCAGCTGGTCATGGTGCAGTCCGGGGTGGTCACGCCCTCGGCGGCACGCCTCCACTCCCGCTGGAGGAACCCCTTCGAGACGCCCGGGCTCGTGTGCTCCCACGGGAATTCGACATTGAGGGCGAGAGGCGCGCTCGCGACCTCGACCAGGTCGATGCCGACGGCCCGTGCCGCCTCCTCCCAGCGCGAGAAGTCGAACTGGTCCGTCCAGGCGTCGAAGCGGCACCCGCGCCGCCATGCCTCAAGGATCAGGTCGAAGCCGCCGCGGCCGACCTTCGAGAGCACCGCCTCCACGAGGGAGACCTCGGCGTCGTGGTAGCTCACCCGGATGTCGCGGTCGTGGGTGGACGAGAGGAGCAGGGCCTGCCGCCTGCGCACCTCGGACAGCTCGAGCTGCGGGGCCCACTGGAACGGCGTGTGCGCCTTGGGCACGAACACGGCAACCGAGATGGAGACGGAGACACCGCTCTTGCGGCCCCTTCCCACGACCTCGCGCCCAATGTCCAGCACGCGCTGCGCGACCTCGGGGATCGCGACGATGTCCTCGTCCGTCTCGGTGGGGAGGCCCATCATGAAGTAGAGCTTCATGCGCCTCCAGCCACGCTCGAAGGCGTTGCGCGCGGCGGCGTCGATGTCGTCCTCGGTCACGTTCTTGTTGATCACGTCGCGCAGGCGCTGCGTGCCGGCCTCGGGCGCGAACGTGAGGCCACCCTTCTTGGATCCGCCGACCTCCTGCGCCATCTCGACCCCAAACGAGTCGAGGCGCTGCGAGGGGATGGAGACCCTGACGCCCTGGGGGGAGAGGTCCGCGTTGAGCCGGTGCAGCATCCCCGCGCACTGGGAGTGGTCGGTGGTCGAGAGCGAGGTGAGCGAGACCTCGTCGTACCCCATCCACGCCAGCCCCTCCTCGGCGGCCTCGACGACCTGCTCGGCGGGGCGCTCCCTCACCGGGCGGTAGGTGATGCCCGCCTGGCAGAACCGGCACCCCCGGGCGCACCCGCGCAGGACCTCCACCGCGAGCCTGTCCTGCACCAGTCCCACGTAGGGGACGATCTTCTGGGGGAGCGGGTCGGTCACGGAGAGGTCGGGGATGCACCGCTTCCTCACGACCTTGGGGGCGCCGCTCCCCGGCTTGGGGACGGCCCTGCCCCACCGCGTGGTGGTCGGCCCGACCTCGACATCGTACAGGGAGGGTACGTACACCCCGTCGAGGCGTGCGAGCGCCTTGAGGATGTCGGAGCGTGCCGCGCCCCTCCCCCTGAGGTCGCGGACGAGGGCGCACATCTCGACCAGGCCCTCCTCGCCGTCCCCGAGGAGGATGGCGTCGAACATGGGGCTCACCGGCTCGGAGTTCCACACCGAGGGGCCGCCGGCGAAGACGACCGGGTCGTCCTCGGAGCGCTCCCCCGCGCGCAGGGGTATGCCCGCGAGGTCCAGGGCCTCGACGATGTTGGTGCACGCCATCTCGTGCGCAAGCGTGAACCCCACGACGTCGAAGGACGCCACGGGGGACGACGTCTCGAGCGAGAGGAGCGGGATCCCCTCCGCCCGCATGAGGTCCGCCATGTCGACCCAGGGGAGGAAGCCCCTCTCGCACGACATTCCCTCCTGGCGGTTGATGGCCTGGTAGAGGATCGCGATGCCCAGGTTGGGCTGCCCCACGTCGTAGACGTCGGGGTATATCATGCACACGTGGAAGGGGCCGTCCTGACTCTCCACGGCGCCCCACTCGTGGTCTAGGTAGCGCGACGGCTTCTCGACCTTGCCCAGGAGCGGCTCGAGCCGGGGGTACCAGTCCTGCCTCGGAAGCCTCACTCGCCCTCACCGCCCAACGAGATGTAGCCGGGGCCAACGGGGCCGCGGTCCTCTCTCCCCCGCCGGGAAAGAATCTGGGAGAGACGCGCGGACAGCTCCTCGATGCCCTTCCCGATGCCCCCGGCGGCTGCCTCGGCGACCCGCTGCGGCGTCGTCCCCGAGGCGCAGGCGCGGGCGACCGCCCCCGTGGCGACCGTCCCGGCAAAGGCGACGCCGCCCCGAACCGCCCATGCGAGCGGAGGGAGCGCACGGGAGACGGAGCGAGAGACGGAGCGGTAGCCCAGCCCCGCGAGCACGACCCCGCCGGCGATCAGGCCAAAGTCGGAGGCGGAGAGCCTGCGGTCGTACGCCGCCGCCACGTCGAAGGCGAGACGCGCCTGGCTTGCCGCCATGACGGGAAGGTCCGCCCCGGGCAGGAGGTCGACGACGCCCACGCCCACGTTGGCGAGGGCGCACGACCTGACGAGCGAGCGGACTACGTTCTGCCGACACGCGGGGATCCCGGCAGCCAGCGCAATGGACTTGGGGGCGCAGGCACCCACGAGCCACTCGCAGAGCTTGTCGACCGCCACGCGCTCGTTGGCGGCGGAGAGGTACGTGACCAGGCTCGCGACGTCCTCGCCCGCCTGCACGGGACGCTCCTCCACCTGAGAGCACACCAGGATGGCGGCGGGTATGCCCATGCGCGCGGCATCCACCGCCCGCTCGGCGGCCGCCTCGGGGCTTCCCGGGAGGATGACCACAGCGTCCACGCCCGCGGGGACGGCCCCCTCGAGCGGGAGCGCCGAGACGAAGGTGGTCTCGTTCTGCGGGAGGAGGGCCTCCCTGACGGCGCGCGCGATGGTCGCCGACGCGCCCTCGCCAACCATCACGGCAAGCGACACCCCCTCCGACCGGCGGCGCTGCGACTCGCGCCCCGACCCCATGACCTTAGCGACGTCACCCAGCGTGAGGGAATGCCTTCTCGCCATACCGCTCTCCTGCCAAACCGAATAGCCCCTAAACCAAAGTGCGACGACGCCATTCTACCCGCGGGGGCGGCGTCAACAAAGGGCGCCCGGCCCTCTCCCCCGCCAACCGCAGCGGCAGGCGGTGCCCTATGCGGCCTTTGGCCTGTGCCGCCACACGGACTGCACCATCCCGATCGAGGCGCACTGGGCGAGCATGGACGACGACCCAAAGCTGATGAACGGCAACGGGATGCCGGTGATGGGCATGATGCCGATGCACATGCCCACGTTCTCGAGCAGCTGGAAGGACCACATGGCCACGCAGCCGACGAGGACGAGCTTGCCAAACGGGGACTCGACGCGCTGGGCGAGCGAGATGGTGGCGAAGATCATGGCGCCGAACAGGGCGAGGAGGAGCACCGACCCCACGAAGCCGAACTCCTCGGCCAAAAGGGCGAACACGAAGTCGGTATGGGCCTCGGGGAGGAAACCGCTGCCCGCCTGCGAGGCGTTGCCGATGCCCTTGCCCAGCAGCCCGCCGGAGCCGACCGCGATCTTTGCCTGGGCCAGGTTGTAGCCGTCGCCCGAGGGGTCCACGGACGGGTCCACGAACACAATGAGGCGCTTGAGCTGGTAGGTCTTGAGCAGGTGCGGGAGCCCCGGCGACATGGACGTGGCAACCACGAGGGCGGCGAGCGCCACGATGCCGGCGATGGTCGCGATGACCCAGGTCTTCCTGGCACCGGAGCAGATGATGATGGCGGCGCCCGTCACGAGGATGATGAGGCCGGTTCCCAGGTCGGGCTGTGTGAGGATGAGGATGAAGGGTATCGCGAGCATGCCGCACAGCTTGAGGTAGTCCCGGAGGTGCTCGATCTTGCCGTTGTACTCCGCACCGAGAGACGCCATGAGGTAGATGGTCACGAGCTTGGCCACCTCGGACGGCTGGAACGTGAAGCCGATGATGGGGATCCTGATCCACCCCGTCATGCCCAGCGCCGAGTGGCTGAGGCCGGGGACGCTCGGCAGGAGCATGAGCACGACGTCGATGACCAGGAGCGCCTTTGACATGTTGGCGAGCGCCCGGTAGTCGTAGCGCCACACGAGGTAGGCAGCGACCATGCCCAGGGCGATGCCGAAGAGGTGGCGAGGGAACGACGCGTCCGAGATGGTGAGCGAGGCGGACCAGATCACGACGGCGCCGTAGACGATCAGGCCGATGGCGGGTATGAGCTGCGGGAGGTAGAACAGCCCTCCCCTGCCCGCACGGACCCTGCCGCGGCCGCGGGTGGAGCCAAACCGCGAGAGGAGCCCTCCCAGCGGACCCCCCTGGCGTCTCTCGGTTGGCAGCGTGGGCTTTCCCGACATCTCGCACCTCCCTACCTCACGCCCGAGGAGTCGACCTCGGTGGAGGTATCCGGCTCGTTGTAGATAGCGCCCAGGATGTCGCGGACCACGTACATGGCGCCGTCGCTGCCGAACCCGCCGTTCTCGATGACCGAGGCGACCACGTACTTGGGGTTGTCCGAGGGGGCGTAGGCAATGAACCATCCCGTCGGGTCCGCGTGCGACGTCTCGGCGGTGCCCGTCTTGCCCGCGACCTGCACGGACAGGTTGGTGAAGTGCGAGGCCTGGGCCTCCGACTCCTTGTAGATGACCCCGGAGAGGCCCTCGTGGACGAGGTCCATGTACTCGGACTGCTCGTCCACGGTCCTGAGCTTGCTGTCCTTGTACTCCACGACCGAGCCGCTTCCCACGTTCGAGTTGACGGACTTGAGCACGTGCGGCTTCCACGTGACACCGTCGAGCGAGATCCCCGCATACACGCAGAGCATCTGGAGTGGCGTCACGAGGAGGTCGCCCTGGCCGATGACCAGGTTGGCGTCGTCGCCGCCCTGCCACTGGCGGGCGTCGTTGTCGGACGACTTGTAGTAGTTCCACTTCCACTCCGCGTCGGGGACGCGGCCCTCGGCCTCGCCCGGGAGGTCGATGCCCTCCTTGCTGCCGAGGCCCCACTGCTTGTAGGTCTCCTGCAGCCCCTCCTTGTTGTCGGAGTAGTAGAAGCCCTTGCCGATCTCGTAGAAGACGACATCGCACGAGTAGGTGATGCCGCCCACGAGCCCCAGGACGCCGTGCCCTGAATGGTTCCAGCAGTACTTGCCGTACGCGGAGCCAAAGCCCGTCCAGTAGCCGGTGCAGTCGTAGGTGGAGTTGACGTTGGCGATGCCGTAGTTGAGCGCGGCGAAGGTGGAGAGGGGCTTGATGGTGGAGGCGGAGGGGTACTGGCCCGATATGGCGCGGTTGACCATGGGCGTGTGGGAGTCGTCGGACGAGAGCGCCGACCAGTCGTCGGACGAGATGCCCCCGATGAAGACGCTCGGCGAGAACGTGGGCTCGCTCGCCATGCAGATGATCTCGCCGTTGGTGACGTCCATCGCGATGGCGCACCCCTCGTAACACTCGGTCTTGCCCGAGGTCCTGAGCGACTCGATGTGCTTGGAGAGGGACTCCTCCGCCGCCTTCTGGATGGTCGCGTCGATGGTCAGAGTGACGTCCGAGCCGCTCTGCGGGTCGACCGAGCTTGACTGGGACAGCACGGACCCGTTGGCGTCCACGTAGACCACCTGCTCGCCCTTGACGCCCTGGAGAACGCTCTCGTACTGGTACTCGACGCCCGCCTGGCCGACCGTGTCGCCCAGCTCGTAGTCGATGGACGAGGCGGACTGGTCGGAGTCGAGCTTGTCCACCTGCTCCTGGGTGATGGAGCCCGTGTAGCCCAGCACGTGGGCGCACAGGGTTCCGTTGGGGTAGAGGCGCTGCGTCTTCTGCTCGATGGACACCCCGGCGAAGAGTGAGGGGTGCTCCTCCACGTAGGCGACGACGCGCCGCGAGACGTCCACGGCGACGGTCCTCAGGTTCTGCGCGCCGGTGGTGGCGTCCTCGACCTTGCGCTTTACGGCCATCTCGGGCATGCCGATGAGGTTGGCGAGAAGCTTGCACTCGATTTCGTCGTTTGCGACGTCGCTCTTTGCCATGACCGCGAGAGACGACCGGTTGGTCACGAGCTCCACGCCGTTGCGGTCGAGGATCCGGCCACGCGGCGCGTCGACCGAGATGGTGCGGGTCCTGTTGGACTCCGCCTGAGCGGAGTAGTCGTCCGACGAAATGAGCTGCATCGACCAGAGCCGGGCGAGAATGACCGCGATGATGGAGCCGGAGAAGATCCCCAGGCCGTTGAGCCGGGTCTTGAACCCGGTCTCGGACGAGGTGTCCGAGCCGCCCGACGCCTTGGGGGCGTTCCCCCCGATGTCGAAGGTGAATCGTGCCTCTCCCCTGCCGACGAGGAAGAAGACGACGAGGAGCGCCACCAGGATGACCGCGAGGATGGCTATGACGATGAGGACAGGATTCAAGGCGTGACCTTAGAGGTTGCCGAGGTCGAACTTGCCGGAGCGCCTGCGCACGAACCCCGCCCCGCCCTTGAGGGAGGAAAGGGGCGCCCCGCTGCCGTGGGACCCCACGAACGCGAACGGGAGGAAGGCGATGGCGGTGAGGGCGAAGGTGGGCAGCGTCCTGAGCACGAAGACGTCGTAGAACGAGCTCGCCTGCCCCACCAGGAACATGGCGAGGTGGTAGAGCAGCGTGACGATGAACGAGACGATGAGGAAGATCGTGATGGAGCCCGAGAGGTCCTCGGCGATGCGGTTGCGATCCTCCATTCCCAGCACGAACGACCCCACCGTGAGCAGGAGCGTCATGAGCCCGAAGGGACCGGTGGTGCAGAGGTCGAAGGCGAGCCCGCCGAGGAAGCCGCAGAGGACCCCCGTCCTGCCACCGATGGTGAGGGCGACGTAGGCGGAGAACACGAGCGCGAAGTTGATGCGCCCGTCGGCGATGCCGATGTTGGGCGCGAGGGCGAGCTGGAGCACGAGGCAGACGAGCCCGAGCCTCCCTATGCTCCTTCTCCTCCTGTTGCTGTCGTTAACCTGCACGGTGCCTCCCTACTGGCCGGTGCTCGCGCTGGAGTCGGCGGAGCTGTCCGAGGACGCGGACGACGCTGAGGTCGTGGTGTCCTGGGCGTCGGCAGAGGAGATGTCCTCCGAGCTCGCCTTCTGGTCCTCGCTCAACGAGGTGATGACAAGAACCTCCTCGGTCGTGGAGGTTGAGGCGAGCGGCTGGACGTCGATGTCGTAGTACAGGCCCCCGTTGGTCTTGCTCACGCTGGTGACCTTGCCGACGGGCAGCCCCTTGGGATATACCCCACCCAAGCCGCTGGTGACCACGTTGTCCCCCACCTTCACGGTCTGGTCAACCGAGACGAGCGTGAGGCTCAGCGAGCCGTCGGCGGAACCCTTGAGCATGCCCTGGGCACGCGTGGACTGGATCATGCACGACACGCCGGAGTTCTCGTCGGTGATGAGGCGAACGGTCGCCGACGTGGCGCCGCACTCGGTTATCTGGCCCAACACCCCGTTGGAGTCGGTGACCGCCATGCCGACGGCCAGCCCCGAGGTGGTGCCCTTGTCGATGGTCACCGACTGGCTCCACGAGTCGGTGGGGCCAGAGATAACGCGGGCGGCGACCGACGTGAGGTTGTAGGTGCTCTGCAGCGCGAGGAGGCTCTCGAGCCTCTCGGCGGTCTTCTGCGACTCCTGGAGCTTGCTGTTCTCTGCCTGCAGCTTCTCGTTCTCTGCTTTGAGGTCCGAGAGGGTCTCCTGGTTGGCGGTGAGGTTGGAGAAGATGTTGCCCAGGCCCTGGAACGGTGCCGTGACGGCGGCGCCCAGGTAGCGCACCGGCGTGGTGACGACCGAGACGGCGCCACGGATGGTGGTGAAGACGCCACCGCCGCTGGACTCGCGCGCGCCAAAGGTGAACAGCACGATGGATACCGCAGTGAGCACGATCATGAGGCGCATGCCGGAGTTTGGCTCGTTCCTCCTCACCCCGGGCGCGCCCTTGAGGCCGTTTCCTCCCAAAGGCATGCCGGCTACCCTACAGGCCGGCGCTCTGGACGAAGCCACCCGAGAGCGCGTTGGCCTCGAGGACCTTCGCGCACCCGTTGACCACGTTCTCCAGCGCGGTGGGGCTGACGTTCACCGGGACGCCCGTCTCGTCCCTGAGTCGCTGGTCGAGCCCGCGGAGGAGCCCTCCGCCCCCGGTGAGGAGCACGCCATAGTACATGAGGTCGCTGGCGAGGTCGGGCGGCGTGACGTCCAGTGCGTCCTTGACGGCCTTGGTGACCTCGTCGAGGGGCTTGTCGAGCGCGCGGCGGATCTCCTCGCTCTCGATGCGGACAGTCTTGGGCAGGCCGCTCATGACGTCGCGCCCATTGACCTCGACGTCGAGCTCCTCCGCGAGGGGGGCTGCCGAGCCGACCTTGATCTTGATGTCCTCCGCGGTCCTCTCGCCGATGGAGAGGTTGTAGGCGTCGCGGACGTGCTCGAGGATGGTCTGGTCAAACTCGTCACCGGCAGTCCTGATCGACTGCGACACGACGATGCCGCCCATGGCGATGACGGCGACCTCGGTGGTGCCTCCGCCGATGTCGACGACCATGGAGCCCGTGGGATCCTCGATGGGAAGGTCAGCGCCGATGGCGGCGGCCATGGGCTCCTCGATGAGGTACGCCTGGCGAGCGCCAGCGGAGATGGTCGCCTCGAAGACGGCGCGCTTCTCGACCGAGGTGACGCCCGACGGGACGCAGACGACGACGCGGGGACGCGGCGACCAGGGGTAGCGCCTGGTGCCGCGCGCCTTCTCGATGAAGTACCGGAGCATGACCTCCGTGACATCGAAGTCGGCGATGACGCCATCCTTGAGCGGGCGCTCGGCGATGATGGAACCAGGGGTGCGGCCAATCATGCGCTTGGCGTCGGCGCCAACGGCAAGCACCCTGTCGGCGCTCTGGTCGATGGCCACGACTGAGGGCTCGTTCAGGACGATGCCCTGGCCTCGAACGGCGACGAGGGTGTTCGCGGTGCCGAGGTCGATTGCCAGGTCACCGTCGTATTCCCCGAAGAGTGAGTCAAGAAACGACATTTCTCCCTGTTCCTATCGCATGACGCGCCCGCGGCGGACGCGTGAATAGTGTATCGCTACTCCCCGGAGATGGTTCCGGAGGTGGTGGTCCCGCTGGTCGTGGAGGAGCTGTCCGAGGAGGCGGAGCTTGCGGAGGTGACGCTGGAGTCCGCGGCGCCGGTGTTGGAGGAGGTGAGAGAGGCGCTGCCATCCGACTGCGAGGCGTAGGTGGCGGAGACGTCGCTCACCTTCCAGCTGATGCCGTCGCGGACGAGCTTGATGGTGTAGGTCTGGGTGCCGCCCGCCGCGAGCTTGGCGGTGGCAAGGACGGTGGACTCTGCCATGGAGCGGTCCACCCCGTCGATGGTCACGGACGTGTCACCAGTGGGCAGGAGCGACTTGATCTCGGAAGCCTGGTCGCTGGAGAGAGAGGAGCTCAGGAACTGGCTGATGTCGTCGCCCGAGGCGTTGGCGGAGAACATCTGCTGAACGACCTCGTCCTGCATGGGCCAGCCGTAGCCGCGGGAGTAGGCAAAAGCGCCCGCACCACCGAGGAGGACGAGGATGAGCAGGATCACGAGGAACACCTTGAGACCGCGGTGCTTACGCTTGCGGCGCACCTTGCGCTCCGACTTCTCCTTGCGCTCGAGGTCCTCCTCGCTCACGGAGAAGAACCCGGTGTCCTCGGGAGAGGGCATGATGTCGCCCGTGGCGCCCGTGGGGTCGAGGGGGTCGTAGGCACCGGTGCCATAGCCCGCCGCCGCGAGGAAGGCGTCGGTCTCGGACGGGCCGTCGCCCGCGATCGCCGCGACCGCCTTCTTGGCAGCGTCGAAGGCCGCCTGGGCCTCGGGCTGGAGCTTGTAGCTGCCGTCGGAGGTCGCGTGGTTGAAGGCGTCGACCGCCTCGGACATCCTGTTGGCCGCAACGTACGCAAGGCCGAGGTCGCCGTAGATGGCGTTCTGGTTCTGGAGGGGCGTCGAGAAGTCGAGCGCGGTGCGGTAGGCCTCCACCGCGTCGACCGCACGTCCCATCTGCATGAAGCAGCCGCCAAGCTCCCTGAGGGCGCTGGCAGGGTCGGGGTTGGTCTCGTCGATGGCCGCGTTGCGGAAGGCGACACCCGCCTCTCGCACGTTGCCCATCTTCTTGTAGGCATTGCCCAGGGCGACGTAGGCCTTGTAGGGGGTGGGGTACTCGCTGTCCTTGGTCGCGAGCGTGAGCGAGGCGATGGCCTCCTGCACCTTGCCAGCGGCGAGGAGCGCGCGACCGCGGTTGCAGGCGAGGGCGCCCTTGTGCCCATAGGAGCCGTCCCTCAGCGCGTCGCCGTAGGAGTCCGCCGCCTCGGCGTAGCGGCCGAGCTTCATGAGGCAGTTCCCCAGGAGGTGGTCGACGGAGCCAGAGACCTCGCCCGGGCCCTTTGCCGCCGATAGCTGGGCCACGGCGCCCATGAGGTCGCCCTGCCTATACGCGTTCCTACCCGCCTCGAATGCCTGCTGATTCACGGTTGCTCCTCTATTGCGTCTGTGCTGTCGAAACTACGCCTCGTGGGCGATCCTCACGCTGTTGATGACGTCGCCCGCCCTGAGGCTCGAGATGACGTCAAGGCCCTCGATGGTGGTGCCGAACACGGTGTATCCCGAGTCGAGCATGTGCTGCGGGCCAAGGCAGAAGTAGAACTGCGACCCCGCGGAGTTGGGGTCCTGCGCGCGGGCCATCGCGAGCGCGCCGTCCACGTGGCTGTTGTTGGGGTTGGTCGAGAACTCCTCCCTGATGCGGTAGCCGGGACCGCCCGTCCCGGGCATGCCGTCGGGGCCGGGCTTGCCAGCCGCGACGTCCTCGGGGGCCATGTCGCGGGTGTTGGGGCACCCGCCCTGGATCACGAAGCCCGGGACGTAGCGGTGGAACTTGAGGCCGTCGTAGAACCCGGCGGAGGCGAGCTCGCAGAAGTTCGCGACGTGGATGGGCGCGCCCTTGGCGTCGAGCCTGACCCTGATGGTCCCCTTGCTCGTGTCGAACACGGCGACCTCGTCACCCTGCGGCTTGTAGTCAGGCGTATAGAGGGGCTCACCGAAGAATCCCATTGCTTCTCCTCCCGGGACGTGCGTGGCACGTACGGACTTCTCACTGCCTAGCTCGCTAATTCTACCAGTAGCCCGTGGGTTTCACACATTCGGCAGGAGGCAACACGCTTGGGAAGCGTCAAGGACACCCGCGAGGACCCCTCGGGGGGCCTATGAGACCTGCTTGGGCTCCCAGTCCGAGTACTTGTCCTCGAAGTTCTGCTTGTAGGACTCCCCCAGCGTGGTGCCGGACGAGGTGCTGTAGGACGAGAGCTCGTCCTCGTGGTCCTGCGGCTGGTCGTAGCTCGCGTCCTTCTGCCACCCCGCCTTGAGGAAGTCGATCCTGTTCCTGAGCCAGTTGCCGAGCGTTCTGAGGTTGTCGGCGGTGTCCGCGTAGGTGCCCGAGGTTACGTCCACGTCGTCGATCGAGGAGATGAGGTTGCTGATGTCGTACGAGAGCTGCTCCGCGCTCACCTTGCCCTCGGACCTCTGGTCGGCGGTGCCGGTGAGGTAGTACTTGTCGTAGTCCTCCTGGCTCGCGTCCGCCTTCGCCTCGAGCTCGCCCATCTGCTTCCAGATGTCGTGGAGCTTCGAGAGCGAGGCGCCGTCGCCGCTCTGGATGGCGCTGTCCGAGCTGTCCGAGGCGTTGTCCTGGCCCTGAAGGGCGCTCACGTAGCCGGGGTAGCCCGCCATCGACGTGTCGGCGTCCGTCTTTGCGCGGTCGTCGAGTGCGTCCGGGTTCCAGGGGTGGGTGATGACGAGGGCCAGGCCCACGATCATCACGACGGCGGCGCCGAGGGCGACGGTGAGGACGCGGGCGCGCGGGAAGCGGTCGCGCATCCCCACCTCGTCGTCCTCGCCCTCGGAGGGGATGGCGCTCTCGATGCGGGGCATGGCGTGGGTCTCCTCCGCCTCGGAGGGGCCATCCGCGTCGTCTTCCCCCTGGGGAACGGGGGGCACGCACGCACGCCCCTCATCCTTGGCCTCCTCGGCGGCATCGTCGCCGAGGACGGGCGTGCCGCAGTTGGGGCACGCCTCCTCCCCGTCGGGCACAAGCGCGCCGCACCTGGGGCACCACGTGCCCTGGGGGCGTGACGCCACCACGGAGCGCGTGAGGTCGGCATGGCACGCCGGGCACCGGCGCGAGTCATCGGGAACGTTGGACCCGCAGTTGGGACAGATCAAGCTTCTCCTCCCCTCGGCATCCCGCTAGGCCCCGACGAGCTCGTCGAGGACGAAGGGGAGAATGCCGCCGGCGGCAACGTAGCTGCCCTCCATGGGGGTGTCAACCCTCACGACGCAGCGGAACCTCACCTCTCGCCCGTCGCCCTTGCGCGCGACGACCTCGCACTCGCGGCTCGCGGGGAGCCCGCCGGAGACGTCGACCGGCGAGACGTCGAAGGTCTCCGACCCGTCCAGGCCCAGCGACTGCGCGCTCTGCCCCTCGAGGAACTGGAGGGGCAGGATGCCCATCTGGACGAGGTTGGAGCGGTGGATGCGCTCGAAGCTCTGGGCGATGACCGCACGGACGCCCAGCAGCGCCGGCCCCTTGCCCGCCCAGTCGCGGCTGGAGCCCGAACCGTACATCTTGCCCGCCACCACCACGAGGGGCACGCCGCCCCCGCGATAGTCCTCGGCAGCGTCGAAGATGCTCTTGACCTCCCCGTCCAGGAAGTCGCGGGTCCAGCCGCCGCTCCTGCCGTCGGCAAGGGCGTTCTGGAGCTTGACGTTGGCGAAGGTCCCCCTGACCATGACCTCGTGGTTGCCCCTGCGGCTGCCATAGGTGTTGAAGTCCTTGTCCTCCACGCCATGCTCGCGGAGGTAGCGCGCGGCCGGCGAGTCCGCGGCGATGGCGCCCGCCGGGGAGATGTGGTCGGTGGTCACGAAGTCGCCGAGAAGGGCGAGCGCCCTCGCGCCGCTGACCCGTATGACGGGAGAGGCGACCGCGTCGTCAAAGTAGGGAGCGCGCCTGACGTACGTGGACTCGTCGTCCCAGTCGAAGGTGCGGGACGAGGGCGCGTCGATGTCCGCCCAGGTGCTTGAGCCTGTCCACAGGCCCTTGCCGCCCTCGTCGAAGAGCTCCGAGGTCAGGACCCGGTCGAGCACCCGGCGCACCTCCTCGTCGCTCGGCATGAGGTCGGAGAGGGACACGGGGCCGTTCGCGCCCTCCCCCACGGGCTCGCGGGAGAGGTCGCAGTCCATGGTCCCGGCGAGGGAGTAGGCCACCACGAGCGCCGGCTCGCAGAGGTAGTTCTGGCTGACGTCGGGCGAGATGCGCCCGTCGAAGTTCCTGTTGCCCGAGAGCACGCTCGTGAGCTCGAGGCGGTCGGCGACCCCGTGGAGCTGGGGCGCGATGCTGCCGGAGTTGCCGATGCAGCTCATGCACCCAAACCCGCAGACGTGGAAGCCCAGCTTGGCGAGAGGCTCGAGGAGACCGGCGCGCGCGAGCATGAGCGAGGTGGAGTGGCTGCCGGGCGCGAGGACCTTCTTGACCCAGGGCAGGGGCTGGAGCCCGCGCTCCACGGCGTTGCGCGCGAGGAGGCCGGCCGCGACCATCATGGCGGGGTCGGTGGCGGTGGTGCAGCTGGTGATGGCGGCGATGGCGATGGCGCCGTGGCGCAGCGTCACCTCGTCGTCCCCAAAGCGGAGCGTGGCCGCTTCGTCGGACATGGACCTGCCGTGCTCGGCGAGCGAGGAGCGGAAGCGCTCCCTCAGGCCGGCGGGCGTGACGCGGGCGTGGGGCCGGGAGGGGCCGGCCAGGCTCGTCTCGACCTCGGAGAGGTCCAGCTCGACCGTGCGGGAGTAGACGCGCCCGGAGGTCGCCCCGAGGACGCCCTCCATGCGCAGGTATGCCTGGGCGAACTCGATCTCGCCCGCATCCCTGCCGGTCAGGGCGAGGTAGCTCACCGCCTGGTCGTCCACGGGGAAGAGGGTCGTGGTGGCGCCGTACTCGGGCGTCATGTTGGCGACGCAGGCCCGCTGCGTGGCGCTGAGGGTGGCGACGCCGTCCCCCGTCACCTCCACCAGGCAGCCCACGACGCCGGCGGCCCTCAGCGCCTGGGCCACGGTGAGGGCGAGGTCCATGCCGCTCACGCCGTCGCGCAGCCGCCCGGTGAGCCTGAGCTCCACCACGGGGGGCACGAGCATCGAGATCGGCTGGCCGAGCGCCGCGGCCTCCGCCTCGATGCCGCCCACGCCCCAGGCGAGCACGCCCAGGCCGTTTGCGGTCGTGGTGTGCGAGTCGGTCCCCACCAGCGTGTCGAAGCAGGCGACGTCCTGCCCCGCGTCTGCAAGCGTGTCGGTCGAGACGACCTTGCAGAACCGCTCGATGTTGAGCTGGTGGCAGATGCCCTCTCCGGGGGGGACGATCCTGACGTTGTCGAAGGAGTGCGCCGCCCACTTGAGGAACGAGAAGCGCTCGCGGTTGCGCCTGGCCTCGATGGAGAGGTTCCTCTCCGCCGCGTCCGGGGTGCCCGCCACGTCGGCGATGACCGAGTGGTCCACCACCAGGGTGCAGGGCACCTTGGGGCTTACCTTGGAGGCGTCCCCTCCCCTCTTGACCATGGCGTCGCGCATGGAGGCGAAGTCCACGAACACGGGCACGCCCGTGAAGTCCTGGAACAGGACGCGCGACGGCATGTAGTCGATCTCCTCGCCCTGCGCCCCCGCGAGGCCCGCCTCGACGACGCGGCGGGCGAGGCGCACGGCCTCCTCGTCGCTCGGCGCTCGGCGGACGCAGTTCTCGAGGAGGACGACGAGGGCGCGCGGGAGCCGCGAGGCACCCGGGATGCCGGACACGTCGTAGGCGAGCCTCGTGATGCCGCCCGCCTCAAGCCGCCTGGGCCTCCTGGCCTCACGGACGGCGGCCGCGAACTCCCCCTGCGTTTCCTCTGCTGCCATCGAGCATCTCCATTCCCCGAGAGAGGAGCCTGCCTAGGGCCGACCCCTCGGACCATAGTTCGCGCTTCGCGTACAGAAACTCGAACAGGATTATGGCGCAGGCCACCGTGACCACACAAACTATTCCCGTGACGTAATCCATCGGAGCCACCAGGAAGAAGTCGCGGAACACGGTGATGCCCAGGAGGACGTAGGACGTGGAGAAGACGAGGAGGGCGACCCTGAGCGGGGTGAGGGGCCGCGAGAGCCGCTCGATCAGGGCTATGCCCACCGCTGCCATGACGATCATGCTCACGGTGGAGAGGAGCGCGTCGCTCCAGCCGAACGCCCTCGCCATGACCATGGCAGCCAGGAGCCCGCAGACGATCGCCGCGGAGGCGGGCATGGAGTGCGAGAGGACGTTGCCCAGGAAGGTGCCACGCAGGCGGTCGTGGTTGGGCTCGAGCGCAAGCGCGAACGAGGGAACCCCGATGACGGCGGACGAGACGAGCGACATCTGGATGGGGATGAACGGGTAGGGCGGGATGAGGATGCTGATGAGCGCGAGGGCGGCCGAGTAGACGGTCTTGGTGAGGAAGAGGGCGGCGGAGCGCTGCAGGTTGTTGATGGACCTCCTGCCCTCAGCGACCACCTCGGGCATGCGGGCGAAGTCGTTGTCGGCAAGCACGATGTCCGCGACGTTGCGCGTGGCGGCGGAGCCCGACGCCATGGCGATGGCGCAGTCGGACTCCCTGAGCGCCAGGACGTCGTTGACGCCGTCGCCCGTCATCGCGACCACGTGACCGAGCGCGCGGAACCTCGCCACGAGCGCCTTCTTGACCTGCGGGGTGACGCGCCCGAACACCACCGCCCCGTCGACCTCCTCCGGGAGGTTGGCGGAATCGAGCCGCGAGGCGTCTATGGCCCTGTCCGCCCCCGGGATGCCGGCGCGTGCCGCGATGGCGGAGACGGTCCGAGGGTCGTCTCCGGATATGACCCTCAGGGCGACGCCCTGGGAGGAGAAGTACGCGACCGTCTGGCCCACGCTCGCCCTCATCTGGTCGCGCAGCGCGACGAAGCCGAGCGGCATCACCCTGCCCTCGGGGACGCCCGTCGCGTCGAGCCCCTCGGCGTGGGCGACGCACAGCACGCGCTCGATCGCCTCGAACGCGTCGAGCTCCCGGCGATGCGCCCCGAGCTGGTCGCGCAGGACGAACTGGGGGGCGCCGACCACGAGGCACCCGCCGTCGGCCAGGACCGCCGCCGAGAGCTTGGTGGCGGACGAGAAGGGGATGCCCCTCACGAAGGAGAGGGGCCGCACGCCCCGGGAGACGGCATGGGCGAGGAGGGCGCGCGCCGTCTCGTTGGCGTCCGACCGGTTTGCCTCCATGACCGTCTCGCACGCCGCCTCGAGGTCGTCGAGCGGAACGCCCTCGCAGGGGGCGAAGGAGGAGACCTCCATCCTCCCCGTGGTGAGCGTGCCCGTCTTGTCGAGGCAGAGCACGTCGACGCGGGCGAGCGTCTCGACGCAGTAGCTCTGCTGCACGAGCACCTTGCGCCGCGCGAGCCGCGTGGTGGCGATGGCCATGACGCCCGAGGTGAGGAGGACGAGCCCCTGCGGGATCATCCCGACGACCGCGGCGACGGCCTGGAGCACCGCGCCGTCGTAGCCATAGCGCCCCGAGAGAACGAGGCGAAGGAAGAGCCCGAGCCCAAGGGGGACGAGGGCGTAGGTGGCGAGGCGGATGATAGAGGCGAGGGTGTCACTGATCTCGGAGGTCGGCGGCCGCCACCGCTTTGCCTCGGAGCTTATGCGGGACGCATACCCGTCCGCGCCCACCCTGGTGACGCGGTACTCGACGCTGCCCGAGTCGAGGTAGGAGCCTGACAGCAGCTCGGAGCCGACGGCCTTCTCCACCGGGGCGCTCTCGCCCGTGAGGAGGTCCTCGTTCGCGGTGGCGATGCCGAACACGACCGTGCCGTCAGCGGGGACCTGGTCGCCGCGCGACACCAGAACCAGGTCGTCCCTCACGAGGTCGTCGACCCCCACCAGGTCCTCGCGCCCGTCGCGCCTCACGCGGACGCGGCTCGCGGTGACGATGCTCAGGGCGTCGACCAGGCGCTTTGCCCTGATCTCCTGGAACGTGCCGATCACCAGGTTGGAGAGCACGACGCCCAGGAAGAGCATGTTGCGGTACTGCCCCGTGGTCCACACGAGCACGGCGAGGGCGAGGTTGACGGCGTTGAAGAGGGTCAGGACGTGCTCGGCCAGGATCTGCGGGACCGACTTGGTGCGCGCGAGGACGTCGACGTTTACCAGGCCGGCGCGCCGGCGCTCCTCGACCTCCGCGGAGGTGAGGCCGTCGCGATCGCCGCGGGACGCTCGAGAGTCCTGTTCCATGCGTCTCCCCTCCCCGACCCCGTCGGGACCCCATTGCCGCCGATATGGCGCGCCGTCACCAGAAGAGCATACCCAACGCCCTTCCCAGGGCACCCGTTTTCGCTATAATCTCCTATCGGCCCCATAGCTCAGTGGATCAGAGCGTTCGCCTCCGGAGCGAAAGGTCGTGGGTTCGAGCCCCACTGGGGTCACCATCGCACGAGAGAAGCCCGTCCCCATCGGTGGGGGCGGGTTTTGTTGTTTCTCCCCCACCTCCCTTTGTTTCCGCCTGTTGACCCATCAGAAGTTAGGATGTGGGTTGTAGTAGCATCGCGAAGATATGCCATAAACACGGGGTCACACAGGCCGCAGGGAGACCACAGCTCATGATTGCAATCGTCAAGGACAGCGCCACGCCTGACCAGCTTGACCACTTCGTCTCGTGGATCGAGGGGCGCGGATTCAAGACCAACGTCTCGCGGGGCGAGAACGAGACGATCGTCGGGATAATTGGCGACACGACCAAGATTGACCCCTTCCTCCTGGAGTCCATGGACATCGTGGACCAGGTCAGGCGCGTCTCGGAGCCCTTCAAGAAGGCCAACAGGAAGTTCCACCCCGAGGACACCGTGGTCGACTGCGGCCACGGGGTGCTCCTGGGAGGGGGCAACTTCCAGGTGATCGCGGGGCCCTGCTCGGTGGAGGGCGACAACCTCTGGGACATCGCGCGCGGCGTGCGCGAGGCCGGGGCGACGATGCTCCGCGGCGGCGCCTACAAGCCCCGCACCAGCCCCTACTCCTACCAGGGCATGGGCGAGAGGGGCCTTGAGCTGCTCTGCGAGGTGGGCCACTCGCTGGACATGCCCGTGGTGAGCGAGGTCATGGACCCGCGCGACGTGGGGGGCTTCCTGGACAGGGGCGTCGACGTGCTGCAGGTGGGAACGAGGAACGCCCAGAACTTCCCGCTGCTGAGGGAGCTTGGCAGGACGAAGGCCCCCGTGCTCCTGAAGAGGGGGATGGGCTGCACCATCGACGAGTTCCTGATGTCCGCCGAGTACGTGATGAGCGAGGGCAACCCCAACGTGATCCTGTGCGAGCGCGGCATCAGGACCTTCGAGACCCGCACCCGCAACACCTTTGACGCAAACGCGATCCCGGTGGTCCACCACCTGTCGCACCTCCCCATCATCGCGGACCCCAGCCATGCCACCGGCTACACCCGCTACGTGCGCCCCATCGCGTACGCCGCGACCGCGGCGGGCGCCGACGGCCTCGAGGTGGAGGTCCACGACGACCCGCAGAACGCGCTCTCGGACGGCGCGCAGGCGCTCACGCCCGCGCAGTTCTCGGACGCGATGAAGCGCATCTCGCTCATCCGCTCCGCCGTCGAGGCAGATTTGGACTAGGGGCCATGGGAGAAGAGAAGCAGAGCACGGCGCTCGTGCCCGGTCGCGTTGGCATCGTGGGACTCGGTCTGATGGGCGGGTCGTTCGCCAAGGCGCTCCACGCGGGCGGCCGCGAGGTGTACGGCTGGAACAGGACGCACTCGGTGACCGAGCTCGCCGAGATTGAGACCATTGACGGGGAGCTCACGGACGACGTGGTCCCCACCTGCGAGCTGATCGTCCTGGCGGGATACCCCCAGGTGTCCATCGACTGGCTCGCCCAGATGGCGGACATCCTCTCGCCCGGCGCGATCGTGATCGACACCGTGGGCGTGAAGCGGGTGATCTGCGAGCGCTGCTTTAAGATCGCAGAGGGAAGGCCCTGGACCTTCGTGGGCTGCCACCCCATGGCGGGGACCCAGTACTCGGGCTTCGCCCACAGCCGGGCGAACATGTTCCACAACGCGCCCATGGTCGTGGTGCCGCCCAAGATGGACGACTTCGAGCGGGCGGACATGCTCGAGCGCCTGGAGCAGCTGCTGGAGCCCTGCGGCTTTGGCAGCATGACCCTCTCGACGCCGGAGCACCACGACGAGGTCATCGCCTTCACCTCGCAGCTCGCGCACGTGGTGTCAAACGCCTACGTCAAGAGCCCCTCCTGCACCGTGCACAGGGGCTTCTCGGCAGGCTCGTACCGGGACCTCACCAGGGTCGCGCGCCTCAACGCGCCCATGTGGACCGAGCTGTTCCTGGACAACGCGGACAACCTGAGCTTTGAGATAGGCAACCTCATAGGGCACCTGCAGGAGTACAAGGACGCGATAGACAACCGCGACGCGGAGAGGCTCCAGGGCCTCCTCGCAGACGGCGACCGCAGGAAGAGGGAGGTCGAGGGCCGATGACCCAGACGACTGCCGGCATCGAGGGGGAGCCCATCGTGGTGCGCGTCCCCACGAGCCAGCGTGACTACGACGTGGTGGTGGGCGAGGGTGTCATCGACGAGGTCGGCCGGCTCGCGCGCCAGGCGTGCGGGGGCGGCCGCGCGTGCGTGGTGTCCGACTCCAACGTGGCGCCGCTCTACGCAGACGCCGTCGCCCAGTCCCTCGTGGCCGCGGGCTACGACGCCTGCATTCAGATCTTCGAGGCGGGCGAGAGGAACAAGCGCCTTTCGACCGTGGAGGAGCTCCTGGGCGGTCTGGCCCAGGCGGGTCTCACGCGCGACGACGTTGTCGTGGCCGTGGGCGGCGGCGTGACGGGCGACATGGCCGGGCTCGCCGCGGCGCTGTACCTGAGGGGCATCAGCCTCGTGCAGGTCCCCACCTCGCTCCTGGCGATGGTCGACTCGTCGGTGGGCGGCAAGACCGCCGTGGACCTGGACGCGGGGAAGAACCTGTGCGGCGCCTTCTGGCAGCCGTGGCTGGTGGTCGCGGACGTGGACTGCCTCGACACGCTCACCCCCGACCTGTTCAGGGACTCCTGCGGCGAGGTGATCAAGCACGGCGTCATACGCGACCCCAAGCTCTTTGCCTGGCTCGAGGCCAACCCCCTCACCGGCGAGGTCGCAGAGGACGAGCTCGCGCGGGTCGTCGCGAGGAACGTGCAGATCAAGCGCGACGTGGTCGCCAGCGACGAGCGTGAGCACGGCCTGCGCCAGATCCTCAACTTTGGCCACACCATCGGGCACGCCGTCGAGGCCGCGGGCGACTTCTCCCTTGGCCACGGAAGCTGCGTCGCCCTGGGCATGTGCTGCATCGCCCGCGCCGCTTGCGAGATGGGCTGGTGCGACCGGGAGGTGCCCCGGCGGATCGAGGCCCTGGTGCGTGCGCACGGGCTCCCCACCGACACCGACCTCCCCCACGACCTCATCGTCTCGTACGCGACGCACGACAAGAAGCGCCACGGCGACGGCGTCAACGTCGTTGTCCCCCGGGCAATCGGCTCGGTCGAGGTGAGGCACGTCTCCCTTGAGGAGTTCGAGAGGCTCGTGGACCTGGGCTGCGGGGTCGGTGCGTGATGGGAGAGAAGAGGTTCGCCGTCATCCAGCCCGCCCCCCTGGTAGGCACGATCCCCGCCATCGCGTCCAAGTCGGTGGCCCACCGCATGCTGATCCTCTCCGCGCTCTGCGGGGGGAGGGTCGACCTGGACTGCGAGACCACGTCGCGCGACATCGAGGCGACCGCGGACTGCATGCGCTCGCTGGGCGCGCGCGTCGCGCGGACCTCGCGCGGGTTCCGCGTGAACCCGATCCCACGGGAGGCCGGCCGGCCGAGGGCTGCCGAGGGGGCGACCCTCGACTGCGGCGAGTCCGGATCGACGATCCGCTTCCTCCTCCCCGTTGTCGCCGCGCTGGGGGCGGCATGCTCCCTCACCGGCCACGGCCGACTGGCCCAGCGTCCCCTCTCGCCCCTCTACGAGGAGCTCGTGTCGCACGGGGCCCGGCTCTCCCGGCAGGGGGCGTTCCCGCTCAGGGTGCAGGGCCCCATCTCCGGCGGGACCTACCGCCTGCCCGGTGACGTGTCGTCCCAGTTCGTGAGCGGCCTCCTCATGGCGGCCCCGCTCGTTGCGGACGGGCTCGACGTCGAGGTGGGCGAGCCCATGCAGTCGCGCTCCTACGTCGCGATCACCGTGAGCTCGCTCGCGAGGTTTGGCGTGCACGTCTCCGTCGACCGCGAGCCCCGCGGCACGGCGGCGGTCACGCGCTACTCGGTCCCTGCCGGCTCCGAGCTCGTATCCCCCGGCGTCGCCTCGGTGGAGGGCGACTGGTCCAACGCCGCGTTCTGGCTCGCCGCGGGCGCGTCCTGCGGGTCGGGCGTCACGGTGACGGGGCTCGACCTCTCGAGCTCCCAGGGCGACAGGGCGGTGCTCGGCGCGCTCGCCTCGTTTGGGGCCCACGTCACGCGCGGCGGCGACAGTGCGCGCTGCACCCACGACGCCCTTCGCGGCCGCACCATCGACGTGGCGGACATCCCCGACCTCGTCCCTCCCCTCGCCGCGGTCGCGGCGACCGCCGAGGGCACCACGCGCTTCACCAACGCGGGGAGGCTGCGCCTGAAGGAGTCCGACCGCCTGGTGACCGTGCGAGACGGCCTCAACGCCCTGGGCGCCAACGTGCGCATAGAGGGGGACGAGCTCGTCGTCGAGGGCGTGCCCCGGCTCGCCGGTGGCGAGGTGGACGCGCGCAACGACCACAGGATCGCGATGATGGCGGCGGTCGCCGCCGCCGGCGCCTCGGGCCCCACCACGATCCACGACTCCAGCTGCGTCTCAAAGTCGTATCCCGCCTTCTTCGCCGACTTCGCGGCGCTGGGGGGCAACGTAACGGAAGGGTGGGAGTAGGATGCCCTCCACTTTTGGCAATGCCCTCAGGGTCACCGTGTTCGGCCAGTCTCACTCAGAGGCGATCGGCTGCGTGGTCGAGGGGCTCCCCAGCGGCTTCGCGATAGACGGGGAGCGGCTCTCCGCCTTCATGGCGAGGAGGGCCCCCGGCCAGGGCACCTGGTCGACCCCACGCAGGGAGGCGGACCAGCCCGAGTTCGTGAGCGGCATCAACCACGACGGGAGGACCTGCGGCGCACCGCTCGCCGCGGTCATCCGCAACACCAACACGCGCTCCCACGACTACGACAACCTGCTCGCGGTCCCGCGCCCCGGACACGCCGACTTCACCGCCTGGGAAAAGTGGCACGGCAACCAGGACGTCCCCGGCGGCGGGCACTTCTCGGGAAGGCTCACGGCCCCGCTCTGCGTGGCGGGCGGCATCGCCATCCAGATGCTCGAGGCGCGCGGCGTCCGCGTGAGGGCGCACCTCCTGCGGGTCGCCGGCGTGGAGGACGAGCCCTTCCGTGCCACGCTGCGCTCGGACTCCCAGGCGCTCTCCCGGCAGATCGACGCGCTGGAGGAGAGGGACGGCCTCCCCACCATCGACCCCGAGGCCGGCGGCCGCATGCTCGACGCCATCGACGCGGCGAGGAGGGACCTCGACAGCGTCGGCGGCGTCGTCGAGTGCGTGGCCTGCGGCCTCCCCGCCGGGGTGGGCTCCCCCATGTTCGACGGCATCGAGAACCTCGTCGCCCGTGCCGCCTTTGGCATCCCCGCGGTGAAGGGCATCGAGTTTGGAAGCGGCTTCGGCGCGGCGGACGTGCGCGGGAGCGAGAACAACGACCCCTTCGACGCGACGCCCGACGGCCCGGCCCCGCGCACGAACAACGCGGGCGGGATACTGGGCGGCATCACGACCGGCGCCCCCGTCCTGTTCAGGATGGCCGTCAAGCCCACCTCCAGCATCTCCCGCCCCCAGGACTCCGTCAACCTCGGCACGGGCGAGCCCGAGGTGCTGGAGGTCCACGGGAGGCACGACCCCTGCATCGCACCGCGGGCGGTCCCCGTGGCAGAGGCGGTCTGCGCCCTCTCGCTCCTCGACGCGTGGCTCTCGTTCCCGCCCGAGGGCGATCCGTTCACGCTCGGCACCAACTAGCAAGGAGGACACGTTGGAGGACCTCAGCCAGGTGAGGGAAGAGATCGACCAGATTGACGACAGAATCCTCTCCCTCTTCCAGAGGCGCATGGAGTGCGCCGACAAGGTAGCCGCCTACAAGGCCGCCCACGGACTCCCGGTCCTGGACCGCTCGAGGGAGCGCCGAGTCATCGAGGACGCCGCAGCGAAGGTCCCGCCCGAGCTGCGCAGCTACGCCCAGGTCCTCATGCAGCTCCTCATGGAGGCGTCGCGCAACAGGCAGCACGGACTGCTCGACCCCGAGGGCAGCGACGTCGTCAGGAGGATCGAGGCGGCCGCCTCCGCCACCCCCGACCTGTTCCCCCAGGACGCCTTCGTCGCCTGCCAGGGCGTGGAGGGCGCCTACTCGCAGATAGCCTGCGACCGCATCTTCCACCATGCCGACATCAGCTTCTTCGACACCTTCGACGGCGTCTTCCGCGCCGTGGAGGAGGGCTTCTGCCAGTACGGCGTGCTTCCCGTGGAGAACAGCACCGCCGGCTCGGTCAACCAGGTCTACGACCTCATGATGCGCCACAACTTCAGCATCGTGAGGACCTGCCGCCTCAAGATCGACCACAACCTCCTCGCCAAGCCCGGCGTGGGCCTGGAGGAGATCACCGACGTG
Source organism: uncultured bacterium (assembly GCA_905214865.1). Classification (GTDB taxonomy): domain Bacteria; phylum Actinomycetota; class Coriobacteriia; order Coriobacteriales; family Atopobiaceae; genus Olsenella_H. Next base: position 93,283 of record CAJMNO010000005.1, on the reverse strand, counting down.
TACAGCCACGAGCAGGCCATCAACCAGTGCCACCAGTTCCTCTCCGACCTCCACGGCGTCACGGTCCACGTCGTCGAGAACACCGCGATCGCCTCGCAGATGGTCGCGAGGAGCGAGCGCCCCGGCGTCGCGGCCATCGCCTCGAGCTCCTGCGCGGAGCTGTACGGGCTCGACCCGCTCGCGCGCGACATCCAGGACAAGGGCAACAACTACACGCGCTTCGCCTGCATCTCAAAGGACCTGCAGGTGTTCCCGGGGGCGGACCGCACCTCCCTCATGCTCGTGGTGAGCCACCGCCCTGGCGCGCTCTTCCACGTCCTGGAGAAGTTCTACGCCCTCGACATCAACATCTTCAAGCTCGAGAGCCGCCCGATCCCCGACCGCGACTTCGAGTTCATGTTCTACTTCGACGTTGACTGCCCCGTCGCCGCACCCCAGTTCAAGGAGCTCATCGCGACCATCGGCGACGCCTGCGAGGACGTGCGCTACCTGGGCAGCTACTCGGAGGTGGTCTAGCATGCCGCTCGCCGGCAAGGGGCGCGCCCCCTTCGGCCTGCTGGGACGCACGCTCGGTCACAGCTGGTCGCCTCAGATCCACCAGGCGCTCGGCTCCTGCCCCTACGAGCTTGTCGAACTCGAGCCCGAGGAGGTCGCCCCCTTCGTGAGGGAAGGCTCGTGGCGCGGCCTCAACGTCACCATCCCCTACAAGGTCGACGCCGCGAGGCTTGCGGACGAGAGAAGCCCGCGCGTCGAGGCGTGCGGTGCCGCCAACACCTTGGTGAGGAGGAAGGACGGCACCATCCTCGCTGAGAACACGGACGTTCTGGGCTTCTCCTGGCTCCTCGACAGCTTCTGCGAGGAGGAACTGGGCGGTTCCGCCGCCAACGCGCTCGCGGGCGAGAAGGCCCTCGTCCTCGGCTCGGGCGGGGCGAGCAGGGCCGTGGTCCTGGCCCTGGAGGAGGCGGGCGCGAGGCCCGTCGTGATATCCCGCTCCGGCGACGACACCTACGCGAACCTGCTCGACCGGCACGCGGACGCGACCCTCGTGGTGAACACCACGCCCGTGGGGATGTTCCCCTCCTGCCCGGCGAGCCCGCTCGCGGATGGCGTGCTTGGGTCTCTCCCCCACCTGCAGGGCGTGCTGGACGTGGTGTACAACCCCGAGCGCACGGGCATCTGCCTCCAGGCGGAGCGCCTGGGGGTGCCGTTCCAGAGCGGCCTCCCCATGCTCGTCGCCCAGGCGTTCTACTCCAGCCAGCTGTTCCAGGGCCACGAGCTCGACCAGGCGCTTCTCCCCCGCCTCGTGGAGAGGATCCGCACCCAGACCAGGAACGTCGTCTTCATCGGCATGCCCGGTGCCGGCAAGACGACCGCCGGAAGGGCGCTTGCGCACCTCCTGGGCAGGCCCTTTGTGGACCTGGACGAGGCCCTCGCCCTCGACCTCGACACGCCGGTGGAGACCTACATCCGCCAGGACGGGACCGAGGCCTTCCGCGAGCAGGAGACGAGGGTCGCCTCGCGCTACTGCGCCCGCAGCGGGCTCGTGATCTCCTGCGGCGGCGGCATCGTCACCAGGCGGGAGAACTACGCCCTCCTCCACCAGAACGGCACCATCGTCCTGTTGGAGCGGCCGCTCGGTCAGCTGTCGCTCGCGGGCAGGCCCATCTCGCAGGAGCGGGGCGTGAGGGAGCTTGCGCGCGAGCGGTCCGAGGCATACCATTCCTGGTCCGACGTCCAGATCGACTGCACGGGCAGCCCGCAGGGCGATGCCGCGCGCGTGAGGGCCCTCCTGGGCCTGTGAGGCACCCGCGCGCCCGCATGCGACGCCATCCCGACATTTCGCGGAACGGACGGCCCATCCGTCCGCAGGCATCCCTATACTCGTTTTCGTTTCGAAAGTAAGCGAGTGACCAGAGCCCGTCTTGCGACGGAAGAAGGCTGTTCTCATGAACGACCAGGAAATTGCATCGCGCGTACTGAGCTGCGTCGGCGGGAGCGCCAACGTCACCTCCAACACCCTCTGCATGACGAGGCTCCGCATCACCATCGCCAACCCAACGCTGGTCGACCAGGAGGGGCTCTCGCAGATCCCCGGCGTCCTGGGCACCGTGGGACGCGGCCCCTATGGGATCGAGGTCGTGTTTGGGCCCAAGTCCATCGGCGGGGTGTACGACGCCTTCTCGGGCCTCACCAGCCAGGGGCAGGCGGACCGCTCCAGCTTCGCCGACCTCAGCCACGTCGGCAACTCCCTCAACGTGCGCGTGACGGGTGCGGGGGCACCCGCTCGCCCCACCCCCGCGGCGATCGCCCGGGAGCTGGAGGACGGCGGCTCGGAGGCACAGGAGCTCGAGCGGATGCTCGCCGGCGTGGAGGACGACCCCGACGACGACTTTGCCGACGACGCCAGCGAGGAGGCCGTGGAGCCCACCGACGGCCCCCGTCTCCTCGTCCTCAACGGCCCCAACATCAACATGCTGGGGATTCGCGAGCCCGACCTGTACGGCACCGAGGACTTTGTCAGCCTGCTGGAGCTGTGCCACGAGGCGGCCGAGGAGGAGGGCTTCTCCGTCTGCAGGTGCTACCAGTCCAACCACGAGGGCGACCTGGTGGACGCCATACAGGACGCCTACGGGCGCTTTGACGGCATCGTGATCAACCCCGGCGCGTACACGCACACCTCCGTGGCCATCCTCGACGCCCTCAAGGCGGTGAGCATACCCGCGGTCGAGGTCCACATCTCCAAGGTGGACGAGCGCGAGGGGTTCAGGCAGGTCTCGTACGTCAGGGCCGCCTGCTTCGAGACGGTCATGGGACTGGGGGTCAAGGGCTACGCCAAGGCCATCGCCGACCTGGCGGCACACCTGGCAAAGGACGAGGACGACCAGTAGGGCCAAGGGGAGATGTGCCACCCGCGCGCTAGCGGCACATCCAGACGGCCCCGTCGCTCACCAGCACGTCCACCGCGACGTCATGCCCATCCACGGGGAGCGGGTTGCCGCTCACCTGCAGGCTCCTGGCAAGCCCCACCTTGGTGCCGGGGTAGGTCGCCAGGAAGTTGTCGTAGTAGCCCGCGCCATAGCCGATTCGGTACCCGCGGGAGTCGAACACGAGCCCCGGGACCAGGCAGACCGACTCGGGGAGACGCGCCGGGTCGATGGGATCGCCCGCCCCCTCCACCGGCTCCATGACGCCGCTCGCACCACGCACGAGCCCGTCGAGGGTGCCCACGACCACGAACTCCAGGGATCTCTCCCCTCCGACGCAGCGGGGAAGCGCAACGTCCTTCCCCTCGTCCCAGGCGCGCCGGATGATGGAGGCCGTGTCGAGTTCGTCCCTGAAGGGGACGTAGGCCAGGAGCAGGGTACAGGAGCGATAGGCGGGGACGGCCCTGAGGTTGCGGCACACCTGGATGTCAAATCTCGCGCGCTGCCGGGGCGAGAGCGATGCGCCGGCGCTAAGATAACGCTCCCGCAGTGCGCTCTTGCTCGCGTCCTCGCCGTATGAGCTCGCCATCGTCCCCCTTCCTCCGAACGCCAGATACATTATCCTCGTTTCTCGTCCACCCGCGACGACGGGGCCGCAACTTGGGGGCAAACGGCAAGGCAAAAGGTGGCAGAAAGCGATGTGAAAGCCATGCGACGTGCTGATATCGTTGTGACGGAACGTCAGGGGGGCCAAACGCCATACACCCTGCGCCGCGGCGGGGTGAAGCGCGTCAACCTGCGCGTGAGGGCGGACGGCGACGTGGTCGTGAGCGCGCCCACCAGAGCGAGGCTGTCGGACGTGGACGCTTTCGTCGCCTCAAAGGAAGATTGGATACGCTCCCAGCGGGAGAGACAGGATGCGGCCCGCTGTCGCGAGGCCTCCCGCTGGCAGGACGGCGGCAAGGTCCGGTTCCTCGACGAGGTGCTCGCCGTCAGGGTCGTTCGCGAGGCGCCCGCACCAGGAGCCAGACGTGCGGGCGACGAGCTGCAGCTTTTGCTTCCGCCCACTGATGAAGACACGGGCCTGGCACGTGACCTCGGACGGTCATGGCTCGCCCGGGCGCTCTCGAGCGAGCTCCCCACCCGCTTTCCGCCCCTTGAGGAACGGCTGGGCGTTGCGTGCAGCGGCTGGCGCGTCCGCTACATGCGGTCGCGATGGGGCTCGTGCAACGTGCGCACCTCCGTCATCACCATCAACGCCGAGCTTGCCTCGCTCCCCTCGACCTGCCTTGACTCCGTGATCGCCCACGAGCTGTGCCACCTCCTAGAGCCGAGCCACAACCAGCGGTTCCACGACCTCCTCGATTCGGCCTACCCCTCCTGGCGAGAGGCGCGCGCCATCCTCAACGCGACCCTCCCCCAGGGCTGAGGCCGCCCCGGCGCCATTCCCACAGGTCCCGAGGGCCAGCGTTTGGCGTACCATGGTACGGTCTGCACGCTTGATTCACAAGGAGTCGTCATGCCCAACGAAGGAAGCTACGAGGCCGCTCTGAGGCGAAGCGACCAGATCCAGGAGGACCTCAAGGTCAACCCCCAGAGGTACACCATGCTCACGGGCGACCGCCCCACGGGCCGTCTGCACATGGGCCACTACTTTGGCACCATCAAGGAGCGCGTGAGGCTCCAGGAGCTGGGCGTGAGGACCAACATCGTGATCGCCGACTACCAGGTGATCACCGATCGCGACACCACGGAGCACATCCGCGACAACGTGTACAACATGGTCATGGACTACCTCGCCTGCGGCATCGACCCAAGCAAGACCATGATCTTCACCCACTCGGCAGTCCCCTACGAGAACCAGCTGATGCTCCCGTTCCTCTCGCTCGTGACCGAGGCGGAGATGGAGCGCAACCCCACCGTCAAGGCCGAGCAGGAGGCCTCGGGCCACGCGCTCACCGGCCTGCTCCTCACCTACCCGGTGCACCAGGCGTGCGACATCCTGTTCTGCAAGGGCAACATCGTCCCCGTGGGACGCGACCAGCTCCCCCACATCGAGATCACGGCCAAGATCGCCCGCCGCTTCAACGAGCGCTATGGCAAGGTCTTCCCGGACGTCGCAGGGCTCCTCACGTCGACCCCGCTCATTCCCGGCCTCGACGGGCGCAAGATGAGCAAGAGCTACGGCAACGCCATCAGCCTGAGCATGACGGCGGAGGAGACGGCAAGGCTCATCAAGAAGTCCAAGACCGACTCCGATCGCAACATCACCTTTGACCCCGAGAGCCGTCCCGGTGTCTCGGCACTCCTCACGACCGCGGCGATCTGCACCGGGCGAGACGAGCGCGAGATTGCGGACGAGATCGGCATGGGTGGCTCGGGCCAGCTCAAGAAGTACGTCACCCAAGCGGTGAACGACTACTTCGCGCCCATCCGCGAGCGCAGGCACCGGTACGAGGACGACCTCGACTACGTCAAGGACGTCCTGCACGACGGCAACGCGCGCGCCAACGAGGTCGCAAGGCAGACGCTCGACGAGGTGCGCGAGGCGATGGGCATGGTCTACTAGCGCCAGGCAACCTCTACGGCACTGAAAGGAAGCCGGGGTTGGGGCCTCTCCCCCACCCCGGCTTCCTGCTATTCAGACAACCTCGCTCCGCCATGCAAAAGGGGAGGCCCCACCAACGTGGGACCTCCCCTCCTTGCGTATGTGCCGAAGCCTACGCGGGGATGGCGATCATGGCGATGGACAGGATGACCATCGAGGCGACCGCGATGGAGATGACGACCTTGAGCGCGAACTTCACCCAGGTTGCGTACTCGACGCGGGAGAGGGCCAGGCCACCCATGATGGCGCCGGAGGTGGGGGTGATGAGGTTCACGGCGCCGGAGGCGGCGGAGAAGATCATGACCATGACCGCGGGGTTGAAGCCGAGCTGCGCGGCCAGGGGCCCCATGATGGGCATGGAGACGGTCGCCATGCCGGAGGTCGAGGGGATGAGGAAGGAGAGCAGGAAGTACAGCAGGTAGGAGCCGATGGCAAACACGATGCCCGAGGTGCCGCGCAGAGCGTTGGAAGCGGAGCTCAGGACGAGGTTGGCCAGACCGGTGCTGCTCATGAGGACGGAGACGCCACGGGAGACGGCGATGATCATGACGACGGACATCATGTCGCCGGCGCCGGCCATGAACTCGTCGACGATCTGGTGCTCGGAGAGCCCGCCCACGATGCCGATGATGATGGCGAGGAGCAGGAACCAGGTGGTGGACTCGGCGAAGTACCACTGGCCGAGCGGGGTGCCAGTCAGGAAGGACGACCAGCCGGCATAGTCGGTGACGGTGGACTTCAGCTCGCCCTTGACGTTGGACGGGGTGAGGGTCAGGTCGCCAAGTTTGTCGTTGCTGTACTGCTGGATGATGTCGTCAGCGGTGACCTCGGTGGTCTCCTCGTGGCTCTTGGCGTCAGAGACGAAGAAGTTGTTGCCCAGGTCCTCCCAGGGGACAAAGGAGATGACCATGATGATGAAGGCGGCGGCGAAGATCCAGAGGACGGCCTTCTGCTTGCCGGAGAGCGATGCCTTCTCGTCGGACTTCTCGGTGCCATAGGCGGCCTCGGCGGCAGCCTTCTCCTCCTCGCTCATGAGCGACTTGGAGGGGTCGGCCTTGACGCGCTTGGCGTACTGCAGAACGAAGAAGACGGCGATGACGTACGAGACCAGGAGCAGGATGATGCCCAGGCTGATGATGACGGCCTGGTTGACGTTGATGCCGAGCGAGGTGAGGGCATCTGCGGCGATGCCGGTCGCGAACGGGTTGACCGTGGAGCCCAGGCAGCCGATGCCAGCGCCGAGCAGGACGATCATGGAGCCGCTCATGGAGTCATAGCCGGCTGCCATCATGGTCGCGGAGAGCAGGGCGTAGAAGCCGACGGTCTCCTCGCACATGCCGTAGGTGGTGCCGCCGAAGGCGAAGATGGCCATGAGGATGGGGATCAGCTTGAGCTCGTTGCCGTTCATCTTCTGCACGAGCACGTCAATGCCAGTAGTGAGCGCCTCGGTCTTGTTGACGATCCCGAGGAAGCCGCCAAGGACCATGACGAACAGGCAGACGTCGATGGCGTCCGCGAAGCCGTGGACGGGGGCCATCAGGAAGTCCGCCAGCGTCGCACCCGTCACGGTGCCCTCGGTGCCATTGACCGTGTAGGTCGCACCATTGAGGCAGATCGTGATGATTGCGACGATCGCCAGGAGGATGAAGATGATGGAGAATGACGTCAGCATCTCCCTCTTCTTCTTTGGCTGCGCTGTCTTATCGGACATGGTCGCAACTCCTTTCGGCGCACATGCGCCATACGTTAGGGAACTGAAACTCCTGCGAAACACAACGTAGACAGAACCTACGCAACTTCGAAACAAATCTTACACAAGGCTCAATCCCCTACGTCAAGCGTTGCCGTGAACGGTATCCAATATTCGATGAATATCCCATTTTGGTGCCATGAGAGACTCGCAGACCCCGATACGAGTACGTGACGGCGATTCAATTGCCGCGACCGCAAATGAAGGGGTTCCAGCTCCGCATTCTGGAACCGCATTCCTGGGAATTCGGGCATTGGTTGGATTGGCTCTCCCCTCTTCGTCCCATTGCGCATGCGAGAAAACCATATGCTCAGTATTATGCAAATTCTGACATCAATATACATACATCGTGTCAGTCATGCGGCAACGGGGCGTAAGGCGCCGCATAAGAGAGGGAGGGCCGCCATCGGCGACCCTCCCCTTCAGAGCTATGTCCCCGAGAAACTAGAAGACGGGAATGATGCCCACCGCGGTGAGGGGGATCGAGATGATGCCGAGGACGGCGATCACCGCGAACACGGCCCACTCCGCCTTGGTGACAGAGCCACCGTTCTCCTCGCGTGCCTTCTTGTAGAAGTACATGCCGGGGATGTAACCCAGGCAGGCGAGGAGCAGGAAGCCCCAGCCAGTGAACATGACGCCGACGACCTGGAAGAGGAGTGCAAGGACACCAAAGAACGCCTGGAGGCCCTCGTGGTTCTCAACGCTGTACTTGACCTGGTAGGCGGCAGCGAACGCCCAGGTGATGACGATGGTGACGGTGCACATCGAGATCGCGAAGGTGTAGGCATCGGCCGCAAAGGTCGCGATGATGATGAAGATCTCGGTCAGCACGGCGACGATGAGGAGCGACATCTGGGGCGCGTTGGCCTTGTTGCGCTCGTCCCACGACTTGGGGAGCAGGCCGTGGTCGGCCATCATCGAGGTGCACTCCGCGGGCAGCATGGTGAACGAGAGCCAGGAGCCGCAGACGGAGATGATGATTGCCCAGGAGATGAAGGCACCGCCCCAACCGGGAGCCATGGACTCGAAGACGGTGATCGTGGCGGGCTTGGGGGCTGCGACGAGGTCCTTGTAAGGGAGGACGCCATACGGGAGCACGGAGGCGCAGATGTAGAGCACGAGCAGCACCACGAGGCCGAGGATGGTGGCGGAACCAATCTCGGACTTCTTGCGAGCGCGCTTGCTCATGACAGAGGCGCCCTCGATGCCGATGAACACCCACATCATGACCAGGATGCAATTGGTGACCTGGGTACCAACGCTGCCGAGGCCGTCACCGTTGGCGGCGAGCACGGTGGCGTTGCGAGCGGCGGTGCCCCAGAAGTCGGCGGTGAAGAGGCCGGCCTTGAAGCTGAAGAAGGTGAAGACGATGAAGAGCAGGATGGAGGCGACCTTGACGACCATGACAATGGCGTTGAGGAACGCGGCGCTCTCGACGCCACGGATGACCAGGTAGGTCAGTGCCCAGAGCAAGAGGGAGATCACGATGACGCCCACGACGGCGGGGTTGCCCGTGTTGGGGTCGGAGAACACGCCAGGAAGGATGTTGCCCAGGCAGTACTGGGAGCCAAGGGTCTGCGCGACCATCGTGGCGAAGCCGACGTTGCCCAGCCATGCGGACAGCCAGTAGCCCCAGCCGGAGATGAAGCCGGCGAACTTGCCAAAGCCCTCCTCGGCGTAGGCGACGACGCCATCGGCGTCAGGACGCTTCGCACCCAGGTTGGCGAGCGAGAGGGCCAGGAACAGGAAGCCCAGTCCGCAGATGACCCATGCCACGAGCGCGGCACCAGGGGATGCCACGTTGGCGAGCTGGCCGGTAAGGGCGAAGACGCCAGATCCGATGCAGGATGAGACGACCAGGCCGACGAGGCCGAAGAAGCCAACGCCGTCGGGGTTGTCAACCTTCTCATTGTTTGCCATCGTTTTCCTCCTCAGGAACGATGAAGCCAACAGAACCTCAATGATTGTATATAAAGTTCACACCATGTGTGCAAACAAATTTCATCTATTCAATATTTGGATGGTTCTAGGACATGAAAAAGGCCTCCCCGAAATATCGGGGAGGCCTTTGCCATTTCCTGAGGCGCTACTTACTTGAGGGTAGCGTACATGACGGCCTTGATGGTGTGCATGCGGTTCTCGGCCTCGTCGAAGACCTTGGAGGCACGGGACTCGAAGACCTCGTCGGTGACCTCCATCTCGGTGATGCCGAACTTCTTCGCGACCTCGGCACCCTTGGTGGTCTTGGTGTCGTGGAAGGAGGGCAGGCAGTGCAGGAAGATGCAGTCATCGTGAGCCTGGGACATGACGTCAGAGGTGACGCGGTAGGGCTCCATGAGGGGGATGCGGGTCTTGTAGAGCTCGTCGGGCTGGCCCATGGACACCCAGATGTCGGTGTAGATGGCGTCGGCATCCTTGACGCCCTCGTGGACGTCCTCGGTCAGCTTGACCGTGGAGCCGTTCTGGGCGGCAATCTCCTGGCAGGTCTTGACGAGCTCGGCCTCGGGCATGTTGTCCTTGGGGCCGCAGGCCACGAAGTTGACGCCGAGCTTGGCGCAGACGACCATGAGGGAGTTGCCGACGTTGTTGCCCGCGTCACCCATGAAGGTGAGCTGACGGCCCTTGATGTCGTTGTTGAAGTTCTCCTTCATCGTGAGGATGTCGGCGAGCATCTGGGTGGGGTGGAACTCGTTAGTGAGGCCGTTCCACACGGGGACGCCAGCGTACTTGGCGAGCTCCTCGACCTTCTCCTGCTCGAAGCCGCGGTACTCGATGCCGTCGAACATGCGGCCGAGGACGCGAGCGGTGTCGGCGATGGACTCCTTGTGGCCCATCTGGGAGCCGCTGGGGTCAAGGTAGGTGCAGCCCATGCCGAGGTCATAGGCGCCGACCTCGAAGGAGCAGCGGGTACGGGTCGAGGTCTTCTCGAAGAGGAGGGCGACGTTCTTGCCCTCGAGGTAGCGGTGGGGCACGCCAGCGCGCTTCATGTTCTTGAAGTCACGGGAGAGGTCCAGGAGGTAGTTGATCTCCTCGGTGGAGAAGTCCAGAAGCTTCAGGAAGCTGCGACCGCTAAGATTGACGCCCATGTACGTTCCTTTCGTTTTCAACCGACAGCCCTGTGCCATCGGTTAGAACACTGATACTTGCTCGACAGCAGTAGTCCGAGGGCGCCAAGGGCGCCCCCGGACTTCACGCTATCCGAGAGACTAGAGGTCCTCGCGAGCGAAGGGCATGCTCATGCAGCGGGGGCCGCCACGGCCACGGGAGAGCTCGGCCGAGGGAACCACGAGAAGGTCGAGGCCCTCCTTGTAGAGAACGTCGTTGGTGACGGAGTTGCGCTGGTACACGCAAATCTTGCCAGGGGCGACGCACAGGGTGTTGGAACCGTCGTTCCACTGCTCGCGCGCAGCCGCGACGGGGTCGCCGCCACCGCACTTGATGAGCTTGACCTGATCGAGGCCGAGAGCCTTCTCGAGGACGTGCTCGAGGGTGTCGTTCATCTCCTCGATCTTGACCTCGCCCTGCTGAGCGCCCTTGGTGAGCTTGAAGACCTGCAGGGTGCCCATGATGCCCGGGTGGATGGTGAACTTGTCGACGTCAATCTGCGTGAACACGGTGTCGAGGTGCATGAAGGCACGGGACACGGGGATGTTGAACGCGTAGATGGTGTCGATCTCGCACTGGTCGCCCTTCTCCCAGAACATGTTCTGGGCGAGCTGGTCGATGGCGCCAGCCTGGGTGCGCTGGGAGATGCCGATGGCCAGGGTGTGGGCGTTGAGGTTGAGGACGTCGCCACCCTCGGTGTGGAACGCGCTGTCGCGACGGTACCACAGGGGGGCGTCCTTGTAGTCGGGGTGATACTTGAAGATGAACTTGCCGTACAGGGTCTCGCGGTTACGGGTGACCGAGAACATACGGTTGAGGTTGACGCCCTTGCCCACGACGGCGAACGGGTCGCGCGTGAAGTAGGTGTTGGGCATGGGGTCGATCAGGAGGTCGGTCTCGCCGTCCTGGTCAGAGCCGACGAGGTCGGCGAGCAGGCTCGAGCTGGTCGCGGGGAGGTCGATCTCCTCCTTGCGGAGGCCGGCGATCGTCTTGTCGACGAAGGTCTTGGTGTCCTTGATGGAGTCCATGTACTCCTTGACGGCGGCACGGGCAGCCTTGCCCTTGAGGCCGGACTCGTCGAGCCACTGGTTGGTGAACTCCTCGCGGGCGCCGGGAACGGCGTCCAGGGCCTCTGCCGTCAGCTTCTCGAGGTACAGGACCTCGACGCCCTGCTCACGCAGGATCTCGGCAAAGCGATCGTGCTCCGCCTGTGCGACCTCCAGGAAGGGGATGTCGTCGAACAGAAGGCGCTCGAGGTCATCAGGCGTGAGGTTGAGGAGCTCCTCACCAGGCCTGTGGAGCATGACCTTCTTCAGGGGGCCAATTTCGCTGTGGACGTAAAGCCCGTTAGCCATGGTTCCTCCTTCTCCTTTCGTGCTGGCACCTTACCAACACTTTACGAATACGTTACCCACGTGCTCGCCAGGCTCGAAATGCTGCGGCTTCTTCGTCCGGCTCGCGGCGGGCGTCCTAACGCCGAGAAACACTATATCCAATACTTGGCGCTACGTCACCCTTGTTTTCATTAAGAAGTGGGAACGGTAGGTTTACGAGGACGAGCGGTCTTCTTGCACGTCACGTTCGAAATATCAAGGTGGTTGAGCTGCGTATTCATTACCACATGCTTACCTGTCCAGGAGTGCGCAAGAACTGTCGCTCTTATTCCACCTGAGTCATAAAAGTCGTGTAACAAGCAGTTAATATTCTATTCTTTCTTATTATTATCCATCATTATTCAATTCTCCCGCAGGTTGGGCCAAGATCTCCCATTTGGCCCCAAGCATTAGAATGACCGCACTGGCATTCGCAGGTGATTCTTGGGAGGGACAGATGGCCAACAAGGGGGAGTTCGTGCAGGAATCGGCTGCCGAGAAGGGGGACCGACCCCACGAGCGGGACTTCTCGTACACGCAGAATCGCGAGGTGAGCTGGCTCCACTTTGACGACCGGGTGCTCGACGAGGCCTTCGACGAGAGCGTGCCGCTCTTCGAGAGGCTGAAGTTCGTCGAGATCTTTGGCTCCAACCTCGACGAGTGGTTCATGATCCGCGTGGGCGGGCTTTCCGACCTCGCGCGGCTGAAGCACCAGCCCACCGACAACAAGTCCAACGAGACGCCCTCCGAGCAGCTATCCTCGGTCTTCAGAATGCTTCCTGGCCTGCTCGCACGCCAGGAGGAGGCGTGGAACGCCGTGACCGGCGAGCTTTCGCGCCACGGGCTGACCTACGTCCCTCCCCTCGAGTACACCCAGGCGGACCGAGAGGCCACCGAGAGGGAGTTCGAGCGCAACGTGGCCCCGATCATCTCCCCCCTGATCATCGACCCGCGCCACCCCTTCCCCAACCTGAGGAACGGCCTGCTCTACGTGCTGTGCTCCCTTGACGGGCCGACCGAGCGGGGCGTCCTGGGCCAGGTGGAGGTACCCCCGTCGCTCCCCCGCGTCGTGGCGCTCCCCTCGACCCCCGAGGAATACCGCTACACCCTCCTGGAGGACGTGATCTACACCTACCTGGGCAGCTGCTTCGGCGACTACGAGCCCACCCGCGCGGCGACCATCAGGGTCACCCGCAACGCGGACATCGACCCGGACGGCGAGGGCGTCGAGGAGGAGGAGGACTACCGCCAGCACATGAAGAAGGTGCTCAAGAAGCGCCAGCGACTGCAGCCCATCCGCCTGGAGATCAGGGGCTCGCTCGACGAGGACCTGGAGCGTCTGGTGATGGACGAGCTGGGGCTGCGCCCCGACCGCCTGTCTCGGGTGAACATCCCGCTCGACCTGGGCTTCGTGTATGGCCTGGAGTCCCACATCCCCACGCAGCGCCACGACGAGCTGGTGTTCCAGCCCTTCGAGCCGCAGATCTCGCCCATGGTCAACATGAACGAGCCCATGCGCCCGCAGATCGAGGACCACGACGTCCTGCTCTTCTACCCCTACGAGTCGATGTCCCCCCTGCTGACGCTGCTGCGCGAGGCATCCTCCGACGACGACTGCATCTCGATCAAGATCACCCTCTACCGCGTGGCCAAGCAGTCGCACCTCTGCGAGAGCCTCATCGCGGCGGTGGAGAACGGCAAGGACGTCACGGTGCTGATGGAGCTCCGCGCGCGCTTTGACGAGGCGAACAACATCGCCTGGGCGGAGCGGCTCGAGTCGGCCGGCTGCACGGTCATCTATGGCTCCGAGGGCTTCAAGTGCCACTCCAAGATCTGCCAGATCACCTACCACGACAAGGGCGCCATCAGCCGCATCACCTGCCTGGGCACGGGCAACTTCAACGAGAAGACTGCACGCCTGTACTCGGACTTCATGCTGCTGACCGCCCACCACGGCATCGGCGAGGACGGCAATCTGTTCTTCCGCAACCTCTCGATCGGCAACCTGCTGGGCAACTACCGCTACCTGGGGGTCGCGCCCGCGGGGCTCAAGCCGCTCGTGATGCGCGGCCTCGACCGCGAGATCGAGCGCGCCCGCGCCGGACAGCCCGCTCAGGTGTTCCTCAAGATGAACTCGCTCACCGACCGCGACGTGATCGACAAGATCTCGGAGTCGTGCGAGGCTGGCGTGCGCGTGATCATGATCGTGCGCGGCATCGCCTGCATCAAGGCAAACATCCCGGGCAAGACCGACAACCTTGTGGTGCGCCAGATCGTTGGCCGCTTCCTGGAGCACGCGCGCGTCTACGCGTTTGGCGTCAACGCGGACACCGTGTACCTCTCGTCCGCTGACATGATGACCCGCAACACCGAGCGTCGCGTGGAGATAGCCTACCCCGTGCTCGACCCCACGTGCCGCGAGCTCGTGATCGAGTACATGAGCCTGCAGCTTGCCGACAACGTCAAGGCACGCCGCCTGACGAGCGAGGGCACCTGGGAGCGCATCCCCGTGGAGGAGGGCACGCCACGCATCAACAGCCAGGAGGTGCTGCTGCAGCTGGCCTACCTGCGTGCCCACGAGGGCGACGACAGGGCGAGCGAGGAGGTCACGCCCGCCTCGTCCATCATGCCCAGGATCACCCCCGAGATGAAGAGGCAGCTCCTGAGTCTCCCCAACATCGGCACCTACTCCACGGCCGAGGCCGACGTCGTGGCGATGGCGAAGCCGGCGCCCGAGGAGGCGGCGAGGGCCGCATCCGGGAAGCCGTCTGCGGCAACCACCGCCGCCCCGGAGGCCCCGGCGCACCGCGCCACGCAGCCGTCGCCCAGCACGTCTCTCGCGACGCGCCAGCCGGAGGACGACGGCGAGGGAGAGGGGCGCCTCTCCCGTGGCCTCAGGCTCATCGGCGAGGGCTTTAGGATGCTCTTCTCCGGTAGATAGCGCCTCCGCCCCCGCCCGGGCGCGCGATGACCCTATGATGGGACTCGCAGTGAGCGGCCCCTCCCCCAGGCGGGGTGGGGCCGCCCAACTCTAGACGCGAGGAGGACCCGCATGACCGAACCCGCCGGAAGCGAGCAAGCCCTGACCCTGCGCGTTGGTCGGATGACGTACGGCCCCGACGCCATCGCCCACGCCGACGACGGCAAGGCGGTGTTCGTGCGGGGCGCCGTGCCCGGCGACCTCGTGAGGGCGCACGTGACGCGCGAGCAGCCCACGTACTCCAACGCCATGGTGGAGGAGGTGCTCGAGGCGTCGCCCGAGCGCGTCTCCACCATCCCCTGCCCCTTTGTGGACGTGTGCGGGGGGTGCCCGTGGGCGCACCTGTCCCGCGAGGCGCAGCTGCACTCCAAGCGCGGCAACGTGGTCGACTCCCTCGTGAGGATCGGCCACATGGCCCAGGACGACGCCGAGGGGCTCGTGCGGCCGTGCTCCGACCCCGGCGACGCCTGGGGGTATCGCAACAAGGTCGAGCTCGCGTTCCTGGCCCAGGGACGTCGCAGCGTGATCGGCATGCACGACGTCACGGGCGAGCGCGTGGTCAAGGTCGACCGCTGCCCCCTGCTGCAGCGCGGCTTCGAGAAGGTGACCAAGTCCGTCTCGGGTGCGCTCTCGTACCTCTCGAACTCGCGCTCGCTCCAGATCGACCGCGTGGGCGTCCGCGCCTCGAGGAGGACCCGCCAGGTCGAGGTCGCGCTCTGGACGCAGACCGGGGGCTTCCCGCGCGCCCAGGCGGCGAAGATCCTGCGCGAGGCGACCGGGGCCACCTCGGTGGTGAGGGTCCTCACCAAGGGGCCGCAGAAGGCCCGCAAGGTGTCGGGACTGGAGAAGCTGGGCGGCTACGGCAGCTGGGAGGAGCGCGTGGGCGGCGAGTCCATGCTCCTCTCCGCCCCCTCGTTCTTCCAGGTGAACACCCGCGGGGCCGAGGAGCTGGTGCGCCTGGTGATGGAGGGGCTGGACCCCGCCGAGGGCGAGTGCGCCATGGACCTCTACAGTGGCGCGGGGACCTTCACCCTGCCGCTGGCCCGTCGCTGCGACTGGGTCGACGCCGTGGAGTCGTACGGGCCCGCCGTGCGCGACCTCAGGAGGAACCTGGAGCGCGCCGGCCTGGACAACGTGGACCCAGTGGGCGGCGACGCGGACCTGGAGTTCCCCGACGCGGACGCCGACGTGATCGTGGTCGACCCCCCGAGGGCGGGCCTTGCCGCGGGCGTGGTGCGCAAGCTGTCCCAACAGCCCGCGAGGGCAATTGCCTACGTCTCGTGCGACCCGGCGACCCTGGCGCGCGACCTCGCGCGCTTTGCGGATGAGGGGGTCTTCTCCCCCGCCTGGGTGGCACCCGTGGACCTGTTCCCGCAGACCTTCCACGTCGAGACCGTGACGCTGCTGACGCGCACTCGTTAGCAGCGGGTCGCCAACATTCCCTGTTGCCTGACGGAACCCCGTCAGCTCCAATGCGCGACCCAGTCCCACCCGACACGAGACCTGGCGGCCTCACCTCTACGGTGAGGGGACGGCCACGGCAGATGCCCCCTAGGGCCGGCGGCCGGAGGACGGAACGGTTCGGGAGCCAGGTCCAACGGGGGCATGGGGGTTCACACCCTCGTGGTCAACGGGGCGCGTCCCCCGTCCCTACTGCTCTTGCAGGAACCGCAGAAACTCGGTCTCGCAAATCGGCTTGGAGTAGTAGAAGCCCTGTTCGTAGTCGCATCCGAGCCTCTCAAGCTCCGACGCCATCTCCTCCGTCTCCACCCCCTCCGCCAGGACCTTGAACCCCTGCTCCCTGAAGTTGCCGATGATGCTCTTCAGATAATTGTTCTCGCCCCTGAAGTAGGACCAGACGATGGACTTGTCGATCTTGATGATCTCGAACGGCAGGCTCATGATTTTGATCACGTTGGAGAAGCCAGTTCCGTAGTCATCCAGCGAGAACTTCATCCCCTCGCTTCCCAGTGCCTCCATGTAGCGTGACATCTGCATCATGTCCGAGGCGGCGGACTCCGTTATCTCGAGGTTGAGGCTATGCAGGGAGATGCCATACTTCCCCGCAAGCCGCCTGAGGTCGTCCTCAAGTCCCTCGTGGCTGCCGCAGACGGGAGAGAGGTTGACCTCCAGGTAGTCCAGGCCAATCTTCCCAAGGTCGTTGCGCTGGATGAACGAGCAGGCCTTCTCGTACACCAATTGGTCGAGCCGCATGATGCTGCCGCTCCGCTCGGCATTCTCGATGAAGTCCACCGGCATCAGGAACCCGAGCTTCTCGTCCTCTATTCGCGAAAGCACCTCGGCTGAGGTGAAGCGATGCTCGCTGCAGGAATAAATCGGCTGATAGTACAACAGAATCGAGGCATCGCGAATCGTTCTCTCCAATGCCTCGTCGACCTCGAAATCCCGCTCCATTTTCCGTAGCGTGTGCGCATCCCCCATCAGCCGGGACTCGCGCCCCCGCGCCCGCAGCTCCGAAAACAGGTAGTTGACGGCAGCGAGCAGCTCGCCGACGCTGGCCTTGGGCATGCTCGCCGGGATATACGCCGTGGCGGCCTTCATCGTCAGCAGCTCGTCCGAGGGGTCAACGGGGTCGTTGAAGTACTTGTCCACCGCCTCTCGGAACGCCTCCTCCTCGGTTTCGCCCTGGTCGACCAAGACAAAGCAGCCGTTTCCCAGATAGAAAACAATCATCGGGCGAGGCATGGATTGGAAGAAGCTCTCCACAACGTTCTCTTGCATGCCGACGCCGCCGCGCTTTCCGACGGAAGACTTGACCTCCTCGTAGTTGTTGACCCTCAGGCACATTAGTGCCATCTTTTGGTTCCGCTCGATGTGGTCAAAGGCCAGATCGTACAGCCCCTCTTGGTTGAAGAATGTGTTGTTCCCCCTGAGATACCTGCTCGGATCCTGAATCGTTAGATAGATAACCATGATCGCAATGGCGTAGAACAGGTTCATGGACAGATTGTCGTCGTTGTACATGCGCGAAATGCTTCCGAGCGTCAGAAGTCCGCAAAACCCGATGTACCCAAAAAACTGAAGCTTTCGAAGTCGCTTGCGGTAGCGAATGACCAGATAGAGGCACAAGGCGAGGTAGATCGCAAACGTCACGTATAGAGAGAAATAGGACCTAGAGTGCAAGAACCCTCCATCTGGTGCAATCCGGTAAATGAAGTGCGTCCATGGTGCCGTCACCGTCAAGGCGGAAAACAACAGGAGCGGAATCTCAAACAGCCTTTCGGCAGCCTTGCCGAGGCGATACTTCACTCCTGTCAGACAAAGGGTGAACTCAAACAGGAGGTACATCCTGAGAAGAAAGAAAATATAGAAGGATATGAGCCCTCCGTGGAGCAGCCAGGGCGGAGTCGAATCCACATGCTCCAACATGATACAGGTCACAATATCAAGCGTCGTGGTAACGCAACCCGTTTCCAGAATCCTGCGGAAGCAGATATTTTGATATGTGGGGAGCTGCTTGCCGAGCAGGTAGAAGAAGAGAAGCAGACACTGCAACAACAGCGCCGAATATGCATATTCAAACACCCAAACCATTGCTTTTCCTTCGAAAAGAGAATTTGAAATGGGTTCAATTATATATACGGCACGGCTATTGCTCATAACGACTTGCCCCATCTCTTGGGGGGACGGGAGGCAGGCACTGGTTGGCCAAGGCTTGCGTCCCCAGAGCATGTCCGGCTGCCGCCCGCCGGGCTTGATCGCAGCCGGCCTCGCCCCTGCGTGTGCGGCAACCGTAGAGCGGCGAGGGAGTGGCCCCCTTCGCCCATGAGAATCCACGCGGCCACCTTGTTTCCCCCCAATCGTCAAACCATAATTGCACGTCTGCGTCGTCGCAGGTGAGAGGCTCCTTCCCTCTCTCCCGCAAAAGGGACTTCGGCATGGCGTGGAGTCCTTTTGGCCGCTCCGAGAAAAGGGGCTAGCATCCGTGCACGAGTAATAGTAAAAAGAAGCAGGAAGGGCACGGGTAAGGGGCCCGGCCCATCGGAGTGAGAGGAAATAATCATGAAGGCTACTGTCAGCGAGGATTGCATCGGTTGCGGTCTGTGCGAGTCCACCTGCCCCGAGGTCTTCTCCATCGGCGACGAGGGCACCGCGGAGGTCATCGTCGACGAGTTCCCCGAGGAGAACGAGGACAGCGCGCAGGAGGCTGCCGACAACTGCCCCGTCTCTGCCATCACCGTCGAGTAGCCCGCTGGTCGGGACGAGACGACATGTCGTTGCATGGGAGCCACCTCGGTGGTTCCCATTTTTTATGGGGGTGAGGCGATGATCCTGGCATCGGGCTCTCCTCGGAGGAGGAGGCTCCTAGAGGAGCTGGGCATCGAGGTCCATGTGATGCCGCAGGACGTGGACGAGTCGCGCCATGCGGGCGAGCCGCCGGAGCGGCTGGTGGAGCGTCTCGCGGGCCTGAAGGCCGACTCGTGCCTGGCGGACCCCGTCGTCCGCGACGGCGGACAGACCGTGCTCGCGGCCGACACCATCGTGTGGGACTCCGACGGGGACGTGCTGGGCAAGCCGCGGGACGCCGCCGAGGCGCACCACATGCTGAGGGCGCTCTCGGGAAGGGAGAGCCGCGTCTCCACGGGGGTCTGCGTCGCCCGCGCCGACGGCAGCGGGGACGTGACGCGCCGCTCGTTCGTCGAGACGACCCGGGTGCTGTTCTGGGACCTCTCGGACGCGCAGATCGACGCCTACGTGCGGAGCGGCGAGCCCATGGACAAGGCGGGCGCCTACGGCATCCAGGGCAGGGGCCGCCTGCTCGTGCGCGCGATCGAGGGCGACTACAGCAACGTGGTGGGGCTTCCCGTCTCGCGCCTGGTGCGCGAGCTCGGCGACGCGTTCCCCGAGGGGCGTGGACTCCTCGAGGGGGCGCTCTCGGGCGACATGGGCGGCACCGCCGGCGACGGAGGGGAGACGAAATGAGCATCCGCAGCATCGTGGACATCCCAGGGGTCTATGCGGCAAGCGCGACCAACGCCGAGGCGGGGACGGGCTGCACGGTCATCGTGTGCCCGGAGGGCGCAACCGGCGCGGTGGACGTGCGGGGAGGCGCCCCGGCGACGCGCGAGACCGACCTCCTCAGGCCGGAGGAGACGGTTCAGGCCCTCAACTGCGTGGTCCTCTCCGGCGGGAGCGCCTATGGCCTTGCCGCCTCCTGCGGGGCCGCGGAGGAGCTGGAGCGGCAAGGCATCGGGCTGGACGTGGGCGTGGGCGTGGTGCCGATCGTCTCGTCCGCCTGCGTGTTCGACCTCGCCTGCGGGAGGGCGGACGTGCGGCCCGACGCCCGGATGGGGACGGAGGCAGTCAGGCGCGCCCTGGGACGCGAGGAGACGCCCCTCTCGCTTGGAAACGTGGGCGCCGGCACGGGCTGCACCGTGGGAAAGCTCTGCGGGCCCCAGCGCTGCATGAAGTCCGGCCTGGGGGAGTCCGTCGCCACGCGGGGGGAGCTCGTTTGCGGGGCGATCGCCGCCGTCAACGCCTGTGGCAACGTCGTGAACCCCAAGACGGGAGCCCAGGTCGCCGGGGTCCTCTCCCCCACCCAGGACAGCATCATGACGCCGGAGGAGGCGTGGGATGACGCGGCGGCGTCCATGCCCCTGCGGACCAACACGACCATCTCGTGCGTGGTGACCAACGCCCGCCTGACCAAGGCACAGGCGACCAAGGTGGCCCAGATGTCCGCCGATGCCTACGCGCATGCGATTCGCCCGACCCACACCACCAACGACGGCGACACGATCTTCGTGATGGCGACGGGTCAGGTGGAGGCCCCGGTGGACCTGGTGGGCGTCACGGCGACGCAGGCGCTCGAGGATGCCATCGTGTCGGCGGCGCTGCATGCCCGGGGGGCCCATGGGCTCAAGGCGGCTTGCGACCTGGCCGGCTAGCACAAGGGTGGGGAGAGGGGCGCATGGACGTTCTCCCCACCCATCCCGCCGGCAGAAGGTCTCCCACGTTTACACGCGAGACCCGATTCCCGGCAAGGTCGAGTCCGGGGCCCCAATGGCCAGGGAGTGGATGAGAGCGAGGGGCATTCCCTCCCCCGCCCGTCTCCAGGGTTGGCAGCCAGCGCTTGCGAGCCGGGAACGGGCGGACGAAGTGGCGGCGGATGCCCGATGTGAGCAGTCTGAGGGCTGGCTCGTCGACATCCGGCTGAGGCATCCCGACGTTTGCGCAGGTGACGCAGTGGACAGTCCCTGGACCCACCCACCGATGGCAACGAAAGCCCGATAATTGCACTCACATCGGGAGTTCCCTGCCATCCCGCCGCCGTTTCGGGCATGAATGGCAACGAAAGCCCGATGTGAGCGCTCACATCGGGCGGCTTTTGCCAAGGCTGGTACTCTGGCGGACTGCCAGCAGGGCAAGCAAGGAACAGCCGAGCGCGCCAGGGAAGGGGATGCGCTCACATCGGGCTCCGGTCGCAATGGTTCGATTGCTGATACGCGGGGCCTTCCGAAAGGCCTGGGGCATCGACACCGCGGAGTCGCAGCATCAGCATCGACTAGTTGAACTTGACGAGCTTCTGGGCAACGCGATAGATGATGATCGTGGCCTTCTTGCCACCCTCGCCGGTGAAGTTCATGGCGGTCCCCACGAGGCCATGGCGCGCACGACGGTACATGCGACGGTCGTACTGCCTCAGCTCCTCCCACAGCTCCTCGAGCCGAGGCTCTGCCTGGGGATCCTTGGACAGCTTGGAGAAGATGGAGCACGCCGCCATCATGAGGGTGAAGTGCCCGATCATGTAGTCGCGCAGCTCCCGCGTGTCGATGTCGTCGTACAGGTGGTATGCGTGCATCATGACGCGCGTGACCCTGAGCTGCTGGTCCACGCGCGAGACGAGCAGGTCCTCGTTGACGCTCTGGTCATCACGCCCGATGAAGTAGCGGTACAGGTCGACGTCCAGGTAGTAGAGCGTCTGGCAGCGCGGCAGGGGCACGTAGGCGTAGATGTTGTCCACGTAGAACGTGTGGGCGGGCATGGGCAGCCCGCCGTCGCGCAGGACCTCGGTGCGGTAGCACAGGGCATGCATCAGCAGGTTCTGGGCCATGTTGAAGTGCCCGATGCTCTTCCAGGTGATGATCTTGCCCTTGGGGAGCGCGAACCCGTAGTCGACGACCTTCTGCTTGCCCTCGGCCACGTGCTCGTACACGTAGTTGGTGACCACGAGGTCGACCCTGGTCTCGTAGTCGACGAACATCCTCAGGCGCTCGAGGAGGACCCGCAGGGCGTCGCCGTCAACCCAGTCGTCGGAGTCGACGATCTTGAAGTAGGCGCCCTCCGCGTGCTCCAGCGCCTTGAGGACGGCGATGCCGTGGCCGCCGTTCTCCTGGTGCACGGCCTGGATGATCTCGGGATAGCGCCTCTGCCAGTCGAGTGCCTTCTGGAGCGTGTCGTCCTTGGTGGACCCGTCGTCCACGATGACGATCTGCACGTCGTCCGCGTAGTCCGACCCCTCCAGGATGGACGTGACGCAATGGTCCATGTACTCGGAGGAGTTGTAGCACGGGATGCCGAACGTGATGGTCTTCTGCATGTGTTGACCTGGTGCCTCTGTACTCGGTTGTGTGCCTAGTGGTTTCCGATGATCTCGTCCGAGAGCTCGAGCGCGGAGGCCACGACGCCGTCCATGTCGTAGTAGCGGTACTCGGCGAGACGTCCGACCACGTGGAAGTTGAGGACGCCCGAGACGCGCTCGAGGTACTTGCGGTACAGCTCGATGTTCTGCGGCTCGTTGATGACGTAGTAGGGCGTCTCGCCCATGCCGGGCAGGTAGGTGCGGGAGTACTCGCGCAT
This sequence comes from uncultured bacterium, assembly GCA_905214865.1. Taxonomy (GTDB): domain Bacteria; phylum Actinomycetota; class Coriobacteriia; order Coriobacteriales; family Atopobiaceae; genus Olsenella_H. The sequence goes on along the minus strand of CAJMNO010000005.1, from coordinate 70,719 downwards.
GATGGTGGTCTTGCCCGGCACGACCTGGCCGGTCATGTTCTTGAACTCCGTGATGCGGGTGAAGTTCTCGGACACGGTGTAGTTGACGGTCCCCACGGGCTGGAACTGATCGACGGGCAAGGTCTCGAACACCATGTCGACCGTGCGGTACGGGAGCGCGCCAAGGTCCATGCCAAAGAGCTCGTCCAGGGCGCCGGTGTAGATCACCTCTCCGCCAAACGGCTGGCCGCAGACCTTGACCGACGTTCCGCCCATCTGCAGGATGTCGCGGGCGTCGACGCCGGTGAACACCGAGATGAGGTCGTGGTTGAGCATGCGGTCGAACATGGCCGTGTAGCCGTCCTTGGGCATCCCCTGGAAGGGTGCCTGCGGGAAGTAGCGGTCGTCGTCGCCCACGAACACGGGGACGCGGCCCATGACGGCCGGGTCGATCTGGTCGGGCGTCTTGCCCCACTGCTTCATGGTGTAGTGGAGAAAGACGTTCTCGTACACGTAGTCGGCCACCTCGGCGAGCTCGGGGTCGTTCTTGGCCCTCAGCTCCATGATGGGGACCTTCTTGTCCTGCCCGAAGGCCGCGACGAGCTTCTGGTACAGGTGCTCGCCCTTCTCCTCGCCAAAGGCCAGCTTGAGGGACGTGTGGTTGAAGGGGACCGGCATCAGGGTGCCACGAACGTTTGCCAGGACCTTGTGCTGGTAGTCAACCCAGTCGGTGAAGCGCGAGAGGTACTGGTTCACGCGCTCGTTGTAGGTGTGGTAGATGTGCGGCCCGTACTTGTGGACCAGGATGCCCGCCTCGTCGTAGTAGTCATACGCGTTGCCAGCGATGTGGTCGCGACGCTCGAGGACGGCGACCTTGTACCCGCACGCCTCGGCAAGCCGCCTGGCGCACACCGCTCCGGCGTAGCCCGCCCCGACGACGATTGCGTCGTATGCGGAGGGGTTAAAGCCCTCGGGCAACCCTTTGGCGATGCTCATGTGGATTCCCTTCGATGCAGACTACCGCCCGGGGCGGCCCTGGACGCGGACATAAATAAATCGAGTTGAGGGCAGGCGCACACGCTCCCCCGGCTCGATTACGGAGTCGATTCTAACACGCCGCCCTATAATGTTTTAGAGTGCCGTCAAATACGCAGCCGACATGCATATTTTGTGGTCGGGCGGCACGTCCACACGCAGTTGGAGGCGTCACGAAGGAGAGGTTCTATGAGTGATTTTCTTCAGAGGATGAAAGAGAGCGCCAAGGCGGACCGCAAGACGATCGTGCTGCCCGAGGGCGAGGACCCGCGCACCATCGCGGCGGCCGAGAAGATCGTGGCGGAGGGTCTCGCCAACCTGGTCATCCTGGGTGACCCCACCGAGGTCAAGGTCGAGGGCGCGCGCGTGGTCGACCCCAGGGCGTCGGACAAGCACGAGGAGTACGCCCAGGCCTTCGCCGAGCTCCGCAAGAAGAAGGGCGTCACCATCGAGCAGGCCCGCGAGCAGATGAACGACAACACCTACTTCGGCACCATGATGGTGAAGATGGGCGACGCCGACGGCCTGGTGTCCGGCGCGTGCCACTCCACCGCCAACACGCTGCGCCCCGCTCTCCAGATCCTCAAGACGGCACCCGGGACCAAGCTCGTGTCCGGCTTCATGATGGTCATCGTCCCCGACTGCGAGTTTGGCCAGGACGGCACCTTCATCTTCTCCGACATCGGCCTCAACATCGCGCCTGACGCCGACCAACTGTCCGAGATCGCCATCGCCTCCGCGGAGTCCTGGAAGTCGTTCATGGGCACCGACCCCGAGGTCGCGCTCCTCTCCTACTCCACCAAGGGTTCCGCCGGCGGTGACTCCGCCGAGCGCGTGCGCCAGGCCGCTGCCCTGGTTGCCGAGAAGGCCCCCGACCTCGCCTGCGACGGCGAGCTCCAGCTTGACGCCGCCCTGGTCCCCGAGGTCGCCTCGCTCAAGGCGCCCGGCTCCAAGGTCGCGGGTCACGCCAACGTCCTGGTGTTCCCCGACCTCGCGGCAGGCAACATCGGCTACAAGCTGGTCCAGCGCCTTGGCAAGGCCGAGGCGTACGGCCCCCTGCTCCAGGGCATCGCGAAGCCGGTCAACGACCTGTCCCGCGGCTGCTCGGCGGATGACATCGTGGGCGTCGTCGCCATCACCGCGGTCCAGGCACAGATGGCCGCCAAGCAGGCCTAGGCCGGCAGGCACCTCGCAGGAGACTCATGGGCGAGACACACGGGGAGGGCCCGCGCGAAAACCGCGCGGGCCCTCCCCCCTTGGTTCCATCCCGTTACGCCTGGGGCGCCGCCTCCGCCGCCGCGATCCACTCGGACGGCATGAGCCACCCGTGCTGGTCGGTGTGCAGGAGCTCCTCCGCCCTCTCCGAGAGGGGCTCTCCCAGGTACTCCTCGTAGCACCTCACGATGTCTGGGTTCTCGTAGGAGTTGCGGTACTTGGAGACCCTGTCGAGCCCGTAGAGCGCCTTGCCTCGCACGCCCGCAAGCTCCTCCCCGTCGTGGATGGGCTGGCCGCCGCCGCCCACGCAGCCGCCGGGGCAGGCCATGACCTCCACGAAGTCGTAGGACACCTCTCCCGCGACGACCGCCTTGCAGAGCGCGTCCGCGTTGGCAAGGCCGCTCGCGACCGCCACGCGCAGCTTGGTTCCCGCAAGGTCGAAGGTGGCCTCCTTCCAGCCCCTGAGACCTCGGACGTCCGAGAACATGTCGGCGGCGGGTGCCTTCCCCGTCACCAGGTAGTGGGCGGTCCTCAGCGCGGCCTCCATGACGCCGCCGGTGGCCCCGAAGATGACCCCGGCGCCGGTGCCGATGCCCAGGGGCTCGTCGAAGGGCTCCTCCCCCAGGGCCCGCACGTCCACGTGGTCGGCCCTCAGCATGCGCTCGACCTCGCGGACGGTGAGGACGCAGTCCACGTCCGGGTCGCCGCACGCGTCCCGCATGGTGGGATAGGCGCACTCCGCCTTCTTGGCGACGCAGGGCATGATCGAGAGCGAGAAGATCTTGTGCGGGTCGAGCCCCAGGTACTCGGCGTAGTAGCTCTTGACGATGGCGCCAAACATCTGCTGGGGGCTCTTGCTGGTGGAGACGTCGTCCACAAGCTCGGGGTAGTGCGCCTTCACGAAGCGCACCCAGCCGGGGCAGCACGACGTGAACATGGGGTAGCCGCCCGCCTGCGACTTGGGGAGGTGGCGCAGGAGCTCGCTGCCCTCCTCCATGATCGTGAGGTCGGCGGAGAAGTCGGTGTTGACGATGTAGTCGAAGCCCATGGGGCGCAGGGCCGCCACGAGCCGTTCCACGGTCGCCTCGTCGCCCTTGAGGCCCCAGTGGTCGCCCCAGGAGGTGCGCACCGAGGGCGCAATCTGGACGATGGTGGTGACGTCGGGGTCTGCCAGGGCGTCGTAGACGGTCATGACGTCGTCACGCTCGCGCAGGGCGCCCACCGGGCAGTGGGTGATGCACTGCCCGCACAGGGTGCAGTCCACGTCGTGGATGTCGCGGCCGCCGGCCACGTCCACGAGCGTGTGCGTCGCCCGGTTGGTGATGTCCCACACGTGGGAGGCCTGGATCTTGTCGCACACCTGAACGCAGCGCATGCACTTGATGCACTTCTGGTTGTTCCTGATGAGCGGGAAGTCGCGCGGCCAGCGCTTGGGCGGCAGGTCGGTGTCGTACTCGAAGTCGACGATGCCCAGGTCGTTGGCGACCTCCTGCAGCGAGCAGTTGCCCGACCTCACGCAGGTGGTGCATGCCACGTCATGCTGCGAGAGGAGCAGCTCCATGTTGGTGCGCCGGGCCATCCTCACCTTGGGGCTGTTGGTGAGGACCTCCATGCCGTCCACGGCGAGGTTGTTGCACGAGGCGACCAGGCGGTCGTAGCCCTTGACCTCGACCACGCACACGCGGCAGGAGCCGATCTCGTTGAGCTCGCGCAGGTAGCACAGCGTCGGGACGTCGGCGTCCGCCTCCCGGCACGCGTCCAGGATGGTGGACCCGGCGGGGACGCTGACCTCCCTGCCGTCCACGGTGAGCGTGACCTGCCCGGTGGAGACCGCCCTCTGGTCGGCAGCCTTCAGGCCTTCGCCATTTCCTACCACTGGAGCTCCCTCCCCCCACGGAACGCGCCGAATCCAAAGTGGTCGCAGCACAGGCAGCGCGAGGCCTCCTGCAGCGCCTCCTCGCGCGAAAGACCGTGCTCGATCTGACAGAAGTCGTGCCGGCGCTCGTTTGCCTCGCGGAACTTGGTCTCGGACCTGCCGCACGGGCCCACGTCCCTGAACTCGACGGGCGGGATGTCGACGGGCACGCCGACCTTGTGGTCGAAGCCCAGGTAGTTGTCGATGTTGCCCGCAGCGACCTTGCCGGCGTTGATGGCCCTGATCACGGTCGCGGGGCCGCTTTGGCAGTCGCCTCCGCAGAAGACCCCGTCCATCCCGGGGACGCGCCCGTCCGTGTCGGTGACGATGCGACCGCGGTTGCAGCCGACGCCCGCCTCCTCGAAGGGCTCGGACTGGATCGCCTGGCCGATGGCGACGATCACGCGGTCGCAGGGGATGGTCCTCTCCCCCGTGTCCGCGGGACGGGGAGAGGGGCGCCCGCCCTTGAACGAGCCGATGATCTGCGGCTGCACGACCAGCCCGCACACGCGGCCCGCCTCGTCCGCCTCGATGCGGACGGGCGCGTTGAGCTCAAGGAGCTCGCAACCCTCCTCGCCGGCCCCGGCGATCTCCTCGTCCTGAGCAGTCATGTCCTGCACGCGGCGGCGGTACACGATGTTGACCTTGCTCGCGCCGCACCTCACGCTGGAGCGAGCCACGTCCATGGCGACGTTGCCGCCACCGATGACGCACACGCGCTGCCCCGTGAAGTCGGGGATGTCCCCGTCGCCGATGGCGCGCAGCATCGCGACGGCGCTCTCCACGCCCTCGCTATCCTCGCCCGGAAGCCCCAGCTTGCGGTCCCCATGGGCGCCGATGGCCAGGTAGACGGCATCGTAGTCGCGCCGCAGCGCCTGGAGCTCGTCTCCCCCGACCTCGGTCTGGGTCCTCGCCTCGATGCCGCAGTCGAGGATCCACCGTATCTCGCCGTCGAGCTCCTCGCGCGGGAGGCGGTAGCTCGGGATGCCGTAGCGGAGCATGCCGCCCAGCCGCCTGCGGGCCTCGAGGATGGTGACCTTGTGGCCCATGACCGCCAGGTAGTAGGCGCACGAGAGCCCCGCGGGGCCGCCTCCCACCACGGCGACGCGCTTGCCCGTGGGCTCCGCCATGACGGGGCGGTAGTCGGACTCCATGTTCTCGCAGGCGAAGCGCTTGATGGCCCTGATGTTCATGGGGTCGTCCACCATGCCGCGGCGGCAGTGCATCTCGCAGGGATGCTCGCACACCAGCCCGCACACCATGGGCAGCGGGTTGTCCTTGCGGATGAGACGGACGGCGTCGGTGTTGCGACCCGCCCTCACGAGCGAGATGTAGCCCGGGATGTCCACGCCGGCGGGGCAGCCGGACACGCACGGGACCTTCTCGGACTGCTTGAAGCCGCAGGCGTGGTAGGTCACGTGGTGGACGAAGTCGTCGCGAAAGCCCTGGATGGCCGTGAGGGCCATGGCCCCCGCCTCGTACCCTATCGCACAGTCGCTCGACAGGTAGATGGTCCTGGCAAGGCGCTCGATGCCATCGAGCGTGGCCATCGTCGCCCTGCCCCTCAGGACGTCGCTCAGGCGGTGCCGCAGCGTGTTGAGCCCCACCCTGCACGGGGTGCACTTGCCGCAGCTCTGCGTTGAGCACATGTCCACGAACGCCATCGTGAACTCCACGGGGCACGGTGCGAGCGAGCTCACCGCGAGCCGCCGCCCCACCGCCGCGTGGAGCTCGTCCATGATGGCCTGCTCCTCGCTTCTCTCCATTACGTGCATTCGTGCCATAGAAAGCCTCTCCTTTCCGTGGCCGCATGGGCCTGCCCACCCCTCCCCCATGGGGGCGGACGGCTCAAAACAGTAGGCCCCGCATCCCATGGGTGCGGGGCCCAGCTCACCGAGCGTTCATTACCGGGGCGCGAGCGGTCGTGTCGTCTCGCCCGCTAGGCGTGCGGCCCTGCGGCGCAAACCTCCTCGGGCATGTCGGGGTACTTCTGCGCGGCGTTCTCCTCGAACATGCGGGCGACCTTGCGCGCGCAGCGCTCGTAGTCGTCGCGGTCGGCCCAGGCGTTGCGCGGCATGAGCACGCGGTCCTCAACGCCCTCCACGTGCGTGGGCACGTCCACGTTGAAGATGGGGTCGCGCTCGAACTCGCTCTCCTCGATGCTGCCGTCCAGAGCCGCGGACACCATGATGCGCGTGGAGGCGAGGTCCATCCTGCTCCCCACCCCGTAGGGACCGCCCGTCCAGCCGGTGTTGATCAGGTACACGCGCGTGCCGGCCTTCTCCATCTTCTCGCCGAACATGTCCGCGTACCGCAGGGGCGAGAGGGGCATGAACGGCTCGCCGAACAGCGTCGAGAAGGTGGGTTGCGGCTCGGTGACGCCGCGCTCCGTGCCCGCGACCTTGCTGGTGAACCCGCTGAGGAAGTGGTACATGGCGCCGTTGCGGTCGAGCCGCGAGATGGGCGGCAGCACGCCAAACGAGTCGCAGGTGAGGAACACGATCACGTTGGGGTAGCGGCCCTGCCCCATGACCTGGGCGTTCTCGATGTAGTCGATGGGATACGAGACGCGCGTGTTCTCGGTGAGGGAGTCGTCGAAGTAGTCGGGCCTGCGCGTGACGGGGTCAACGACCACGTTCTCGCACAGCGCGCCAAAGCGGATGGCGTTGTAGATCTGTGGCTCCGTGTGGGCCGAGATCCTGATGGCCTTGGCGTAGCAGCCGCCCTCGAAGTTGAAGACGCTCCCCTCGGCCCAGCCATGCTCGTCGTCGCCGATGAGCATGCGCTGCGGGTCTGCCGAGAGCGTGGTCTTGCCCGTGCCGGAGAGGCCGAAGAACACCGCCGTCTCGCCCGTCACCGGGTCCATGTTGGCGGACGAGTGCATGGGCAGGATGTCCTCCTCCACGGGCATGAGGTAGTTCATGACCGAGAAGATGGACTTCTTGATCTCGCCCGAGTACATGGTGCCGGCGATGAGGATCTCGCGGTCCTGGAAGTTGATGAGGACCACCGCCTCGGAGTTGGTGCCGTACTCCTCGGGGTCGAGCTTGAGGCCGGGGGCCACGAGCACGCTGAAGTCCTGCGGCTCGAACTCCTTGAGCTGCCGCTTGCTGGGCCTCACCAGCAGCTGGCGGGCGAAGAGCGCCTGGCTGGCGCGCTCGCACACCACCAGGAACTTGCGGCACCAGCGGCGGTCGGCCCCGGCGATGGCGTGGACCACGTAGAGGTCGCGCATCGAGAGGTAGTCGCACACGGCCCGCTTGACCCTCTCGTACCCCTCGGGCGGGAACGGCATGTTGACCGTGCCCCAGGCGATCTGGTCATGGACGTCGGGCGTGTCGACGATGAAGCGGTCGCGCGGAGACCTGCCGGTGTACCTGCCCGTCCTGACCGCAAGGGCGCCCGTCGAGGTGAGCTGGCCCTCGTTCGCCTTGAGCGCCTTCTCGACGAGGACGGCGGGAGAGCCGTCCACCAGGACCGCCCCGTGGGCGGAGGCGATGCCCGCCTCCGCAAGCTGGTCTTGAAGCATAGTGTCCTCCTTAGGGCGCACCGCTGGGCATGGTATGGGTGCGCACCTACCCATCTTGCCCGAGGGGGAGGGCCAACTACGTTTCCGTCTGATTACCTCCCGCGGACGGCTGCGGTTTCTCGACTGGGGGTCTCGGGCGAGAGGGACGGGAGCGGCGTGGCACCCAGGAGCGTTGCCGCCCTGGGGTCGTGGGACGCCACGAGGAGGGTCCTCCCCCCAAGGCGATCCCGCACGATGGCTGCGCACGCCTCGACCGCAGCCTCGTCGAGCCCGGCGAAGGGCTCGTCAAGGATGACGACATCCGAGCAGGTCAGAAGCGCCCTCACGAGCTCCACGCGCCTGCGCTGGCCCCCGGAGAGGCTGCGCACGGGAAGGTCCGCGTCCAGGCCGGGGACCGCCCGGAGGAGAAGGGCGCGGGCCTCTCCCCCGCTGGCCCACCTGCCGGCGCACAGCAGCACGTTGTCCAGGGCGCCGAGGTCCTCCACCAGGCGGGGGGACTGCTCGACCAGGCTCACGCGGCCCAGTGGGGCGACCGCCCCCGACGTGGGTGCGACGAGCCCGCACAGCGCCCTGACGAGCGTGGTCTTGCCGGCCCCCGACGGGTCGAGCATGCAGACGGAGCACCCGGCGGGAACGTCGATCGAAAGGCCGTGGAGCACGTCCCTCTCCCCCAGGCGCACGCCCAGGCAATCGGTCGCCATGGGAGAGGAGCCGTCGTCTCGGGGGGCGGGCGACGTCCCGAGGCCATGGAGAGCGACCCGCTTCGCAAGGCCGCCGGAGGCGCGCAGGAGCGCGAGGAAGCACCTCTCGCACGCGAAGGACGAGAGCACGACCACGATGGTCCAGGCAAAGAGGTCGGAGGTCTCGAGCAGGACCTTGGCCTGGTACACGCGCTCGCCCACGCTGGGGACGGGGGTGCCGATGAGCTCCGCGGCGACGCCCGCCTTCCAGGCCATGCCGCAGGCGTTGCGGCAGGTGGCGATCACGTAGGGCAGAATCTGCGGCCACACGTGCGCGAGGGCGACGCGCCACCGGGGGACGCGCATGACGCGGAGGAACGCCGTGAGGTCGCGGTCGACCTGGCGCAGCGAGTCGCGCACGCAGAAGTAGAGCGGCGGGAACGTCGCCAGGAACACCACGGCGACCGGGACCACGCCCGTGCCGAGCCACAGGAGCAGGAGCACGATCACGCACACGATGGGCGTGCTCTTGAGGACGGCGACGCCGGGCTCGAGGAGGTCGGAAACGAGCGGATGCGAGCTGGCAACCGACCCCAGGGCGAGCGACGCGACGAACGCGAGCAGGAAGCCGCACAGGATACGCAGGAACGTGGTTCCGGCGATGGCGAGGAGGCTCCCGTCGAGGGCGATCGAGACGAGCGAGCGAACGGTGTCGACCGGCCCCGCGAGGAGGAGCGTGCTGCCCACGCAGACGCTCGCGACCTGCCAGGCGGCAAGCCACAGCGCGCAGGCGGCGAGCCGCCGCCCCATGTTCCCCCTCCCCCGGGTCACCGACAGCCCCTTCCGGAAGGGGCTGTCGGTGACCGGTGGACGCTACGCCCGCCTCGCATGCGCGTGGAACCCCTGGCTTCCTAGCCCAGGTAGTAGAAGTTCTCGGTGGGCAGCTCGCCGCCGACGCTCGAGGAGTCGACGTCGTACAGGACGGAGAGGAAGCCCGAGAGGTCGTCGGACATCTCGTCGCCGGTGATGCAGACCACGTGGCAGCCGGGGATCGCCTTGGCCACGATCTTCTCGTTGTCCAGGATGCCCGCCTTGACCACCATCGGGGCGACGGTGTCCGGGTCGTCGTTTGCCTCCTTGACCGAGGCCGCCTGCTCCTTCATGAAGGTCTTGACCACGTCGGGATGCTTCTGGATGAGCTCGTTCTGTGCGATGGTGACGCCCATCACGAACTTGGAGTCGGGGTTGTACTTGTCCCACACGTCGTTGAGGTCGATGGGCGCGGTGAGGGACGAGTTCTTTGCCAGTGCCGCGGTGACGAACGGCTGGGGCAGCACGGCGACGGCGCTCGCGTTCTGCGCGAGGAGGCTCACGACCTCGGTCGCCTCGCTCTTGAACTCGAGCGTGACGCCATCGGCGATGCCGGCCTTGTCGAGGAGGTCCCTCATCACGTACTCGGGGGAGGCACCCTTGCCGGTGGAGTACACGGTACGGCCGCCGAGGTCGGTGAAGTCCTTGATGCTCGTGTCGGCGGTGACGACCGACAGCACGCCCAGGGTGTTGACGTCGATGACCGAGACCTTGCCCTTGGTCTTGTTGTAGAGGACCGCGGCGGCGTTCGCCGGCACGCAGGCGATGTCCAGGTCACCCTTGATGATGGAGGGGAGGATCGCATCGGGCGAGGCGGCGACGGTGAACTCATAGTCCTCGGCGGCCTTGCCGCTTGACGCCTGGTCCATGAGGTATGCGAGCCCGATGGAGGTCGGCCCCTTGAGCGCGCCGACGCGCACCTTCTGCTTTGACGAGGAGGCGGAGCTGTCGGCGGAGTCGCCGTCCGACGAGGACGACCCGCCTGCCGCCGGCTTGGATCCGCACCCGGACACCCCAAGGGCGAGCGAGGCGGAGAGGACGCCAGAGAGTTTGACGAACTGCCTGCGGTCGAGCATGTTGGTTCCCCCATCCCCGGATGCCCCCCACCGACATTTGTGGCAGGGGGCGTGGATATCAAAAGACGATTAAGACCATAATGCTGATTATGGTCCAAGGAAAGGAGCTTCATGCCCTTCATGACGAGCATTGCCTCAAACGGTCTTACGGCCACCATCGACTCACAGGGCGCACAGCTCATGAGCCTCACAAGGGACGGCAGGGAGTGCCTCTGGCAGGGTGACGAGAGGTGGTGGCCCCGCAGGGCGCCCGTCCTCTTCCCCATCGTGGGCAGCCTGAGGGACGACCGCGCGTCCTCCTCGCAAGGGGAGGTGAGCCTGGGCCGCCACGGGCTCGCCCGCAACAGGGAGTTCGAGCTCGTCTCGAGCGGCGAGGCCTCCGCGAGGTTCCGTCTGTGCTCGGATGCGCGGACGCGCGAGTCGTACCCGTACGACTTCCGCCTCGAGCTCTCCTACTCGCTGGCAGACGGCGCCCTGACGCAGACGTTTGAGGTCACGAACACGGGGGACGTCCCTCTCCCCTTCGTCCTGGGCGGGCACCCTGCCTTCAACGTCCCGCAGCCCCAGGGCGGCGACGACTTTGACTCGTACCGGTTGGAGTTTGCGCGGGAGTGGACCTACGCCTCGCCCCGCATCGACCCGTCGTCCGGCCTCCTCGACTTCGAGGACCGGCTCCCGCTCCTCGACGGCTCCAACGTGCTGCGCCTGACCCATCGCACCTTTGATGTGGACACCTTGGTGTTCCAGGACGTTCCGGAGAGGTTCGTGCGCCTGGTGGGCGACGGCGGCCACGGGGTGGAGGTCTCGTTCGAGGGCTTCGACTACCTTGGGGTCTGGTCCGCCGCAGGAGACGCGCCGTTCGTCGCGCTCGAGCCCTGGACCGGCTGTGCCACGGCGCTGGACGAGGACGACGTGTTCGAGCACAAGCGCGGGATGACGCTCCTCTCCCCCTGCCAGGCCCTTGAGCGCTCGTTCTGCGTGCGGCCGTTCTAGGGAGCCGTCATGGAGATGAGACCCGCCACGCGGGAGGACCTGGACGCTCTGGTCAGCCTGTACGAGGGCGCCCGCGACTTCATGCGACGCAACGGCAACCCGACCCAGTGGGCCGGGGAGTATCCCTCCGGAAGCGACATCCTCGCGGACGTGCGCCGCGGGACCCTCTTCGCGTGCGAGGACGAGGGGCAGGTCGTGGGCTGCCTGTGTCTGCAGCCCGGCCCCGACCCCACCTACCTCAAGATCGAGGACGGCGCTTGGCTCGACGACGGCCCCTACTTTGTGATCCACCGACTCGCGGTGCGCGAACCGGGACGTGGCGTGGGAGGGTTCTGCCTTGATTGGGCGCTGCAGTCCGCAACGAGCCTGCGGGCGGACACCCATCGGGACAACGTGCCCATGCAGCGGCTGCTTGCCAGCCGCGGGTTCCAGCACTGCGGGACCATCCACGTGAGGGACGGCAGCCCCCGCATGGCCTACCAGCTCGTGGTGCCAGGCCAGGGGGACGACGGCGGCTGGCTGTCGTGGCTCCCCTGGAGAAGGCGCGGCCTCATGGGGTAGCTCGTCTCGGCCTGACGCATCACGCCAAGAGACGTCAATGGCAAGCGGGGCGCCTCGGCTCATCGCCGGGGCGCCCCGCTCCTTACCCTGCGAGGGATGCTACTTCCCGAGCAGCTCCTCGACGTCGAGGGCGATCATGAGCTCCTCGTTGGTGGGAACCACGAGGACCTTCACCTTGGAGTCGTCGGTCGAGATGACGCGGGGCTCGTCGGAGCGGACCTCGTTCTTCTTCTCGTCGATCTTGACGCCGAGCCACTCCAGCTCCTTGGCCACGCCTAGGCGCATCTCGGCGGAGTTCTCGCCGATGCCGGCCGAGAAGGCCATCGTGTCAAAGCCGTGCATGGACTGGGCCATCTCGGCGATGAGCTGAGAGGTGCGGTAGTAGAACATCTCGAGCGCCATCTGGCAGTTCTTGTCGCCCTTCTCGGCGCCTGCCTCGATGTCGCGGGAGTCGGACGAGACGGCGGAGAGCGCGAGCAGGCCGGACTGCTTGTTCATCATGGTGTCGACCTGGTCGATGGTGTAGCCGCCCTCGCGAACCAGGTAGCACACGGTGGCGGGGTCGATGGTGCCGCAGCGGGTGCCCATGATCAGACCATCGAGCGGGGTGAGGCCCATGGTGGTGTCCATGTCGTGCCCGTCCTGGATGGCGGAGAGGGACGCGCCGGAGCCAAGGTGGCAGCTCACGAGCTTGTGGACGTCACCCTTGAGGAACTCGTTGGTGGTCTTCCAGATGTAGCGGTGAGAGGTGCCGTGGGCGCCGTACTTGCGGATGTGCAGCTTGTCCACCACGTCGCGCGGGAGGGCGTAGCGCCAGGCCTTCTCGGGCATGTTGTAGTGGAACGAGGTGTCGGCGACGATCACGTTGCCGATGGAGGGGAACATCTCGCGGCAGATCTGGATGACGTCCGCCTCGGCGTAGTTGTGGAGCGGGGCGAGAGGGGCAACCTCGCGGACCCAGCCCAGGGTCTCGTCGGTGACCACCTTGGACTCGGGGAAGTACCAGCCGCCCTGAACCACGCGGTGGCCGATGCCCTCGATCTTGTCGGTGTCGAAGCCGGCCTTGTCGAGGATCTCGAAGACGTGCTTGATGGCGGTCTTGTGATCCGGAAGGGCGACCTCGGTCTTCTGCTTCCCGCCGTCGTTCTCCTCGTGGCCGATGAAGGAGCCATCGATGCCGATGCGCTCACAGTTGCCCTTGGCGAAGACCTTGCCGGACTTGGTGTCGAGGAGCTGGTACTTCAGCGACGAGCTACCAGCGTTGATTACTAGGACGTTCATGCGACTCCTCTCGCGGGCGCCAGGCCCGCATCCCTTCTCACCCAACGAACACAAGCGACCCCATCATAGCCATATGCCGCTACGTGAGGGTTCGTGGTTGTCAGCGGGCGTCGAAGACTTCCTCCTGGGCGATGATGGCGCCGAGCTCCACGCAGCGGGGGCACGGGCAGACGACCTTGCCGGTGCCCACGCCCTTGAGGTCGGCGCAGCGCACGGCTCCCGCCTCGTGCGCGAAGCGGTCCGTGATCCGGCGCGAGATCGCGTAGGTCGACGCCTTGCTGTCGGGGCGTTCGAGGTTGCCCGTGCTGTTGGCGAGACCAGCCACCACGCACGCGCCGCTCGCGGCCCCGCAGGTGCCCTGCATGCCGCCCATGCCTAGGCCAAGGCCCTCGGTCGCGCGGAAGAGGACCTTCTCCTCGACACCCAGGCGCTCCGCGAAGGCGCAGGCCACCGCCTGCGCGCAGTTATATCCCCGCTCGTGCCGCTCGGTCGCCCGCGCGGCCATCTCCTCGGCGGCGCCCATGGCTACTCCTTGGGGAGGAGGCCCTCGCCGAGCCCCTCCCCGCCCAGGACGTGAAGGTGAAGGTGATGGACCGTCTGGCCGGCGGCGTCACCGGTGTTGGTGATGACGCGGAACCCGCTCTCGCGGATGCCGGTCCTCTTGGCGACCTCGTCCACTCCGTGGGCGAGGGCCGCGAGGGTCTCGGCGGGGACGTCGTCCACCAGGTTGTCATAGTGGTCCTTGGGAACCACCAGGACGTGGACCGGCGCCTGGGGGTTCATGTCCCTGAACGCGCAGACCAGGTCGTCCTCGTACACGTAGTCGGACTCGATCTGGTGGTTGGCGATCTTGCAGAAGATGCAGTCGTCCTTGGTTGCCATGGGTCTCTCCCCTTCCCCTCGTTTCGCTACTCGTCGATGAACGCCGTCGAAGGTGCGGCGGTGGTGTCGGTCACCTGCGCGGACTCGGTCGTGTCGAGCAGCACCTGGACCTTCTGCTCGGCGTTGGCGAGACGTGCCCTCAGGCTCTTGAGGAGCTCGACGCCCCTGGCATAGAGGGTCATGGACTCCTCCAGCTCGAGCTCGCCGCTCTCGAGCCTGCGGACGATCTGCTCCAGCTCGGTCGACGCCTCCTTGAAGCTCATGCCATCGATGTCGGCGAACCGCTCGACCGCCCCGTCCTTCTTCTCTTCCATCCCTATGCCTCCCTCGGGCTCTCGCCCGTCTGACCGTCTCTTTCAATGCCCGTGACCCGCGTCCTGATGCTGCCGTCCGACACCAGGATGCTCACGACGTCCTCGGCCGCAACCTTGCCCACGGAGTCCACGACGTGCCCGTTGGCATCCCTGGCCACGGCGTAGCCCCTCCCCAGCACCTTGAGGGGCGAGAGGGCGTCGAGCGTGGCCGCCGACCTGGTGACCTCCGCATGGAAGGGAACCAGCATCCTCCGCGCGGCAGTCGAGAGGCGCGAGGCGTCGGTCGACAGCAGCTCGCCCCTCCTCTGGAGGGTCCGGGGTATCGCGTCGTGCAGCCGCTGCCCGGTCTGCTCGAGCTGCGCCTCGCGGTCGAGCAGCATCCCACGGGGGTCGGACAGGCAGCGCCTGGTCCCCATCGCGTCGACGGCGACCGCGCGCCTCCTGATGCCCTCCCTCACCGAGTTGGTGGCGAGGAGGGCGAGCGTGTCGAGCCGCTGCGCCTCGCCCGAGAGCTGCTTGCCCATGGCCTTGCCAAGGCGCTCCGCGCGCTCGGAGATCTTCCCCTCCACCTCGTCGAAGGCGGGGGCCACCGACTCGGCCGCCGCCGTGGGCGTGGAACAGCGGCGGTCCGCCACCATGTCGCAGATGCAGGTGTCCGGCTCGTGCCCGATGCCCGTGATGACCGGCACGGGGCACGCGGCCACGGCACGGGCGAGCGCCTCGTCGTTGAACGTCATGAGGTCCTCGAACGAGCCGCCCCCGCGCACGAGCAGGATCGCGTCGGGTCGCGCGGCCGCGGCGACTCCGAGCGCGCGGATGATGGTCTGCGGCGCGCCGGGGCCCTGGACCATGCACCCCGCGACCTGGATCTGGACCAGCGGGTTGCGTCGTGCGAGCGTCCTCTTGACGTCCTCGATGACGCTGCCCGACAGCGAGGTCACGACCGCCACGCGCGTGCAGAACCGCGGGATGCGACGCTTGCGGTCGGGGTCCATGAGCCCCTCGGCCTCGAGCCTGCGCGCGAGGGCTGCGACCTGCTGCCGAAGGAGCCCCTCCCCCGCGACCTCGAGCCTGGACGCTATGAACGAGAGCCGCCCCGTGCCGGCGTAGACCCCGAACCTGCCCGTGAAGGTGACCTCCAGGCCGTCCCTCAGCCGGAACCCGCACCTGGCATAGGTTCCGCGCCACACGATCACGTCCATGGCGCTGCTGTCGTCCTTGATGGTGAAGTAGCAGTGCCCGGAGCGCGCGTTGGGGCCCCTGAAGCCCGAGACCTCGCCGTTCACGACGATCTGCGGGATGGTGTCGACGGTCCCCTTGACCAGCTCTACGGCCTGCGAGACCGAGAGCGGCGCCTCCGACTCGCCCCTCCCCACGGCTAGTCCCTGTCCGTCTGGCCGAGGAGGTACAGGAGCTGGAGCACAGAGACCAGCGCCGCTGCGACGTAGGTGAGTGCCGCGGCGGTGAGGACCTGGCGGGCGCCCCGCTCGTCGATGCTGCCGCCCGCACGGCCCAGGTACGCGACGGCCCTGCGCGAGGCGTCGATCTCGACCGGGAGCGTCACCAGCTGGAACAGGACCGAGAACGCGAAGAGCAGCACGCCGATGCGGACCAGCCCCATCGCGTTGATGAAGATGCCCACGATGAGCAGGATGCTCCACAGCTGCTGGGTCACGTTGACCACCGGCACGAGGGCGGTGCGGAACTTCCCGAACGCGTAGCCCTTGGCGGTCTGGACCGCATGCCCGGCCTCGTGGCAGGCGACGGCGACGGATGCGACCGAGGCCCCCTCGTAGTTCTCGCCCGAGAGGTGCAGGCGGTTGTCGCGCGGGTCGTAGTAGTCGCTCAGGTGGCCCGAGACGCGCGCGAGCCCAACGTTGGGCGCGCCCTCGGTGTCGAGCATCCTACGCGCGACCTCCGCCCCCGTGCCGCCCGCGCTGGCGGGCACCTTGGACCACTTGCGGTAGGTGGAGTTGATGTATGCCTGGGTCGCGCCGCCGAGGACGAGCGAGACGATGATGATGCCCCAGTAGGCGAGCCCGGATCCGTAGAAGTAGATCATATGGGTGCGTTCCTTCCTGTGCTGAACCCTGCCCCGCTTGTACCCCAGCGGGGCGACGTCCTTCTCCCGCCAATGCTACGCCGGACCCCGGACACCAAATCCCCACCCTGTGGGATGGGGGACTCAGAGCAGCTCTATGCGGCCGTCCTTGATGGTGAGGCCCGTCTCGCCGGCGAGCAGGCGCTCGAGCTCGGAGCCAAGCAGGTCGTACCTCCACCCCGTGGAGAGGTTCGACGAGCCGGGGTCGCTCAGGAACTCGAGGAGGTCGTCGCGGGTCGCGATGAGCTGCGACGCGACGCCGCTCCTCTCCGACACGAGGCGGAGCAGCGCGTACATGAGGTCGAGCACGCTCTCGGTCTGGGCACCCGGTCGCTCGTGGCGGCGGCGCTCGGGCAGCGAGCTGGGGTTTGCCTCGAGGCCGCGAGCGATCGCGTCGACGGCGGCCTGGGCCTCGGCCCTCCCAAGCTGCTCCGTGCCGCGGATGCGGAGGAGCCGGTCGACGGTCCTGGGGGCCCGCTTGCAGGCCTCGAGCACCACCTCGTCGGTGAGGACCCACCTCCTGGGGAGGTTGCGTCGCTCCGCCACGCCCTCGCGCCAGGCGCAGAGCTCGCACGCCACGGCAAGCTGCTTGCGCGTGAGGGACCCCGCCCTCTTGAGGTGGAGGTAGGCCTCACGCGGGTTTCGCTCGTAGCGGTCGGGACGCGTGAGCTCCTCCATCTCGGGGAGCAGCCACGAGAGCCGGTCCCTCTCCACCAGCTGAGCCATCAGGGACTCGTAGACGGCGGGGAGGTACGTGACGTCGTCCTCCGCGTACCGAAGCTGCTCGGCGTCGAGCGGCCGGCGCGACCAGTCCGTGAGCGAGTCCGCCTTGGGCAGGTGGACGCCGCAGCACGCCTCGACCAGCGCGCCGTACCCAATCTGGTTGCGGTAGCCCACGAACGCGGCGGCGAGCTGCGTGTCAAACGACGGCGCGGGCACGAGCCCCATCGCGTCGTTGATGACCTCCAGGTCCTGCCCACAGGCATGAAAGACCTTCACGATCCTGGGGTCGACCAGAAGCTCGGAGAGGGGACTCAGGTCCTTGATGAGGATGGGGTCTATGGCCGCCGACTCGTCTGCCGTGGCGACCTGGATGAGGCAGAGCTGGGGATGGTAGGTGCGCTCCCGAATGAACTCGGTGTCGACGGCGAGGATGCCGGACCCCGACGCTCGATCGCAGAAGGAGGCCAGCTGTTCCGCGTCACGTATGTACACGCGCCCTCGATTCTGGGTCAGAAATAGCTACCATGACATCTATGTGCGCCTCAGGCGCAACCTCATTATCATAACGAACCACATGGGAGGCAACGTGCGCACGCTCATCGTCCATAACCTCAAGTCGGGCTTTGGGTCAAACGCGGTCTTCGAGTTTGAGCGGGCCCTGCTGCGCGACGGAGACGAGGTGACGCTGCGCGCGCTGCCCGAGGAGGGCGGCGCGCGCGAGGCCGTGCGCGACGCGGAGGACTTTGACCTCGTGGTGGTCTCGGGCGGCGACGGCACCGTGACCAACCTCCTGTTTGAGCTGAGGGACCGCAACGTCCTCACCTGCATCTTCCCCTCCGGCACGGCGAACCTCCTCTTCGCCAACCTCGGCAGCGCCCCGGAGCCGTCCGCGATCGCCCACGCCTGCCGCCTTGGCCGCTCGGTCCACACCGACCTGGGCGTCATGCGCTGGACGGACGAGGACGGCGCCCCTCGCGAGCACGGGTTTGGCATCATGGCGGGGACCGGCTTCGACGCGCAGCTCATGCGCGCGGCCGTGCCCAACAAGAAGAGCATGGGCGAGGCGGCCTACTTCGCCGCGGCCCTCTCCAACATCCATCCCGACATCATCCACTTCGACATCACCGTCGACGGCAGGCGCTGCGAGAGGGACGGCATAGCCTGCATCGTCGCCAACAACGCGATGATCCAGGGCGAAATCGAGGTCGTTCCCAACAGCACGATGACCGACGGCAAGCTGGACGTCATCCTCCTCGAGACCTCGGACGCCGTCCAGCTCCTCAGGCCCATCTTCGCGGGCATGGTCGACAAGTCCGGCAACTCCGTTGGACGGCCCTACCTTGAGCACTTCACGGGCGAGACGATCGAGGTCAAGAGCTCCAAGCCCATCCCCATGCAGGCAGACGGCGAGGTCATCCCCGGCCTCGTGAGCAGCTACGTGGCCCAGGTCATCCCCGCCGCCAACAGGCTCGTCGTGGACTCGCTCAGCCGCTACGAGCCCGACGACGACGGCACCAGCGGCTTCGGTGGCACGGACACCGTCGCCTTCCCCAAGATCTAGGAGGTATCCCATGTACTCCTTCGACGCGCGCGTTCGCTACAGCGAGTGCGACGAGGATGCCAACCTCTCGCTCGTCTCGCTCGTCAACTACCTCCAGGACTGCTCCACCTTTCAGTCGCAGAGCCTGGGCGTGGGGCTGGAGTTCATGCGCGAGCACCACTTCAGCTGGTTCATCTCCGCCTGGCAGATCGAGATAGACGCCCTCCCGCGCTTCTTCGACCCCATCAGGGTGAGCACCTGGTGCCACACGCTGGGGAAGACCCAGGCGGGCAGGAACTTCACCATCTGCGACCCGTCGGGCAGGCCCTACGTGAGGGCGGACTCGCTGTGGTTCGTGTTCGACACGGAACGCCGCAGGCCCATACGCATCCCCGAGTCCGAGAGCATCTACGACGAGGGGGACGAGCGCCTTGACATGCCCCCCACGCAGAGGAGGCTCCCGGTCGAGGGGCCGTTTGCCCAGGCCTCGGAGGTGACCATCTCCGAGCAGCACCTGGACACCAACCGCCACGTCAACAACGCCCAGTACATCATGCTGGCGCTCGACGCGCTTGGCGAGCTGGGCGAGGCCGTGAGCCCTAGGCGCATCTGCGTGCAGTACCGCCACATGGCGCTGCTCGGCGACACCGTGGTTCCAAGGGTGCACGACGTCGAGGGCGGGCACACCGTGGAGCTCTCGTCCCCCACGGGGGACGACTACGCCGTGGTCCAGCTGCTCTCGCGATGACGGCTTCCCGTTTCATGCATTGCGGGCGAGAGACTCAGGGGTGATGTCGGTGAAGGTTACCAAGGCGGCATGCGCGATCATGGTGAGGGACGGCAAGGTCTTCGCCGCACGCCGCGGCCATGGCATGGACGGCTGGGAGTTCCCCGGCGGCAAGGTCGAGGAGGGCGAGACGGGCGAGCAGGCCGTTGCCCGGGAGGTCCGCGAGGAGCTGGGGGTTCGCCTCTCCACCACGTGGTACCTGGACACCATCGAGTACGACTACCCCGACTTCCACCTGAGCATGGACGTGTTCGTGAGCGAGCTCGCCCCCGGCGAGGAGCCCAGGCTGCTCGAGCACCGCGAGGGCAGGTGGCTCGACCGCGCCGAGCTGGGCGACGTGGACTGGCTCCCCGCGGACCTGAGCCTGATCGACCGGGTCGGCGCCATGTGGGACAGCATCTTCCAGCCCAGCCACCTGTGACGCCATCCCCGATCGCGGGGTGGCCAGCACCAGACAATCATCCGGAGAGCGCGAAACTGGCTCTTGGGTATCATGGGAGCGTGACCAGATGCGAGGAGGTATCCCATGAACGACCAGACACCGAACGAGGGGGCGCCGGCGACGCTCGCCGCACCCTCCCGCCCCATAGAGACCGCCTCCGCGACGACCTCCCCCGACAACGCGAACTCGGGCTCCAAGCCCATCGTCATCGCCGCGGCAGGCCTGCTCGCGGCGATGCTCGTGTTCTCGTCGATCGCAGGCGGCATTGCCCAGCTCGTCTCGCTCGCCTACGTCGCATACTCCAACTCCACGGACGCCCAGGGCGGGGTCGACCCGTACTACTACCTGGACGGCGATGGCGGCGACCAGCTGGAGCGCCTGGTGGAGGGCGACGGAAACGCGCACGACGGCATCCAGGGTGGGATCGACTGGTACATGTAGCGACGGGCCGCGTCGTTGCAGGGTGACACCGAAGGGAGCGAGATGAGCAGGGCGGACGACATCTTCGTCGCAATGTGCAGGGACATCATCGAGAACGGGACCTCCAACGCAGGCCAGCGCGTGAGGCCCCACTGGGAGGACGGGACGGCCGCCTACACCATCAAGCGCTTTGGCGTCTGCAACCGCTACGACCTTCGCGAGGAGTTCCCCGCCATCACGCTGCGGAGGACGGCGCTCAAGAGCTGCATGGACGAGGTCCTCTGGATCTACCAGCGCAAGTCCAACAACATCCACGACCTCCACTCCCACATCTGGGACGAGTGGGCGGACGAGGACGGCTCCATCGGCAAGGCGTACGGCTACCAGATCGGCCGGAAGAGCAGCTATCCCGAGGGCGAGTTCGACCAGATGGACCGCGTGCTCTACGACCTCAGGAACAATCCCTTCTCGCGCAGGATCATGACCAACACGTACAACTTCGATGACCTGTCCGAGATGAACCTGTACCCCTGCGCCTACAACGTGGTCTACAACGTGACGCAGGCCGCGGGTGACGAGCGTCCCACGCTCAACATGCTCCTCGTCCAGCGCAGCCAGGACGTCCTCGCCGCCAACAACTGGAACGTGTGCCAGTACGCCATCCTGCTCATGATGGTCGCCCAGGTGAGCGACATGGTTCCGGGCGAGCTCGTGCACATGATCTCTGACGCGCACATCTACGACCGCCACGTGGACGTGGTGAGGGAGCTCATCTCACGCCCCACCTATCCCGCGCCCAGGGTGCGCCTGAACCCCAACGTGCGGGACTTCTACGACTTCACGACCGATGACCTTGTGGTGGAGGACTACCAGCACGGGCCGCAGGTCAAGAACATCCCCATCGCCGTCTAGGGGGCTTGCCAGATGGATGCGATCGTCTCCGTCACCGACGACTGGGGCATTGGCCGCGACGGCAACCTCCTCGTCCGCAACAGGGAGGACATGCGCCGTTTTGTGCGCCTGACGATGGGTGGGACCGTGCTGATGGGCCACTCGACCTTCCTCAGCTTTCCCGGCGGCCCCCTCAAGGGCAGGAGGAACGTCGTCCTCTCCAGGAACCCGGGGCTCGTGATTCCCGGGGCGGAGGTGTTCAACGACGTCGACCAGGCGCTCGAGGCAACCTCGGCCGACGGGCACGTGTGGCTCATCGGCGGCGAGAGCCTGTACCGGCAGCTCCTCCCCCGCTGCTCGCGCGTCTACGTGACCCGCAACCACGTGACCGTCCCCGCAGACGCCTGGTTCCCCAACCTCGACCAGGAGGACGCCTGGGCCGCAAGCGAGCCCGAGGGCTCGGGAACCACCTCGGCGGGCGTCGACTACGACTTCGTGACGTACACGAAGGAGGGCGATAAGGGCTAGGCCCCTCGCCCGACTCCCCACCCATTGGCATCGAGGCAACAGGCGCCGTCCCCATGCGTTCGGGGGCGGTGCCTGTTTGTGACCTCGAGCGTCTCGCCTGACGCGACCTTGGACGGAACCCATACGGATACGACAAGGGAGGGGCCGAAGCGCACTCCGGCCCCTCCCCCATGTCAGTCCCAGCTGTGGGAACGCCTACTCGTAGTCGCCCACGCTGATCCAGCTGAGGAGGTACTCCTCGTTCTCCTTGCGACCGCGCGCGAGCTCGGCAGCAGCGACGACGGGCAGCCAATAGTGGATGAGCTGCTTGGGCGTGTCCGTCTTGGTGGAGTAGAGGTCCAGGTACCTCTCCGCCAGGTCGTCGTCACGACGCTTGAGGAGCAGGTAGGTCGTGGCGGCGTCGACCTCGGCGATGCCCGCGGTGACGTGCGCCCAGTCAACCAGGTAAAGCTGGTCGTCCTCGTCGCAGACGATGACGTTGGACGGGACGAAGTCACCGTGGCAGATGCTGGTGCCGGAGTGCATGCCGTCGACGCGCATCTGCAGGTCGTAGCGCGTGGTGGGGTCGATCTGCTTGCAGGACCCGATCATGCGCGCGAGCTTATCCTTCTGGCGGTTGAGAAGGGGTGCCTCGGCCTCGTGGATCTCGGTCTGGAGGTCGACGAACTTGGCCAGGTACTTGTCGGCGTTGGCCTTGTCGTCGTCCATGAGCTGGCGGAGCGTGGTGCCCGGGATGAACCTGTTGGCGATTGCCCAGGAGCCCTTGTGCTCCCCCTCCTCCACGCGAGAGACCTCGAGGACCTCGCAGGAGCGGACGCCGGAGCCGTTGACGCGGGCGATGTTCAGTGCCTCGTTGAACACGTCGGCAGCGGGCTTCTCGGTGTTGAAGACCTTGACGACCCTCTCGCCATCCTGGTAGACGACCTTGTTTCCACGGCTGATGAGCTCGACCTTGCTATCCGAAAGCCTCATAGTTTGAGCCTCCTTGGTCTTGGTGCCTCGACGTTGTGACCAACTAGTCCTCGTAGGAGCTTGCGGGACGGCCGTAGTAGGCGTCGAGGTACAGCTCCTTCATCTCGCTCATGAGCGGGTAGCGCGGGTTGGTGCCGGTGCACTGGTCGTTGAAGGCCTGCTCGGTCATCGCGTCGAGCGTGTCGAGGAAGTACTTCTCGTCCACGTTGTACTCGGCGATGGTGTGCTTGACGCCCACGTGGTCGAACAGCTCGCGGATCTTGAGCAGGAACTTCTCGAAGACCTCCTTGTCGTCCTTGCCCGTGACCCCGCAGAAGCGCGCGGCATCGGCGTAGCGGTGCAGCGTCTTGGGGTGGTCGTACTGGGGGAAGGTCCCCATGCGGGTGGGACGCTCGGCCGCGTTGTAGCGCATGACGCGGGTGAGGATGACGGCGTTGGCCAGGCCGTGCGGGATGTGGTGGAACGCGCCCAGCTTGTGCGCCATGGAGTGGTTGAGGCCGAGGAAGGCGTTGGCGAAGGCGAGGCCGCCCAGGCAGGAGGCGTTGGCCATGTGATCGCGGGCCTCGACGTCGTTGGGGTTGTCGTAGGCGCGGGGCAGGTACTCGAACACGAGCTTCATGCCCTGAAGCGCGAAGGAGTCCGTGTAGTCGGACGCCATCATCGAGACGTAGGCCTCGAGGCAGTGCGTGAGGACGTCGACGCCGGAGGCGGAGGTCAGGCCCCTGGGCTGGCTCATCATGTTGTCGGTGTCGACGATGGCCATGTTGGGCATGAGCTCGTAGTCGGTGATGGGCCACTTCACGCCGGTGGTCTTGTCGGTGATGATGGCGAACGGGGTGACCTCGGAGCCGGTGCCCGAGGAGGTCGGGATGGCCACGAAGAAGGCCTTCTTCCCCATCTTGGGGAAGGTGTAGACGCGCTTGCGGATGTCCATGAAGTCGGCGGACATGTCGTCGAACTTCTCGTCGGGGTTCTCGTACATGGACCACATGATCTTGCCGCAGTCCATGGCGGAGCCGCCGCCCATGGCGATGATGCAGTCGGGCTGGAAGGCGTTCATCTGCTGCAGGCCCTCGAGCGCGGACTGGAGCGACGGGTCAGGCTCGACGTTCCAGAAGCTGGAGTGCACGATGCCCAGCTGGTCGAGCTTGTCCTCGATGGGCTTGGTGAAGCCGTGCATGTACAGGAACTGGTCCGTGACGATGAAGCAGCGCTGCTTGTGGTAGACGTCCTTGAGCTCGTTGAGGGCGACGGGCAGGCAGCCCTTCTTGAAGTAGACCTTCTCTGGGGTACGAAGCCACAGCATGTTCTCACGCCTCTCCGCCACGGACTTGATGTTGAGCAGGTTCTGGACGCCGACGTTGCCGCAGACGGAGTTGCCGCCGTAGAAGCCGCAGCCGAGCGTGAGCGATGGGGTGAGCATGAAGTTGTAAATGTCGCCGATGCCACCCTGGGCGGCAGGGGTGTTGATGAGGATGCGGCAGGTCTTCATCGCATTCTCGTGCTTCTCGAGCTTCTCCTTCTCGTTGACGTTGACGAAGAGGGAGCTGGTGTGGCCGCGGCCGCCATCGTTGACCAGGCGCGAGGCCTTGGCGATGGCGTCATCGAAGTCCTTGGCACGATACATGCCGAGGACCGTGGTGAGCTTCTCGTGCGCCCAGGGCTCGCTCGGCTCCACGGAGGTCACCTCTGCGATGAGGACCTTGGTCGCCCTGGGGACCTCGATCCCCGCCATCTCGGCGATCTTGGCAGCGGGCTGGCCGACGACCTTGGGGTTGACGCCGCCGGACTTGGTGATGACCAGGTTGCCGACCGTGGGGATCTGGTCGCCCTGGAGGAAGTAGCAGCCGCGACGCTCGAACTCGGCCTTGACCTCGTCGTAGACCTTGTCGAGCACGATCACGTTCTGCTCGGTGGCGCAGATCATGCCGTAGTCGAAGGTCTTGGAGTGGATGATCGAGTTGACGGAGAGCTGGATGTCAGCGGAGTCGTCGATGATCGCGGGGTTGTTGCCGGGGCCGACGCCGACGGCGGGCTTGCCGGAGCTGTAGGCGGCGTTGACCATGCCAGGGCCACCGGTGGCCAGGATCACGTCGCAGGAGTGCATGAGCTCGTTGGTGAGCTCCAGGGAAGGCTCCTCGATCCAGCTGATGATGTGCTTGGGCAGGCCCGCGGCCTCGGCGGCGTCGCGGATGATGCAAGCGGCCTCGATGGTGCACTTCTTGGCGCGGGGGTGCGGGCTGATGAGGATGGCGTTGCGCGTCTTGAGGCAGATGAGGCTCTTGAAGATCGCGGTGGAGGTGGGGTTGGTCGTGGGGATGACCGCGGCGACGATGCCGATGGGCTCCGCGATCTTCTTGAACCCGTAGGCCTTGTCCTCCTCGATCACGCCACAGGTCTTGGTGTTGCGGTAGGCGTTGTAGATGTACTCGGCCGCAAAGTGGTTCTTGATGACCTTGTCCTCGACGAGGCCCATCCCCGTGTCCTCGACCGCCATCTTGGCGAGGGGAATGCGCGCCTTGTCGGCAGCCATCGCAGCGGCGAAGAAGATCTTGTCCACCTGCTCCTGCGTGAAGGTTGCGAACTCGGCCTGCGCGGCACGCATCTCCTTGATGCGAGCCTGCAGCGCCTCGACGCTGTCAATAACTGAAACCTGCTCGGGTGCGTCCATGTGGCCTCCAGTCGACCGGTTGGGACATGAGCTTGCGATTTCCCGCAATGCATGCACATATCATATCGCATGGGAATGTTCCCATGCTGGCCGAATGACGATTTTATGGACGAGCCACAACACGGTTCACCTGCGGTTTTTAAGTTGATCACACAACAGTGGTCAGGTTGTTTGACCCACATCTTCCAAAGCGGAAAAGTTTGAGGGAGCACACGTTCTGCATAGTGTCGGAATGTTTATCCATCAAGTACAGACAAGGCAGACTCGAGGGCGAGAAGGGCGCCGCGAACGTCTCCCCCGTCCCACTCGCGAAGGTCGAGGCGCAGCCAGGCCTCCCCACCCTCACGCGACGGGAGGGCGAGGGAGGCCATGCCACCGACCCTCTCGCATGCCTGATGCATCCCCCGTGCTCCGACGGAGGGGACGAGGTCCACGAGGGGCCCGAAGCCGTCGAAGAGGAGGCTTGCGGCCACCTCGTGGCCTGGGTCCGTCGGAAGGCCGGGATAGCGGAGCTCCCCGACCCCGGGATGGCAGGAGAGGAACGTGGCGACCACCTGCGCGAGGTCGTTCGCCCGCCTGCGGCGTTCGTCGAAGCCTGGAAGCGCCTCCGCCACGGTGCGTTGCTCCTCCTCCGAGGCACCGGGCAGGAGGTCGAGGCGGTCGAGGAGGCCGGGGATGGAGCGCGCGTCACGCGAGACGCTCACGGCGACCAAGGCGCACTCCGGGTCGTCAAGGACGTGGGCGAGGCGCTCGAACACGACGTGCCCGCCCCTCCTCCCCGGGGCGGACCCGAACGAGCTCGCCGTGGTGTTGTCCACCACGAGCACCTCGCCACGCGCTCGGTACCCGCCGGCGAGTTCCCTCATGTCCGGCACCGTGACCGGGACGCCACCCAGGCTCTCCACGGGGGTGACCCCCGTGAGCCCGAGCTTGTCGAGAAGCTCCCGCGTTCCCCCGCAACGGACGATGCGCGTCCTCTGCGCACCGATGCGCCTGGAGAAGGCGCGCTCCACCTCGCTCTGTGCTACCGCCACGCGACGCTCCCCTCTCCCCAGACGATGCCACCTTTGCCCTAGTGCGCATCCTCGAACGACTTGAGGAACAGCTGGTAGTCGACCTCGTTCTGGTCGGCATAGCCACGTGCGAACTCGCAGAGCGCATCGTCGAAGGCCGTGCCCTTCCCCAGGTAGCCGGCGATGGCATGCCGGTCGCCCGTTCGCGCGTGCGCGTGCGCCAGGGTCCATGCGCACAGCGTCCCAAAGCGGGCGAGCTCATGGGCATCCATGCGCTCCAGGTCGATCGATCCCTTCGCGTCCCACAGCTGGCGGACGTAGTAGTCGCGCATGACGCCCCTCTCGTCCGGGGATCGCGCCCAGCCGAGAAGCACGTCACCGGCCGTCTGCATGGCGCGCTGCCCCTCGACGACCCTCCTGCCGTGGTCGCGAAACTCGCTCGTGCCCGCGTACGGCTCGAGGACCGAGGAGGTCGCCTCCTTGAGCTGCAGAACCAGCGAGTCGCTGGGGTCTGCCCCCTCAAGCACGATGATCCACGCCCGCATGCCAACGCTGCCCACGCCGACGACCTTGCGCGCCATGTCCCGCGGGGTGTACTGGTCGATGAGCGACCGGCGCTCGCGCGGGAGGGTGAGGCGATAGCGCGCGAGATAGGCACCCAGCACCTTGACGATCGTCTCCTGCGAGATGCCATAGCCCGCCAGGTCTCGCAGGGGAACCAGGAGCGGAGGGTCGCTGATCACGCGCAGCTCGCCGCCAACGGTTTCGGTGAACCTTGCCACCGCTCGGCTGCTCGTCCTCTTGGACGCCTTCTCTGCGGTGGCCAGCAGCGCGCTCCTCTCTGCCTTGTTGAGGTAGTCGGAACGCTCGCGCAGGATCTCCTCGACGTCGAGGTGGGCATACCAAACGTCGAGGTTGCCCATCCTCGAGAACCGCGCCATCGACTGACGGTAGCCCCGGGACGTCGATCGGAGCGCATCGAGGCGCTCCTCCTCGGAGAGTCCGAGGTGGCGTCCGCATATCTCGACGCTGGTGGCAAGGCGCTTGACGTCCCACTCCCAGGGCGCGGGAAGGGTCTCGTCGAAGTCGTTGATGTCGAAGACCAGACGGCGCTCGGGCGAGGCGAAGATGCCAAAGTTCGCGAGGTGCGCGTCTCCGCAGGCCTGCACCCTCACGCCGGTCGTTGGGGTGTGGGCGAGGTCGTCCGCCATGATGACTGCGGCGCCACGGTAGAAGGAGAAGGGCGACTCGGCCATGCGCTGGTGGCGGATGGGCAAGAGGTCCTGCACGCGGTCGCCCTCCTGACGGCGGAGAAGGTCCATGGCATGCTGACGGTCCTCCCCCACCTCCCAGGCGGCATGGCTGCCGCGAGGGACCTGCTTTCGGAGCGCCTTGCCGTAGGCCAGCGACTCCTCGCGAGTGGCGCGCCCCCTTGGCTTGAGCTCCTCCTCGAGAAGCTCGCGGAGGCGCCCATGGCCAATCCCCGAGGGGCCGTGCTCCGATGCGATGCGAGAGAGGACCGCCTCCGAGGCGGCCGCGGGGAGGGACCTCATCCTCGAACGCAGCGCAGCGGGGAGGTCCTGGGCCTGGCCCTGAGGTTGTGCCGCTTCTCCCGAACCCTGCTCTTCCCCTTGCGCCATGTGGTCCTCCCCCTACCTTGACGCCGCACACGCTGGACCCCGATACGAAAGCTGCGAGGCAGCCGTCGAGGCCGCCTCGCAGCACCATTGTGACGGGAGCTGCCCTCCCTCAAGGGGTCCTAGCCCCTGCGCTCGCGGATCTCCTCGGTGATGTCGCTCACGAAGTCCTCGAGGTCGCGCTGGACCGTCTCGTTGGAGCGGTCGCGGACCGAGATGTTGCCCGCCTCGGCCTCCTTCTCGCCCAGGATGAGCATGTAGGGAACGCGGTCGATGGAACGGGCCTCGCGGATCTTGTAGCCGATCTTCTCGTCACGCTCGTCCACCTTGACGCGCACACCGGCGTCGCGCAGGCGCTGGGCGACCTGGTTGGCGTAGTCGCGCGTCTTCTCGGAGACGGGAAGGACCTTGACCTGGCACGGGGAGAGCCAGGTGGGGAACTTGCCGGCGTACTGCTCGATGAGCATGCCGATGAAGCGCTCGAAGCTGCCGAAGCCCGCGCGGTGGATCATGATGGGCTGCTTCTTGGAGCCGTCGCGGTCCGTGTACTCGAGCTGGAAGTTGTGGGGCAGCTGGAAGTCGAGCTGAATGGTGCCGCACTGCCACTCGCGGCCCAGGCAGTCCTGCAGGTGGAAGTCGATCTTGGGGCCGTAGAACGCGCCGTCGCCGGGATTGAGCTTGTAGTCGACGTGCATGGCCTCGAGCGCCTTCTTGAGGCCGTCCTCGGCGCGCTCCCAGTCCTCGTCGGAGCCCATGGAGTTGTCCGGGCGCGTGGAGAGCTCCACGCGATACGGGAAGCCAAACTGCGCGTAGTAGGCGGTGATGAGGTGGGTGACGTCGGTGACCTGCTCGGTGATCTGGTCGGGGCGGATGAACAGGTGCGCGTCGTCCTGCTGGAACTCGCGGACGCGGAACAGGCCGTGGAGGGCGCCCTTGAGCTCGTGGCGGTGGTCGATGCCGGCCTCGGCGAGCTTGAGCGGGAGGTCACGGTAGCTGCGCGGCTTGCTCTTGTAGATGAGGCAGGCGCCGGGGCAGTTCATCGGCTTGATGGCGTAGTCCTCATCGTCGATCTTGGTGGTGTACATGTTCTCTTTGTAGTGGTCCCAGTGACCGGAGGTCTCCCACAGCTTGCGCGAGAGGATGATCGGGGTCTGCACCTGGTCGTACCCAAACTTGTCCTGCATCTCCTGCCAGTACTGCATGAGCGAGTTGCGGATGCGCATGCCGTTGGGGAGCCAGAACGGGAAGCCGGGGCCGGCCTCGTTCATCATGAAGATCTCCATCTCCTGGCCGATCTTGCGGTGGTCGCGCTTCTCGGCCTCGGCGAGGAGGGCGAAGTGCTCGTCCATCTCCTGCTTGTTGCGGAAGGCGACGCCATTGATGCGCGTGAGCATCTTGTTGTTGCTGTCGCCCTTCCAGTAGGCGCCGGAGACACCCGTGAGCTTGAAGGCCTTGAGCGCCTTGGTGTAGCAGATGTGGGGGCCAACGCACATGTCGATGTACTCGCCCTGCTGGTAGAACGTGATGCGGGCGTCATCGGGAAGGTCGCCGATGTGCTCGACCTTGTACTTCTCGCCACGCTCCTGCATGAGGGCGATGGCCTCGGCGCGGGGCTTCTCGAAGACCTGGAACTTGAGGTTCTCCTTGCAGATCTTGCGCATCTCGTCCTCGATGGCGGGGAAGTCGTCCTCCGAGATCTTCTTGTCGCCGAGGTCGATGTCATAGTAGAAGCCATTGTCCGTGGCGGGGCCATAGGCAAAGTCCGCCTCGGGATACAGCCTCTTGATGGCCTGCGCCATGATGTGCGCCGCGGAGTGGCGCAGGACGTGCAGCTCCTCGTCCTCGGGGCACTCGTCCACGTGGCCGTCGTTGTACAGAACCTTCATGCTGGAACCTCTTCCTAATGCGTGGTGTGCTGGTGCGCGCGCCCCGCAGCGGGCGCGCGATGATGGCGCTTGCCGCACGGCCCCAGGGCCGCCGTGAAAGGACAGGCGCCTATGCGGTCACCGTCCGCGCCGAGGAAGGCGGGGCAGCGAGCAAGGTCGCGTGCGCCAACGGGCGGACGCGGGCCATCCCTGCGAGCAAGTACATGCCGGGGCACCTCCACGTGCAATAGCCAGTAACGCACCAACCTTACAACAATCTTCGCTGCTACGATAGCTTGGCTCTAACACTTGCGAGAAACGCGGGGAGGAGACGGCCGATGGGAGTGGACCGCAAGAGGGTGCTCCGGGAGTTCAGGGGCTACGTGGGGGCCTACGACATGAGGGACCCCAAGATCGCGCTTAAGGCGGCACACACCGTGAGGGTGGCGCGGCTCGCCGAGGACATCGCCCGTGCAGACGGCATGGGCGACCACGACGTCGACCTGGCGTGGCTCCTGGGAATGCTGCACGACATCGGGCGCTTTGAGCAGGTGAGGCGCTTCGGGACGTTTCGCGACGCCGACTCCGTGAGCCACGCGGCCCTGGGGGTGGAGCTGTTGTTGGAGGACGACCGCACGCTCCTCAGGCGCTTTGCCCCCGACGACGCCGACGACGACGTGATCCTGGAGGCGGTGAGCAACCACAGCTCCTACGAGCTCCCCGAGGGGCTGGACGACAGGACGCTCGCGCTGAGCCAGGTCCTCCGCGACGCCGACAAGGTCGACATCCTGAGGGTCAACTGCGAGACCCCCGTGGGCGACATCTATCCCTTTGGCGAGGACAGCCTGGTGGCGAGCGGGATGTCGCCCCTGGTGGAGACGTACTTCTTCGCCCACCGCACGATCCCGACGGCGGCGAAGAGCCTTCCCGCCGACATGATCGTGGGTCACGTCTGCCTGGTGTGGGGGCTCACGACCAGGAGGGCGACAGAGCTCGCCGTGGGGCAGGGCTACCTCTTCCGCATGCTCAACCGCCGCTTCGACGACCCCTCCACAGCCGCTGCCATAGCCCGCATGCGCTACCACATGGCCTCATGGCTTGCGGGAGAGGGGCTTGCCGTTCCGCCGTCGGAGCTGTCGGTCTGGTAGGGGGCCAGTCCCCTCTCCCCCGTCGCCCGCCGCGACCGTACGCGAGGAACCCCGCCGCGACACGGGCCGCGACGGGGTTCCCTCTTGGACTATGGCTAAGGCGCTACTGGATGCGCGTGCGGCAGTAGGGGCACACCTTCCAGTCAGCGTTGAGGGGACGATGGCAGGTGGGGCAGACGTTGCGCACCTGGGTGTTGCAGATGGGACACACCACGAAGTCGCGGTCGATGGGAGCGCCGCACTTGGGGCAGATGCCGTAGTGCGAGAGCTGGTGCTCGCGGAGCGCGATGTCCAGGTCCTGCTCCTCGCGGTCCACCAGGTAGCTGGAGGGACGGAGGATCACGTAGGCGAGGAGCCCCACGATGGGGATGACCGAGATGATCGCCCACAGCCACCAGGGCTCGGCACCGCGGCGCTGCGCATCGCGGATGACGTAGACGATGGAGAGGATGTACAACATGACGATGCAGGCCACCATGAGGTAGAGCACCATGCGAACCTCTGGGGTGATGAGCTGGTCAAGGAGGTCAGACATGAGGGGAAGCGCTCCTTCTTCTTGTTGCGTGAGACGGACGTGCGCTGCGGCTTGGCGGCGCTAATCCATGGCTCGCGACATTGTAGCAGATGACCAGCCCGCCTCCGCCGCGACCTCGCCCGCCAGGGTGATGGAGCCGCAGGCCACGACCGAGTCTCCACACAAGCCAGAGAGGGCCTCGCGAACCGTGGGGTACGTCGCCACGACGTTGGCGCCGGCGGAGCGGAACGCCTGGGCGAGCTCGCCTGCCGGCAGGGCACGGGGGGACGACGTCTGCGTGCAGGCGACCCGCGGGAACTCTCGTGCGAGCAGCGAGACGATCCCATCCACGTCCTTGTCGGCGAGGACTGCCGCCAGGAGGGTCGGCCGGCCCGCCACCTCAGGCTCCACGTCGCGCACGGCGGTGAGGAAGGTCTGGACCGACTGCGGGTTGTGGCAGGCGTCGATGAGCAGGAGAGGCTGCGGGCGCAGGAGCTGGAAGCGCCCGGGGGTGGGGCACGTGACCACGGACTGGTAGAGCGCCTCGCCGTCCAGGACGCGCCCGAGGAAGCATTCCGCGAGGGCGACCGCACATGCGACGTTGGCGGCCTGGTAGCCAGGCTTGAGCGCGGCGAGCTCGGGGTAGGTCGCGCGCGGGGTGGTCACCGTCAGCTCAAGGGGGAAGCCCAGGCGGGGCGGGCGTGCCGTGATGCGGTACGAGGCGTGGGGCAGCCCCTCGTGGGCGCGAGGGACGCCGGGGTGAAGCTCCCCCTCGGCGTCGGACAGCACCTCGGGCCGCAGCAGCGTGGGGGTCACCCCCTGCTCGCGACAGCGGCTAAGGAACACGTCCTCCACGCTGTCGGGCGTCGCGGTGCCAACACCCAGGACGCAGGACCTCCCACGCCTGATGATGGCGGCCTTCTCGGCCGAGATCTTCTCCAGGGTGTCGCCCAGGATGCGGCAGTGGTCAAGCCCCACACCGGTGACGGCGACGGACTCGATCGACCGGCAGGCGGACGTCGCGTCCCAGCGCCCTCCCATCCCGCACTCCAGGACCGCCACGTCCACCCCCGCACGGGCGTAGGCGACCATCGCCGCCACCGTGAGCGTGTCGAACTCCGTGATGTCGTAGGGCCTCTCCCCCGCCGCATCGCGCCGCGCGTTGACCCGACGTCCCGCCACGATCGCGGCGGAGACGCCGTAGGCGAACTCGTCCTCGGAGATGGGGTGGCCGTCGACCTCCATGCGCTCGGTATAGCTCACGAGCTCGGGAGAGGTGTAGAGCGCCGTGCGGAGCCCCTCTCCCCCGAGGATAGCCGCGGTGTAGCGGGAGGTGGAGGTCTTGCCGTTGGTGCCGGCGATCTGGAGGCTCCTGAAGCGGAGGTCGGGGTCGCCGAGCTCGGCGAGCATGTCCTGGACGCTCTCGAGCATGGGCTGGATCCCAAACCTGAGCGCCCCCTTGAGCGCCGAGACGGCCTCCCCGTAGGTCATGTGCGGAACGTCGAACGGAACCTGGTACATCGAACAGCCTCGCCTTTCGTGGTATCGCGTCAGCCGCCGGGCGCGGGCGTCAGAGCCCGAGCAGGCGGAGCGCCTCGCCCCTGGTCTTGATGTCGCGCTTGAAGATCCCCCGCACCGCGGAGGTGACCGTCTGCGCCCCGGGCGCGCGGACGCCCCGGATGGTCATGCAGGTGTGCTCCGCCTGGATCACCACAAGGACGCCGAGGGGGTCGAGCTCGCGGACCATGGCATCGGCGACCTGGCTGGTCAGGCGCTCCTGGAGCTGGGGGCGGTGGGCGTAGCCCGTGACGCACCGGGCGATCTTGGACAGACCGGTGATGCGCCCGTCGCGGGGGACGTAGCACACGCTCGCCTTGCCGATGAACGGGAGCAGGTGGTGCTCGCACATGGACGAGAAGGGGATGTCGCGCACCACGACCATCTCCTCGTTGCCCGGCTCATGGAACTGCTTGCGCAGGTAGCGGCCCGGGTCCTCCTGGGTCCCCCCGAATATCTCCTTGCAGGCGCGCGCCACGCGGTCGGGCGTCCCGAGGAGCCCCGGCCTGTCGGGGTCCTCGCCGATGCCGAGGAGCAACTCCCTCACCGCTGCCTCGATGCGGGCCTTGTCGATCGCCCCGTAGCTGAGCTCCGACACCCTGCCGGGCCCCTCCGTCTGCGACGCCTCGTCGTAGTCCTCGTCGTCACGTACGTCCATCACTCACCAACCGTCCTCTTCGCTGCCTCGACCACGTGCTTGGCGAGAACCGCCGTGGTGACGGCCCCCACGCCCCCCGGCACGGGGGTGATGCCGTCGACCACCGCCGACACGCCGTCGAAGTCGACGTCGCCGACGAGCCTGCCGGACGCCTCGTCCCAGTTGATCCCCACGTCCACCACGACTTGCCCGGGACGGGCGCACTCCCGCCCCACCGTGCGGGCGTGCCCGGCCGCCGCGACCACTATGTCCGCCTCCCGGCAGGCGGCGGCGAGGTCGCGCGTGTGCGTATGGCACATGGTCACCGTGGCGTTGCGCGCCTGGAGCATCATGGCCAGAGGGCGGCCGATCACGAGGGAGCGCCCCACGACCGTGACACGAGCGCCGTCGAGCCCCACCCCGTAGTGGTCCAGCAGCTCGATCACCGCCTGGGCGGTGCAGGGGGGAAACCTCTTGGGTCTGTTGGAGAACACGCCGTAGAGCGAGGCCTCCGTGACGCAGTCCACGTCCTTCTCGGGTGAGAGCGCGGCGCACGCCGCCTCCTCGTCCAGCGGAGAGGGAAGCGGCCTCAGCAGCAGGCAGCCGTGGACCGACGGGTCGTCGTTGACGGCACGGATGGCGTCCATGAGGCGGGCCTGGTCGCAGTCCGCCGGCAGCACGACCTTGCGAAGCCCCAGGCCGACCTTCTGGGCCCGATTGGTGGCGCCCCTCTCGTAGGCGAGGTCGTCCGGACGCTCCCCCACGCGCACGATGGCGAGGGTGGGCGTGACCCCCCTCGCGACGAGCCCCTCCACCTGCGGCACGAGTCTCTCGGAAATTGCCCCGGCAACGGGGGCGCCCCTCAGGACCTCGCTCATCTGACCATCTCCTCTACGCGGCGAAACACCTCGTCCGCCCGCGCGCACCCGTCGTCGAGCAGCGACTGGGCGCGCGAGACGAGCTCCTCCGCGCTCTCTCGGTCCCGCATGGAACCGGCGTTGACGAACACGTTCAGGCTCGCCGCCCTCAGCGCGGCGGAGAGGACCGCGGCGCCCGCCCCCGCGTCGCTCAGCGCGAGGGTGGAGCCGATCCGGCTCACCTCGTCCACGAGGGCGATCGCCTCGCAGGTGCGCTCCATGATCGCGATGGGCGGGACGCACGCCCCCGCGAGGGCGACCTCCATCTCCTCCGCCTTGCGCCTGCGCTCCTCCTCCGTGCCCCTGGGAAGCCGATAGGCCCGGGCAAGGGGCGCGAACGCCTCCGCATCGGCGTCGGCAAGCGAGAGGAGCTCAAGGCGCAGCTCCTCGAGCCTGGGCGCGATCTCGCCGATGCGCCCCTGCACGTCCGCGTAGCGCTCCTTGCCCTGGGTCAGGCTCGCCACCATCTGCCCCAGCGCGACCCCTATGCCGGCGACCACGGCCGACGCCCCGCCGCCACCTGGCGTGGGTGCGGACGAGCCCAGGGCCTGGGAGAAGCCGGCAACGGTACGTCCAGCCATGGTCTGCGCCATAGCCAACCACCTCAATGCTCTCCTAGTTGGTGTATGCGGCCCGCGGCCGCCGGAAAGGGACCGCCGGGGCGCGTGGCCCCGGCGGCAGCGACGACTAGAACAGCCCCACGATCTTGCCGTCGGGCGTGACGTCGATCTTCTCGGCCGCGGGCACCTTGGGAAGCCCCGGCATGGTCATGATGTCCCCCGTGAGCGCGACGATGAAGCCGGCGCCCGCGGACACCTTGAGGTTGCGCACCGTGATGCGGAAGCCGCGCGGCGCACCCAGCTTGTGCTGGTCGTCCGTGAAGCTGTACTGCGTCTTGGCGACGCAGATGGGGAGCCCGCCAAAGCCCTGCTCCTCCAGCTGCCTCAGCTGCTTTGCCGCCTTGGTGGTGAAGTCGATGCCGTCCGCGTGATAGACCTTGGTCGCGATGGCGTTGAGCTTGTTCTCGATCGTGTCGTCGAGGTCGTAGGCAAAGCGGAAGTCGTTGGGCTGGCCGCACAGGCGCACGACCTCCCTGGCGAGGTCCTCCCCGCCCTCGCCGCCCTTGGCCCACACCTGCGAGAGCGCGACGTTGACGCCGAGTTCGCGGCACTTGTCCTCGACCATCTTGAGCTCGGCGGGGGTATCGGTGGGAAACGCGTTGATGGCCACCACCACGGGCAGGCCAAACACGTCCTTGATGTTGGAGACGTGCTGCAGCAGGTTGGGCATGCCCTTCTCCAGGGCGTCGAGGTTCTCCTGGCCCAGGTCGGCCTTGGGGACGCCGCCGTTGTACTTGAGCGCGCGGACGGTCGCCACGAGGACCACGGCGTCGGGGTGCAGGTTGGCGTAGCGGCACTTGATGTCCAGGAACTTCTCGGCGCCCAGGTCTGCGCCGAAGCCGGCCTCCGTCACCACGTAGTCGGCGAGCTTGAGGGCCGTCGTGGTCGCCTCGACCGAGTTGCAGCCGTGGGCGATGTTGGCGAACGGGCCCCCATGGACGAACGCGGGGTTGTTCTCCAGCGTCTGGACCAGGTTGGGCTTGATGGCATCCTTGAGCAGGGCGGTCATCGCGCCCTCTGCGTGGATGTCGTGCACGGTGACGGGCTTGCGGTCGTAGGTGTAGGCGATGACCATGCGCGAGAGGCGCTCCTTGAGGTCCATGAGGTCGGTCGCCAGGCAGAACACCGCCATGACCTCCGAGGCGACGGTGATGTCGAAGCCGTCCTCGCGGGGCATCCCGTTGGCGACCCCGCCCAGGCCGTCCACGATGTTGCGGAGCTGGCGGTCGTTCATGTCGACGCAGCGCTTCCAGACGATGCGGCGCGGGTCGATTCCCAGGGCGTTGCCCTGCTTGATGTGGTTGTCGAGCATGGCGGCGCAGAGGTTGTTGGCGGCGCCGATGGCGTGGAAGTCGCCGGTGAAGTGCAGGTTGATGTCCTCCATGGGGACCACCTGCGCGTACCCGCCGCCGGCGGCCCCTCCCTTGATGCCGAAGACGGGCCCCAGCGAGGGCTCGCGAAGGCAGAGCATGGTCTTCTCGCCCAGGCGGTTCATGGCGTCGGCGAGCCCGATCGAGGTCGTGGTCTTGCCCTCGCCCGCGGGGGTGGGGTTGATCGCGGTCACCAGCACCAGCTTGCCCTTGCGGGGCTTGTCAGCCAGGCTGTGGATGTCGACCTTGGCCTTGGTGTAGCCATAGGGCTCTATCATGTCGCGGGAGAGGCCGGCCTTCTCGGCGACCTCGAAGATGTCCTGCATCTTCGCTTCCTGCGCGATCTCGATGTCCGACTTTGCCATCCTTGGCTTCCTTTCGCTTTATGGCGCTGGTCGACGCCAATGGTTACCGAGTCTCACGGGACGAACTGACCGCCTTACATTGTGCAACTCGCCCGCAGGCTTCGGCCGCACGTTTGGAATCGTCGCGTCTCCACCACACGTGGGGTGGGACTTCGCCGCCAGGGCGAGCCCTAGGCGAGGGGGACGATCGTCTCGACGTCGGTCACCACCGTGCCGACCGGCACGTCGTGGGCCTCCACGAGCCCCTCCCCGCGAAGGTCGTCCCTCAGCTGCACCCCCCTGCAGAGCCCGACCGCCCCTCCCCCGAACGAGGAGAGGAACGTGTCATAGAACCCCCCGCCGTACCCAAGGCGGAACCCCGCCCTGTCGAAGCAGAGGGCGGGGACGAGCGCGAGGCGACCGGGGCCGGACGGGTCGACCTCCCCGAACGTGTCGGGGTCGGGCTGCAGCACGCCAAACCTGCTGCGGACGAGACCGTCGAGCGAATCCACGGCATACCACCTCATCCGTCGGGTGTGGGGGACGCAGTATGGAAGCGCCACGGTCTTCCCAACCCCCCACGCCGCTCGGATGACTGGGTGGGTGTCCACCTCGCTCCCCATGCTGAGGTAGGTCAGGATGACGCCCGCGCTGCGCCAGGCGTCCAGTCCCTGGCACCGGCTGAGGATGGCGGCGTCCGCCCGCGCGCGCTCGCCCTCGGGCAGGGCGTCGCGGAGGGCGACCAGCCGCTCCCGCTCCGCGCGCTTCATGGCCTTGGTGCCTTCCATGCCAGCCTCCGTGTGGTCGACTCCAGACACGGCAGACTGTAGCAGATGACGGTCGGACAGGGTCGAATGCGGGGCGAGAGGGGCGGGATGGCCAGGGACCACGCCAGGCGGCGACCCTCTCTCCAAATGCGCGGGCGCGCATGCCCGGCAATCCGGGACGCGCACCCGCGACGCGGCCACACGGCAAGCTACACGAGCATCTCGGCGATGTAGGCGATTCCGGCTCCAAACGCCATGGCGGCGGGAAGCGTGACCACCCAGGCGGTGACGATCGACCGGGCGACGCCCCAGCGCACGTTCTTTATCCCCCGGGCGCTGCCCGCGCCCATGATGGAGGTGGTGAGCACCTGGGTGGTGGAGACGGGCGCACCCAGCGCAGTCATGGTCTCGATCGCGATGGCAGAGGACGTCTCGCAGACAAAGCCCACCACGGGCTCCAGCTTGGTGACGCCCTGGCCGACGGTCTTCATGATGCGCTGCCCGCCGATCATGGTCCCCGTCGCCATGGTCGCGGCGCAGAAGACCTTGACCCACAGCGGGACGTCGGACCCCGCGGGAAGCAGGTTCGCCGAGATGAGAGCGATGGTGATGATGCCCATCGTCTTCTGGGCGTCGTTGTTGCCGTGGCTGTACGCCATGAACATGGACGAGGCGATCTGCGCCTTGTGGAAGAACGCGTTGGCGTGGTGCGAGGTCCAGTTTGCGAAGAGCTCGAACACCACGTGCATGAGGCAGAAGCCCAGGGCAAAGCCGATGAGCGGGGAGGTGAACAGGGGGATGACGACCTTGTCCAGGACGCCGTCCCACTTGATGTCCTGGGGCCCGCCCGTGTAGACCATGGTGGCGCCCACCAGGCTGCCGATGAGGGCGTGGCTCGAACTCGAGGGGATGGAGAGCCACCAGGTGAAGAGGTCCCAGAGGATGGCGCCCAGGAGGGCGGCGAGGATCACGTGCAGCCCCAGCTGCACGTCCACGAGCCCGGTCGCGATGGTCATGGCGACCTTGTCGCTCGTGAGCGCCCCGAGGAAGTTCATGAGCGCCGAGCAGACCACGGCGACGCGTGGGGGAAGCGCCCTGGTGTAGACCGTGGTGGCGATGGCGTTGGCGGTGTCGTGGAAGCCGTTGATGAACTCGAAGGCGAACGCTGCGACGAGCACGGCGATGAGCGGGCCGCTAAGCATTCTTCATGACCACGCTGTGGACGACGTTGGTGACGTGCTTGCAGTTGTCGAGCGCGTCCTCCGTCTTGTCGAGCAGGCTCTTCCACTTCAGCACGTGGACGGGGTCGGCGGACGAGGAGAACACCTCGCCCAGGGCGCGGCGGTACACCAGGTCGCCCTCGTCCTCCAGTTCGCTCACGCGCTTGACCTTCTCCAGGACCACCCCGTCGCGCTTGAAGTTCTCGAAGTGCTCGAACAGCGTGTCGAGCTCGTGCGCGCACTGCAGAATGAGGCTGGACATCTGGCGGGTGGACTGGACCATCTCGTTCACGCCATAGATGTCGAAGCGGGCGGAGACCCCCTCCAGGCCGTCCACGATGCCGTCGAGGAGCGAGATGAGCGAGTAGATGTCACCGCGGTCGAACGGGGTGATGAAGGACCGGTTGAGCTCGTCGATGACGCTGCCGGTGAGCTCGTCGTGCCTGGTCTCGAGCTCCTTCATCTGGGGAATGAGGGGCTTCGACGCGGGCCACTCCCCCACGATGCGGTCAAACAGCTCCGCGGCCTGCACGATGATCTTCGTGGACTGTCTGAAGTAGTCGTAGAAGACTGCCTCCCTGTGGCGTACTCGACTCATTGGGTCTTCCCTCTCGCACGCTCGCGCGCAGCTCTCCCCTGCCTCGCAGCGGACTTGTTTTGAATGTGTAATGCCAATATTAGCCGAACGTAACGTATCACCAGCAGAGAAAGGGCCCCGTCCCCAAGGACGAGGCCCCATCACATGCGGTTTTTCTACGCCAGGTCACTCGCCTGCGCCCTGAGCTGCTCGATGGTGGTCTCGAGCTCGGACTTCTGGGCGCGCTTCTTCTCGATGACCTCGGGGGCCGCCTTTGCCACGAAGCCCTCGTTGGAGAGGGTGCGGGTGACGGAGGCGAGGTCCTTCTCGGCCTTGGCGAGCTCCTTCTGCAGGCGCCTTGCCTCGGCGTCGAGGTCGACCAGGCCACCCACGACCACGAACACCTCCAGGCCACCGTCGACCACGCTCACCGACCCTGCGGGCTTGTCCTGGTGCGCCCCCAGGGCGAGCTGGTCAACACGACCCACGCGGCAGATGAAGTCGCGCTGGGCCTCGAGCGTCTGGCAGTCCTCCTCGGAGCAGCGAACCGCGACGTCCAGGCTCGCCTTGGGCGAGAGGCGATAGCGCGCGCGGGTGGAGCGGACAACCGAGACCAGGCGCTTGGCAAGCTCGAACTCGTGCTCGGCGCGCTCGTTGACGAAGCCGGCGAATCGCTCGGGCTCGGGCCACTCCGCGACCATCAGGAACTGCGCGGAGTGGTCGTCCAGGCCGCTGGCGGGGAGGCTGTCCCAGATGCGCTCGGTGACGAACGGCATCACGGGGTGCATGAGCCTGAGCGAGGTGTCGAGGACGAACACCAGGTTGCGCTGGACCTGCAGGCGCTCCTCGGGGGTTCCGTCGAGCAGGCGCCCCTTGCAGAGCTCGATGTACCAGTCGCAGACCTCGTTCCAGAAGAACGACTGGATGCTGCGCGCGTACTCGCCAAAGTCATAGGACTCGAGCGCCTGCGTGGAGCTGGCGACGACCTTGGCGAGACGGGAGAGCATCCACGCGTCCTCGGGCGTCTCCGCCTTGGGATCGCCTGGGACGTAGCCTTCCAGGTTCATCTGGACGAAGCGGCTCGCGTTCCAGATCTTGGTCACGAAGCCGCGGGCCTGCTCGGTGCGCGGGCTTCCCAGGAGCTCCTTGGTCTTGCGGTTGATGTTGGCGTCAAACTTGACGTCCTGGTTGGTTGTGATGAGGGTCAGCAGGTTGAAGCGCATGGCGTCGGCGCCGTACTTGTCGATGAGGTCCATGGGGTTCACGCCGTTGCCCTTGGACTTGCTCATGCGGCTTCCGTCCTTGGCGAGGATGGTCGCGTAGATGTACACGTCGCGGAACGGCACCTCGTCGGTGAAGTAGAGGGAGCTCATGATCATGCGGGCGACCCACAGGGCGATGATGTCGCGAGCGGTCACGAGGACCTTGGTGGGATGGTGCCCCTCCATCTGCTCGGGGTGGTCTGGCCAGCCCTGCGTCGCGAAGGTCCACAGCTGCGACGAGAACCACGTGTCGAGGACGTCCTCGTCCTGGTGCACGTGATGGCCGTGGCACCTGGGGCACTCGGAGGGGTCCTCCATGAGGGCGTCCTCCCAGCCGCAGTCCTCGCAGTAGAACACCGGGATGCGGTGACCCCACCACAGCTGGCGGCTGATGCACCAGTCCTTGAGGTTCTCCATCCAGGTGAGGTAGGTCTGGGTCCAGCGTGCGGGGTGGAACGTGACCTCGCCGTCGGTGACGACCTTGGTGGCGCGCTCCTTGAGCTTGTCGACCGCGACGAACCACTGCTCCGAGAGCCATGGCTCAAGGGCGGTGCCGCACCGGTAGCAATGCATGACCGAGTGGTCCAGGTCCTCGATGTGGTCGAGGAGGCCGTGCTCCTCAAACCAGTCGACCACGGCGGTGCGGCACTCGTCGCGCGACATGCCCGAGTACTCGCCGTAGCCGTCCACCACGTGGGCGGTCTCGTCGAAGATGTTGATCTGCGGCAGGTCGTGAGCCTGGCCCATCGCATAGTCGTTGGGGTCGTGTGCGGGGGTGACCTTCACGAAGCCGGTGCCAAACTTTGCGTCCACATGCCAGTCGGAGAAGATGGGGATCTCGCGGTCCACGATCGGGAGCATGACCGTCTTGCCCACGAAGCGCTGCTTGTCGGGGTCCTGGGGCGAGACGGCGACGCCCGTGTCGCCCAGCATGGTCTCGGGGCGGGTGGTCGCCACGGTGATGTACTCGATGCCGTCGACGGGCTCGGTCAGCGGGTAGCGCAGGAACCAAAGGTGCCCCTTCTCGTCCTTGTACTCGGCCTCGTCGTCCGAGATGGCGGTCTTGCACGAGGGGCACCAGTTGACGATGCGCTTGCCGCGATAGATCAGGCCGTCGTGGTACCAGTCGCAGAAGACCTTGCGCACGGCCTTGGCGTACTCGGGGCTCATGGTGAACTTCTCGTCGTCGAAGTCGATGGAGCACCCCATGCGCTTGATCTGGCTCACGATGGTGCCGCCGTACTCGTGCGTCCAGTCCCAGCACGCGTCAATGAACTTCTCGCGCCCCATCTGAAGGCGAGAGATGCCCTCGCTCTTGAGCTTCTTGTCGACCTTGGTCTGGGTGGCGATGCCGGCGTGGTCGGTCCCCAGAATCCAGCGCGTGGAGCGGCCGCGCATGCGGTTGTAGCGGATGTAGGTGTCCTGGATGGTGTCGTCCATGGCGTGCCCCATGTGCAGGATGCCCGTCACGTTGGGGGGAGGAATCACCACGGTGCAGTCACCCACCCCCTTGCTGCGCTGGTAGCAGCCGGCATCCATCCACTTCTGGATGAGCTCTGGCTCGCTCTCCTGGGGGTCGTAGGTCTTGGGCATCTCTTCCATTGTCCCACCTTCTGTTGCGCCCTGGTGGCCAGCGTTGGCACTCGTGTCTTGAGCGCGCACCGCCACGGGCTCGTGTGCATGACAGCACACGAGCATAGCACGGTGGAAGAGCCGACCCCGCCCTCTGATGGAATACCATGGAGCGGACGAGACGGTTCCACGCGAGACTGGGGGCATGGGCGCCATGGCGACGGACGAGACGGCAACGGACAGGCTGCGCCTGGTCATGGGAGACGAGGCACTGCGCCGCGTGCGGGGAGCCCGCGTCATGGTGCTCGGTCTGGGCGGCGTGGGGTCAAACTGCGCCGAGGCGCTCGCACGGGGCGGCATCGGCAGCCTCGTGCTCGTGGACCGCGACGTGGTCGCCCCAAGCAACATCAACCGGCAGGCGGTCGCCTTCCACAGCACTGTGGGCCTACCCAAGACCGAGGTCATGGGGCGCCTCGTGGCCGACATCAATCCCGATTGCGACGTGACGCTCTGCCATCGGTTCCTCTCGAAGGAGAACCTCGCGCAGACCCTCTCGTCCCTCCCCCGCCCCGACTACGTGGTGGACGCGATCGACACCGTGAGCCAGAAGCTCCTGGTTGCGCAATGGTGCCAGGACGAGGGGATCCCCGAGATCGCCTCGATGGGCGGCGCGAACAAGCTCAACCCCGAGCGCCTGCGCTTCTCGACCATCGAGCGCACCAAGAGCGACCCCCTGTGCAAGGTCATCAGGAAGGAGTGCCGCAAGCGCGGGATCAAGGGCCTCAGGGTCCTGTACTCCAGCGAGGTCCCGCTCCCCGTGACGCCACGCGGCGACGAGCTGCCGGCGGGCGGCGGGCGTCCCGAGAAGGCCGTGACGCTGGGAACCATGAGCTACATGCCGCCCATCATGGGGCAGATGATCGCGGGACGGGTGATCTGCGACATCGCGGGGCTCCACAACGAGCTCGACGTACAGGAGCCCGTCGGCGAGGAGCGCCGTCGCGGGAGGCGGCCATGAGGCTCGACGCCCACGTGCACCTGGACCTCATGCGGGACCCGCGCCGGGTCGCGAGGGACGCGGACGCCATCGGGCTCTGGATGCTCGCG
Organism: uncultured bacterium; assembly: GCA_905214865.1. GTDB lineage: Bacteria > Actinomycetota > Coriobacteriia > Coriobacteriales > Atopobiaceae > Olsenella_H. Next base: position 27,187 of record CAJMNO010000005.1, on the reverse strand, counting down.
ACGACGGTTACGCCAACGGGCTACGAGAGGGCGCTGCCACTCCTGGGGGGCGAGGGGAACGTGCGTCTGGCGGCTGGACTCCACCCCTGGTGGGTCGCGGACGGGCGATGCGGGGACGCCGACGTCGCCCGCGCCGCCGAGCTCGCACGCACCACGCGTTGGGTCGGGGAGGTGGGAATGGACCTCTCGCCCCACCACGTCCCCGGGGGCTCCCACGACGTCCAGCGCTCCGCGTTCGAGCGGGTGTGCTCGGCCGCTGCGGCGGGGAGCGACCCCATGGCGCCCACGGTGCTCTCGGTCCACTCGGTGCGCTCCGCCGGCGAGTGCCTGGACGTGCTGGGGCAGACGGGTGCGCTCGAACGGTGCCGTTGCGTTTTCCACTGGTTCTCGGGGACCTCGGACGAGCTCCACCGGGCGGTGCTCGCCGGCTGTTGGTTCAGCGTCGGGCTCCCCATGCTCCGCACCAGGCGGGGGCGCGAGTACGCGCGTCAGCTTCCCCTGAAGAGGCTCCTCACCGAGACTGACCTCCCCGCCGAGGACAAGACGGCCCTCTCGGCCGGCGAGGTGGATGGGGAGATCCGCCGAACGCTCGAGGAGCTCTCGCTCATCAGGGGCATTGATGTCACCGACGCCGTGGGGCACAACTCCCGGGAGCTCCTCTCCCCCATCGGATGACGAGAGGGGCGTGCGCCCGGCCAAACGGCCTTGCGCACGCCCCTCTCGCCTGAATCGTTGGTCTTGGCCCTAGCTGGCGCGGTGCTTCCCCGCGCCCTTGCGAACCAGCCGTGGCGGGACGGAGCCGCCCACGGACTCCTTGGTCACCACCACGTCCGTGATGTCGAGGTCGCTCGGGAGGTCGAACATGGTCTCCTCCAGGGTCGCCTCGCAGATGGCGCGGAGCCCTCGGGCACCCGTTCCACGCGCGATGGCCTGACGCGCGACCTCGCGCAGGGCGTCGGGCTCAAACTCCAGGCTCACGCCCTCGAGCTCGAACATGCGCCTGTATTGCTTGACGATGGCGTTGCGCGGCTTGGTCAGGATCTCGACCAGGTCGTCCTCGGTCAGCTCGTGCGTAGAGGTGATCACGGGGATGCGCCCGATGAACTCGGGGATCATGCCGAACTTGTGGAGGTCCTGAGGCATGACCTGGGCCATTAGCTCGTCCTCGTTCTCCTCGACCTTCTTGCCGAGCTCGGCGTTGAAGCCGATGCCCTTCTTGCCGATGCGGTCCGCGACGATCTTGTCGAGACCCACGAAGGCTCCTCCGCAGATGAAGAGGATGTTGTTGGTGTTGATGTGGATGAGCTCCTGCTGCGGGTGTTTGCGGCCGCCCTGTGGGGGAACAGAGGCGTCGGTGCCCTCAAGGATCTTGAGGAGCGCCTGCTGAACGCCCTCGCCCGACACGTCACGCGTGATGGAGAGGTTCTCCGCCTTGCGCGCGATCTTGTCGATCTCGTCGATGTAGACGATGCCAACCTGGGCGCGCTGGACGTCACCGTCGGCCGCGGTGATGAGCTTGAGCAGGATGTTCTCCACGTCCTCGCCCACGTAGCCCGCCTCGGTGAGGGTGGTGGCGTCCGCGATGGCAAACGGCACCTCGAGGAAGCGCGCGAGGGTCTGCGCGAGCAGGGTCTTGCCCGTGCCGGTGGGCCCCAGGAGGAGGATATTGCTCTTGGCGAGCTCGACCTTCTCCTCGTCCTTGTCCTGAGGGGCGTCCTCTCCCGCCAGGATGCGGCGGTAGTGGTTGTACACCGCGACGCTCATGGCGCGCTTGGCCTCTTCCTGCCCCATGACGTACTGGGACAGCTCGTCGTAAATCTGGTGGGGCGTGGGGAGGTCGTGAATGGGAAGCTCCGCGGCAAGGTCCTCTTCGCCCAGCGGGCCGGGCTCGCCCTCGGCCATGATGTCGGCGCACTCCGCGACGCACTCGTCGCAGATGAACACGCCGTTTGGCCCCTGGACGAGCTTGCGAACCTGGCTGCGGGTCTTACCGCAGAAGGAGCAGCGCATCTCTGGCATGTTGGTGTTGTCCATGGTCGTCATTCAGCCTCTCCTTGGGCCTAGTCGGTCTGCTCGGTGCGAGAGGTGATGACCTTGTCGACCAGGCCGTACTCCCTGGCCTCCTCGGCGCGCATGTAGTTGTCGCGCTCGGTGTCGGCGTTGATCTTCTCGACCGGCTGACCAGTGTACTGCGAAAGCAGCTCGTTCATGTGGTTGCGGATCCACTTGGTCTCGTCGGCCACGATCTGGATGTCGGTCTGCTGGCCCTGCGCGCCGGAGCTGGGCTGGTGGATGAGGATCATGGAGTTGGGGAGCGCGAGCCTCTTGCCCTTGGCGCCCGCGGCCAGGAGCACCGACGCCATGGACGCCGCCATGCCCACGCAGATGGTCGAGACGTCGGGCTTGATGAAGTTCATGGTGTCGAGGATGCCGAGGCCGGCATAGACCTCGCCGCCAGGGGAGTCGATGTAGAGCGAGATGTCCTTGTCGGGATCCTGGCTCTCGAGGTGCAGCAGCTGCGCGATCACGAGGTTGGCGGACTCGCGGGTGATCTCCTCGCCCAGGAACACGATGCGGTCGTTGAGAAGGCGCGAGTAGATGTCGTAGCTGCGCTCGCCGCGCGGGGTCTGCTCGACCACGTACGGGATGAGCGGGATGTTGGTGGGGTTTACCATGCGTTCTCCTATCTAATCAAATGCGCTCCGAGAGTTGGTACCCCCGGAGCGCACTCAATAGTCCTAAGCGGGGGAGCCGACTACTCGGCGTCGCCCTTCTCCTCGGACTCGCCATCGGCCTCCTCGGCCTTCTTGGCGCGGGCCTCGGCGACCTCGTCGACCTCGGTGACGGGCGCGTTCTCGACGAGCCAGCTCACGGCCTTGGTGCGGCGGATGGACTCGCGGATGGCGGGCATCTGGCCGTTGGCCTTGAACTCCTCGAGCGAGGCGTCGACGTCCTTGACGCCGGCCTTCTCGAACTCGGAGCGCACGTCCTCCTCGGTGGCCTCGAGGGCGAGCTTGTCGGCGAGGGCGTCGAGCGCCAGGGACTGGCGGGCGCGCTCCTCGGCCTGCTCGTGGAGGTCCTTCATGAAGTCGTCGCCGCTGATGCCGCGGGCGTGCAGGTACATGTCAAGCGAGATGTTCTGGCGCTGAAGCTGCGAGAGGACCTCGTTGCCGAGCTCGGAGAACACCTGGTTCTGGTAGGCCTCGGGAATCTCGTCGAGCGTGAGGTGCTTGCCGATCTCCTCGACGACGCGGTCCTCCTTGAGGGTCGGGAGGCTGGTCTTCTTGTCCTCCTCGATCTCGTCCTTGACGGCGTCGCGGAGCTCGGCGACGGTGTCAAAGCCAAAGTTCTTCTTCGCGAACTCGTCGTCGAGCTCGGGGACGACGGCCTTCTTGAGGCCCTTGAGCGTTGCGACGACCTCGAACTTGTGCTCGTGGCCCTCGTGCTCGACGGACCAGGAGATGTCCTTGGTCTCGCCCTTCTTCATGCCCTCGACGCCCTCGACGAACTCCTTGGGGAGGTAGCCGTTGCTGAGGTTGAGGGTGCGGTCGGTGCCCTCGAGCTCGGGCGCGCCCTCCTTGTTCTCGACGTCCATGACCACGATGTCGCCGGCCTTGACGGCACGGTCCTCGTCGTCGTCCTCGTAGGTGGTGTGGTAGCTCATGAGCTGCTCGAGCTGCTGGTCGATCTCGGCCTCGGTCGCGGTCTGGGGAGGCATGTTGATCGCGGGGGCGTCATAGCTGTCCAGCTCGCAGGTGGGGGGCACGCTGACCTTGGCCTCGATGGTGAAGTCCTGGCCCTCGACCACGGTCAACGCCTCCTCGCCAAAGTCCGGGCGGTCGACGGGGACGATGTCGAGCTCCTCGATCATGAGGGGCGTGAGGTCGTTGATGACGTCACTCGTTGCCTGGGCGAGGACTGCCTTGCGGCCGACGAGGCCATCGATCACGGGACGGGGGGCATGCCCGCGGCGGAAGCCCTGGAAGGCGTACTTGCGAGCGATGTCCTTGTACGTCTGGGCGATTGCCTTGTCGACGTCTGCGGCGGGGACGGTGACCTTTGCGACCACCTGGTCGCTCTGGGGCTTCTCAGCGGTAACGGTGATGTTCAACGTTCCTCCAGTGTCTCTTGCTTGCCAGCGAGACGAGCGCCCCGCTGCCTTGCGTAGTTCCCTTCTCATGCTGTCGAGGCATGGGCATGTGGTGCGGGCGAAAGGATTTGAACCTTCACGGGATCTCTCCCACTGGAACCTAAATCCAGCGCGTCTACCAGTTCCGCCACGCCCGCAAGTGCACATACAGCCTTGACATGATAGCAAACGCATCGGGAAAACCCACGTGAGGCACGGATTTTCGTGTGGGTGGCATGGAGGTTTCCCCACGCGGCGCAGAGCGGGACGGGCCGCGCGCGAGCACGACCCGTCCCGCCGGTCTCAAGGCCGGATGCTAGCAGACGCCCTGGGCCATCATGGCGTCGGCGACCTTGAGGAAGCCGGCGATGTTGGCGCCGAACACGAGGTCGCCCTCGTGGCCGTACTCGCGGGCGGCGGAGGCGGCGGAGGCGTAGATCGAGTCCATGATCGAGTGGAGCTTGTCGTCGACCTCCTCGAACGTCCAGGACAGGTGCTCGTGGTTCTGGCTCATCTCCAGGCCCGAGGTGGCGACGCCGCCGGCGTTGGCCGCCTTGCCGGGGGCAAAGAACACGTCGTTGTCCTTGAGGTACTTGGTCGCCTCGAGGGTGGTGGGCATGTTGGCGCCCTCCACCACGTAGCGGCAGCCGTTCGAGGCGAGCGCCTTGGCGTCGGAGAGGTGAAGCTCGTTCTGGGTGGCGCAGGGCATGGCGATGTCGCACCTCTCGCCCCAGGGCCTCTGCCCCTCGTGGTAGACGGCGTTGGGGCGCCTCTTGGCGTAGTCGCTCACCCTGCCGCGCATGACCTGCTTGACCTCTACGAGGGTGTCGAAGTCGATGCCGTCGGGGTCATAGACGTAGCCCGAGGAGTCGGAGACGGTGACGACGTTGGCCCCCAGCTGCTCGGCCTTCTGGACCGCGTACTGGGCGACGTTGCCGGAGCCCGAGACGGTGACGACCTTGCCCCTGATGTCCTCTCCCCTGTCCGCAAGCATGTTGAGAAGGAAGTAGACCGCGCCGTAGCCCGTGGCCTCGGTGCGCGCCAGCGAGCCGCCGTACGAGAGGCCCTTTCCTGTGAGGACGGACGACCAGGTGTTGGTCAGGCGCTTGTACTGGCCAAAGAGGTAGCCGATCTCGCGCGCGCCCGTCCCGATGTCACCAGCGGGGACGTCGGTGTCGGGACCGATGTGGCGGTACAGCTCGGTCATGAACGACTGGCAGAAGCGCATGACCTCCATGTCGGACTTGCCCTTGGGGTCAAAGTCGGAGCCGCCCTTGCCGCCGCCCATCGGGAGTGTGGTGAGGGAGTTCTTGAAGACCTGCTCGAAGCCCAGGAACTTGAGGATCGAGAGGTTGACGCTGGGGTGCAGGCGCAGCCCTCCCTTGTAGGGCCCGATGGCGGAGTTGAACTCGACGCGGTAGCCGCGGTTGACCTGCACCTTGCCCTGGTCGTCCACCCACGGGACGCGGAACATCACGACGCGCTCGGGCTCGACCAGGCGTTCGAGGAGGCCGGCAGCCTCGTACTCGGGATGGGCGTCCAGCGCGGGCTGCAGCGTGGAGAGAACCTCGCTCGCCGCCTGGATGAACTCCGGCTGGTCGGCATAGCGCGCCTCCAGCTCCGCGATCACACGCTCGGAATAGTTCATGGATGCTCCTCTCGCATGCGGCGCCTTCCCGCCTATCGGTCCGAACACGCGCCACACCATGGGATATTGCCAACAAATTAATACGCCAGGAGAGACCCGCGCTTTGGTTTGTTTCTCATACCGAAATACACAAATTCTGATAGGTACCGCTTGCCATTCTTTTATTGCCGCACACCGAAGTTGTGTATTCAGCTACCCCAAAATACTCTAGGGCCCCGCCTGCTTAGCCGCGACGGGACCCGCACGGGTCGCGTGCATTGGGTGCTTAGTTTCGCCGGGGCTCGCACGGGCCTGGCGCATCGGGTGCTTAGCCCTGCCGGGGCTAGCACGGGCTTCGACACCAGATGCTTAGCCTTGCCGGGGCTCGAACCGTTCGGGACCCCCGAAACCCGTGCGGGCCCCGGGATTCCTAAGCGCGCACCGCCCGCGGCACGTCCTCGCCCCGGGATTCCTAAGCATTCCTCGCCCAGCCGATTCATAACCCGCACGGACGCTCGGATTCCCAGGCACGTCGCAGCCAAACCCATTCAAAGAGCCAGGTGAGATGAAAAAAGGAGAGGTGCACAAGCACCTCTCCCCTGCATACCTGGAGCGGGTGACGGGAATCGAACCCGCGTCTTCAGCTTGGAAGGCTGAGGCCCTACCATTGGACTACGCCCGCAGTATGTGCGCCGACGCCGTCGGCGGCAAACGCGACGGAGAGTCGCTCCCGTCACGAAGCTTTGTAAGCGTACCTAGGATGCGCCGAGTGCCGGGCGGCCCCGGCGAGGATACACACATTCTTCACCGGCCATAGGGTCTTGCGCGTGACCACCAACCTTGCGCAATCCAACCTGAGCCAGCAGCCAGACTCACCCGTCCCATGGCCGTGTCGTTGGCACGAGCGCGACGGACGACATGGCATGACGCCCGCTAGAGGCCGGGGCGGGTACGGCAACCGAGGACCCCTGCACATGAAAAGGCCACCCACTTGACATGGGTGGCCTCGATTCCTCTGGTCGGGGCGACTGGATTCGAACCAGCGACCCTCTGCTCCCAAAGCAGATGCGCTACCAAGCTGCGCCACGCCCCGAACGGAGTAGCGATTATACGTCAGCCACGGCGAGGGGGCAACGCACGCACTCCGCGGTCACGCTAGCGGGAGAGCTCCGCGACGGCGGCCTTCAGCTCGTCGACGCGGTCGGTGCGCTCCCACGTGAACTCCGGGTCCTTGCGACCGAAGTGGCCGTAGGCGGCCGTCTTCTCGTAGATGGGGCGACGGAGCCTGAGGTCACGGATGATGGCGCCGGGGCGGAGGTCGAAGACCCTCTCGACCGCCTTGGTGATGACCTCCTCGTCCACCGTGGAGGTGTCAAAGGTGTCGATCATGACGGACAGGGGCTTGGTGACGCCGATGGCGTAGGCAAGCTCGACCTCGCACTTGTGTGCCAAGCCAGCCGCGACCACGTTCTTGGCGACCCAACGCGCGGCATACGCTGCGGAGCGGTCGACCTTGGTGGGGTCCTTGCCCGAGAACGCGCCGCCGCCGTGACGGCCCATGCCGCCGTAGGTGTCGACGATGATCTTGCGGCCGGTGAGGCCGGTGTCGCCCATGGGGCCACCCACCACGAAGCGGCCGGTGGGGTTGACGTAGATGGTGGCGTCGTCCCACTTGATGCCCACCTCGTCGAGCACGGGGCGAATGACCTGGTTGATGACGTCCTCGCGGATCTTGGAGAGCTCCACGTCCTCGGCGTGCTGGGTCGAGACGACGATGGCGGTGACCTCAACCGGCTTGTCGTCCTCGTAGCGGACGGTCACCTGGGTCTTGCCGTCCGGGCGCAGGTAGGCAAGGGTCCCGAGCTTGCGGACCTCGGCGAGCCTCAGGGCGAGGCGCTGCGCGAGGTAGATGGGCATGGGCATGAGGACATCCGTCTCGTCCGAGGCGTAGCCGAACATCATGCCCTGGTCCCCGGCACCGATCTTGTCGACCTCGTCCTCGTCGTTGGCACGTGCGAAGGTGCCGTCGACGCCCTGGGCGATGTCGGGCGACTGGCCGTGGATCAGGTTCATGACGCCGCAGGTCTCGGCATCAAAGCCGTACTTTGCGCGGGTGTAGCCGATCTTGGCCACCGTGTCGCGGACGATCTGCTGCACGTCCACGTACGCCTCGGTGCGGACCTCGCCCATGACCACGACGGTGCCAGTGGTGGTGAAGGTCTCGATGGCGGTGCGGACGTTGTCGACGTTGGCGGCCATGCCGTCGGGGCCAACGTAGCCCTCCCTCTGGAGCGCCGCCTCCTTGGTGAGGATGGCGTCGAGGATCGCGTCGGAGATCTGGTCGCACATCTTGTCGGGATGCCCCTCCGTCACCGACTCGGAGGTGAAGAGGTAGTTCTTGTGTGCCATGTTGCACGTACCTTCCCGGCGCTGAGCGCCACGTTACCGGGGGATAAAAAAAGCCCCCTGCCTCAGGGGACCGTCGTGACTGCACTCTAGCTCCCCCGTCTTCCAAGCCTTGCGGCCTGCCGAGATTTGGCACCATGCATCGCTGCTGGTTGCCGGGGCTTCGCGGGGCTCGGTCCCTCCGCCCTTTGCGTCGCTGGGACGCCTCTTGACGAGCAAGGAATACCCTATTCCATTGTCTCCCGCGTGTAAACAACGATTTTGAATGCGGACCGTAAGGATTGGGGAACGAGCCGCTACGCGCACGCTTTTCTTTTGACCTGTGCGACTCTTTGAGTTGACGCTAGAGCTATCCCTCGGAGCCTTCCGGGCAACCCTGCCCCACCCCGACCCCCCTGATCGAGAGGTCCATCAGGGCGTCGGCGAACGAGCCGCAGTCCGTGCGGGAGTCCTGAGAGGGCACCGCGGCGAGGGACGAGACCATGAAGCCGCCCGTCATGAACATGGCGGCGAGCTGGCTGTCCACGTCCGGGCGCACCACGCCCTCGGTCTTCGCGCGCTCGAGCTGGGCGGCGATGATGCGGATGGTCCGCGCGAAGTTGTCGCTCACCACGGGCAGGACCGAGCCCTTGCTCACGCCCACCTCCCTGGCGAGGGCGAGCGAGAGGGGACTCCCGCCGCCCAGGCGCCTGACCAGCTCGGTCCCCACGTTTGCAAGGGCCTCTCGCGCCGTGGGCGCCTCGGACACCGCGCGCTCGATCGCGGCAACCAGGTCCTCGCTCGACGAGGCGAAGATCGCCTGGATCAGCTCGTCCTTGTCGGCGAAGTAGTAATAGAGTGCGCCCTTCGACATGTGGCAGCGGGCCGAGACCTCGCTCATCTGGAAGTCGGTGTTGCCGCGCTCGACCATGAGCTCGCTCGTCGCGGTCATGATCCTCTCCCTGGTGGCAACGCTCTTTCGCGTCTTGGACGAGGACCTCAGGCGGGTTTTGCGCTTCTTGACCTGCTCGACGGCAACGTCCTTCGCCACGTTGCGCATGGCGCGCGCGGCGTTCGCGACTTCGGTTGCGGTGCTCTCGTTGATGATCGGCACGGACGACTCCCCGGGAAACCACACGAGGCAAATTGTCTGCCTCGCGCGCAATTTGCGAAACATGGCACATACTAGTTCAAAAATGTGGGCTTTTTTCAAATCGAATCGCACTTTTTTGAATCAGGTAAAATTGGCTCCCGTTTATCTGCGGAAACAATCTGACCTGTACCACCAAAGGAGCACAGGTGCGCAAAGTCTTCTCCATTTTCAAAAGGGACCTCAAGAGGCTCCTCAGAAACCCCGTCGCCATCATCGTGACGCTGGGCGTCTGCATCATCCCCTCCCTGTACGCCTGGTTCAACATCGAGGCCAACTGGGACCCCTACAAGAACACCAGCGGCATGGCCGTGGCGGTGGTCAACGAGGACCAGGGCGCCCAGGTCGAGGGCATGGGCGCCGTCAACGCCGGCGACATGATCGTGGAGGAGCTCAAGAAGAACACCCAGCTGGACTGGACGTTCGTCGACGAGTCCGAGGGTATGGAGGGCGTGAGGGAGGGCAAGTACTACGCCACCTTCGTGATTCCCAGCGACTTCACCTCGTCCCTCTCGGACGTGCTCCAGGGCAACGTGGACAAGGGGCACATCACCTACTACGTCAACGAGAAGGTCAACGCCGTCTCGCCCAAGGTCACCGACACGGGTGCCTCCACGCTCGAGAGCCAGATCAACAGCACCTTCCTCAAGACCGTGGCGGGCGTGGTGACGGACAAGCTCAAGGTCACGGCGTCGGGCGTCCTGCAGGACGGCGGCGACGCGTCCGCATCGGCGCTCTCGGACATCCAGGGTGCCCAGGAGCTTCTCGCCCAGCTCTCGCAGGAGCTCTCGGACGCCTCGGGGTCCGTGTCCGACGCGCGCGGCATCGTGGGCACCACCCGAACGACCCTCTCGGACCTCTCGACCAAGAGCGCGAGCGCGGGTCAGGGCCTCTGCGACTCCCTCGACTCGCTCTCGGGCGTCAGGAAGAAGGCGAGCGACCTCTACTCGCAGCTGAGCTCAGGGCTCACCTCGGGGACGTCGACCCTCGGCTCGCTCTCGTCGCAGGCCAGCAGCGACCTGGGGACCTTCTCCGGGCGCGTGAGCGGAGCCTCGGGCACGCTCGACGGCTACATCGCCTCCCTCAAGAGCTACCTGGCCCAGACCAGGAGCTACAGCGCCACGCTCACCCACGTCCGCGACTCGCTCCTGACCCTGCAGCTCACCGATGCCGAGAGCATCAGCCTCCGCGACCAGGCGACCTCCAGCATCGGGACCCAGATCACCGTGCTCGGAGGCATCTCGCAGGACCTGGAGCAGCGCCTCGACCAGCTCCAGGCGATGTCCGACGCCGCGGCGAGCGACACCCAGGACGTGGCGTCGCTGGCGCAGAGGCTCAACGGGTCCGTCTCGACCTCCATCCAGTCCCTCAACGACGTCAGCAGCGAGCTCTCCGGGTCGACCATGCCCAAGCTCTCCTCCGCCCTGGACACCTTCTCCCAGGTGGGGTACTCGCTCGCCGGGACCACTGCGGGCCTCTCCCCCCTGATCTCGCAGGCGGACGGCACGCTCGCGCAGCTCGACGCGGCACTCGATAAGGCAGACGACGCCCTGGCGCAGACCAAGTCGGTCGTTGACCAGGCAAACGACACCCTGGGAGACCTCGCCACGGACGTCGGGGCAATCCGGGGCGCCGCCGCATGGCAGCAGCTCCAGAACGTGAGTGACGTGAGCGCCGACAAGGTCTCCGACTTCATGTCGTCGCCCGCCACACTCACCGAGCGCGACGTGTTCTCGGTGAGCAACTACGGCTCGGGCGTGACACCCTTCTACACCAACCTGGCCCTCTGGGTGGGAGGCTTCGTCCTGGTGGCGATCTACAAGCTCGAGGTCGACGACGAGGGCATCGGCGAGTTCAAGCCCTGGCAGGGCTACCTGGGCCGCTGGCTCCTGCTCAACGCGCTCGGCCAGGTGCAGGCCCTCATCTGCTGCGTGGGTGACCTGGCGCTGGGGATACAGTGCGTCTCCCCCGCACTCTTCGTGATCGCGGGGCTAGTGGAGTCGTTCGTGTACGTCAACATCGTGTACGCGCTCTCAATCGCCTTCAAGCACATTGGCAAGGCCATCGCCGTCGTGCTCATCATCGTGCAGATCCCCGGCTCCAGCGGCACCTACCCCATCCAGATGATGCCCGACTTCTTCCAGGCCCTGTACCCCTGGCTGCCCTTCACCTACGGCATCGACGCCATGAGGGAGACGATCGGCGGGCTCTACGACGGATACTACGCCCTCAACATCCTCAGGCTCCTGGTGTTCGTGATCCCCGCCCTGCTCATCGGGCTCGGCGCGCGCAGGCACCTGCTCAACATTAACTCGCTCTTCGACAAGAGGCTCACGCAGACCGACCTCATGATCGGCGAGCGCGTGGGGATGGACGAGGCGCACTTCAAGCTCACGACCATCGTGAAGGCACTCATGGACTCCAAGGACTACAAGCGCATCTTCCAGGAGAGGACCGCCCACTTCGAGCTCATGTACCCGCTGCTCGTGAAGCGCGGCATCCTCTCGCTGTTCGTGGTGTCGGGCATCCTGCTGCTGATGCTGTTCCTGCTCGACGCAAAGATGACCTTCCTTGTGCTGTGGATCGTCTCCCTCGTCGCCATCTGCACCTTCCTGATCGTGGTGGAGTACTTCCACTACCGCGTGGTCGAGAAGACCTCGCTCGCCGACATGTCGAGGGAGGAGCTCTACGGCATGCTCGACGAGTCCCTGAGGGGCGAGTTCTTCGCGTTCGCCCCCATCGAGAAGATGGTCCTGGACTACCGTAGCGAGGACGGCGCCACGCCCTCCGGCCCCCTTGGCACCTTGACCGACCTGAGGGCCGGCCGCGCGCACCTCAAGCGCGCGATCGACCTCAGGAGGCGCGCGAGGGCTGCGGGCGAGTGGCACGGCGAGGACCGCATCCGCAGGAGCCGCGGTGGCGCACGTCCCGACGGGTCGACACCGGATGACGGCGACGGGAGGACCATCCCCATGCCCCGACCGAACGATGGAGGGGACGCCGCCAGCGGTACGACGGGCGGAGCGACCCAGACGGACGACCGCGACGAGAGGGGCGGTGAGTAGCATGGGACCCTTCCTCAGGATCGCCAAGCGCGACTTTGACCACGTCACCCACAACGTCATCGCCCTCGTGGTGTGCATCGGCATGGTGGTCATCCCCTCGTTCTACGCCTGGTTCAACATCGCCGGCAGCTGGGACCCCTACGGGAACACCGCCAACCTCAAGGTGGCGCTCGCCAACAGCGACGAGGGCTACAAGAGCAGCCTCCTTCCCGTCCAGATCAACATCGGAGAGCGAACGGTCACCGAGCTCAGCGCGAGCGAGAAGGTTGGCTACGTCGTCACCGACGAGGAGGACGCCGTCGAGGGTGTCAAGAGCGGCAAGTACTACGCCGCGATCGTGATCCCCAAGGACTTCAGCCGGAAGATGCTCACCGTCCTCACGGACGATTCAAAAAAGCCCGAGGTCATCTACTACAACAACGCCAAGCGCAACGCCATCGCCTCGATCGTCACCAGCAAGGCGTCGACCGCGGTGAAGGAGACGATCGACGAGACCTTCTCCGCCACCGTGACCGAGGTGGGTGCGGCGACGCTGTCGCAGTTTGGGGACTACCTCAACGACGCGGAGTTCCAGGCACTCGCCTCGAAGCTGGGCGAGGCGGCGGAGAAGAGCTCCGGCTCGATGCGCGACGCCGCCTCTACGCTCGACACCTACTCCTCCCTCGTGGGGTCCATGCGCTCCATCTCGTCGAGCGCGACGGGGGTTGCCGACCAGTCCCTGCAGAGCGTCCTCGACGCGGGCGGCACGCTGAGGCAGACCGCCTCCGGGGTCCGCGACCTCGACAGCGGCATCAACGGCGCCACCGACGCGGTCAACTCTGCGCTCCAGAAGTCCTCCTCGAGCTTCGACGACGTGGAGTCGGCGCTCGACGACGCCTTCGACACGGCGGGGTCCAAGAGCGACGCGCTCTCGGACCGGCTGGGACAGGTCAAGGACGTCGTGGACGGCAAGCGCGCCGAGCTCCAGGCGCTGGACGACCAGATCAACAGCCAGGACCAGATCATCAGGACCCTGCACGACCGGCAGGAGGCGGGGTCGGTCGCCTACGAGCGCACCGACGAGTACATCCTGCAGATCGACGGCCTCAAGTCGGACGTGGAGGACGCCATCCAGAGGCTCCAGGCACTCTCGGACTCCATCCAGCAGACCAGGAACGACCTCTCCACGTACAAGGGCGACGCCGAGGAGGCCCGCACCAAGCTCAAGGCCCTGGCGGCAGACGGCAAGTCCGCGGTCTCCAAGGTGAGTGACAGCTACGAGGGCGACCTCAAGGGGTCGCTCGGCACGCTCGCCTCCTCCATCGACGACGCCGCAGCGACCGCCGACCAGGTCTCGGGCGAGCTCAAGGACGCCGTGTCAAGCCTCTCCACCGCGACCTCCAGCGCCGACAAGAACCTCCAGGGGGCACAGGACTCGCTCGACTCCGCCTCCGCAAAGCTCAGGGAGGGTGCCGACAAGCTCGACGACCTCAGGGCGAGGATCTCTGCCGCCCTGAGGTCGGGCGACCTCGACACGCTGCGCGCGATCCTCTCCGCCGACCCCTCCGCACTCGCGGCGTTCATCTCGTCACCCGTGCAGGTCGACCGCACCGCGGTCTTCCCGGTCGAGAACAACGGCTCCGCCATGGCGCCCTTCTACACAACGCTCTGCCTCTGGGTGGGCGGAGTCGTCCTCGCTGCCCTCGTGAGGTGCGAGCCCTCCGAGCGCGCCATGCGGGAGACGGGCGCCAAGCCGCGCCACGCCTACTTCGGGCGGCTGGTGTTCTTCCTGGCCATCGGCTTCATGCAGACGCTCGTGGCCCTTCTCGGAGACCTCTACTTCCTGGGGATCCAGTGCCAGCACCCCATCCTGTTCCTGCTCACGGGGACGCTCGCCTCGACCGTGTTCATCAACGTCATCTATGCCCTCACCTACTCGTTTGGCGACGTGGGCAAGGCCATCGCGGTCGTGCTGATGGTGATCCAGGTGGCGGGCTCGGGCGGCACCTTCCCCATGCAGATGCTCCCCGACGCCTTCCAGGCCGTGTACCCCTGGCTGCCGTTCGTGCACTCCGAGAACGCCATGCGCGCGGCGATGTTTGGCATCTACGGCAACGACTACGCCATCGAGATGGCCAAGCTCGCCTGCTTCCTCCTGCCCGCCCTGCTGCTGGGCCTGCTCCTCAGGAAGCCGGTCGTGCGCCTGAACCACTGGATCGAGGAGAAGCTGGAGTCCACCAAGCTCATGTAGGCGGGCTCAGGATGGCGAGGGAGTCTATACTCTTCTGGTTGTTTGCAAGCGGTGCGGAACAAGGCGCACCGAGGGACAAGGAGACATGGCTTTGACTGACAGCAGACCCGTGCGCGTACGCTTCGCGCCCTCCCCCACAGGCAAGCTCCACGTGGGCGGCGCGAGGACCGCAATCTACAACTGGGCGTTCGCGCGTGCCAACCACGGCACGTTCATCCTGCGCATCGACGACACCGACCCCACGCGCTCCACGGAGGAGAACACGCAGGTGATCCTCCGTGCGATGAGGTGGCTCGGGCTCGACTGGGACGAGGGCCCCGACGTGGGCGGCGCCTACGGACCGTACCGCCAGACCGACCGCATGGACGTGTACCGCAAGGTCGCACAGCGCCTGTGGGACGAGGGACGCGCCTACCCCTGCTTCTGCACCCCCGAGAAGCTCGCGGCCGACAAGAGGGCGGCGCAGGAGAGGAACGACCCCTTCCAGGGCTACCAGCGCACGTGCCGCGACATCGACCCCGAGGAGGCCAAGGCGCGCATCGCCGCGGGCGAGCCCTACACGCTCCGCATCAAGGTCCCCCTGGACCGCGGCGACGTGGTGGTGCACGACGCGGTGCACGGTGACGTGACCTTTGACGCCAAGGAGCTGGACGACTTCATCATCTTCCGTTCCGACGGCACCCCCACCTACAACTTCGCCACCGTGGTGGACGACGCCCTGATGGGCATCACGCACGTGATCCGCGGAGACGACCACCTCTCCAACACCCCGCGCCAGATCATGGTGTACGAGGCCATGGGCGCGCCCGTGCCCACCTTCGCGCACATCTCGATGATCCTTGGACCCGACGGCAAGAAGCTGAGCAAGCGCCATGGCGCCACGAGCGTGGAGGAGTACCGCGACCAGGGCTACCTCCCGGACGCCTTCGTCAACTACCTCGCGCTCCTGGGCTGGGCGCTCGATGGCGATACCACGATCATCCCGCGCGACGTCCTGGCAAGCCGCTTCTCGCTCGACCACGTGAGCAAGAACCCCGCGACCTTCGACTTCAAGAAGCTCGACTGGATCCAGGGCGAGTACGTCAAGGCCATGACCGACGCGGACTTCTCCCGGACCATGCTCGTCCCCGAGCTCGTCTCCGCCGGCCTCGAGGAGGGTCCCGCCGACGCCGCCTACGAGCGCAGGCCCCAGTGGTTCGACCTCCTGAGCTCCATCCTCAAGCCGCGCGTCACCTTCGCGCGCGAGGTCGTGGACAAGGCCCGCTTCCTGTATGAGGGCGACTCCGTGACCTTTGACGAGAAGTCCGTGAAGAAGAACCTCGCCAAGGACTACGCGGCGGGTGCGCTCGACGCAGCGACCGACGCGCTCTCCGCCCTGGGCGAGGACCAGTGGGATGCCGACTCGATCAACGCCGCCCTCGACCCTCTCCCCGAGGGGCTGGGCATCAACAAGCGCAAGTTCTACGGCGCCGTGCGCGTGGCGGAGTGTGGCAACCAGGTCTCGCCTCCCCTGGGCGAGTCGCTCCAGCTCCTGGGCAAGCAGACGACCCTCGCGCGTCTGAGGGCGGTGGCCCCGCTCGCGGTTCCCGCGGAGGGATAGGCGGCGGGCTGGCCTCTCGTCGAGGCATACGGTCGTCATGTGCCGGGGCGTCCCCAGCGGGTGGGGTGTCCCGGCTTTCTTGTGGAGGGATCTGGGGAGAGGGGCGCTGCGTCCTCCGCGCGAGGAGGTGCCCCGCTTGGCTCTGACATACGACGGGCGGTGGAACCAGGCGCGACAAGTCGGCGCATCTGCGGGTTGCTGCCACGACGTGCTTAGCCGCCCTAGCCCTCATGCGCGATTTCCGCCTCCCTACCCGCACGAGGGCTAGCACGACTAAGCATTGGACCCAAAAACCCGCAAGAGTCCGAGCAATGCTAAGCATCCCGCCCCACAATCAGCACGGGAGCTAGGAAGATTAAGCATCGCGCCCCCCACCCGCGCGGATTCAGAACGGCATGCTTAGCCATCCCGGCGCACGCATGCCTGGCAGGCATCCACTGCTTAGCCCCGCCGGCACTCGGGCGGATTTCGATGCCAGACGCTTAACCTCCACGGGGCGAGGGCGTGTTAGACGCCGCCAAATCCGTGCATCCATCTGATTCCTTAAGCACGCGTCGGTGATACCCCGCACGAGCTCCGGGATCTCTAAGCAACACCCGCGTCTTCCCTCCCCTGGGGCGCTTTGAGCCTTCCGCCAGCGGGTAAGCCCAGACTTTCCGTGCTGACGTGGGGGGAAGGCGTACAACGGTCAAAGAGGGAGAGGGGCGAGCCCTCGGGAACGGGACCACCGACTTGATTCCCCTCACTGCCGCTCGCTTCATCTTCAAGGGCGTCCCAGACGTATGAGGGCACGCGAGCACGCGCGCGAGCGTTCTGTTACCGGTCACACTCCACGGAACCCCAATGGTAGCCAAAGCCCGATGTGAGCACCTTCCGTGAAGAGGCAGATTCCAGAATCAGGGACGATTGACCGTTTGCCCAGTTGGGAGACCCCCGAAGACCGCCTGCCTCGAAGCCCATGGCGGCAAACTCCCGACGTGAGCACTCATGTCGGGAGTTCATTGCCAAATGCTCCAGGCATCGGGTCCGGATGGCAGCAAGCTCCCGGAGTGAGCACTCAAATCCGGCTATCACTGCTATGGGCCACGAAGCCGGCGGGACCCAGCTGGAAATACGTGGCCCTTTCCGAGGCAGGATGGCAGCTGCCTCCCGATGTGTGCACTCTCCTCGGGAGTTCTTTGCCATCGGACGACCCCGTGGGGATAGCAATGGCCTGACCCGCGGCGCCGTATTTCTCCCCGGCGAGAGCGGCGTACGGGAGTCGCGACGACCTGGTCCCCCACAGATGGGCCAG
Source organism: uncultured bacterium (assembly GCA_905214865.1). Taxonomy (GTDB): domain Bacteria; phylum Actinomycetota; class Coriobacteriia; order Coriobacteriales; family Atopobiaceae; genus Olsenella_H. The sequence continues at coordinate 9,707 of CAJMNO010000005.1, read as the reverse complement.
CTGGTCCAAGCGAGGCACGACCCACGCCATTCTTTGACCGTTGATGTCCTGACATAATCGTCGTGGTTGGGAATCCAGCGAGCTGGATGCCTTGGGCACACGCTCTTTTCGAGGACGCGTCGCGCGCATTCCCGTAAGAGCGGTTCTGCCGTGGTTCGAGACCTAATTGGTCACCAACTGCACAAACACGCTCTGCCAACGGCCCGCCCGACATTCCCCAGGAGGCACTGTCTCGACCAGCGTCCTTAGCGTGTCTCGACCGCACGCACGACCTCCTCGAGGCCCAGGGTCACGCCCCGCACCATGTCGTCGAGCGACATCGAGGGCGTGGAGGGCGCCTTTCCGATGACCTGGGAGGGAAGGTAGGGGAGGTGGACGAAGCCTCCCAGCACCCGGCCCTCCCCCGTGCCGAGGTGACCCAGGACCTCGTAGAGCATGTCGTTGCACACGTACGTCCCCGCAGTGTACGAGACCGATGCGGGGACGCCACCCTCCCGCATGCGGGCGACCATGCGCCTGACCGGGACCGTCGCGAAGCGGGCGTCAGGCCCGACCGGCTCGATCAGGGACGCGACGGGCTGGTTGCCTGCGTTGTCCGGAATCGAGGCGTCCTCCTGGTTGATGCCCACGAACTCGACCGTGATCCCGGCACGGCCGCCCGCCTGCCCAAGGCACAGCACCGCATCCGCCCCAAGGCGGTCCGCCTCGGCGCACACGAGGCGCGGCCCCTCCCCAAACACCACGGGAACCTCGAGACGATCGACCTCGGCGCCCAGGACGCTCTTTGGGAGGCGCCTCGCGACCTCCCAGGACGGGTTGTCGTCCTCGCCGCCAAACGGTTGGAACCCCGTTACAAGAACCCTCATCAAGCTTCCCCCCAAGTCGTCGGGCGGGCCGTCCACCCTCGCCCCGCCGAAGCGTCCCGGATGCATCGTGACGCATGTTCTCGCATGACTATTTCCAGGTGATGAATACATCGATCAGTTCGCTTACACGTTACTTATATTTACTGCATCGCGGGTCCGGCACGGCGCCCCGGCGGTACGGGACGCGACCACGAAAGGGAACCATCAGGGAGGCATCACATGGCAGACGGAGTTACCAGGCGTTCGTTCATCAAGGGAGGACTTGCCGCGGGTGCGCTCGCGACGCTCGCCGCATGCGGGAAGAAGACGAGCTCCTCTTCCGCAAGCGACAGCGACAGCGGTGCCGGGACGACCGGCGGCACGCTGAAGTATTACATCAGCAACCCCGTCGCGATCGACCCCTACAACGGCCAGGACGTCGACGGCAACATCGTCATCTTCCAGCTGTTCAGCCCGCTCTGTGCCTACGACTGGGACAAGAACGAGGTCGTCCCCAACGCGGCGACGTCCTGGGACGTCTCCGACGACGGGCTCACCTACACCTTCCACCTGGTGGAGGGCGCCAAGTTCCACAACGGCGACGCCGTTGACGCCAAGAGCTTCAAGCGCGGCTGGGAGCGCCTGTGCGACCCCACGATGGCGACGCCGGGCGAGATCGGCTACTACCTTGACCCCGTTGAGGGCGCCAAGGACATGCAGGCCGGCAAGGCGACCGAGATCTCCGGCCTCACCTGCCCCGACGACAACACCTTCGTGGTGAAGCTCACCTCGCCCATGGCAGACTGGCCCACCGTCTGCACCTATCCCTGCCTGGTCCCCGTGCCCCAGGCGGCCAAGGACGACCCCGACAGCTTCCTCGTTGCCCCCATCGGCAACGGCCCCTTCCAGATGGACGGCAAGTGGGTCGCCGACCAGTACATCAACGTGAAGAAGTTCGACGGCTTCTTTGGCGCCAAGGCCAAGCTCGACGGCATCAACTTCTCCATCCAGAAGGATCCCGACACCGCCTTCCGCGAGTTCGAGGCGGGCAACCTCGACTTCGCCGAGATCCCCACGGGCCGCATCAAGGAGATCGAGGGCGAGAAGGGCACCTCCGAGGACGGCTACACCGTCACCCCGGGCAAGCAGGTCCTGACCGGCTCCGAGATGTCCACCTACTACCTGATCTGCAACCTCAAGGACGACGTCATCAAGAACCTCGCCGCCCGCCAGGCCATCTCGTGCGCGATCGACCGCCAGAAGATCTGCGACACCCTGTTTGAGGGAGCCCGCAAGCCGGCCGACAACCTCATCTCCCCCGTCCTCGACCCCGACGGCGACAACAGCTGGGACTACTGCACCTACGACGCCGACAAGGCGAAGAAGCTCGTAGAGGACAACAACCTCTCCGGAACCGAGATCTCGCTGAGCTACAACACGGGCGGCGGCCACGAGGACATCATGAGCATCATCCAGGACGGCCTGGAGGCCGCCGGCTTCAAGGTGAAGCAGTCCTCCCAGGAGTGGGCCGCGTACCTCTCGTCGCTCTCCGACGGCAGCTTCCAGATCGCGCGCCTGGGCTGGACCGCGTCCTACCCCACGCTCGACGCCTACGTGTACCCCACCTACTACAGCACCGCCGACAACAACTACTCGTACTACAACGACCCCGACGTCGACAAGGCGATCGAGGAGGCGCGCGCGACGTCGGATGACGACGAGCGCAAGGCCAAGTACCGCGAGATCAACAAGACGGTCGGCAAGGACCTCCCCATCATCCCGATCATGTACTACTCGCACGGCCACGTTGGGTCCGACCGCGTCGAGAGCCTGTTCTACGACGCCGGCGACCGCACGCACCTCGTCGACGCCAGCCTCACGGCGTAGTCCCGCAGACACCGTCCGACGTTGCCAGGCACCCCTCCGGAGCCATCCGCGCCCCGGAGGGGTGCCTCTCTCCTCTCGCCCGTTCGCCGATACGCTACAAGCGCTCCCCCGTCACGGCTATCATCGTGTGTCGGAAACACGTTGGTAACACAAGCCCACGTCACATGCGAGGAGAGCACATGCAGACATCCGCCTTCGAGATCCTTGGCCCCATCATGGTCGGCCCCTCGTCCTCCCATACCGCGGGGGCGTTGAGAATCGCGCTCGTGGCGCGCTCCCTCGGGCCCCGCGACCTCAGGCGCGTGACCTTCTCCCTCTACAACTCGTTCAGCCACACCTACCGCGGCCACGGATCGGATCGCGCCCTCGTGGCGGGCATCCTGGGGCTTGCCCCCGACGACACGCGCGTGCGCGACTCCTTTGACCTGGCGCGGGAGCGCGGCCTTGAGTTCTCGTTCGAGGAGATGGGAGACGACCCCGCCCTGCACCCCAACACCGTGGCGGTGACGATGGAGGGCGAGACGGGCAGGGTCAGCGTTGCGGGAGAGTCGCTGGGCGGCGGGCGCGTGAGAATCGTCTCGATCGACGGGGTCCACGTTGAGATTACGGGCGACTACCCCACGCTGTTCGTGACGCACCAGGACAAGCCGGGCGTCCTCGCCGCGCTCACCAGCGGGATCTCCGCCTCCTCGGCCAACATCGCCACGATGCGGACCTTCCGCGAGGCTCGCGGCGGGCGCGCCTACACGGTGTTCGAGCTCGACGAGCCCATCGACCACAAGCTCGTGGAGTTCCTCTCGCATGCCCCCAACATCCAGGGCGCCTGCTCGGTCGCCATCCCCGGCGCATCGCGCGTCTCGCCCGACGCGACCCTGCGCATGTCCTTCTCCACGGGCGCCGAGCTCCTTGCCGCCTGCGACCGGGAGGGCCTTGGCATCGGCGAGGTCACGCGCCTGCGCGAGCGCGAGCTGTGCGACGGGGAGGACGTCGACGCCCAGATGACGCGCGTGCTCTCGGTGATGCGAGACGAGGCGACCAGTCCCATCCACGACCCGCAGCCCTCGCTCGGGGGCCTCATCGGGGGACAGGCGGCATCGGTGTGGTCGGCGGCGGGGAGCCTGGGTGCAAGCCTGATGGGAGAGACTCTCTCCCACGCCGTCGCCTACGCGATGGCGACCCTGGAGCGCTCCGCCACCATGGGCGTGATCGTCGCGGCGCCGACGGCGGGCTCCGCGGGCGTCATCCCCGGGGCGGTGCTGTCGGTGGGCGAGTCCGCGGGGGCGGACGACGACGCCCTGTGCGAGGCGCTGTGGAACGCGTGCGCGGTGGGGCTCATCGTGGCAGGAAACGCCTCGGTCGCGGGCGCGGAGGGCGGCTGCCAGGCCGAGGTCGGGACAGCGTCGGCGATGGCGGCGAGCGCCGTAACGGAGCTGTTGGGCGGGAGCCCGGAGCAGTGCCTCTCCGCCGCCTCGACGGCCATCGCCAACCTGCTGGGGCTGGTGTGCGACCCCGTGCGGGGACTCGTGGAGTACCCCTGCCAGGACAGGAACGCCATCGGCGTGGCGAACGCGCTGGTCTCGTCCCAGCTCGCCCTGTCGGGCGTTCTGGACCCGCTCCCCTTTGACGAGGTGGTCGCCGCCATGAAGCAGGTCGGTCAGGCGCTGCCCGCGAGCCTGCGCGAGACGGCCCTGGGCGGCCTCGCGGCGGCCCCCTCCGCCTGCACGGCGTGCAGGCGCTGCCTGTAGCCGGTGGAACCCGACGGGAGGGGCGGCGGCAACGGCCGCTCGCCCCTCCTCTCCCCTAGTCCTTGTTGCCGCCCTTGCCCTTGGGCTTTGCCTTAGGCTTGTACGCGGGCACCTTGCCCTTGACCCTGACCGTGATGCCACGGTGGCTCTTGCCGCGCTTCCCCGGCAACGCGCCCGCCATGCGATTGCGAAGCCGCTGGACGCGGTAGTAGATGCTCTGCGCCGAGTTGGAGCGCAGGCCAAGGAGCGGGGCGGCCAGGAGCGTGGGGCCAAAGAACGTGATGATCCTCCATACCAGGAAGCCCGCGCTGATGCTGCTGCCAAACATGTGGCCGTAGAACAGGTAGAAGCCGCCCTCTGCGCCGCCGGTCCCGCCGGGGAGGGGGACGGCGGACGACACCATCTGCACCATGGAGCCCGCGGCAAGGCACTCCACGAAGTCGGCCCTGATGCCAAAGGCGTTGAGGACGAACCAGGGGATGGCGTACAGGCAGAACAGCTGCGCCATGGTCACGAGCAGCGTGAGTCCCATCGAGGGGAGGTCCCGTGCCGCCCGCTTGAAGGCACGGGAGAACTCCATGACCTGGCGGTTGACCAGGTCGTCGTACTTGCTGGGATCCTTGAGCCAGTGGTGGCGGGTCGCAAAGCGGATCGCCCAGTTGCCCACGCGCATCACGAGCTTGGGGCACAGGCAGATCACGAAGAGACCGGCAAGCTCGAGAAAGTGCACCGCGAAGACGATCAGGTTGAGGATGATGATGTCGCCGTACGCCTGGAAGAAGTACGACAGCTTGGACGCCAGCATGATCGCGGCGAAGAGCACCACGCCAAACTGGAACATGATGAAGCGCGTGAACTGGGTTGCCGACGCCTCGCCCACGTCCTGCCCCGTGCGGGTCAGGCGATAGATCTGCGCCGGCACCGCCCCCGCCATCATGGGCGTGAGGTTGCCGAAGAAGACGCCCGACGCCTCGACGCTCATGAGGTCGCGCACGCCCACGGGGGACTCGGGGTCAAGGTAGACGGCGATGACGTAGGCGAGGACGCCGAACACGAAGTAGAGCAGGAACATGACGCACGCGCCGCCGACCCAGCCTCGGTCGACCTTGGAGAGCGCGTCCAGGAACTGCCCCATCTGGCCGGTGACCAGGAGGTAGGCTACGTAGATGCCAACCACCACCGCCAGGAAGAGGGCGCCCTTCCTGGCATCCGCCTTGCTGTCCTCAGACTCTGGGCTGCCGCCCCCCGTGACCTTTGGACGGGGGGCCGAGACCTTGGCCCTGACCTTGGGGGAATCCCCCTCCCGTCCCGTGGAATCCGCTGACATCAGTCTCCGTTCGCACCTGCGAGGCCGACGGTGATGCGGCCAGGCGTTGATTAGCATCTATGGAGTATGCCCAATAATCCCCAAGGGCCCAAACGGGCATACTAACCTACATCACAAAAGGACGTTGTCGGCGACGGGGCTCACCCGTCGCATCTCGTCGAAGGAGTGCGCACCATGCAGGATCCCACGAGCCTTCCCTCCGCGGCAGACCTCGCCAGGCAGCGGAGGAACCACGACCGGCTCCTCGCCGCGCTGACGGGGGGCGAGCACGCCGGCGGAAGGGGTGACGAGAGCCGCTGCCTGCGTCTCTCCCTCGAGCGCTTCGTGGTCGACCGGCAGGAGGGGACGACCGTTCCGTTTGCGGGCCAGAGGGGCGTGGGCGCCCTGGTCGCGGCAACCAGGCGGCTCCTGGGTGACAAGGGCGCCGATGGCGCGGGGTCGAGGACGTCTGCGACGGGCGAGGTTCCCGTTGGCGCTGAGACGATAGGCGTCGAGGTGGGCGTCGGCCCGGCAGGTCAGCTCGTCACCACCGTTGGGCCCGCGCATGACGTACGGGCGCTGGGCGAGGCGCTTGCGACGCTCGAGCGACAGGTGCACCTCGCCTCCCGGGAGGTCGGGCGCGACGTCGACCTCATAGCACAGGGTTACAACCCCACGGTGGAGGCCCCCTCCGACCTGCCGCTGGTCCCGCTCGCGCGCCACACGCTCACCGAGGCGCACCTCTCCCGCCATGGCGACAAGGTGCGCGACGCCATGCGCGCGACCGCGGACACCGTCGTCGGCATCGACTATGGCGGCCAGCGCGAGGCGGCGGAGTCCTACCGCGTGGCCACGGCCCTCTCCCCCATCCTGGCGTTCCTCACGGACAACGCGCTCCGCTTCCGCGGGGAGGACCCGCACGACTGCGGGCGCATGCTCAGGCGGTCGCTGTGGTCCCAGGCGGCACCGGAGCTCTCGTCCCCCCTGCCCGATGCGTTTGGCCCCTCCTTTGGCTACCGTGCGTACGTCGCCTGGCTGGAGCGCCAGGCACCCGCATGGTACGTGGGGCCGGACGGCCATGACCTCCCCTGCGGCGAGCAGCCCCTGAGCGCCGTGATGATGCGCGACGAGCTCTCCGACGCGCAGGTCGCACAGCTCCTCAGGGCACTGTGCCCCGAGGTGGGGCTGGACGGCAGGCTCGTCCTGAGGTGTGCCGACTCGCTGCCGGCGCGCCTTGCCCTTGGGTACGCCGCGTTCGCAAAGGGCCTGTTCTGCGACGACAAGGCGTTCGAGCTCGCGAGCGTGCTCGTGAGCGCCGCCACGCCGGAGGCAGTGGAGTCTGCTGCCCGGGACCTGGCGCGCGACGGCTGGGGGGCCAAGGTGTACGGCAGGGACGCCGCCGACCTTGTGTCCCAGCTCGTGCGCATCGCACGCGAGGGGCTTGCCGAGGGCGAGCGGGACTGCCTCGACTCGATCACGCAGGTCTGGGAGGTCGGCGCGGTGCCCCGGGACCTCCTGCTCGACACCTGGGACAGGAAGCAAGCACCTTCCGAGGATGCCGGGGGCGACGGCGACGATACGGAGGACCAGGCAGACGACGAGGCGAAGGCAAGAAGCGAAGGAAATGTGAATTAGGGCGCTTTTTAGATTCTCGTTGCACGGACGGCACTTTTCCGATAAAGTCATTCCCCGTGCTCAGGCACGCGAAGACACCTCTTGGGACGTCGTCTAGTGGTAGGACAACGGATTCTGGTTCCGTCAGCGGGAGTTCGACTCTCTCCGTCCCAGCCAAGGTGGCCTTCACATACTGGCCCGTTCGTCTAGCGGTTTAGGACGCCGCCCTCTCAAGGCGGAGATCAGCAGTTCGAATCTGCTACGGGCTACCAAATGTTCGCGGGTTGCCTTCGGGTGGCCCGCTTTTTTGTGCATATCGACCCTGGCAGTGGTACCCTTGCTCGTCGGAATGCGCGGGGAGGGGAGAGGGGGCCTTCCCACGCCCCACGCGTCGGGGTCCCGCAAAAATACGACGTGCCCGACCCCGGACGGGGCTCCAGTTGCCACTCGGTGTGGTCAGCCACATCCGTTCCCGCTGGCGTACGGCGACGGGTGGGGGAGCGCCATTAATTCTCCTGTCATGTTGTGCTACGAGCATGGGATGCTTAGCCGTACCCAGCCTCGTGCGGATTCCGCCGCCACGTGCTTAGCGCACCTAGGTCTCAGGTGCTTTTTCGTCGCACAACCCACACGAGGGTGAGCACCGCCGAGAGCGCCTTCACCCTCTCGTGGGACTCACTCCTGCTCGGTGCAGCGAGCACCACCGCCTGCGTGCGCCCGCGGTCGAGCATGGAGATGTCGCACTCCCCCATCGCCGGCGCCCATGCCCCGTCCATCATGAGCGCGTAGCGGTCGAGCGTCGCACGGGCGTGTCTCGCTCCCCTGGTGGCGCGGTATACCTCCCACCACCTTGCGAGCGTCACCCCGCGCCCGAGGTCTGGCCTTGAGCCAAGCTCGACCGCCAGCTCCGCCAGCCTGGCGTCCGCCTCCTCCTCGGTGTCGACGGTCTCTTAGACCGTGTGACGGGTGCCGTCCTCGCGGAGCCCGCGGGTGGCGCACACCTCCCGCTGGGCCTCCTTCGCTTGCTGCCCACGGGGCCTCCCGCTTTTGCGAGATGATGCCATCGGGCACCCTCCTTCCCTGAGGTCTGCCTGGCCCCCGCGCCTCGCCGCCAAGCTCCGACGCGGGGGCGATTTCCCTAAGAGATCGACTTCTCCCTTCGCTCCAGCTCCTCGCCCATTCTCTTCACGCCGAGGGGACCGAGTATCGGTCGGAGCGCCTTGGACTCCTCCAGGGCCTTTTCCAGCATGGAGATGAAGCTGTCCAGGAACTCGTAGAACTCCTTCGGGGTCAGGTAGCGCTCGAGCATGAACATCATCTTCGAGTAGTCGACGTCCTTGCGCCCGCCGACGCGCGCGCAGTAGAGGCGCTCGTCGTGCGCGCAGATGTTCCTGAACTTCACCAGGACCTCCAGGCTTACCTGCGCCTCGCTCGCGTCGAAGTAACCGAGGAACCTGTCCCCGAGCCTCCCGGTGCCCTCCGAGATCATCTTGCAGACGGCTTCCCTCTCCTTCGGCTTCATCAGGTTGAAGAAGTGCTCAAGATTGCCGAAGGTGAGGTCGTTGGAGAGCATCCACAGGGGCACGTACCCGTACTCCTCTCGGTAGTGGACGACGAACTCGGCCCGATTCGAGTCCCTCCTGGAGCTGAGCAGGCCGATGAGCTTCGAGAGCTCGGAGGCGTACGAGTCTGTTTGCTTACCGTACCTCCCGTACTCGCCCCTGGTGCAGAAGCTCGACTGGAGCAGGTAGTCGTCCTGGCCCCTGTGCGCGTCGGAAAAGCAATAGGACACCGCCGTCCTCACTGCCGCCTCGGCCTTGATCAGGCTGTGGAAGGTAAGCTCCCTAAGGGCGCGGTCGAACTCGAACAGGCGAAGCACGTCATCGAACCTCGTCCCGTCCCTGTAGCGGTCCTCCCCGCACTCCAGGGTCCTCTCCTTGTCGATGAACGGGGCCTTATACCCGTTGACTATCGAGTAGTACCCCTCGCGCATGAGGACCCGCGCGGCCGAGTCGTCGACCGCCATCCCACGACCGCGGAGAATCTCGATCTGCTCCCCTATCGTCCTGAACGGCTTTGTTGCCATTGGCACTCCCATAATAAAAAAGGGGACGGCCGCCGTAGGCAGCCGTCCCCTGCGGACGCGGGCCCCGTAAGGTATCCACGTCAATTCCGCTGCCCAATGTATACCCCAAATTCCCCTTGACAGTCAATTGCCATGGACTGCCCAAGAGCATTCTCAGAAACCGCTCTCCTTGCCCTTGATTGCCAAAGCTAGTGCAGGAGGGGCTGCAGTAGGTCTGTCGTAGG